>JBCBGM010000004.1:0-105378 GCA_038526735.1 Pseudomonadota bacterium | reverse complement strand
GGTTTGGCGCGAGCCTAGAA
This sequence comes from Pseudomonadota bacterium, assembly GCA_038526735.1. GTDB lineage: Bacteria > Pseudomonadota > Alphaproteobacteria > Rhodobacterales > Rhodobacteraceae > Rubricella. The sequence continues at coordinate 105,358 of JBCBGM010000004.1, read as the reverse complement.
CAGAGCGCGTCGCCTCCGCCATCGCGGTGAAGGCAATGGGGCGGCGAAACTCGGGGCGTATGGTTTCGGGCAACGCGCTGAAACACACCCAAAACAACACCGCGCCGTAAACCACCACAAAACCAAAGATCCACTGCCACGGCGCGACCATCACGATGATCTGCCCCAACAGCGGCGCAAAGAGCGGCATCGCCATGAAGAATGTCATCGCCAGCGCCATCACCCGCGCCATCGTACGCCCGTCATAGCAATCGCGCACCATCGCCGTGGCAACCACACGCGGCGCAGCGGAGGCGAGGCCGCAAACAAATCGCGCCGCCAACAGAGCCTCAAAATTCGGCGCCAACGCGCAGCCAAGCCCCGCCAACGTGTAAAGCGCCACGCCGACCAAGAGGATCGGCTTGCGGCCGAAACTGTCCGCGAACGTGCCCACCAACAGCTGCCCCAGGCCAAAGCCAAGCAGATAGAAGGTGATGACCGTGTGCACGGCATTCGGATTGCTCAGATCATAATGGCTCGTGATCAGGCCAAAGGCGGGCAGCATGATGTCGATGGCAAGCGGGTTCATCCCCATCAACGCGGCCACCACAACCACAAACATGGTGTAGCTCATCGGCGCGTGCTGCTCGGATGCGGTTGGGGAGGTCATGTCGCCTCGTACCCCTGCGCGCCCCCCATGGATAGGGCCGATCTTGCGCCGTGGTCATCACGCCGCGCCGTCTAAACGCCCAAACCCCTTGCGGATGTGAATCGACACCCCAGATCGGCCATGCTAAGGCCCGCCACGTTCGCACAGACCGAGATGCCCCATGGAAAACATCGTCCTTATCGTCCTGCTCCTGATCGCCCTCGCCCTTATTGGCGTGGTGCTTTTGCAGCGCAGTGAAGGGGGCGGTCTGGGCATTGGCGGCGGTGGCGGCGGAGGCGGTGGCCTCGTCAGCGGTCGTGGTGCTGCGAATGCGCTCACCAAAGCGACGTGGGCGTTGGGCGCGGCCTTTATGGTTTGCTGCATCCTGCTGACTGTGATGCAGACCCGCGCACTCAACAATGACAGCGTGATCGAGCGCCTTGGCACAGGCGGCGACCTGTTGCCTCCCGCCTCGACCGAGCCGCTGTTGCCGCCCGGCCTCGAAGGGGGCAGCCTCCTGCCGCCCACCAGCGGTGACGCGCCGGCTCTTCCGCCGATCCAGGAGTAACCCCGAATGCAAGCGCTGCTTGACTGGACGCTGCTCTCGCGGTGGCGCCTTGTGGCGGTGTATGCGCTTTTGGCCGCGATCACGCTGATCCCGGGGCAGGCGACCATTTCGGTCACTGATCGGGATGAGGGACGTTACATCCAGGCCTCCAAACAAATGATGGAGACCGGGGACTACATCGAGATCTGGAACATCGAGAACCCGCGCTGGAAAAAGCCTGCGGGCATCCACTGGCTTCAGGTCGCCGCCGCGCAGATCACTGGCTATGGGGCGGAGGCGCCGATCTGGGTCTACCGTCTGCCGTCTGCATTTGGGATGTTCTTTGCGGGGCTTTTGACCTTCTGGGCGCTCTATCCTTTGCTTGGCAAACGCGCTGCAGCCCTCGCCGGGATGATGATGCTCACCTGCCTGATCGCGGCGGGTGAGGGGAATATCGCCAAAACCGACGCGGTGCTGCTTGCCGCCTGCACCGCCACCGCCGGAGCGCTCGCGCGGCTCTACGAGCGAGAGGCGCGCGGCCCCGGCCTGCAACGCGAACACTGGATCCTCTGGCTCGCCGTCTCTGCCGGGGTGCTGGTGAAAGGGCCGATCATCTTTCTCCTGCTCGGAGGGATCCTGCTGTCGCACACCATCCTTGAGCGCGACCTTCAGTTTGTCCGCCAAACCAAACCGCTGTTCGGCCTCGCGGTGTTGGCGGTCGTCGCACTGCCTTGGTTCATCGCCATCGGGTTTCGCACCGACTGGCAGTACTACTTCGCCGCTGTCGGAGATGACCTCCTCGGCAAAGTCACTGAGGGCCAACAAAACCACTGGGGGCCTCCGGGGTATTACATCGCCACCGTCTGGCTGATGCTCTGGCCCTGGGCGGCGCTTTTGGTGCTGAGCCTTGGCCGCGCGTGGCGCGAGCGTGGTTCTGACGCGATGCGGTTTCTGGCCAGCTGGATCATCCCGTTCTGGGCCGTCTTCGCCGTCACCTCAACGAAACTGCCGCACTATACCTTGCCAGTGTTCCCGGCCCTCGTGGGGCTCATGGCCTACGGTCTGATCCACGGGCTGAATCCGTCGCGCGGATGGCGGATCGTGGCAGCGGCGCTGTTCTTGCTTGGCACGGCCGTCTGGGCAGGCATCAGCCTCGTGGTGCCCCCGCTGGAGCTCGGAGGCATTCTGCCCACCGCTGTCGCTCTCGCGGGCTTCGGCAGTCTCGCCGCCCTTGCCGCCGTTTGGTCGCTGCTAAAGCGGCAAGACTGGCAATTTGCGGGCTACGCTCTCGCCGCAGGGCTGCTCATCCACGGTGGGCTTTTCGGCGTCACGCTCCCCGCCGCGCAGTATTTCTTCCCCTCCCGCGCGATTGCCGAAGCGCATCTGGCCTATGATGCCTGCGCACCCCGCCCGTTCCGCTCCATCGACTACCGCGAGCCGTCGGTCTGGCACTACACCGCCACCACCGCGCGGTTTTTGACCGATAACGAGGCGGCAGAGCTGCTTTCAAGCGGAGAGAGCGGCTGGCGCGTCTGGCTCAACGCCGCCCGCCGCACCACGCCCGAAGAACTGGAGGCGCTGGTCGGTGCCCCCCTGCAAGAGCTTGCCCGCGTTGAGGCGTTTAACCCCAACCAAGGCCGCGAGATCGACATGCGCCTTCTGGCCCGCGCTGATGATACGAGTTTTGCCGATTGCCTGCCCTGATCAGGGCAGCGCGAACCCGGCCACTACCTCCACATGCGGCGACCAGCGAAACTGGTCCACCACGTCGATAAAGCGGCACACGTAGCCCGCTTCTGCGAGAAACGTCGCATCCCGCGCAAAGGTCACCGGATTGCACGAGACCATGGCGACTTGGGCAGGCCGCGCCAGCGCCACTTCCCGCATCTGCGCCTCCGCCCCCGCGCGGGGTGGGTCGATCACCACCGCATCGCAGCCTGCCAAATGCGCAGCGGGCACGGGCCGGCGAAATAAATCGCGCGTCTCTGTCGAGATGTGATGCCCGGGAAGATCGCGGGCGGCCTGCGCAAGCGCGCTGGTCAACTCCTCCGCCCCCTCGACGGCAAAGACTTTGGCCTTGGCAGAGAGCGGCAACGAAAACGTCCCGCCCCCTGCAAAAAGGTCCGCGACTTGGTTCACCCCCGCCACAGCCTCCAAAACACCAGATAAAAGCGCCGCTTCGCCCTCCCGCGTGGCCTGCAAAAACGCGCCGGGCGGGAGCGCGACCTGCGCCTCCCCCATCTGAACCCTTGGTACGGTCCAAGTCGCTAAGGGCTCCCCCTCCTGACCAAGCCTCGCGAGCCCGTCGAAGCGCAGCGTAGAGATTTGCAAAGGATCAAGCGGTTTGCCGCCCCGCACATCGAGGTCAATCCCGCTGTCTGTCTCGGTCAAAACCAGCTTCACCTCGCCTTTGCGAGACGCTGTGGCCACGACCAGCGGCTCAAGATGCGGCAGTGCATTCGCGAGGGCGGGGGTGATGACCTCACACGCCGTCACCGGCACCAAAAGCTCCGACCGCAACGCGTGAAAGCCGATCTGCGCGCCCGACTTTGTCCGCCGCCCTGAAAACGTTGCACGGCGGCGGCTTTTAGGCGGCGAAGTGTGCAAGTCGCGCAGAGGCCATTCCAGCCCCCGCGCCAACAACGCCGCCTGCACCACGTCGCGCTTCCATTCAGCCACGAACCCATCCGAGGCATGCTGCAACATGCACCCGCCGCAGCTCTTGGCATGCCGACACACCGGCGACACCCGTGCCTCCGACGGCGTGTCGATCTTGGCTGAGATACCGTCCCAGCGCACGACTTCTCCAGGCAAGGTCCGGGGCACATAGACTGGGCCATCCGCGATCCCGTCGCCCTGGTGTCCGAGGCGAGTGATGGTGAGCGTTTGCATAACCCGCCCCTTATCCGCTTTCACCGCCCGCGCAAATCACCTGCGCTTTGCCGCAGTGCAACTTAACCCTTGCCAGAGGCCCCCGCCTTCGCCTAACGCTAGATCATCCTCTGGGAGAACGGGAGTATCCCGTGCCGAAGGCGCAACCGCCCCGGAAACGCTCAGGCCTCAGGACCGGAGGATGCACACACGCTGGAGAGAGGGCCCACCAGGGCTCCGCCGAAGGGATAGCGATCTCAGGCAGCCGGACAGCGGGGGCGTCACAGGGCAAATTGCCCGACGCTGCTGAGGTGCGCTGATGACTGACCTTCTTGAAACGCCGCTCACCGCGCTGCACCAAAGCTTGGGCGGCAAAATGGTGGGCTTTGCGGGCTATTCGATGCCCGTGCAATTCGCCGGGGTGATGCCCGAGCACCTGCACACGCGCAGCGCCGCCGGCCTCTTTGACGTCAGCCATATGGGCCAGTTGCGCGTGACGGCACCTTCTGAAGCGCTGGAGGCGTTGATTCCGGTCGATGTCGCGGGCCTGAAGGAGGGCCGCCAGCGATATGGCCTACTGACCAACGAGACGGGCGGCATTCTTGACGACCTCATGTTCGCCAATCGCGGCGATCACTGGTTCGTCGTTGTGAACGCCGCCTGCAAAGACGCCGATATTGCGCATCTCAAAGCCCATTTGGGTAACAACGCCGTAGACGTGCTCACCGACCGCGCCCTCATCGCCCTGCAAGGCCCCAAAGCGGCGGAGGCGCTGAGTGCCATAGGCGTTGATGTGACCAAGATGCGCTTCATGGATGTGGCTGAGCGCCCCGCATTCGGCGGCCTGATACTTTCCCGCTCGGGCTACACCGGTGAGGATGGGTTTGAGATTTCCGTTTTGGAGAAAGAGGCCGAAGCGCTCGCGACAGCCCTCCTCGCGCAAGACATCGTCGCCCCCATCGGCCTCGGTGCCCGCGATTCGCTGCGGCTTGAGGCGGGGCTGTGCCTCTACGGCAACGACATCGACACAGAGACGACACCCGTTGAGGCGGGCCTCCTCTGGGCCATCGGCAAAGCGCGTCGTCCAGGCGGGCCACGGGCCGGCGGCTTTCCCGGTGCAGCCATAATCCTCGACCACATCACCAACGGCGCCCTGCGCCGCCGCGTGGGCCTGCTGCCAGAGGGCCGTGCCCCGATGCGCGCGGGCGTCACGCTGCACGCAGAGCCTGACGGACCCGTTATCGGCCATGTCACCTCCGGCGGCTTCGGCCCCAGCGTTCAGGCCCCGGTGGCCATGGGCTACCTGCCCACCGAAATCGCGCAAACAGGAGCGCAGATTTTCGGAAATGTCCGTGGTAAGTTTCTCCCAGCAACGGTGGCGGCGATGCCGTTCACCGCAAACACCTACAAGCGTTGAGGTCCGATATGATCCGCTACACCGAAGAACATGAATGGCTCCGCGTTGATGGCGACGAGGTGATCGTCGGCATCACCGCCTTTGCAGCGGACCAGCTTGGCGACATCGTTTTCGTGGAATTGCCCGAGGCGAACACGGAGGTCTCAAAAGATGACGAGGTCGTGGTGATCGAATCAGTCAAGGCCGCCTCTGACATTCTCGCGCCCTTGGATGGCGAGATCACGGCCGTGAACGAGGCCATCGTCGAAAACCCCGCCCTGATCAACGAGGACGCGATGGAGGCGGGCTGGTTCTTCCGCATGAAGCTCTCAGACCCCTCCGAGATGGATGGCCTGATGGACGAAACCGCTTATGCGGCGTTTGCCAGCTGAGCGAGTAGTGGGGCCACGTAGCAACACTCTGCCGGATGCGCCTAGCATCCGGCGCGCCCGACCCTCCCCCAGGAGGGCGCTTTTTCTACCGTTCCGAAATGACCAAAACTCAATGCGACTTTGCCACCATAAACCGCGACGCACACACCTCATTACAGCGCCCACCCAGGCTCGGGCGCGCCTTCCGTTGACCTTTCATCTAGGATGAGTCTCTCCAATGCCCTACACCCCCACCGACTATAACCCCTACGATTTCGCCAACCGCCGACATATCGGCCCGTCGCCCGCCGAGATGGACGAGATGCTCGCAGCCTGCGGTGTCGAAACCCTCGATGAGCTAATAGCAGAGGCCGTGCCTGAGGCGATCCGCCAAAAGGCGCCGCTGGCCTTTGGGGAGCCGCTCTCGGAGCAGGGGATGCTCGCCCGCATGCGCGAGATCGGTGGGATGAACACGGTGATGGTCAGCCTCTTAGGGCAGGGCTACCACGACTGTGTCACGCCTCCGGTCATTCAGCGCAACATCCTTGAAAACCCTGCGTGGTACACGGCCTACACCCCCTACCAGCCCGAGATCAGCCAGGGCCGGCTTGAGGCGCTGCTGAACTTCCAGACCATGGTTTCTGACCTGACGGCGCTCGACGTCGCCAATGCGTCGTTGCTTGATGAGGCGACGGCGGCGGCAGAGGCGATGGCCCTTGCGCAACGCTCCTCCAAGTCCAAAGCCAACGCGTTTTTTGTGGACCGTTGGTGCCACCCGCAAACCATCGACGTGATCAAAACCCGTGCAGAGCCGCTCGGCTGGGACGTGATCGTGGGCGATCCGTTCACCGATCTGGTGCCCGAAGAGGTGTTTGGCGCGATCGTGCAATACCCCGGCACCCACGGCCACCTGAACGACTTCTCGGATGTGATGGAAAAGCTCCACGCCACCAAGGCGCTGGGCGTCGTCGCGGCGGACCTTTTGGCGCTGACAATGCTCAAAGCGCCCGGCGAAATGGGCGCGGACATCGCCATCGGGAACACCCAACGCTTTGGAGTGCCTTTGGGCGCAGGTGGCCCTCATGCTGCCTACATGGCAGTCACCGACAAGCTCAAGCGGGGCCTTCCAGGCCGCCTCATCGGTGTTTCCATCAATGCCCGCGGCAACCGCGCCTACCGCCTGACCCTGCAAACCCGCGAGCAGCACATCCGCCGCGAAAAGGCGACCTCCAACGTCTGCACCGCCCAAGCGCTGCTGGCGGTCATGGCTTCAATGTACGCCGTTTTCCACGGGCCCGAGGGCCTACGCGCGATTGCCCAACGGATCCACTGCCTCACAACCGAGCTTGCACAGGGCCTGCGAGGCAGCGGCTACACCGTCGCGCCCGAGGCGCATTTCGACACGATCACAGTTGATGTGGGCCACATGCAGGGCGTGATCCTGCGCACCGCCCGCGCCGAAGGGATCAACCTGCGCCCCGTGGGTGACACGCAAATCGGTATCGCCCTCGACGAGCAATCGACGACTGCCACGGTAGAGGGCGTCTGGCGCGCCTTCGGCATCGAGCGCACCGCCACCGAGGGCACGTATCACCTGCCCGAGGCCCTCATACGCACCTCCGAGTATCTCACCCACCCGGTCTTCCACATGAACCGGGCCGAGGCGGAGATGACCCGCTACATCCGCCGCCTCGCCGACCGCGACCTCGCGCTCGACCGTGCAATGATCCCGCTGGGCTCCTGCACGATGAAGCTGAACGCGACTGCCGAGATGATGCCCGTCACCTGGCGTGGCTTTGGCAAAATCCACCCCTTCGCCCCGGCCGACCAGCAGGCGGGCTACAAGGCGTTGGTGGATGACCTCTCAGATAAACTTTGCGACGTCACCGGCTATGACGCGATCTCGATGCAGCCCAACTCCGGCGCGCAAGGTGAATACGCGGGCCTTTTGACGATCCGCCGCTACCACCTCTCGCGTGGCGATGCGCAGCGCACCACCTGTTTGATCCCGACCTCCGCCCACGGCACCAACCCCGCCTCCGCCCAGATGGTTGGCTATGAGGTGGTGCCCGTCGCGGTGGCCGAGAATGGCGACATCGACCTCAACGATCTGCGCGCGAAAGCGGCCCAGCACGCCGACACGCTCGCCGCGTGCATGATCACCTACCCCTCCACCCACGGCGTGTTCGAAGAAACTGTGCGCGAGGTCTGCGACATCACCCACCGCTATGGCGGGCAGGTGTATCTCGATGGCGCGAACCTCAACGCGATGGTCGGCATCGCCCGCCCCGGCGACGTGGGCGCGGATGTCAGCCACCTCAACCTGCACAAAACCTTCTGCATTCCCCACGGCGGCGGTGGCCCCGGCATGGGCCCCATCGGCGTGAAGGCGCACCTCGCCCCGCACCTACCGGGCCATGTCGCCCATGGCACCTCTGGCGCAGTGAGCGCGGCCCCCTGGGGGTCGCCCAGCCTGCTGCCCATCTCCTGGGGCTACATTCTGATGATGGGCGGCGAGGGGCTGACCCAATCCACCAAGGTCGCCATCCTCTCAGCCAACTACATCGCCACGCGCCTGAAAGACGCCTACCCGATCCTCTATTCCAACGGGAATGGCCGCATTGCGCATGAATGCATCGTGGACACCCGCGTCTTTAAAGACCGCGCCGGGGTCACCGTGGATGACGTCGCCAAGCGCCTGATCGACAGCGGCTTTCACGCACCCACGATGTCGTGGCCCGTGGCGGGCACCCTGATGATCGAGCCCACGGAGTCAGAGCCGAAAGCTGAGCTCGACCGTTTCATCGCCGCCATGCGCTCCATCGCGCAAGAGGTCGCCAGCATCGAAACCGGCGCGCTCGACGCAGAAAACAACCCGCTCAAACACGCCCCGCACACGATGGAAGATCTCGTCGGCGCTTGGGACCGCCCCTATAGCCGAGAGCAGGGGTGCTTCCCTCCTGGCGCGTTCCGGGTCGACAAGTACTGGGCGCCGGTGAACCGCGTCGACAACGTCTATGGCGACCGCAACGTCGTGTGCACCTGCCCCCCGATGGAGGCCTATAGCGCCGCTGCGGAATAGAGGCTTCGATGGAGTTCTTCACCGACCTGCGCAGCGATCTGCCGCCCTTTTTGGTGCTCTATGTGCTCCTGGCGGTGATTGGCGGGCTTTTGCTGCTCTCAATCGTCTGGCGCCCCCGCTGGACGGGGTTCGAAGACAAAACGCTCTGGGACTTGCTCTCCCTCCTGTCTGTCCCGGCGCTGGTTGCAGCGGTCACCCTGGGGTTTTCGCAAACCGCATCACGACAAGAGGCGGCGCGGGCGCAAGAGGATATGCTGCAAACCTATTTCGACCGGATCAGCGCGCTTGTGCTCAGCGCCGAGGATCAGCCCACCCGCGATGCTATTGGTCGAGCCCACACCCGCGCGATTCTGTTGCGCGTCGATGGGGCCCGTGTTGGGCAGGTGCTGCAATTTCTAGGTAGTGTCTCAGTTTGAAAATCGGCGAGGTTGACGGGGACGATAGCTCTGCTGGCGCGCGCGATATGCCGCTGTTGCAGAATCGGAAGAAAAACAATTATCCCCATACCTAACACTTGACCTGCAAGCGGGAACTATATCCCAAACAACACATTCTTAACGATTCGGTGGGAATTTCGCGCTGTCAATCTAGATAATCCTGTTGAGGTCGCGCATATATCCAGTGTCAAGTGCTAAAGAGCCTTGACACGAACATGCACCAAGGAGGGCGCATGCCAAAGGGGCCAGACGGTCAGAAGCGCCCAGCCGACGTGATCGGCGGGGCCGTCATGGTGGCTAAGATAGCCACTGGAGAAACAGAGGACACCGGATATGTGTCCAAAAATCGCCGCAAAAGCGGTGTAGCTGGTGCGGAAGCACGTAAAATAAAGCTGGACGCAGAGCGACGTTCAGAGATCGCAACTCAAGCCGCCATCGCTCGGTGGCAAAAAGGAGAGAAGGAAATGACTGAATCTTGTTCGGCGAGCCTCCACGACCTTCTGTCTGAGGGCGGGCGCGAGCTGCAAAACATCAAATTCTTGGCGGGCACTGACGCAACCAGTGTTGGTATCTGCAAGGAGGCTGAGCGAGTAATTCGCGCTGCCCTTGAAGAAGGCATGCCTCACAATCCACCTCATAGTGGCCGAGAGAAAAGCAAACTCTAAATCTTGTTGCATTTGCAACACCTATGATAGGCCCGGTTTCCACCGGGCCTATTTTGTTGGAGAGGCACTTGTTCAAGAATCTGCAAGCCAAATTTGATGGCCGAACTGAGCTCCCCATAGAGATTCAAGAAATCTGCGATGCTTTGGTCCAAATGGGCTACCAAGACGATATACGTGTTGTTGGCAAAGAGATGGATACCACTCAGCTGTTTGGGACATATGCACAGTTTACCGAGCCTAGTGGTGGGCCCTATTCAGACCCTCGATGGGTTTCCCTCATTGTCTTCCCTAGCAATGAAAGCTTCGAAGTGCAGCGCATAGTGTGCGCAAAGGAGTTGGTGCACGTTTGTGACGCGAACGTTGTAAAGACTAGCGATCCTGGCGACATCATGGAGTTGGCTTCTGTTCTTACTTCGAAGGCCGCAACCGGCGACGAGCCCCGCATGACCATGAGGGCGGCCAATGACATTCTTGCGCAACAAAAAGGTCTAATGCTCTTGTTCCCAAAGGCGGCGAGGGTCATCGCGAGGCAGAAGGTAGCTGATGGCGAGATGAGTGTTGAGGACTTGGCAGATAAGCTCATTCTCCCGCTTGCCACTGTCGAAGACATGCTGGAAGACGACTGGGACAAGCTTGCTGAGGCTATAGCGCAGTTTTAAAATGAACCTTTTGCTTGATAAGTGTAGATAGCATCACCATATCAAGGGCATGAACAAACTGCCCCTGAACAAGCGCGTTATTATCCTAAGCATGTTGGTTGAAGGCATGTCGATGCGCTCAATCTCCCGCACCGTTGGCGTGTCCATAAACACCGTGACCAAGCTGTTAGTGGAAGCGGGTGAAGCATGTGCTGCCTATCATGACGAGAACGTGCACCACGTGCACGCCGCTCACGTGCAGTGCGATGAAATCTGGTCGTTCTGCTACGCCAAAGAAAAGAACGTGAAGACGGCCACCGCTGCGCCGGACGGCGCGGGCGACGTTTGGACGTGGACGGCAATCGACCGCGATAGCAAGACGATCCTGTCCTATGAGGTTGGCGACCGCTCCGGTGCAACGGCGCTAGAGTTCATGGACGATCTGCGCTCACGGCTGGCGAACCGCGTGCAACTCACCACAGACGGCCACAAGGCTTATCTGGAGGCCGTAGAGGGCGCTTTCGGGGGTGACGTGGACTACGCCCAGCTTGTGAAGCTGTATGGCGAGCCTACAGGCCAGAAGGGCCACGAGCGCAAGTATTCCCCGGCGGAATGCACGGGCATCAAAAAGGTGAACATCGCGGGTGAGCCCGCGAAAGAGATGGTCTCCACGTCGCATGTGGAGCGTCAGAACCTCACCATGCGCATGGGTATGCGCCGCTTCACGCGCTTGACCAACGGGTTTAGCAAGAAGCTAGAAAACCACCTGCACATGCTCTCGCTCTACTTCCTGCACTACAACTTCGTGCGGGTTCACAAGAGCCTGAAAATGTCGCCAGCTATGGCAGCTGGTCTGAGCGGCACGCTCTACGACATGGAGTGGATTGTTGGGCTGATCGACGCCCGCGCACCCGCCCCGAAAAAGCGCGGACCGTACTGGAAGAAAAATAATTCAAACTGAGACACTACCAATTTCTAGAAGATCTCGACCTCATCGCGCGCTATGACGCCAACGCCGAAGGTCTGGACCTGTCGGGCTCAGAGCTGAAAGATCTGCGCCTGCCAGGAATGGACTTTGAGGATGCCAACCTCGCGGGCGCCGAGCTTGAAGGCAGCGACCTGCGCAACGCCGATTTTGAAGCCGCACTTTTGACCGGGGCCGACCTCAAATTCAGCGATTTGCGCGGTGCTCAGTTTGACGGCGCAGATTTAACCGCCGCTGTGCTCGATCATGCGGACCTCCGCGCCGCCGATCTCTCCGAGGCTGTGGGTCTGCGCCCTGACCAACTGATCTTGGCCTGTTTTGACGACACAACGCGCCTGCCCACCGGTCTTGTGCCCCCGCGCCGCGATGCCCTGGCCTGCGAGCTCGAAGACGATTGACCTGACTTGGGCGCACAGCCAAGCGCCCAAGGATGCTGGGGGCCAGCCCCCAGACCCCCGGCATATTTGACGACCATTGAAGACAGGACCCTCCGCCCCGTCTTCGTCGGTTTTCAAATATTCCGGGTGAATTGAGCCGTCAGGCTCAAGAGGGCAGAGCCCTTTCTTAGCGCCGCAGCTCTTCGCTGAGCAGGACATTGGATTCGACGTCGCCGACGCCCGGCAGTGTCATGATGCGGCGACGGAGCACGCGCTCAAAGTCTGCAAGGTCTTTTGCGATCACGCGCAGGCGGTAGTCATAGACGCCGAGCACATGCTGCACGAGCTGCACTTCGGGGATGGCGACGACGGCGCGCTCGAAGTCTTCCATACTGGCGCGACCCTTGGCGGCGAGTTTGACGCCAAGGAACACCACCACCTCATAGCCCAAGGCCGCCCGGTCCACCTCCAGCCGGTAGCCCGCGATCACGCCCTCGCTCTCAAGCCGTTTGATCCGGCGGTAGGCGGCGGGTTGACTGAGGCCGACCAGATCGCCGATTTGGCGTGCCGTGCGGGAGGCATCCTCTTCCAGTGCCGCTAAAATCGCCTCGTCGGTGGCATCGAGCGGGGTCATACCGGCACGGCCTCGCTGGATTTGAGCTCTGAGACGAGCATCAGCGCCTCCACATCCAGGATATGGGGCAGGGCGAGGATGCGGGTTTTGTAGATGTCTTGGTAATGCGCGAGATCGCGTGCGCGCACATCCATCCGGATATCGACCCGGCCGAGCAGGGTTTGGATCGTGGTGACTTCAGCGATCTTCCGCGCCTCTGCGACGAAGGCGTCAAAGGCGTTGCGCTGGGTTTTGTCGAGGGTGATGCGGAGGAAGACCTCCACCTCATACCCCAAGGCGCGCCGGTCGATCACGGCGCGGCGGGCGCGAATGACGCCGTCCCGCTCTAGCCGGCGGATGCGCCGCCAGCAGGGCGCGTGGCTAAGGCCCGCGCGCTCTGCAATGGTGGCGACGGGAGCAGCCGGGTCTGCCTGCATCTGGCGCAAAATGCGCCTGTCGGTGTCATCGAGCATAAGGTTTCGTCTTCGAATATTTAAACGAATGAAATTTCGCTCAAACACCATATTTCAGCGTAAAAAGAAATCCCTCATCCGTAGTCTCAACGCATTCTCCGCCGCACACAAAACCAGAGGGATAGGAGAGACCCCATGCGCGTGTACTACGACCGCGATTGCGACGTGAACCTGATCAAAGACATGAAAGTAGCGATTCTGGGCTATGGCTCCCAGGGCCACGCTCACGCGCTGAACCTGCGCGATTCTGGTGCCAAGAACGTGGTCGTCGCACTGCGCGAGGGCTCCGGCTCTATCGCCAAGGCGGAAGGTGAGGGCCTGCAGACCATGGGCATCGCAGAAGCGGCGGCCTGGTGCGACCTGATGATGTTCACCATGCCCGACGAGCTGCAGGCGGAGACGTACAAGAAATACGTGCATGACAACATCCGCGAGGGTGCCGCGATTGCCTTTGCCCACGGCCTCAACGTGCATTTCGGCCTGATCGAAGCCAAAGCTGGCGTCGACGTGATCATGATGGCACCCAAGGGCCCCGGTCACACCGTGCGTGGCGAGTATGTCAAAGGCGGCGGCGTGCCCTGCCTTGTCGCGGTGGATCGCGATGCCTCTGGCAAGGCGCTGGAGATTGGCCTGTCGTACTGCTCCGCCATCGGCGGCGGCCGCTCGGGCATCATCGAGACCAACTTCAAGGAAGAGTGCGAGACGGACCTCTTTGGCGAGCAGGCCGTGCTCTGCGGCGGCCTCGTTGAGCTCATCCGCATGGGCTTTGAAACCCTCGTTGAGGCCGGCTACGCGCCCGAGATGGCCTATTTCGAGTGCCTGCACGAGGTGAAGCTGATCGTGGACCTGATCTACGAAGGCGGCATCGCCAACATGAACTACTCGATCTCGAACACGGCGGAGTATGGCGAGTATGTCTCTGGCCCGCGCATCCTGCCCTATGACGAGACCAAGGCGCGGATGAAAGAGGTTCTGACCGACATCCAGACCGGCAAGTTCGTGCGCGACTTCATGCAGGAAAACCAGGTCGGCCAGCCGTTTTTCAAGGGCACCCGCCGGATGAACGACGCGCATCAGATCGAGGCCGTCGGCGAAACCCTGCGCGGCATGATGCCGTGGATCTCTGCCGGCAAACTGGTGGACAAGGCGAAGAACTAAGGCAGTCGGGGGCAGTCGCCCCCTTCCACCCATCGAAATCAGGCGCGCCCCTTCACGGGGGCGCGCCATTTGCTTGGGCAACCCTAGGAGAAACCGATGACCCAGCCCCCTGTTGCCGACCTTTGTGATGCGTATGGGAGTGATGCGCGGGTTCTGCCGGGCACGTGGCAGCGGTTCACCGCGATAGAGACCTTTTCCGGTCGCGCCGAGACGATCCGCCTGCACGGCCCCGATGCGGCGTTGAAAGACCTGCTCTCCACCCCCGGACAGGGCCGCGTCGCTGTGGTGGATGTCGCCGTTGAGGCTCCGGTTGCGGTGTTTGGCGAAGGCATGGCGCACCTCGCTGAGCAGAATGGCTGGGCGGGCATCGTTATTTGCGGGCATGTGCGCGATGTCGCGCTGATCCGCGACCGGCGGGTGGGTATCTTCGCCCGTGGGGCCACCCCGCGCATTCAGACCGACGGCCAACAGGGCGAGGAAAAGGTGGAGATCACCTGCGGCGCCGCCGTGATCCGCCGGGGCGACTGGGTTGTTGCTGATCTGGATGGCGTGGTCGCGCTCGACCCCGCGCTCTTGAAAAAGGCCGCCGCCTAGTCGTTCGGGATCAGTCCGAGCCCGCGCAGGTAAATCCCAACGCCGGACTCCAGCAAGTCCTCGGGTGAGAACGGCGCACGTGAACCGCTCTCGCCCCGCGAAAACAGCTCCACCACCCCGTGACTCAGCGCCCAGATGTGGTTGGCCACCAAAATCGCCGGTGGGCGGCTCTCTGCCGGGACATTCACCAAAATCTCTTCAGCGGTTTTTGTCAGTACGCCAATCGCCCGGCCAGATTCGCGCGCCAGATCCGCACTGCCCGCGAGCGGCACGCCGCTTTCAAACATCGCGATATAGTGGCCCGGCTGCTTGCGTGCAAAGGCGAGATAGGCCCGCCCCGTCGCCTCAAACCGTGACAGCGGAGAGGCCCCGCCGGTGCTATGCGCATGTTCCAGAAGGTCGGCAAACATCTCAAACCCCTGCAAAGCGACCTCCGCGATCAGGTCTTCCCGACCCTTGAAGTGGCGATAAGGGGCGGCGGGGCTGACGCCCGCCATCCGTGCGGCCTCAGCCAGCGTAAACCCCGTTGGCCCTTTCTCTTCGATCAGCGCAAGCGTTGCCTCCACCAAGGCCTGGCGCAGGTTGCCATGGTGATAGCCTCGCCGTTCTGTCTCGCGCTCTTGCTTCATGCTTCCGATATAAGCAGCGCGGGCTCAGATGCCCACCGGCGTTTGCGCAAGGGACGTCAGTGCAGCAAGTGCCTCGTCCGGGCGCGCATGGTGCGGCATGTGGCCAACCCCCTCCCAGACCAGCAGCTCAGAGCCCGGCAAAGCCGCCTTGAGCCGCTCTGAGTGGATGTGCAGCGGCACGATAGTGTCGTCGGTGCCGTGGATTTGCAGCACCGGCATCGGCAGGTTCGGGTAGCGCGGTGTCTGCGCGATGAGATACGGCTTCAACCGCGCGATATCGGCGGAGTTGGCCCGCACGGTGGCGTAGCGCACGGCAAGGCCGGGGCCGATATGCTCGGCATAGCCCTCAGGCACCGGGTTGGGGGCAAAGATGCGGGTGAGCGCATCCTCCACCAACCCCTCGGTCGCCAGACGCGGGTAGATGTAGGAAAACGCGGGGCCAATCACCGGATGATCGCCGAGATCATAGAGCCGCCCGGCGCTCCCCTCCCACTCATGGCTAGGGGCGCAGATCAGGCCCAAAGCGTCGACCGTTTCGGGGGCATCACAGGCCCAGGTCAGCGCGATCGTGCCGCCGTAGGAATGCCCCACGACCACCGCCCGCGCCACGCCCAACGCCGCCGCCGCCTTTCGAAGATGCGCCGCCTGCACATGCGGAGAATGCGCACCCTTGATCCGCTCCGAATACCCATGCCCGGGACGGTCAAACGCGATCACGTCAAACCGCTCTACCAGCCGGGCCAACAGCGCAAACGTCCAGTCACGAACGTTGCCGCTCGCCCCGTGGATTAGCACCAGCGGTGGGCCTGAGCCCGCGCGCACGTAATGCACCCGCGCGCCATCCACGCTCACAAACTGGCCCACCGGGGGCCAGCGCGTTTCAGCATTGCGGATCATTCAGCCGACCCAGTGGTAATCGGTGGTCTGGTAGATCTGGTTGATCCAGTTGCCATAGAGCAGATGCGCGTGGCTCCGCCAGCGATTGCGCGGCACGTAGTTGGGGTCATCGCCCGGAAAATAGTCATGCGGCGGGGCAATCGCCTTTCCGGCGGCGACGTCGCGGGCATATTCGGTGCCAAGAGTATCGCTGTCATATTCAAGATGATTGAACATGTAGAGCGCCCGGTGCATCGGGTCATCTATCAGACACGGCCCCGCCTCGGGGCTGGAGGCGATCAGGTTCACCGGCACATCCGTGAGGTCATCCGCCCGCGTCTCGGTCCAACGGCTGACGGGCACCACAAAGTCATCCGAAAAGCCCCGCAGATAGGGCGAGGTCGCATCATGCACGCGGTGGCGGAAACAGCCGAATTTCTTCGCCGAGAGCTCGTGCTTGGGCACCCCGTGGAAGTGATGCAGCATCGCCTGCCCACCCCAGCACACCGCCATCGTGTGATGGACGTTGGTTTGCGTCCAGTCGAAGATGCGGGAAAGCTCGGGCCAATACGTCACCTCTTCAAACGGCAACAGCTCGATCGGCGCGCCGGTGATGATCAGCCCGTCAAAGCGCTCATGCTCCACCTCTGAGAAGCGCCGATAGAACGCCTCCATATGCTCAGGTGCGGTGTGGCGGCTCTCATGTTCGCTCATCCGGATCAGCGTGAACTCGATTTGCAGAGGCGTGGCACCGATCAGCCGGGCAAACTGCGTCTCGGTGGTGATCTTCATCGGCATCAGATTGAGCAAGCCGATGCGCAGGGGGCGGATATCCTGCCGATGCGCGCGCTCATCCGACATCACCATCACACCCTCGCTTTGCAGCACGTCATGGGCGGGTAGGGCGGCGGGAATGGTGATGGGCATCGGTTCAGTCTCAGTCAGTCGGGACAGCGGAAATAGGGAAAGTTGGCCGGGGCGGCAAGTCAGGGCAGTTTGGACGCGACCAACTCGGTGAAGGCGCCCTCAGAGGTCGCCTCTGCCATTTCCGTCGCCGTTACGGTGATCCCCCAGGCTGACATCGCCTCATAACGCGCTTGCCGCGCCACCAGCAAACGGCGGAACGACCAGCGGATAAAGTCGTCAGGGTCCACCTGTTCTTCACGAAGGCCGGTCTCAGCCAGGTAGGCCCCCCGGTTCGCCTCTAGCTCATCGGGGCGGTAGTACATCGGCTTGGGGTCTGCATCGAAGCGGCGGGCGAGCTCTGCGCGGTCCGCCTCGGTGCCCTTGATCCACACCAAGAGAAGCTTGGAGGACAGCAGCGACAGGACTTTGTCGCCCTTGTCGCCCGGCTCCACCACCTCGCAGATGGAGCCGCCGGTATCGCATACGAAATGCGGATAGCGGTAGATCGCCCGCGCCTTGTCGATAAAGAGGCTGGTATCCAAGAGCGCCGCAATCTCCGCCTCGCGATGCTCCGCCTGCCGCCGCCGATACTCTGCAAACGGAATGCCGCCCTTTGCCGGATCGCCCGGTTTGCCAAGGTAGGTGGAGAGCGGCGAGAGGTTCTCAAAACTCAGGTTCGAGGCGATGTAGATCGAATCCCGCAAGAGCAGATCCCGCAGAAACGGTACCTTCATCGCCTCGCGCTTGAAGTTATCGACGATGTGCTCGCCCATGTAGCGCGTGCCGATGCGGTAATCGACGGAGTAGTGGAACCAGTGCCCAGAGCCGCGCAGCATGTCAGAGACGGTGGTTTTGCCCATCCCAGACATCCCAAACAGCGCCACACGGCGATGCGCAGCGCTGAGCCAGCTTTGAGCATTGGGATAGATCATCACGCACCTCGCCTGTCTGACCAAAGCCGTAGCGCGCAGCGGGAGAGATTAAAAGCCGACCTGTCTGCGAAAGCGCTGCACGAGCCGCCCGTCAAGGACGATCAGCCCAAGCGCAATCAGCGCAAACCCGGCAAAATCGCTTGGCGCCAGTGCTTCTTGGCGGACGAACGCTCCCAGGGTGATCGCGATGGGGGGTATGATCAGGGTCACGAGCATCAGGTTGCCCGCACCCGCCAGCGCCAGCACCCGGTAGTAAAGGAGGTACGCCCCCGCCGTCGCCGCCCCCGCGTAGTAGACAATCGCCAGCCAGGTCTCTGACCGCAGATCGAGCGAGATCGGCCCCTCTACGATCCACGCCGCGGGCAGGGCAATCACCGAAGAGGCCGTCAGCATCCCCGCCGCCGCGATCACCGGATGCAGCCGCGTGAGCCGCAACCGCGCCCAGGCCCCGGCGAAGGCATAAGAAACCGTCCCGCCCAGCACCGCCAATTGCGCCAGCGAGGTGATGTCGAAGGCCGCGAGTGCCTCAAACCCGATCACAGTGCTCACCCCCGCCATGCCGATCAGCACACCCCCCAGCCGCGCGAGTGTCAGCCGCTCATCCGCAAACACCAACGCCGCCACCAACACCCCAAAAAACGCCGTGGTCGCGTTTAGGATCGAGGTGAGCCCAGTCTCGATATGCAGTTGCCCCCAGGCCATCAGGCCGAAGGGAATGATGTTGTTCAAAAGCCCCATCACGAGAAACGCAAACCACAGCCGAGGATCGCGGGGCAGGGGCAGGCGCATCACCGCTGCAACGCCCCACAAAATCAGCGCCGCCCAGCCCACGCGATGCGCCACCGAGGTCAGCACGCTCACCTCATCCAGCGCCACCCGGATCGCCAGAAACGACCCGCCCCAAATAAGGCCCAAAAGCAACAATTGCCCCCAGGCAACGGCAGGAATGCGAGACGTGTTCATTCGCCCGAGGTGTCACGCAACGCCCCCGCAAACCACCCGTTTCTTGCGCCCAAACGAAAACGGCCCGCCGATGAGGGCGGGCCGCTGGAGTTGGATTTAGCGCGTTTAGAACGATACGCCGAGACGTGCGCCAAGAGCGATGGCCGAGTTGTCGTTGTACTCTGCCGTGGAGAAACCCGAGTCAGTCTCGGCGTCTCCGGGGAGGATATAGCTCGCGCCGCCCGCAACCGAGATACGATCAGAAATCGCGTATTCAGCGCCGGCAGAGAAGCTCAGCACACCATCGGTGGGCCCAAGCGCTGACACAGGGTCGCCCTCGCTCGCTTCGTAGCCCACAGAAAGGCTTCCGCTCAAGTTATCGCTCAGACGACGGCCGACACCGAGGTTATAGGTGATCACGTCGTTGGAGTACTCAAGGAGCGCGGCATTGGTGTTGGCATCCAGCTCTTCCGGCCGAAGTTCCACACCGTCCCAGAACACGTATTTGACCGAGCCGAACACCAGAGTGTCTGGAGCGACACCCGTCTGGAAATCTAGGTGAATACGGGCCGGCGCTTCAACATCTGTGGTACTCTTGACGGTTCCGGCGCCCACATTCGGGAGCGGATTCGTACCAACAACGGTAATGTCGAGGTTGCTCTCGGTCGTGTCGAGGTCGAACTCAACCGGTGAGAAATACGTCAGACCGACGCGCAGCGCGATCGCCGGAATCTCATAGGCGGCACCAATCAAATAGCCGAACGCTGCACTGTCTTCACCCGAGTAGACATAGTCGTCGGTACCAAAGCCACCGCCGGTGCCGGGCACCTGATAGGCCTCACCGTTCAATTTCACCTCAGAGTCGAGGGTTTGCATGCGCAAGCCCGCATGCGCGCTGACTGCTTCATTGAAGCGAAATTGACCAATCGCCGTCAGTCCATGCGAACTCGCAGACGCTTCGAGGCCAGCGTAATTGCTGCCGTTGTCCGGGTAGGAGACATCAGCGCCATATGGATTTTCATAGATCAGACCGATCGCGAATTGCTGGTTCACCTGATACCGGAGTTTCAGCGACGGTACGACGTAGTCATTGACGACGCTGCCAACGGAATCTCCGTCGGCATCTTCGCCACCGATATCTGGCATCACAAATCCGACGCTGACTTCTGCGTAGTTCCCGTCTTCCCAGATAATCCCGATGTCCTGTCCGGACCGATCAAGGCCGCCCGCAAAGGCTGCTGTAGCTGATAGTGAAAGTGCCGCCCCGGCGAGTGCACCATGTGATGCGAGTGCCGCCAGCGACACGCTGCTGCGTGCTGACATGGGTATTCCCCCCTGAGTTGTGGCGACCCCTTGGCGTGGGGCTTTGCGCCTTGTGTAAGACAGATTTTTTTGCGCCAAAGCGCTTTTGGTCAACGCTTTACCACGCGTCAGGTAATTTATGACGCTACGGCGACAGCATTTTTGCCACAGAAAAACCCGCCGAGCCTGACCGGGCCCGGCGGGTTTCACTCAAGGGTTGAGTAGTCTTACTTTGAGACGGCGTCGATCGAGGTTTGCAAGATCGCCTCGGCCTCGGCTTTGTCGCCCCAGCCGATGACCTTCACCCACTTGCCCTCTTCGAGGTCTTTGTAGTGCTCAAAGAAGTGCTTGATGCGGTCGCGCGTCTTGGAGGGGATGTCCTCCAGATCCTGAATGCCAGCCTGGAACGGGTCCACCTTCTCAACCGGAACGGCGATCAGCTTGTCGTCCATGCCGCCGTCATCTTCCATCTTCAGCACACCAACGGGGCGGCAGCGGATAACGACACCGGGCGCAAGGTCAAAGTCGCAGAGCACCAGTACATCGGTCGGGTCGCCGTCGGCGTGCAGGGTGTTGGGCACAAAACCGTAGTTGCACGGATAGAACATTGGCGTGTTCACGATCCGGTCCACAAAGACCGCGCCGCTGTCTTTGTCGATCTCATACTTGACCGGCGCACCACCGCCCGCACCGCCAGTGATCTCGATCACGACGTTGATGTCAGAGGGTGGGTTTTTCCCGGCAGGGATCGCGTCGATGTTCATGCCTGTCTCCAGCAGTGTTGATTTGGGCGGGCTCTATCATGCGCCCGGCCTCCTGCAAGCGGGGCGATGCGTCGCGGAGGGGGAGGGCCTTAGGCCGGGACGCGGGTTTGGGCGCGCAGGTTAATGAGATTGCCGAGCACAATCAGTGCCGCGCCCGCGACGAACAGGCCATTCACCGTCTCTGCATAAAGCGCCCAGCCCACGATGCCGATCAGGGGCAACCGCACAAAATCCATTGGGGCGACGATCGTTGCGGGCGCGAGGCTGAGGGCCGTCGTGATGCAGAAGTGTGCCGTCAGCCCGCCAATCCCGATAGCCACGACAAGGGGCAAGGCAGCTGCATCCGGAAACGCGATATCCCCGTCATAGCCTGCAGTGACCAGCCCGAACACGGTTTGGCTGAGCGTCATCCAAAATAGGATATCGAGGGTCGTATGGCCGCGCAGCGTCAGCGCCTTGGTAGACATGATCGCTATGGTGAACCCCAGAGCCGCCGTCGCCGCCGCGATCACCCCCGGCGACATCTCCACCCGCCCGGGCTGAGCCACCAGCAAAATGCCTACAAATCCGGTCACAATCGCCAGCGCCCGCATCAGGCTCCAGCGCTCGCCCAGAAAGAACGGGGCCAGCAGAGCAATCCAGAGCGGTGTAGTGAACTCCAAGGCAAACACCTGCGCCAGCGGAATGCTCGCCACACCAAAAAACCAAAGGTTCTGCCCGGAAAAATGACCCACATTGCGAAACAGCTGCAGCCCGAGGTCATTGCGCTGCACCTGCCCCCATCGACCAAGAGCAGAGATAACACCGATCACGATCACCGCCCCGATGATGGAGCGGTAGAGCATTACCTCAAACGTATCGAGATCCGATGACAGCTCCCGCCCCGCGATCGCCATTACGCAAAACGACAGCGTCGCACCCACCATGCAGATGGCAGCTTTCGCGGTGTTCGAGAGTGAGCGCATCGCAGTGCCCCCGCGCGGGGGACGCCGCGCTATGCTGTATTACCGAATTGCGCCAAGGCGACGGGCGGCGTCAATGGTAAGCGTCGCGCTGTCGAGATCGAGTTGCTCCAGCTGGAACTGGTTGATGCCAGCCTGCGTCCGCGGACCGTTCACACCGTCGATGCGACCCGCATAAAGCCCACGCTCGGCGAGACCCTGCTGCACGCGCGTGATCAGCTCTGCGGTCTGGTCAACGTCACAGATGACCGGCGCCCAAACCAGCCGTGCAGGCTGCGCCTCGGTGTTGCGCTCAACGGTGCGGAAGGTCGGCGGCACCGGGATGCGCTCGACACGCTCTTGGGTCACAACGATCTGCGTCTCGACCATCTCAACCACCGCGGGCACCACCACTTCGCGGGTGCGGGCGGGCGTCTTGATCTTGCGCACAACGCGCGTTTCGGTGATCGGGGCGACGGTTTCAACGCGGGTGGTTTCTTCCGACACCAGCTCTTGGCGCGAGACCGTCTCGAAGGTTGCCGGGAACTGGATCAAGCTCTCAACCGTTCCAGTGGGGGTCACGCGGCTGCCCAGAACCGTTCCGCCATTGAGCGACGTGCCCACGGGGAAGATGCGGTCACTCGGCTCCCACGAGCGGAACGGAGGGCGCACGGGCACTTCCTCCACAACGGTGCGGAACTGCGCGGGCACGGTGATCGTGACCTGGCGCTCAGGCTCAACCACGACCTCCTCGACAACCGTTTCATAGGTCGGTGGAACCACTTCAATGCGGGTAAATGCCTCTTCGATCACAACCGGGCGCATCTCGGTGCGGTAGGTCGCGGGCACCACCTCAAGCCGCTCGGTGGCGGGCTGGTCGAGGATTTGCTCAGAGACGATCTCAAAGCGGGCGGGCTGCTGGATCTGTGCGTAGCATTGACCGGGGATCGCGTTTGGCGGCCCCTCGGTGCCCGGCGCAACCACAGGCAGGCTGTCTGCAAAGCGGAAGGTCAGCTGCTCTTGCCGCGCGCGGTTGGCGGCATTCAGCCGGGCCAATTCGGCGGCGCGGGCGGCCTCGCGAGCTGCATTTGCTGCATCAGTGTTGGCACGGGCGATGTTGACCGCGCGCGCAGCCGCGTTGAGCGCTTGCGGAGGCTGCGGGGGAACCTCAACGCCGGCATCAACACCCTGCAGGATGTTTTCAAAGAAGTTCGTTTCGGCTGCGGCGGCGGAGGCGCGGTCTGCCTGCACTGTCGAGATAATCGCGAAAATCGCCTGATCCTGAGAGATCGTATCGTCGCCGTCACTCTGACGACGCCGGTTTTCAGATTCGATCAACGAGTTCAGCTCATCCAGCACCTCAACCGCATCGGGGTGCGGCTGCTCCTCTGCCAGACGGGTCGCGTCCTCCGCATTTCGCTCAGGCAACACGTAGTTTCCGCAGCCAATCAAAGCCGCTCCACATACCCCTGCCAGCATCCAAGTCTTGAGCTTCATGCCCTGCCTCGTTCCTCAGTGGGTCGCCTGACCCAGGTCACGGCGAAATGCCGATCCCCCTTTTTTCCCAAAGGTATAGGGGAGCGATTCGTGTCTATCAACTGTCTTGCACTGAAGTGGGGCGGTTGGTCATCAGGCAAGAGTCTTTTCGGCAACAAGGCTCCACCAGAGGTAGAGAAGTTGGGCAGATTTGCGAGCGATTGCACGCAAAGGCGGCGTGATGCCCACCAGATATAGCCTTAATTGATGGCGTTTTGGCAGAATGTGGCCCCGCACAACACGCCCGGTGTAATGTCGCTCAAGCGCACAACATCTTGTGAAGGGGGCGCATGACTCTGGTGACACGACTCTAAGAACACCGCAGAGCCGATTGATTCTGCGCCTGAATTCAGAGAATCACTCCCACTCAATCGTGCCCGGAGGTTTCGAGGTGATGTCATAGGTCACGCGGTTGATGCCCTTCACCTCGTTGATAATCCGCGTTGCGGTCTCTCCGAGGAAATCATGGGTGAATGGGTAATAGTCCGCCGTCATCCCATCGACCGAGGTTACCGCCCGCAGTGCGCAGGCGTAGTCATAGGTCCGCCCATCGCCCATCACGCCGACGGTGCGCACGGGCAAAAGCGCCACAAACGCCTGCCAGATCTCATCATAGAGGCCATGCTTGCGGATTTGGTCGAGGTAGACCGCATCCGCCTTGCGCAGGATCTCAAGCTTGTCGCGGGTGATCTCTCCGGGGCAGCGGATCGCGAGGCCCGGGCCGGGGAACGGATGCCGCCCCACAAACGCTTCGCGCAGCCCCAACTCGCGCCCCAACGCGCGCACTTCGTCCTTAAAGAGTTCGCGCAGCGGCTCCACCAGCGCCATATCCATCCGCTCGGGCAGGCCACCCACATTGTGGTGGCTTTTGATCGTCACACTCGGTCCGCCGGAAAAGCTCACGCTCTCGATCACATCCGGATAGAGCGTGCCTTGGGCGAGAAACTTCGCCCCGCCTACGTCTTTGGCGTGCTTTTCAAACACGTCGATAAAGAGCTTCCCGATGGTTTTGCGCTTCACCTCCGGGTCGGTCACGCCCTCAAGCGCGTCGAGGAACAGGTCCGCCTCATCGGCGTGGATCAGCGGGATGTTGTAGTGGTCGCGAAAGAGTGTGACCACCTCATCCGCCTCGCCCTGCCGCATCAAGCCATGATCCACAAATACACAGGTCAGTTGATCGCCAATCGCCTCGTGGATCAGCACTGCGGCTACCGAGCTGTCCACGCCGCCAGAGAGCCCGCAGATCACCTTCTCGTCACCCACCTGTGCGCGGATTTTGGCAATCGCCTCATCGCGGTATGACGCCATCGTCCAGTCGCCCTCAAACCCCGCGAGCCGGGTGAAGTTGCGATAGAGCCGTGCGCCGTTGGGCGTGTGGTGCACCTCGGGGTGGAACTGCACCGCAAAGAACTGCCGCTCCACGTCGCCGATGATCGCGTAGGGCGCGTTGGGCGAGGTGCCATAGACCTCAAACCCCGGCGCAAGGGCCGTCACCCGGTCGCCGTGAGACATCCAAACCTGCTCTTCGCCCTGCTCGAACCAGCCCTCAAGGATCGAAAGGGGCTGGTCGCTGGCACTCACAAACGCGCGGCCAAATTCGGCGTGGTGGCCGCTTTCGACCGTGCCGCCGAGCTGTTCCATCATCACCTGCTGGCCGTAGCAGATGCCCAGCACCGGAACGCCTAGCTCAAACACTTGCTGCGGCGCGCGCGGAGAGCCCTCATCGTGCACACTCGCCGGCCCCCCGGACAAGATCACCGCCTGCGGGGCGAACGCCTCTAGGAAAGCCGGCGTTACGCTCTGGTAGGGGTGGATTTCGCAGTAGATTTGCGCCTCGCGCAGCCTGCGGGCGATCAGTTGCGTCACCTGAGAGCCGAAATCGACGATCAAGAGGCGCTGGTGGTGCGTTGCAGCAGTCATGCCCCGCACCTACTCCCCCGTCCTGTGCCGCGCAAGAGAGAGGTCAGGCCACGCGCCGCCCTTTGCGCGCAGGAAGAAGAGAAAGCGCCTCTGCCACCGCGCGGCGCTTGAGCTCCGGCCGCACGAGGCGCGTGTCATGGCACGCCTCCAAGGCCGCATCGAGCGTGAGTTTTTCGGCCGTGCTCAGGCCTGAAAGCTGCGTCGTTTCGGGATAGAGGCTCTCACACCACACGCCCTGCGCCCGGATTAGCGCGTGGCGGGGCAGCAGCAGGTGGTGATACGCGATCCGCTTGCGGCCATGGGCAAAGCGAAACCGGCCATCGCCCAGCTCCGCCAGATGCCGCGCTTTCGCCAACGCATCGACCCCGGCCAGCCAGACGCGATGCTGCTGAGACAGCACCAGATCGCCGCTCTGCCCGAAACTCCCAGACCGCAGCACCACCGGTACCAGCCGATTGGCGGAGGCAAGCTCCCGCTCAGAGATGTCGCGCCCACCTCGCCACAGCACCGGAAGCGGCCCAAAATCGCGGGTGATCACGAGGGTGCCGGGGCGGATATCCTCCACCGCAACAGGGCCAGAGACCGTCTCGATCAGTGTGCCTGCCGCAAAACAGGGCGGTGGCGCACCGAGGGCGTGGTTCCAAATCTCCACATCGCTGATGGTGCCGTCAAAATATCCGCTCGCGCCCGCACCACCTCCGCTCTCGTCATCATCATTATCTTCGTCGTCGTCATCATCGTCGTGGCTGTTGCCCCAGTTGTACCAACTCCAACTCGGGGCATCTTCATCGCCAAGTGCGGCCCCGATAAACACATCACTTTGCTTGTTGCCGGTGCTCAGCGCATCCTCGCCGCTGGCCACCGTCGTGTCATTCACACTCAAGACAGAGCCCGACGGTCCCCAGCTGTAGCTGAAACTGTGCTCATCCCCGGCAGAGATTTCGCCGCCCGAAAACACATGCTCTGTCCCGCCCGGCCCGACATGGCGCACCTCGATCGCGCCGCTTGGCGTCAGCGAGATAGAGAGGTTCCCTTCCGTCCCAGCAGCCGCGGACCTGTCAAACAGCCCCATTCGGTGATCGAGGTCATCGGGGGTAAACGTCATCGTGACGGTGCCCTCTTTTAAGGCAAAATCCTCCCCCTCCCACACATACATATGGTCGTTTTTACCGTCGAACGTGGCCTCGCCATCGCCATCTTGCTTGGCTCCCCGGCGCAGGGTGCCGTCCTGCAAGTCATTGTCGCCGCGCTCTTTGTCGGGCACCCAGGTCTGCTTTTTGTTACCGGAAAAATCCCAATGGGCGACGCGGGGCATGGCATCCTCAGGCTCGTGCGTATCAATGCGAGACTGCGGGAGGTGCGTTTCTATTAGGTAAACGTGGGGCATGTCGCTTCCGCACGCGCGAGCGGCGGGTTTTGGCGTCGCTTTCTGCGGGCGCGATCTATCTTTTAGCTCACCTCATTTGGGAAGAGCGGCATGGATGATATGATGAGCGCAGAAACCGCACCCACACGGCGCGGTCGTCGCGGCGGAGGTGGGGCTGCGCGCCGCGCAGAGCGCACCGCCAAGAAGATCGAGACGGTGCCCCAGATCACCCGCGGGGTGCCCACCTATGACATGCTCTCGCAAGAGGCGCTGGAGATCATCGAGGCCAACGCCGAAACCGTGCTTGAAGAGATTGGCATCGCCTTCGCCGAAAACCCGTCCGCGCTCGCGCGGTGGAAAGAGGCCGGCGCCGATGTGCGCGGTGACCGCGTGCATATTCCGCGCGGTCTCGCCCGCAAGCTCTGCGGCACCGCCCCCGCGACCTTCACCCAAACCGCCCGCAACCCTGCCAACGCGGTCGAGATCGGTGGCAAAAACCTCGTCCTCGCCCCGGTCTATGGCCCGCCTTTCGTGCGCGACCATGCGGGCGGCCGCCGCTACGCCACGATGGAGGATTTCCGCAACTTCGTGCGCCTGGGCTACATGTCAAAGTGGCTGCACCACTCGGGCGGCACGGTGTGTGAACCCACGGATGTCGCGGTGAACAAGCGCCACCTCGACATGCTGCACGCCCACATGACCCTCTCTGACAAACCCTTCATGGGGTCGGTCACAGACCCGGTCCGCGCCCGCGATTCGGTGGAGATGTGCAAAATCCTGTTCGGCGACAGCGACACGCCCTCGGGTTGCTACATGACCTCACTGATCAACGTGAACTCGCCGATGGTCTTCGATTCGGTGATGACCGGCGCGTTGGAGGTTTATGCCGAGGCCGGGCAGGCCTGCATCGTCTCTCCGTTCATCGTGGGGGGCGCGATGGCGCCGGTTTCGGTGATCGGCACGCTCACGCAGGTGCTGGCCGAAGTGCTCGCCGGTGTCGCTTACTCCCAACTCGTCCGGCCAGGTGCGCCGGTGATCTTCGGCGCGTTTGTGACCTCGATCGACATGAACTCTGGCGCGCCGACGTTTGGCACGCCCGAAGCCTCAAAAATCCTCTACGGTGCGGGGCAACTCGCGCGCCGCCTTGGCCTGCCGTTCCGCTCGGGTGGGGGTCTCTGCGGCTCCAAGCTCCCCGACGCGCAGGCAGGCTACGAGACGGCCAACACGCTCAACGCCGCCATGCTCGGCGGCGTGAACTTTATGCTCCACGCCTGCGGCTGGCTGGAGGGGGGGTTGGTCTCCTCCTACGAGAAATTCGTGCTCGACGCTGATCAACTCGGCGGCCTGCACGCCGCTGCTGCGGGCGTTGATATCACCGTAAACGGGCAGGCCATGGACGCCATCCGCGAGGTCGGCCCCGGTGGCCACTACCTCGGCTGCGCCCACACCCAAGCCAATTTCAAAACCGCTTTCTGGCGCTCCGAGGCGTTTGACTATCGCCCCTACGAGACCTGGGCCGAGGATGGCGCGCCCACCTCTGCCGATCTCGCCCAAAAGCGCGTGGAGAAACAGCTGCGAGACTATGAAGCGCCCGCGCTCGATCCGGCGATCAACGAGGCGCTCACCGCCTACATCGCGCAGCGCAAAGCCAGCGAGCCCGACGCCTTCACATAAGACCTGCCTTCGCCCAGAGGTGGTAAAAAACCTTTGAGAGGATCTCGACATGCTCGCGCACGCTGTAGGTGGCGGTCGGGTCATGGCGGGCATATTCACACTCCGCTTCCGCCTCGAGCAGCCGCCGCAAGCACGCGTCGGTCTCTGCGTCTTTGGTGAGGGCCAGCTTGCGCGCGGCGGTGGTCAAGCTGCGGGGGCGCATAATCGCCTCTGAACGGTCATCTTGCATCGCACGATCCTTTCCGATTGCGCGGCACAAACTGCCCCAGTCAGGCTAGGTGGCGTGAAACTATTCTCAGCGTGCGGAAGGGTTTAGGGCGTTAACACACGGGTAACCCGCACAATTTAGCGAAAACTTTATGCAAGTTTTACGCGAACACTACTCAACGTCTGACTGTATCACCAGGTTGCCCGCAGCCTGGCAAATCTACCTCGCGCATACCCAATTGCAGCAGCCTTTGCGGGCGCTCTCTCGGCGCCTTGGCTGTGCGCCCTCTACCCTCTCAAGACGCATCGCGCGGCTTGAAGATCGTCGCGATGACCCACTCATCGAGACAGCGTTGAACTCCGTTTCTCTTCAGTTTCCATCAGAGGTTTTTACCATGACAGATGCCGCACTGACCTCCACGCAAATCGAAAAAGAGGCTCGTCGCATCCTGCGGCGTCTCGCAGAAACGGGCGCCGTGCTGGTGATTTCCCCCAGCTTTGAGAAGGCGGTTGTGATGCGTGACACGGGTGCCGGACGCCCCGTGCGCACCGCCGTGACAGAGCGAAGTGTGGCAGAGGCTTTTGCCCTCAACGACTGGATCGCGCTGCAGGCTAAGGGCCGGGTTCACCGCTACAAAATCACCGAGCCAGGCCGCGCCGCCCTGCGCCGCTTCCTCGCCAGCGATGGCCGCGCGAAGGCGGCGCGGAGGGACGAGTCCGTGCGCCTGCAACACATGGTCGAGGGGGAGAAGGTCTTTGTCGAGCCTGATGGCCGTGAAACCACCCGCGCCATTAACATCGCCGAAAGCCCCCTCGGTATGCTCGCGCGGCGCAAATCGGCCGACGGCTCCCCGTTTCTCAACAGCAGCGAGATTGAAGCGGGGGAGCGCCTGCGCGAAGACTTCGAGCGCGCTCAACTCGGCCCTTCGATTACCCAAAACTGGGACAGGTTTCTGAGCGCTGGCCGGGCGGAGGGGTTTGCACCGTGGGGCGCCGGCGATGGCTCTCAAGCGGCGCGGGATCGTGTCAGCGGAGCCCTCACCGCCCTTGGGCCAGGCCTTGCGGATATTACCCTGCGGTGTTGCTGTTTTCTCGAAGGGGTCGAGGGCGCTGAAAAGCGGCTGGGCTGGTCTGCCCGTTCGGGCAAAGTGGTGCTTAAAATCGCGCTTGGGCGCCTGGCGCGGCACTACGGCTTTAGCGCAGAGGCATCCGCCCCTAGCGCGTCGGCCTGAGTGCTCATGCCGCAGCACAACGCACTCAAGTGGCGGTATTTATGTTGCGCCGCAACAAAATACTCGGTACGATGCTGCATCGCAACAATAACCCATGGAAGGCCCGCCATGATGCAATTCTTTGAGTTCGACGGCGCCGCCGTCGCCCCGCAACCCGATGAAACTCTTGCGGAATACTGGCTAAGCTACGCCCCGGTCGCGCCTCTTTTTGGTGTTGAATACCGTCCTGCAAAGATCTGGAACTTTCAGTTTGATGCTGCGGTGCCCGCACCTGCAACACCAAGCGTGAAAACACCGGTCGTTGATGCAGAGGTGGTTGAGGCCCCCGCAGAGCCAGCGCCCGAGCCAGCCGCGGCCCCTGTAGAGGCAGCCGTGGAAGAGCCCGTCGCTGAGGTTGCCGCCGAAGAGCCTGCACCGGTCGAGGCAGCCCCCGCACCCACTGCTGAAGACAGCGATCTGGTGCAGATCAAGGGCATTGGCCCCAAGCTTCAGATCGAGCTGAACGGCCTGGGCCTCTTCACCGTCGCCCAACTGGCCACCTACACCGACGCGCAAGTCGCTGAACTCAGCGCTGGCATGTCGTCGTTCAAAGACCGCCCCGTTCGTGACGATTGGGTCGGCCAGGCCAAGGCCCTCTCGGCCTAAGCCACAAGAGTCGCGCGAAAGCGCACCCGCGTGTGGTTGGCGTTAAGCCTCCGGAGCCGCCCCTCCGGAGGCGCTTACCTTTTAGGCAGCGGCAATAATCGCGCCAAAGTCTGCGGCTTTGAGAGAGGCACCGCCCACAAGCCCGCCGTTCACGTTCTCATTCGCGAGAATCTCCGCCGCGTTGCCCGGCTTCATCGAGCCACCATAGAGAATGCGTATCCCTGCACCCTCACCGCCAAACCTTGTAACGAGGGCCTCGCGGATCGCGTCATGCATCTGCGCGATATCCGCATTCGTCGGCGTGCGCCCGGTGCCGATGGCCCAGACCGGCTCATAGGCGATCACGGTGGTGGCGGCAGTGGCCGCATCTGGCACAGACCCGGCGATCTGCCCTAAAACCACCTGCACGGCGCGCCCGGCGTCGCGCTCGGCTTCGGTCTCTCCAACACAAATAATCGCGGTCAGGCCCGCGCGATATGCCGCCTCTGCCTTGGCATGCACTGTCGCGTCGCTCTCTCCATGATCGGTCCGACGCTCGGAATGGCCGACGATCACCGCCGTGCCACCCGCCTCTGCGATCATCTCCGCCGAGACATCTCCGGTGTGCGCGCCCGACGGATTGGCGTGGCAATCCTGCCCACCCACAGCGACCGGCCCTGCCATCGCTGCCATCCGCGCGAGCAAGGTGGCTGGCGGGCAGATCAGCACATCGCAATTCGGAGACCCGATGCTCGCCGCAAGTGCCTCCACCTCGCTGAGTGAGGCGGCAACGCCGTTCATTTTCCAGTTTCCGGCGATCAGGGTGCGGGGCATGGCGGTCTCCTCCAAAGTTTCACGCCACCAAACATGGCATCGAGGGCCACGCAACCGGGTGCCGCGCCGCAGTCTATTTGAGTTTTACCGCCGTGCCAGACGCCACCAAAAACAACATACCACCACCGCCGGAGAACTCTGAATAGTCGAGATCAACCCCGATCACCGCATCCGCGCCCATGGCAGCCGCACGTTGGCGAAGCTCGCGCAGGCAATCGTTGCGGGCATCGATCAGCACATTCTCGGTGGTGGATGACCGCCCGCCAAAGATGTCGGTCACGCTGGCAAAGACATCCTTGATGATGTTCATGCCCTGCACGCTCTCGGCGGTGACAATGTCAATGATTTCAAGAACTTCACGACCCGGTACCTCGGGCGTGGTCGTCAGGATAACGGCGTCGGACATGGATTTTTTCCTGTTGGTTACGCCCAACAGGTAGGTACCGGCGCGCCCGCTACAACGCTCACATATTGGCGAATTTGATCGACTCGCCGCAACCGCAGGCCTCGGTCACGTTGGGGTTTTTGAACTCGAACCCAGCCTCAAGCAGCGAGACTTTGTAGTCGATCTCGGTCCCGAAGAGGAACATCTGTGCCATCGGGGCGATCATCACCCGCGCCCCCTCGTGCTCAACCACTTCGTCGTGTGGGTCGATGTCATCGACATAGTCCATCGTGTATTCCATGCCCGCGCAGCCGCCCTTTTTGACGCCGATCCGCAGGCCGGATTTCTCTCCGGATTCCATCAACTTACGGATCTGCGTGGCGGCAGCTTCCGTGATCGTAACAGCTTGGCTTCCAGGAATAGCAAACATCTGCGCGCTCCGTTTCTTGGTCCTAAGATAGGGCATCGCTCTGTCCCGCTCAAGCCCGGGCGCGGTCCTTTGCGACCAAGTGATCCGCCAGCGCATCGAGGGCTGCGCGAAAGGCGGGCTCGTGGCGGGCGTCTTGGTGGCTGACGAGCCATTCCTCGCTGGTGAGCTCTTCGATCGGGTCGCTGACGCGCTGCAACTCCGAGAAGGTGTCGCCCATGAAGGTCGGCAGCACCACCCGCCCAATCCCGGCCTTTGCCATCGAACATGACAGCTGCGGAGCATTGGATTTCGTAATGATATCAGCGTGATGGGTCTCAAGCACCCACCGGCCCGAGGCGGTGAGCGCAGTGTCATAGGCCGGCCCAATCCAGCCCGAAATCTCCGCATCTCTAGCATAAGCGCAGTAGGTCACGGTGCCGGTTTTGCGTGCTGCAAGCCACGGATGATCAGGCCTGCGGTTGCGAATTCCGATGTCCACCTCGCGGCGGGCGATGTCCATGTCGAGGTCGCAATGGACGAATTCGGGCAGCCAGATCGCGCTCTCATCCCAAAATTCTGTAAGGTTTTGAGACAGATAGAGGGAAGTCCAGGTGCCTGCCGAGATGCGCACACAGGTCGGCCCTTTGGCGGCATCTTGCCAGCGGGTGATGCTACTTGCGGAGGCTTCCATGGGTTTGACGCGCTCGAACAGTTCGCGCCCCTCTGCAGTCAGCCGGTAACCCTCTTTTCCGTGCAAAAACAAGCGCTTAGAGAGGTCAAACTCGAGCGCGTGCATGCGTCGGGAGAGGGTGGCTTGGGAGGTTCCGAGGGCTTTGGCCGCCGCTTTCAGCCCGCCAGAGCGGGCGATGGCGGCGAAGTATTCGAGGTCGTCCCAGCGGGGTGAGGCTTTCATTTCTGCAAGACCTATCTCGATTTCAATGTCTGATCGGCGGGCCAGAGCTTGCGTATCTAGGGGGCAGAAACCTGACGGAGAGTGCCAATGCAGCCGATCATTCGCCCCATCACTATCGAAGAGCCCCAAAAGACGGAACAACAAAAAGAGCGCGAGCAATTTGCAGAAATGCAAAAGGTCTTACAAAGACGCAAACGCCGGTGGTGGTCAGCACTTCTCGATCGCTAACCCTGCAAAAACGCAATACACCCGGTTAACGCGCGCCTAATGCCTGCATTTTTGCAATATGATGGTACGATGTCGGACTAATTTGGTCCGATGTCGTACCAGTTTGGGTTACATGAAGCCCAGTTCGAGCTTGGCTTCGTCCGAGAGCATTTCCATGCCCCAGGGCGGCTCCCAGACGAGCTCAACATGCACGGTCCGCACCCCCGGCAGCGGCTCAATCGCATCGGCAACCCAACCGGGCATCTCACCCGCCACAGGGCAGCCAGGGGCGGTGAGGGTCATCACGATATGCACGTCATTCTCGGCGGTGATGTCGATGGTGTAGATCAGCCCCAGATCGTAGATGTTCACTGGAATTTCCGGGTCATGCACGGTGCGGCACGCCTCGACAATGCTGTCGAAAAGGTCGTGCTCAACGGAGGACGGCCGGATAAGCGGCGCACCTTCAAGCTGATCGTCGGGCATGGGAGAGCTCCGGTTTGAATACCTTACGCAAGATATAAGGAATTCGACGGGCATGGTCAAAGGGGGCATGATCAGCCCACGTGTGGACAATCCGTTGCACCCACGTCATCACCCGCCCATGACCAGCCGCTTTTCGTTCACGCTCAATGGCACCGACGGGAAGGCCCGCACCGGGGTGATTTCGACCCCGCGCGGAGACATCCGCACGCCCGCCTTCATGCCCGTGGGCACCGCTGCCACCGTGAAAGCGATGATGCCCGAGAGTGTGCGGGCGACCGGGGCGGATATTCTTCTCGGCAACACCTATCACCTGATGCTGCGCCCCACCGCCGAGCGGATTGCGCATCTGGGGGGGCTGCACAAATTCATGAACTGGGAGCGGCCGATCCTGACCGACTCGGGCGGCTTTCAGGTCATGAGCCTGTCGGAGTTGCGCAAACTGACCGAAGAGGGCGTCACCTTTCGCTCTCATATCGACGGCTCCAAGCATGAGCTGACGCCTGAGCGGTCGATGGAGATCCAGCGGCTTTTGGGCTCGGATATCGTGATGTGCTTTGACGAATGCCCGGCGCTTCCAGCCCCGAAAGAGCGGATTGCGGAGAGTATGCGCCTCTCGATGCGCTGGGCCGCGCGCTCGCGGGAGGCGTTTGGCGATCGTCCGGGGCATGCGCTTTTCGGCATCCAGCAGGGCGGGCTGGAGGAGGATTTGCGCGCCGAGAGTGCGGAGGCGCTGACCAAGATCGGCTTTGAGGGCTATGCGGTTGGCGGTCTCGCCGTGGGCGAGGGACAAGAGGCGATGTTTGGCGTGCTGGATTATGCGCCGGGGCAACTCCCCGCCGACAAACCGCGCTACCTCATGGGCGTGGGCAAGCCCGATGACATTGTGGGTGCCGTAGAGCGGGGCATCGACATGTTTGACTGCGTGCTGCCCTCGCGCTCGGGTCGCACGGGGCAGGCCTGGACGCGGCGCGGGCAGGTCAACGTCAAGAACGCCCGCCACGCCAACGATCCGCGCCCTTTGGATGAGTTTTGCACCTGTCCGGCCTGCCGCAACTACTCCCGCGCGTATCTGCACCATGTCATCAAGTCGAACGAGATCATCGGCTCGATGCTTCTGACCTGGCACAATCTGCACTACTACCAAGAGCTGATGCAGGGCCTTCGCGATGCGATTGCGGAGGGCCGGCTTGCGGCATTTGTCGAGGACTTCCACGCCCAGCGCGCGCTGGGCGATATTGAGCCGCTCTAGAGGCGGCTGAACAGGACGACCGGGCCGTTTGAGACGGTCTCGTCATAGGTGAAGCCCGCGGTGTGGAGGTGCGAAAAGATGTGGCGCACCGCCTCCGCCCCCATCTTTTTAGTATGCATTTCCAGATAGATATGGCGAAGGCTCGCGACATCGAGGCCGTCAAACAACTGCGCCTCACCCCCTTCGATATCGCAGATCAGCGTGTTGGCCTCGGCGCGGGTGAGGATCTCTTCGAGACTTACAACCGGGACTTGGGTGATGCGGTATTTCTTGCGTTTGGGCTCGACAAGGGAAGAGGACCAGAAGGGGCGGGTCACGTAGAACGGCATCGACGCGCCGGCGGCTTGGGCCTGGGCGTGGGGCAGGGCGACGGCGTTGATCACTTGGGTGTTCGTGAAGTCGTTGGCCCCGTGCAGCCGCTCGATATAGGCGGCGAGCATGGGGTTGGCCTCGACCGTGGTCATGTGGCTGACGCCGAGTTTGCAGGTCAGCCCAGAGATCAGCCCGATGCCGCCGCCCAGCTCCACGACGCGGGCGTCGGGTTTAATGAAACGGGGGAGGCCTGTTTGCTCTTCACGCTCATAGCGCCCTGACGAGATGAGCTGTTGCATCCGCTCCCCCATGAGGCGGGGGTCATCGGGGAACTTCAGGCCTTTGTAGTCAAACATGCGCGTGCTTTCTTGCTGCGCTGGTTGTTTCCGAAATCGGGTGGCGTGTCTATCGGCTCGGGTCGGTTTGCGCGCCGTTGGAGGCCTAAAGCCCCATCAAACGCCTTTTGCGGCGGGGCAGGCGGCGGAAGAGGACGCCGCCGCCCTGCGACAGCGACTGGTCATAGAAGAACCCGTATTTCGAGAAGGCGTTAAAGACGCGCAGGATGCCTTCGCCGCCGTAGCGGCGGGTGTGAAGCTCTAGGTAGACGCGCTCGACGGGGCCGAACTCGACCTCGGTAAAGACCTCTGTTTCTGCCCCCTCGATATCGCAGACGATCATCGCGGCACCACTCTCTGCGATCACATCCGACAGGCGGCGGGTGGGGACCTGTACGGTTTCGTGCGGATATTTACCCGGATTGCCCAAGGTGGAGGACCAGAACGGGTCGGTGATGTGGAACGGGAGCGTGCGGCTTTCGGGCATCTCGGCGCTGTCGGACAGGCACACCGCGTTGATGGGGTGTGGCGCAGTTAGGCCGTTGGCGCGGTGCACCTGAGCGATGTAGCCGCAGAGGGCCGGATTTGCCTCGACGCAGGTTACAGGCCCTGCGCGCAAAGGCCCCATCAGGAAGCTGGAGACGAAGCCAATGCCCGCGCCGAGCTCTAGGATCGGAACATCCTCCAGCGACATGCGGCCAAGCCCATGAACCTCCATCCCTTCATAGGTTTGGCGGCGGAGTTTGGTGGCGACACGGGGGGTGATGATCGCGGGGTCGGGCGGAAACTGCACGCCCTGACAGGTGATCATCTCGGCGGTGTCGGAGAGGGATGCGGAGGCCATATCCCAAGTCTGATTTGTGGAACCGCGTTTTGCAATGCGGCGTCTGCCCTTGCACCCGCCTTTGCCCTCCGTCACGTTTATTCCTTGAATCGCCCCCAGAGGCGACACACCTGTCACAGCCTGAGGGGCGCCCGGGGTTGCCAACCTGGGGCCGGGGCGCCTGCCACGATGCAAGGACCAGAATATGACTGAGAGCAGCCAAACCCTTCCTATCTTGCCGCTGCGGGACATTGTCGTCTTCCCGCATATGGTGGTGCCGCTGTTTGTGGGCCGCGAAAAATCGGTAAAGGCGCTGGAAGAGGTGATGCGCGCGGACAAGCAGATCTTGCTCGCCGCACAGATGGATGCGGGCGACGATGATCCGCAGCCCGAGAGCATTTACAAAACCGGCGTGATCGCGAGCGTTCTGCAGCTTTTGAAGCTCCCCGATGGCACGGTGAAGGTGCTGGTCGAGGGCAAAGAGCGTGCCGCTTTGCTGGAGTTCACGGACCGTGAAGAGTTTTTCGAAGCTCACGCAGAGATCGTGCCCGAAGAGGTCGCTGACCCCTCAGCGATTGAGGCCCTCGCGCGGGCGGTGGCTGAGGCGTTTGAGCCTTACGCGAAGCTCAACAAGAACATTCCCGACGAGGCGGTTGCCGCGGTGGCCGAGATCGAAGATGCCTCTGTGCTGGCTGACACGGTTGCCGGGCATCTGGGTGCCAAAATCTCTGAAAAGCAGGAGCTTTTGGAGGCGATCGACCTCGGTGCGCGGATGGAGAAGATCTATGCCCTGATGCAGGGCGAGATGAGCGTGCTCAAGGTTGAGAAAAAGATAAAAACGCGGGTGAAGTCTCAGATGGAGCGCACCCAGCGGGAGTATTATCTCAACGAGCAGATGAAGGCGATCCAGAAGGAGCTGGGCGACGGCGAGGGCGGCGAGGATGCGGCTGCCGAATACGAAGCGAAGATCGCCGAGACGAAGCTGTCGAAAGAGGCCCGCGAAAAGGCTGAAGGTGAGCTGAAAAAGCTGCGCTCGATGAGCCCGATGTCGGCAGAGGCGACGGTGGTGCGCAACTATCTCGACTGGATGCTGTCGATCCCGTGGGGCACCAAATCGCGTGTGAAGAAAGACTTGGGCCGCGCGCAGAAAATCCTCGACGATGACCATCACGGTCTGGAGAAGGTCAAAGAGCGGATCATCGAGTTTCTGGCGGTGCAGCAGCGCTCCTCCAAGCTGAAAGGCCCGATCCTGACGCTTGTTGGCCCTCCGGGCGTGGGTAAAACCTCGCTGGGGAGGTCCGTGGCGAAGGCGACGGGGCGAGAGTTTATCCGCATTTCGCTTGGCGGTGTGCGGGACGAGGCCGAGATCCGCGGTCACCGGCGGACGTATATCGGCTCTATGCCCGGCAAGATCATCCAGGCGATGAAGAAGGCGAAAACCACCAATCCGCTGATCCTTTTGGATGAGATCGACAAGATGGGGCAGGACTTCCGCGGCGACCCGTCGAGCGCGATGCTCGAGGTGCTTGACCCGGAACAGAACGCCACCTTCTCGGACCATTATCTGGAGGTGGAATACGACCTCTCGA
This sequence comes from Pseudomonadota bacterium, assembly GCA_038526735.1. GTDB lineage: Bacteria > Pseudomonadota > Alphaproteobacteria > Rhodobacterales > Rhodobacteraceae > Rubricella. Next base: position 67,130 of record JBCBGM010000004.1, on the reverse strand, counting down.
ACGTGATGTTCCTGACCACGGCGAACTCCTACAACATGCCGGGGCCGCTTTTGGACCGGATGGAGATCATCTCGCTGTCTGGTTACACCGAGGAAGAGAAGGCCGAGATCGCCAAGCAGCACCTGATCTCTAAGCAGTTGAAAAACCACGGTCTTAAAGACAAAGAGTTTTCGCTGACGGATGAGGCGTTGCAGGAGATCATCCGCACCTACACCCGCGAGGCGGGCGTGCGGAACCTGGAGCGGGAGCTTGCAAAGCTGGCACGCAAGGCCGTCACCAAGATCGTCAAGAAAGAGGCGGAGAGCGTGACTGTGACGCCCGAAAACCTCGATGAGTTCCTGGGCGTGAAGCGCTTCAAGTACGGGCTCGCGGAGGACGAGGATCAGGTCGGTGTGACCACTGGCTTGGCCTGGACATCTGTGGGGGGCGACTTGCTCTCCATCGAAGCGCTCAAGCTGCCCGGTAAGGGCCGGATGAAGACGACCGGCAAACTCGGCGATGTGATGAAGGAGTCTATCGACGCGGCGTCGTCCTTCGTGCGGTCCAAAGCGCTCGATTTCGGGGTGGAGAACGGCACCTTTGAAAAGGTCGATATCCACGTGCACGTGCCCGAAGGGGCGACGCCCAAGGATGGCCCTTCGGCGGGTATCGCGATGGTGACGTCGATTGTCTCGGTGCTCAGCGGAGTGGCCGTGCGCAAAGATGTGGCGATGACCGGAGAGGTGACGTTGCGCGGCAACGTGCTTCCCATCGGAGGCCTGAAAGAGAAGCTTTTGGCGGCGCTGCGGGGGGGCATCAAGACGGTGCTGATCCCGAAAGACAACGTCAAAGACCTGGCCGATCTGCCCGATGGGGTGAAGGAGGGGCTGGAGATTATTCCGGTTTCAACCGTGACCGAAGTGCTCTCGAATGCGCTCGCCGCGGAGTTGACCCCGATTGACCCTGACGCCGTGCCAGAGGCGCCGGTCGAGGCGGGCGGTGGTGAAACCAGCGCGCCGATTGCACATTAAATCCGAAACAGACTGGTGAAAATCTGGCCCCCGTTGTAGCTTGCAGCGGGGGCTTTTTGATAGAGGACAGCCATGTCAGACGATGCGCTTTCAGATGCAGCAACCGGAGAGGGCGGCGCCGATGGCGCCCCGGCGATGCGCCGCAAAAAGGACATCGTGGATCATGTGGCCAACTCCACCGGCCTGAAAAAGCGCGATGTGCGCGAGGCGCTGGACAGCTGCTTTGCCTATGTGCACGCGTCCCTGAGTGCCGGGAACGAGATCGCCTATCCGCAGCTCGGCAAGATCCGGTTGCAGGTGCAGCGCCCCGACAGCGCCAATCCCAAAACCGTCTATCGTGTGGCGTTGGCGAAGGTTTCAGAGACCGATGAGGCGGACACCGCAGAGCCGCTTGAAGACGACGCATAAGCCGCGTAAAGCACCTTCACCTGGCGGGTCGGGCGGTTAGCTCAGTTGGTAGAGCAACTCGTTTACACCGAGTGGGTCGGGGGTTCGAGTCCCTCACCGCCCACCAGGGTTTTTCTTTGAATTGATTGGGTTCGCGCAGGCTCCGCCCTTCTTCCCCCACACCCCCTACTGCAGATGCTGTGCCGCGCTGTGCGTAGGCTTGGGAAAGTTGGGCAACGCCGTTGTTGCGCGGCGGACGGTGGTGCCGAATTGCTCGGCGAGGCTTACTAAGACCGGGGCCACGTCGGGGCTGGCCATGAGCATGGCGAACATCATGGCGTCTTCGCGGTCGCCCTCGGCGGAGGCGGCGATGAGATGGGCGAAGCAGGCTTCATCCGCGCCTAGACAGTTGCAATTGGCGTGGTGGCGCATCAGCGGTCTGCGGGCGTTGGCCATGCAGACAGAGACCACCGTCTCAAACGCTTTGAGCGCCTCTTTGCCACGCTTTGCGCCAAGCTGGTTGCTCAACTCACACCAGAGCCGCGCCTGGCCCTGCGGCCCCGCGCACCAAAGGCGCAACGCCCGCACACTTGTGCGGTCGAGGGCGGTGAGATCGTCGAGAAATCCGACTGCGGCTCCGCCTCGGTTGGTCGTCTCGGCTGGCATGGGGTTTACTTGGTCAGGATGAGCTTGCGGGCGCGGGTGATGCGCAGGGTGTAGACTTGGTCGCCCAGTGTGATGCGCGCCTCAACCCCGCCTTTTGTGAGCTCTTCGGCATCGTGGAAGGGGATGTCTTTTTGGCTGCGCACCGGGGAGGGCTTTGAGAAATCGGGCTGGATCATAACTGTGCTCCTTCGTGTCCCAGTCGCGGCCCAGACTGTTGGCGTCATCAGGCTGAGAGAAACCTGATTGAATCACTCAGAATTGTCAATCCGACATTTTTAGTCAGAAAATGACGGATTGTCTCAGGGGCGGAGTTAGAGCGCTTGCAGTGCTGCGGTGAGCTGGGCCCAGTCTGCTTGGGTGCCGGGCAGGCCGAGCCTAAGCCAATGATCTGAATAGGGAAATATGCGGCTCCAGACGTGGCTTTGAGCGAGGGATTGCTGGGCGTCGGCGGCGTTTGGGGTGTGGTAAGTGCGAAAGAGCGGAGTGCCGCCGATGAGCTTCCAGCCTTGGGACGTCGCCAAACTGTCCAGCTTGGTGGTGTCTTCGACGAGACGTGTGCGGGTGGTTTCGGCCCATGATCTGTCGGCTAACGCGATGCGGCCTGCGTGGATCGCGGGGCCGGAAACCTGCCAGGGGCCTGCGCTGCGGCGGAGTTTTGCGATGGCCTCCGTGCCGCCGATGGCGAAGCCCAGGCGCAGCCCTGCGAGGCCGTAGAATTTGCCGAAGGAGCGCAGGGCGAGGATGTTGGGCGTCTCGGGCGTGAGATGGCGGCAGATGGAGTGCTCTGGCTGGGTGTCTACGAAGCTTTCGTCAACGATCAACAGGCTCACGGATTGCGCGATTTGCAGCAGGTCTTGCGGCGCGAATTGCCGCCCGTCGGGGTTGTTGGGGGAGACGATGACGGCGAGGTCAGCGCCTCGCAAATCGGCGGGGTCGGGAACCTCCGCGACCTGCCATCCGGCCTGCTCCAGCGCGATGCGGTGTTCGCTGTAGGTGGGTGCGAGGATGCGGGCGTGGCCTGGCGTCCGGAGGCTCGGCATCAGTTGGATCGCGGCTTGCGCGCCAGCGAGCGCGAGGACGGGCGCGCGGGTTTTGTAGGTCTCGGCGGCGGTGCGCTCGAGGGCCGTGATGTCTTGTGTCGTGGGCAGGCGAGAGACGGCCTCGGGCGGCAGAGCGGGCATGGGGTAGGGCACCGGGTTGATGCCGGTGGAGAGGTCGAGCCATGCCTCGGGCGCGCCGCCAAAGCGCGCCATCGCCGCATCAAGATCGCCGCCATGCGCTTGGGTCACGGGGTGGCTCCGACAATGATCAAGAGCACAAGCGCCGCCATCGCCCACCAGAGCATCTGCGTGTAGAGCGACAGGGCGCGGGGGATGTCGTCTGGCGTTGTATCAGCGCCGGTTGCGTTGACCCAGGGGTCGTCTGTGAGGGTGCCGTGATAGCTGCGCGGGCCGGAGAGGCGGATGTCGAGCGCGCCCGCCATCGCCGCCTCTGGCCACCCGGCGTTGGGAGAGCGGTGGAGGTGCGCGTCGCGCCTTGCGGTGGTGAACGCGGCCTGAAACCGCCCGCCTGCGAGGGCGAAAAGCAGTGCCGTGAGCCGCGCGGGCGGGTAATTCACCACGTCATCGAGCCGGGCGGAGGCCCAGCCGAAAGCTGCGTGTTTTTCAGTGCGATAGCCGATCATGGAGTCGAGCGTATTGATGGTTTTGTACGCGGCAATACCCGGCAGGCCAAAAATCACCCCCCACAAGAGCGGCGCGATCACCCCGTCGGAGGCGTTTTCGGCAAGGCTCTCGATCGCGGCGCGAGAGATGCCGGCCTCATCAAGGGTGGAGGGGTCGCGGCCGACGATCATGGCGACGGCGTTCCGGCCTGCCTCAAGCCCCTCGGTTTGGAGCGCGGTGGCGACGGCTTGCACATGGTCGTGGAGCGAGCGCGCGGCGATCAGGGGCCAGGCGAGGAGGCCGATGGCGACGGTGCCGAGGGGGAGGGTGAGGAGCGCGGATTGCACGCGCGCGGCGAGCCAGAACACGACGAGTGTGAGGGTGGCGCAGGTGATGATTCCGAAAAATTTCCGTTGCTGCGGGCTGAAACAGGGGCGGTTCAGCTGCGTGTCGAGGGTCGAGATGACCTTGCCGATCCATGTCACCGGGTGGCCGATCTGGCGGTAAAGGCGGTCGGGCCAGCCAAACGCTCGGTCGATCAAGAGGCCCAGCAGTATCGCGGCGGCGAAGGTCATCGGGCGCCCGTGGTGAAGGTGAGGGGGTCTGTGAGACCCGCTTCGGTAAGGGCGGCGTGGGCGATTTTGGGCGCGGTTTCCGGAGCGAAGAGAAAGCCCACGGCAGAGCCGGTATGCGCTCGGACCCAGCCCAAGGCACCGAGATCCGCCATCAGGTCATCGCAGCCGGGCAGGGGCGCGCCGCGCAGGCGGGAGGTCTCTCGCGCGGATTGAGTGGCGAGTTTGGCTGTTTTTTCAGCGTCTTGGGCGGTGCAGGCGGCGCGCCAAGCTGGGAGCAGGTCGGTGATGTCGGGGAAGGTTTGATCGTCGGGTTTGGTCCAGACGGGGCTGGGGCCGAAGCCTCCGACGATTTCGAAGACCGGCGGTGCAGGGAGTGTCGCGAGGGTTTTGGCTGTGCGCGGGGCCCAGAGGTGTTGGTCGGGGGCAGCGAGCGTCAGCGGGTCCGTCGCGCCCTCGATGGCGTTGCAGCGGCGGAGCAACGTGTCTTCGGCGACGCCCGCGAGCCGTGCCAGTGCTACGAGCGCAGCGGTGGAGGCCCCCGCGCCGCCGCCGGGGGGGAGTGCGGAGGTGAAGCGGTAGGCCCCCTCGCTCGGCAGCGCGAACGCCGCGCGCGCCTCGGCAAACCTTGCCTCGGTGATCACCGGAGGCGTGCCCGCGTCTAGCGTGAGGGTGGCCGCAGGTTGAAAGCTGAGGCGCAGGGTGAGCGCGGGGCAGGGCAGGGTGACGAGCGCGACGGGGCCGCTTGGGCCCAAAACGCCCTGCACCCACTCCCCAAAATGCCCCGCCACGGTGACGGTCTGCGCCGCGTGTCTCATCCCCTCGCGCGTAGCGGGTTTGGCGGTGTATTGCGAGCCTGAGTTTGCGCGAGTTTTGCGGCTTTAGAAGACTTTGGAGGCAAGCATGATACGGCTCGTCGCGGTCACAAAGCAAAGCGCGCCAAAGGCGTAGGCGAGGGGAGCGAACCATGTCGGGAACAGGCAAAGCGCGAGGAAGAAGGCAATGGTCTCTGTCCCTTCCAGCAAGCCGCCTGTGTAGTAGAGGGATTTTGTGCCGCGCGCGTCCGTTTTCATCTCTTTCTTTTCGGCGAGGATCGCAAAGCCCAGAAACGTCGCCCCGTTGAAGTAAAAACTGGTGATGAGGAATGCGGCTGCGACTGCGTTCGCCTCTGGCACCGCGATGGCGAAGGCGAGGGGGATCGCGCCGTAAAAGAGAAAGTCGCAGACGATGTCGAGGTAGCCGCCGAAATCGGAGGTGGAGGTCGCGCGGGCCACCGCGCCATCAAGGCCATCGGCGATGCGGCTCAGCGTGATGAGGATCAGCCCGAGCAGGTAGCTCTCCAATGCAATCGCAGCGGCAGCGCCCAGCCCAATCGCAAGACCCGCCAGAGTGACCGCATTCGCCGTGATGCCAATTGACGCAAGTTTCCGCCCGATCCAGTTGACCGGAGGGTCAATTACTTTGCGCATTTGGCCGTCAAACATGAGTATTCCTCTAGGTTTGTTTCCAGTAGGGGGCCAGTGCGGCGGGGTGCAAGACGTTATGACACGCGTTCACATTCCCGTTTGCCGCTGAATGAGATCGTTGCCACACCGCATCTCACCTGACAGTGATATGACGAAAGACGCCGATATGAAGGACATTCTGATGAAACGATTGATCTCTGCGCTGGCTCTGTCTGCCAGTCTTGCCCTGCCTGCATTGGCCGAGCCCGACCCCAAAGACTGGGATGCGGTGGTTGCAGAGGCGCGGGGCCAGACGGTGTTTTGGAACGCGTGGGGCGGAGATCCGCGGATCAATGACTTCATCGCTTCCGTCGGCGACGAGATCGAAGAGCGTTACGGCATCACGCTGGAGCATGTGAAGGTGTCAGACACCGCCACGGCTGTGACGCGCGTTGTCTCTGAAAAGGCCGCGGGGCGTGATGAGGGCGGAGCAGTCGATCTTATCTGGATCAACGGCGAGAACTTCGTCTCGATGAAGCGCAATGATCTGCTGTTTGGCCCGTTTGCTGAGGATCTGCCGAACTGGCAATATGTCGATACCGAAGGGAAACCTGCGGTGCTGATCGATTTCACCGAACCAACCGATGGCCTTGAGAGCCCCTGGGCGATGGCGCAGTTGGTGTTTGAATATGATGCCGAGATGCTGCCAAATCCGCCTCGAAGTGCGCAGGAGTTGCTGGAGTATGCGGTTGAAAATCCGGGGCGTGTCGCGTTTCCGCAACCGCCGAACTATCTGGGCGGAACCTTTCTGAAGCAGATTTTGTACGGTGTGCTCGATGATCCGTCAGTGCTGCAAGTCCCGGCAGAGACGGTGGATTATGATGCGGTGACGGCACCGCTTTGGGCCTATCTCGATGAACTGACGCCAAACCTGTGGCGCTCAGGCCGCGCCTATCCGCAAAACGAGCCGCGTCTGGCGCAGCTTCTCGCGGATGGAGAGACGGACCTGTCGTTTGCGCTGAACCCCGCCCGTGCCTCTGCGGCGATTGCGGATGGAGAGCTGCCGGAGTCGGTGCGCACCTACGTGTTTGACGAGGGCACGATCGGCAACGCGTCTTTCGTTGCGATCCCGTATAACGCGAGCCACAAGGCTGCGGCGCTGGTGCTGGCCAATCACCTGCTAGATCCGGCCACCCAAGCGCGGGCGCAAGACCCCAACGTTCTGGGCTTTCAGACCGTGTTGAACATGGAGGCTTTGTCGGCCGATCAACGCGCGGCGTTCGATGCGCTGGACCTTGGCATCGCGACCCTCGCCCCTGCGGACCGCGGTGTGAGCCTGAATGAGCCGCATGCCTCTTGGATGGTGCGTATCGAAGAAGAATGGGCGGCGCGCTACGGTGTTGCTGAGTAAGCCTGTCTCTGGCGGGGTGGCCGACGCGCTGCTCCGCCAAACCCCTCGACTGACAATCGGATTGCTGCTGCTGCCCGTTGGTGCGGGCATCTTTGGCACGCTCGCGCCTGCACTTGGGTGGATGCCCGCGCTGGGTGGTAGTGCGCTGACGCTCGATGCCTTCCGCAGCCTGATCGCCTGGCCTGGATTCTGGGAGGCGCTGCGGCTCTCGCTGGTGACGGGCATCGTCTCCACCGCGTTGTCGCTGGGGCTGACGCTGTGGCTGGTGGCCTCTTGGCAGGGCACGGCGCTGTTTCGGACGATCACGCGGCTGTTGTCTCCGCTCTTGAGCGTGCCCCATGCGGCGGCGGCGTTTGGGATTGCGTTTTTAATCGCGCCCTCGGGGTGGATTGCGCGGCTGTTCTCGCCTTGGGCCACCGGCTGGACGCGCCCACCCGACCTGTTGATCGTGCAAGACCCGTGGGGGCTGACGCTCATCTTGGGGTTGGTCGCGAAAGAGACGCCGTTTCTCTTGCTGATGACGCTGGCCGCGCTACAGCAGGTGGATGGCAATCGCTCGCGGATTTTGGCCGAAAGCATGGGCTATGGCCGTGTGACGGCCTGGATGAAAACGGTGCTGCCGCTGATCTATCCGCAGATCAGGCTGCCGGTTTATGCGGTGCTCGCTTACGGGATGTCGGTGGTGGATATGGCGGTGATTTTGGGGCCGACGCGCCCGTCGCCGCTGGCTGTGCAGACCGTCACCTGGATCACCGATCCGGATCTTTCGCTGCGATTTCAAGCGTCTGCAGCAGCCTCGGTGCTTTTGTTCGCGGTGATTGCTGCGCTGATTGCCTGGTGGCTGACTGAGAAGCTCGCCGCGCGCGCGGGGCAGCGCTGGGTTTTTGCAGGGGCGCGCGGGGCGCGGCGGGTGCAGGCCTCTCGGGGGGTCGCGCTGAGCCTTGCGGCCACCAGCTCAGCGCTGGTGTTTCTGGGTATGCTTGGCCTCGCGCTGTGGTCGTTTACCGGGCTTTGGCGGTTTCCGGATGTGCTGCCCGCAAGCTATCGGCTGACGACCTGGGAGCGGGAGGGGCCGGTGATGTTTGGCACCGCCACTGACACGGTGCTTTTGGCGGGCACCAGCGTGGCGCTGGCGCTGGTGTTTGTGATCGGCTGCCTGGAGGCGGAGACGCGGTTGAAAATCCGCGTGCATCCGGCCTCTCTGTTGATCCTATATCTGCCGCTCTTGGTGCCGCAAATTGGATTTTTGCCGGGTTTACAGACACTTGCGATTTCGTTCGGTGTGGATGGCGGCTTCTGGGTCGTGGTGGCGGCGCATCTGGTGTTTGTGCTGCCCTACATGTTCCTCTCACTCGCTGACCCCTGGCGTGCGCTCAATCCGCAATACGAAACGGTGGCCGCCGCACTGGGTGCCGGGCCAAACCGGAGCCTTTTTGCGATCAGGTTGCCGCTCTTGCTCCGCCCTATCCTGACCGCGTCTGCGGTGGGGTTTGCCGTGTCTGTCGGGCAGTATCTGCCGACGCTGCTGATCGGCGGCGGGCGGGTGGAGACGCTCACGACAGAGGCGGTCGCGCTGGCCTCGGGCGGCAATCGGCGGATTATCGGGGTCTATGCGTTGGCACAGATGATCTTGCCCTTTGTCGCGTTTGCGCTCGCGCTGATCGTGCCCACATTGCTTTTCCGGCGGCGGCGGGGCATGGCGATTTCATGACCGCGCTGTCCTTGGAAAATCTGGAAATCGCCCAAGGCGATCGGGTGCTGGTGCGCCAAACCGTGACCGTTGCGGCGGGTGAAGTGCTCACAATCATGGGGCCGTCGGGCTCTGGCAAATCGACGCTGTTGAACGCGATTTTGGGCACGCTCGCGCCAGAATTTCGCTGCGCCGGAGATATTCGGCTCGAAGAGCGCAGCCTGATCGGCGTGCCCCTGCGGCAACGGCGGGTCGGCGTGATGTTTCAGGATTCGCTGCTGTTTCCGCATCTCTCTGTGGGCGCAAACCTCGCCTTTGCGCTGCCCGCAGACGTTAAGGGTCGTGCCGCCCGCGCCACGCGCGTGGCGGAGGCGTTGGAGCAGGCCGGGCTTGCGGAGTTTGCCGACCGCGACCCCGAAACCCTCTCTGGCGGGCAAAAAGCACGGGTCGCGTTGATGCGCACGTTGTTGGCAGAGCCGCGGCTGTTGCTCCTCGATGAGCCCTTCTCAAAACTCGATACAGACAGGCGCGCGCAGCTGCGTAGCTTTGTGTTTCAGCGCATCATTGATCGCGGCATTCCGGCGCTTTTGGTGACCCATGATGTGGAAGATGCGCGCGCGGCGGGGGGTGCAGTCGTCTCTCCATTGGGGGAGGCGCTTGCGGTTTGAGAGGGTGCGCGCTGGGGCGTGGTCGTGCTATGGGCCGCGCGACGCTCGAAATTAAAGGCCCCTCCCCATGACCCAGCCGCTGACGTGTTTCAAAGCCTATGACATTCGCGGGCGGCTTGGCCCCGAGTTGAACGAGGACGTCGCTTATCGCATCGGGCGCGCGTTTGCCGGAGTGCTGGGGGCGAAGCGCGTTGTGGTGGGGCGCGATATTCGCCCAACGTCCGAGAGTTTGCAGGCGGCGGTGATGGTGGCGCTGGTAGATGCCGGGGTCGAGGTGCTCGATCTGGGCCTCTCGGGCACCGAAGAGATGTATTTCGCCACCGCCCATTTTGAAGCTGACGCCGGGCTAACGGTCACCGCCTCGCATAATCCGATTGATTACAATGGGATGAAGATGGTCCGCCAAGGTGCCGCCCCGTTGGATGCGGAGACGGGCCTCGCTGCGATCAAGGCCAAGGCTGAAGTGGGTGAATTCGGGCCAAAACGCCCCGGCGGGCACGTGCGCGCGGTGCCTGAGGCGCGGGCAGCTTACGTTGCGCAGGTGCTTTCATTCGTGTCGCCCGCATCGCTTGGGCCGCTCAAGATTGTCGCCAATGCCGGGAATGGTGCGGCTGGCCCAACCTTTGACGCGATTGCCGAGGCGCTGGCTGCGGCGGGCGCGCAGCTGGAGATTGTGCGCGTTCACCACACGCCTGATGGGAGCTTTCCCAATGGCATCCCAAACCCCCTTTTGCCGGAAAACCAGCCCGCGACGGGCGATGCAGTCGTCGCGGCGGGCGCGGATCTGGGTATCGCGTGGGACGGCGATTTTGACCGCTGTTTTTTCTTTGATGCGCAGGGCCGGTTTATTCCGGGGGAGTATGTCGTGGGGCTTTTGGCGGCGAGTTTCTTAGCCAAAGATCCTGGCGCCAAGATCGTGCATGACCCGCGCGTGGTGTGGAACACAATTGACGTCGTGAATGCCGCTGGCGGTGAGCCGGTGCAAAGTCGCACCGGGCATGCCTTCGTGAAGCAAGCGATGCGCGACACGGGTGCTGTGTACGGCGGAGAGATGTCAGCGCATCACTATTTTCGGGATTTTGTGTTTTGTGACAGTGGGATGGTGCCGTGGCTGCTGGTTGCAGAGCTGGTCAGCCGCTCCAACCGCCCCCTCGCTGAGCTTCTGGAAGAGCGTATGCAGGCCTTTCCATCCTCGGGAGAGATTAACTTTCGCATCGATGATGCCGACGCCGCGATTGCGCGGGTTTTGAGCGCAGTTGCAGCGGATGCGGTAGCGCGCGATGACACCGATGGTCTCTCTCTCTCGTTCGCCAATTGGCGATTCAATCTCCGCCGCTCCAACACCGAGCCGCTCGTCCGGTTGAATGTGGAGACCCGCAGCGACCCGGCGCTTCTGACCGAGAAGGTGACGTTGATCAGTGGCCTGTTGACCCTCTAACGCTTTAGCGTGACCTGAGCCGATGAAGAGGTTCCAACGGCTGGTTTCCCTCGAGCGTTGAAAGCAAGGTACCTGCGAAACTACATCGCCCGCCCCACCCCGAGAGGACTAGAGGCGCTCTCGGTAAAAGAGATTTGCACAGTCGGTCGCAGGTGATTTCCTCGAATGGCAAGCGCCTTAACTCTGCCGCGCCTTTATTCGCCCTCTCTAACTCTGAGGGCGCGCGATGAGTGATCGCACTTCATCTGGGCGGAGTTCTGCTCCGCTTGCGGTGACGAAATACGCATCACTCCCCGAAAGTCTGAGCTCTGAAAGATCGTCAGTGACAAGAGCGAGGCTGCGCAGGCCATCTGTCCCTTCAAGCGGACGACGCTCAAAGGTGACCAGCGCGCCATGCGGCGGTGTGGGGCTGTCGGTACTTGGCCAAGTGATTTCGGTGGCGCCCGCAGAAAGGCTGAATTGATCCAGCAGCGCCCCACTTTTGTCGCGGACCTCCACGATGCTGTCGGCCTGCAAAGCAGTCTCAAACCGAGCCGCGATGGGGGTGCCCTGATACCCCATCGCGCCGGTGAACTCAGCGGATTTACCAAGCCAAACAGAGGCAGTTTTTTCGGTGTCGGCCGACAGCAGCGTGACGAGTGTGTCGAGCGTGTCATTGGTGCGCAGCTGTTGCTCCACCGCCGAGAAACTCGCCAGTTGAGAGACGAACTCAGTGCTGTCCATCGGTTTGAGCGGGTCTTGATGGCTGATTTCGGCGGTGAGCAGCTTCAAGAAACTCTCAAAATCAGCTTCTGCCGAAAGTGCAGCGGTGTTTGTCGACGCTGTGGATGATGCGGGCGAGATGGGATCGATCATGCGTTTAGACCAAGAGATTGACCCGACCGTGCGGCGTGGTCGGGTGCAGGGAAGGGCGGGAACTTTCAGCGTTTGGCACCGCCTCGACAAACAGTGCATCGTCGACGATGGGAGTGTCGCCTGAACGGCGCGCGTGGTTTTGCCCCTGCTGCTCGCCACCGAGAGAGAACGCGAGGGTGTCGGAGGGCAGATCGTGTGCGGCCAGCGCGGCGCGCAGCATCTCTGGATGGCGGCGCAACAACTCCAGCGTTTCGGGTCGCTCGACAATCAGAGTGGTGATTTGGGTCTGGTCCGTTCGGCTGATCTCTAGCGAAATCGCGCCCAACTCTGCAGGTTCCAGCGCAACGGTGAGGGCGCCGTTGCTGCGATGTATGGTCAACTTGGGCGGTTCCTGCCCCAAAACGAAGGTGCGCGCCGTTTCGATTGGCGCCTGCTGGGCAGGTGCTGGGCTGCGGCCAGGCTCGGTTGGTGGGAGTTGCTGGGGTAGATGATCCTCAACCGTGATGACCGTCGCTTTGCTCTGCCCGACGTCGTTAAGGGGCTCTATAGCCAGTGTTTTGGAGGCGGGTTGGGGTGCCTCGGCCACGGCATTTGGCATCGCAGGCTGCGGAGCAAGCTCTACCCGCGGGGCGGCTTCGGCTCTGAGGGTTTGCTCAGCTTTGTCATGCGTTGCGAGATTGGGTGGCTTGAGACTTTCAGGTGCGGGTAAGCCACGATCGGTCTTTAAGTCCGCCTGTGCGGTACCCTCAGCTTTTGTGTTGGGCGTCTGCGGCGCTTGATGCGCCGTATCCTTCGCTTGGAGCACCTTATCTGTTTGAGCGAGTGCTGAAGTTGTGATGGCGAGTGGTTTTTCCAGCCGAGCTGTCGGGGGTTGCGCCGAAGTCTCTGAAAAAGGGGCGCTTTTTTGCGCTTCGGAGGGCAGAAAACTATGCCCGGTTAATGGTTCCGACGCGACGGTAAACGGCTCTTCGGCTGCAATGGCCCGTGTGTTTGACGGGCGACCTTCAGCCATTTTTTGAGGCGCGATTGGAGGGGTTTGCTCATCAGAGGTGGGCACGGATTTGATACTTAGCTGGGGCGAAGTGCGCACGTCTTCGGATGCGGGAATGGCGTGTGTGGAGGCCGAAGTCTCCACCGGTAAGCCTAGATCCGACGGATCGGATGCAATCACCGGACGTTGATTTTGCGAGGTAATTTCGGTGGTGCCGGGTGCCGCAGTGGCCAGGCGGGGGGGGATCGGTGCCTCTAAACCCCTTGGATCGCGGGCGACGGGTGCGCGTTCCGGTGCAACCTGGCTCTGTGCAGCAACGGGGACCTGATCGTGATCAATTGCGGTTGGCAATGCGCGAAGCGTTGACTGCTCCGCCGGTAGAGAGTCTTCGGCAATAACTTGAGGAAGCTCATGAGTGTCCAGTTGCGAATCGCCCAACAGGGGGGCCGGGAGCACATTCAGGGGCGGGGTTTTCGCATCGCCCACCTGCGGCGGCACCGCATCGAAAGTCGCAAAAAGCGCCTCAAAATCGACGTTGGCTCCCGTTGACTTCCCGTCACCCTCTGCGCCCGGCAGGGGTGTGGCGACGTCTATCTTGAGGTCGGTCGTGGTCTCGAACATTTCGCTAAGCTTGCAGCGATGCGTTACCATTTTCTTTACGGATTGCCCCAATTCTGTGTGACATGACCGATTTTGTCTCTCAGGCCATGGGGCCCCCAACCAGACCTGCCGCCACGCAGCCAAGTCCGGCGCAAAAGGCTGCGGCGGAGGAGTTTGAAGCGGTTTTTGTAGCCCAAATGCTCAAGGCGACGGGGTTTGGCGCGCCGCGATCAAGCCTTGGCGGCGGCGCCGGAGAGGCGCTTTTTGCGTCTCTCTTGATTGATTCTTACGCGCAGGCCTTGGTTGACCGGGGCGGCTTGGGCCTGAGTGACGCAATCGCCCGGCAAATGGACGTGCAATGACCCAAGCTCACGAGGTTTCTGCCAAGATCGACGCGCTGATTGCGCAGCTTCGGGGTGGCAATCTGAGCGTGCTGCACGAGGTCGAAACGCTGGTCACTGAGCTTGCGCAGGTTTCTGAGCATGGGCAGGTGACTGCGGCACAAAAGGCAGAATTGCGATGTATCGCAGAGCGTTTGATGCGGCATCTCACGGCGGCGCAACACGGTATTTCACGCGCAAAAGCAAGGGTTTCTGCTGCTGGAAGCGGGCAATCGCAGCTTGGCTATACTGCACAGGGCGCGCCGATTGCGCGGGCCACGTCCGGGGCGCTCAATCAAAACAGCTTCGCCTGATTTGAATAAAAGTGTCGGTATTTCAAAGGTTCACATTCAGATTTCGTTAAGTGCCTGCGCCTAGCCTTTTCACAGGTCGTGATGACCCATGGGAGAAGCCCATCCCGTCAGAATGACGTTTCCTCTGCAAGATGCAGACCTCCTCAGGATCGCCCTCGACAAGCGGGGGCCCAAGAAAGGACCGACCATGTCCAGTATTCTGACGAACAACAGCGCAATGGTTGCGCTGCAAACGCTCAACACCATCAACAAAAGCCTGCTCACCGTGCAGGATCAGATTTCAACGGGAAAGGCCGTGGGTAGCGCACGCGATAACTCTGCCGTCTGGGCGATCAGCTCTGTGATGAAATCCGACGTGGAGGGCTTTAAGGGCATCTCCGAGTCGCTGTCGCTGGGCGCCTCAACTGTCGCCGTGGGCCGGCAGGCGACCGAAACGGTCACTGGCCTGCTGACCGAAATTAAGAGCAAGATCGTTTCTGCCCAGGAAGAGAACGTTGATCGCTCGAAAATCCAGACCGATATCGCCTCTCTGCGTGATCAGATCACCTCCGTGGTGAACACGGCGCAGTTTAACGGGCTCAACCTGCTCAAGGGGCAAGATGCGGTGAGCGTGCTATCGTCGCTGAACCGCAGCTCTGATGGCACTGTTACGAGCTCTTCGATCACGGTGCAGCGGCAGAACCTTGAGACGAACGCGGCGACCTTTGGCGCCGGTGCTTCGCTCGATGCGAATGCAACTGCGAGTGCTGCCTCGATCACCAACGCGGCAAACACCACGACCCTGACCATCGCAGGCACGGTTGCGGCGTCTGATGTGGCAACGCTCAACATTAACGGCACCGATGTGACGTTTACCGCTGCCAACACCTCCGCCACCGATGTGGCAACCGGTTTGACCGCGGCGATCAACGCCTCGGGCATCACCGGTGTGACGGCGACCTCGTCTGCGGGTGTGATCACGCTCAACAACGAGAACGCCTTCACTGATCTGGCACTGTCGGCCAATGGCGATAACTCAATGACCACGACGCTTGCAGCCAGCACGGTTGCGCAGCGGGCAGAGAATGTCACTTTTGAGCTTGATGCAAACGTGACCATCAACGCCGGTGACAGCTACCGTGTGAGCCTCGGCGGCAACGACTATGACTATATCGCCAAAGGGGGTGACACGTTCAACGACATCGCCTCGGGGCTGAAGAGCGTGGTTGATGCGGCCGGTCTGGTGGGTGTGACCACAGAGGTGCAAACCACCGGCGGTGGGGCTGCACGCCTGGCCATTGATAACTCTGGCGGTACGGGCGTCTCTCTCGCAGCCAGCGGTAAGGCTGGCGGCACGGTGGCGGGGGGGCTCAACGCGCTCTCATCCATCGATGTCTCGACCAGCAGCGGTGCGACCAGTGCTCTGTCGGATATCGAGGGGCTGATCCAGACCGCGATTGATGCCTCTGCTGAGTTCGGGTCGGTTGAGCGGCGCATCGATATTCAGGGCGATTTCGTCTCGACCCTGTCTGGTGCACTGACCTCTGGAATCGGCGCGCTGGTTGATGCGGATATGGAGGCAGCCTCTGCACGATTGCAGGCTCTGCAGGTGCAACAGCAGCTGGGCATCCAGGCGCTTTCGATCGCCAACCAGGCCCCGCAAAACATCCTCGGTCTCTTCCGGTGATCTGAACCATGGCTCACCCTCGCGCTCACAATGAGGGCGTGGGTGGGCTCTCCTCTTTCTCCGGCCTAACATGAGGACAATCCCATGCAGTCCGACGCTTACCGCGCTCCGCAGGATCTCAACACGCCGCGCGCGCTGGAATACACCGCTTTTTCGCACACAACTTCTGCCCTATCGCGGGCACAAAACCCAACCTCGCACCCAAGCACCCCTGTTGACCGCACCGCGCAGTGCGCCCAACGCCTTGAAGCGCTGCATCGCAACCTGATGCTCTGGACGGTGATTTTTGCCGCCGTCACCGACCCCGGCAACCAACTGCCCCGAGCACTTTGCGGGCAAATCGCCGAGCTTGCACAATTCGTGGCAAAATACACCGAGCAAGCCCGCAAAACGGACGCCGACCTTGAGCCGCTGATTGACATCAATGTGGCGATCATGCGGGGCCTGCGCGGTGAAAGCACCACCGTTTTGGCGGAAACAGCCTGATGCCCGGCCTCGTATTAAAACTACGCCCGGGCGAGCGCATCATGGTCAACGGTGCCGTGCTCGAAAACGCAGACCGTCGCTCAAAGCTCACGGTGCTTACGCCCAACAGCCAGATCTTGCGCCTCAAGGATGCTATCCACCCTGACAGCGCCAAAACGCCGGTGCGCCGGGTGTGCTATATCCTGCAACTGATGATCGCCGGAGAGGCTGATCCCGCCCCGGCCACCGTGCAAGTTGAACGCGGAATAGCGCAGCTCAGACAGGCCTTCGCCGTTGCAGAGGCTGACACGGCGCTTGATGAGGCGCAGGCTTGTTTGAAAGACGGGCAACTCTACCCAGCCCTACGCGCGCTCAAAAGCTTATTGCCCTTGGAAGATAGGCTTTTGGGCTTCGCAGTAGAGCCGCCAGCACGCACCGGATCAGGATGAGCTTTGCGCCAATCATCCCCGCGACAGGTGTGAGCGCGCTACGATTGATCGATCAGGTTGGCCCCGCTCAAGAGGCTCGGTTTGCGCAAACGGGAGAGGTTGCGCGCCTCGCGGATGCGTTTCGAGAAAAGATCGTGACGATCACCTCTGCGGCCGATCTGGTGGCAGATCGCAGCCTGCTTGCTGTCGCGCTCGGTGCTTTCGGGCTGGAAGAAGAGCTCGGCAAACGGGCCTTTCTGCGCAAGGTGCTCGAAGAGGGCAGCGGGTCTGAAAGTTTCAGCGCGCGCTTGGCTGACAGCCGGTTTCAGGAGTTTTCGGCGGCCTTCGGGTTTGGAGATTTAACTGGCCCGCGCATCGTCACCTCCACGGCGGCGAACGAGGTTGCAGACAGATTTGTCACGCAACGTTTTGAGGCAGCCATCGGCGAAAACGACCCGGCCCTGCGCCTCGCGCTCAACTTTCGACGCGAGGCGGCTGAGATTGCAAACAGCGCAACCGCCGACGTCGCGGGGTGGTATCAGTTTTTGGGCCAAGCGCCGCTGCGCAGCGTGCTTGAGGGTGCGTTTGGGTTGAGCAGCAGCTTCAGCCAGCTCGATCTTGACCGTCAGATCACAATCCTATCTGAGCGGACCCAGGCGCTGACCGGCAGTGGCAACCCTAGCACGTTTCAAGATCCGGCCAATGTGGAGCTTTTGCTAGAGCGGTTCATGGCGCTTGAAAGCTCGACATCGGCGGGCTCAAGCGTAACGAGCCCCGCGTTAACGCTTTTGCAAGCCGCATCAGGCGGTGCCGCGCAATGGTCATTGCTGCTGTCGAATGCGGTGAAAGTTTAGCCTCAGTTTGTTCGGACGACTGGCACTTAACTCGGCTCAAGAGCTCACGATTTCGTCGAGCGTTTGTGGTTTTTTTTCATGGCGGCGCTCGTAACTAAAGCGCTTTGCGACAAGGCTAGCTGCTCAGCAGGCAAAGCGTTGATGGTGGAAGTCACTGTGGCTTTTGTGCGAGGATCTTGCCAAGGCGCTCAAAGGCTTCAAGAATTGAGGCGCTGGGTGCGCGCAGCTGCTCATCGAGAGACTTTGCCCGGGCGAGCGTTGCATCTAAGCGCGCATCCTCCCCCGCCACATAGAGCCCCGCGTCGCGGAGGGGGGAGATGCGCTGGGCTTCTGATAAGTCGCTCAAAGCGGCGCGCAAAAGAGCGCTCTGATCATCCGTCAAAACATGCTCGGCACTGCGCGAAAGGGACCGCAACATGTCAATCGCTGGCCGAGAACCGGCCTCAAAGAGGCCGCGGTCGAGCACGATATGCCCGTCCAGGAGCCCGCGCAGCAGATCGGCCAGGGGCTCATCCATGTCTGAGCCTTGCACCAGCACTGACAGCACCGCGGTGATTGAGCCACCGCCCGCTGCACGGCCGCAAACTTCGAGCGGTTTGGCAAGATCAGCGGCCAGGCTCGCAGGCCACCCGGATGGCGTGAGCGGCGCACCCTGCGCTAAGGCCACATCGCGCAACCCATCAGCATAGCGCGAAATACTATCGACGATGAGCAGCACATGGCGACCTGCGGCACGCAGTGCTGCAGCTTGCGCGAGGCCCGTCTCTAGCGCGCGCAGCCGCTCCATCGCGGGGCGGTCGGCGGTGGCGACAAAGAGGGTTTGGCGGCGGTTTTGGCGCGCGGCATAGGCCTGAAGGTCGGCAATCTCGCGCCCGCGCTCACCGATGAGCACCCAGATGATATCATCCACCGTCGCCGTGTCGGCGATTTGGCGCAGGAGCGTGGTTTTGCCCACGCCCGAGCCTGCAAAAACGCCCAGCCTCTGCCCCTGCGCGAGCGGCAACAGGGTGTTTAGCGCGGTCAGACCGGTGGAGATTTGTGGGCCAAAGCTTTGCGCTGCAGGTTTTTCAAAGCCGGTGGGCGGGTCAAAGCTGCAGCGCGGTGTGGCGCTTTTGTGCGCGTCAAGCGGTCGGCCAAACGCGTCAAACACCCCAGGCCGCCCGGTTGGCGGAGGCTGCGGGTGCCCGCGCAAAGTCACACGATCTCCGACGCGGAGGCCCTGCGTGTGGGTGGCCAAAGCAAAGACGATGTTTGCCTCGCAGCCGATGACCTCAAACAGACACCCATCGCGAGAGGTGGCGCACTCGATCAGCATTCCGGGCGCAGCCACCTCAGAAAGCCCAGCAATCCCAATGCGTTGACCTGCGATTGAGCGAACTTCCCCGCAGGGCCAAATCATCGGAGAGGCTATGGCATTGGGGCGGGAAGGGCGCGCATCATTCATGTCGCTGACCTTGGGCAGGTTCACTTAATGTTCCGTAAAGATTCGCCCGCTAGCGTGACCGCATCGATGAGGGAGAAGCCCCGTCATGCTTGGCGATATGTCTTTGTTGCGCACTGCAAGCGCATTGATGACCCACTCAAAAGAGCGGCAGGCGCTGGTTGCGCGCAATGTCGCCCATGCAGACACGCCCGGATATCGGGCCGTCGATCTGAAGTCTTTTGCTGATCTGATGCAGCGCGTCTCTCACCGCGAAAACCTGCACAGCTCGGCCCTCACTGGCCCGCGCAACCAGATCGAGATTGCGCCTGAGGGCTCTGTCTCTCCGGATGGCAACAGTGTGGGGCTGGAGGATCAGATGATCCGCGCGCAAGAGGCCGCTCGCGCCCACAGCCGCGCCATCACCATTTACACCCACAGCCTCAAGCAGTTGCGCACTGTCTTGGGCCGTTAACCGAAAGCCAGATTTATGAGCCGTCTCAATGATGCCATGACCGCCTCTGCCTCGGGCCTTTCTGCGCAATCGGCGCGTCTGCGCCTGACAGCGGAGAACATCGCGAATGTCGACACACCGGGCTACCGCGCCAAGGGTGTGAGCTTTGAGGTGATGGCGGGCGACATCGGCGGGGTGCGCCTTGGAAACGTGGATATGTCGAGCGCCGCGCCCACCCGCGTGCACAACCCCGCGCATCCGCTGGCGGGTCCAGACGGGTATTATGACGGCTCGAACGTCAACGTCATGATCGAAATGGCCGACGCGCAGGAGGCGCAGCGCAGCTATGACGCGAACCTGCGTCTCTTTGATCAGGCCCGCCAAATGTCCTCGTCCTTGATGGACCTACTTCGCCGATAGGAGCCAATGATGGAGAGCCTTTCCCAGATCAGCGCCGCGCGCGGCTATGCCGCCCTGCAAAAGACCACCACAGAGCCTGCGCAGCAGAGTGCTGAGAGCTTTGTGGATGTGCTCAAACAGGCGGAGGCGACGGCCAGCGCCTCCATGACCGGGGGGGCTGACAGCCAGGCGCTGGTGGAGGCGCTCGCCGCCAGTGAGCTCGCGGTCGAGACGGCCGTGACCATCCGCGACAAGGTCGTGGAGGCGTATAACGAGATCCTAAGGATGCCGCTCTGATGCTGTCGGATGGGCTGATCCTTGATGTCCTGCGCGCTGGATTGTGGACGGCGCTCAAAGTCTCCCTCCCGGTGCTCGGGGTCACGCTGGTGGTGGGCGTTGCGATTGGCCTGTTGCAAGCGCTGACCTCTGTGCAGGAGATGACACTCACCTTCGTGCCCAAGCTGATCGCCATCGTAGTGGTGTTTTGGTCGACGATGGGCGGGGCGGCGACGCTGCTGGTGAACTTCTTTCACATGCAAATCGTGCCCGCCGTGGCCGGGTTCTAGGAGGGCAAAATGGGACTACCTACACTCGTTGGCCTCACCCGCAGCACCGGCTTGATGCGCGAGATGAACCTCATCGCCAACAACATCGCTAACATCTCGACCGTGGGCTTCCGCAAAGAGGGCGTTGTGTTCTCTGAGGTGGTGGAGGAGCTTCCGGCCGCAGGCGGTGGCATCGCCATGACCGCCGCGCGCACGCGGTTCACCGATGCCCGCGAGGGGGATATGCGCCACACCGGCCAGCCGTTTGACTTGGCCGTGTCGGGGCATGCGTTTTTTCAGGTGCAGACCGAGGATGGCGCGTTTCTTACCCGTGCAGGCAACTTTCGCCCCCGTGCTGACGGCACGCTGACGCTGCCCTCCGGGGCGCAGCTGATGGATGCGGCGGGCGCAGCGGTGCAGATCCCGCCCGATGCGCGACAGATCAACATCGGCGCGGATGGCACCATCGCCACGCAAGACGGCCCCATCGGCCGGGTGGGCCTCTGGCAACCCGACGAGGGCGACGCGCCCGAGCGTGCAGATGGCGTGCTCTTTAAACCCGGCGCCCCGCCAATTCCGGCCGAGGATGGCTCGGAGGTTTTGCAGGGCACGCTTGAGGGCTCGAACGTTTCTCCGGTCATGGAGATGTCCCGGATGATCGCTGTGCAGCGCGCCTATGAGTTCAGCCAGAGCTTTATTTCCACCGAAGATGACCGCGTGCGCGACGCCGTGCGCATCCTCGGAGACAACCGATAGGAGGCCCAGATGCGTGCCCTTTCAATTGCCGCCACCGGGATGGAAGCCCAGCAAACCCGGGTCGAGGTCATCTCAAACAACCTCGCAAACATGAATACGACCGCCTACGCGCCGCGCCGCGCCGAGTTTGCGGATCTCCATTACCAGCAGGTTGCCCGCCCCGGCACAGTGACGGCGGCCAATGGTACGGAGCTGCCGACGGGTATTCAGCTGGGTCTGGGTGCGCGGGTTGAGGCGATCTCGGTCGAGCGCAGCCAGGGCGCCCTGCGCCAGACGAGCGGCACGCTGGATGTGGCCATTGAGGGGCGCGGATTTCTGGAGATCACGCTGCCTGATGGCAGTGCCGCCTACACCCGCGACGGCGGGCTCAAACGCTCAGGCGAGGGGCAGATTGTGACATCCGAGGGTTTCTCGATTGTGCCTGACCTGGTGATCCCGGATGAGGCGCAAGACATCGAGATCAATGCCGAAGGGGAGGTCTACGTCTTCTTCAATGGGGCCACCGCGCCGGAGCTTTTGGGCCAGATCACCCTCACAACCTTCCCCAACAACAGCGGCTTGCAGGCCCTTGGCGGCAACCTCTTTGCAGAGACGGAGGCGTCGGGCGCGCCTACGGTCGGCGCTCCGGGAGAGCAGGGGCGGGGCACGCTGCGACAAGGCTTTCTTGAGGAAAGCGGCGTGGACAGCGTGCGCGAGATGACCGACCTGATCGAAGCGCAGCGCGGCTATGAGCTGAACGCGAAAGTGCTGAGTGCCGCCGATCAAATGCTCGCGGCAACGGCGCAGGTGCGCTGATGCGGGTGCTTTTGGCCCTTGCGCTCCTAGTGGCCTTCCCGGCGCAGGCAGAAACGGTGCTGGCGCGCCGCGCAATTCCGCCGAACACATCGATCGCCGCCTCAGACCTGGCCCTTGCGCCCGGCGATATCGCCGGGGCCGCGCGGGACATATCGGATGTGATTGGCCGCGAGAGTGGCGTTGCGATTTATCCGGGGCATCCGGTGATGCTGGAGCATCTGCGCCAGCCTGCCCTGATCGAGCGCAACGACACCATAGAGCTGCGCTACACCAAGGGCCCGCTGACGATTTTGACCGAAGGGCGCGCGCTGCGGCGGGGGCATTTTGGCAGCCGCATTCCGGTGCTGAACCTCGGCTCAAAATCCACTGTTTCGGGCATCGTCACGCACGATGGCGCGGTGGAGGTCGGCCGATGATGCGCGCTTTGATGATCCTTCTGCTGCTGGCTGGCTGCGCGAGCACTCCGCTCGGCGATCCGCCCCCGCTGAGCCCAGTTGAAACGACAACGCCGCAACCCGCTCCTTATCCGGGGCTGCCCGCGATGGGGCAGGTGGCGCTGACCGCGCCTCCTCCGAGCACGCAATCGACCAGTGGCTCGCTCTGGCGGTCGGGGCCGAAATCGCTTTTTGGAGATCGGCGCGCGCAGGCGTTGGGGGATATTCTGACGGTGGTCATCTCCATCGATGAAGAGGCCGAGATCCGCAATCAGACAGACCGCAGCCGCACCGGCTCTGAGGAAATGTCGATTGCCAACCTACTCGGGCTAGAAGCCTCTGCAGATCGGCTGTTGCCGCCCGGTACGAGCATTAACCCTGGCGTCTCGACCAATTCGTCAACGGCGACGGCGGGCACGGGCAGCACAAGGCGCAACGAAAAGCTGACCTTGCGCGTTGCCGCCACGGTGATGGGGGTGCTGCCGAATGGGCATCTTGTCGTTTCGGGCAGCCAGGAGGTGCGGGTCAATTTTGAGCTGCGCGATCTGGTGGTGGCCGGGGTCGTCCGCCCCGAAGACATCAACCGCCGCAACGAGATCACCTATGACAAGATCGCCAGCGCCCGCATCGCTTACGGCGGCCGGGGCCAGCTCACCGATCTGCAACAACCGCGCTGGGGCCAACAGCTCCTTGAGCGCACCCTGCCATTCTGAGGAGGGCAGATGAAACCCATTGTGATGATCGCCGCCCTCTCGACCGTTGCTATCGCCGGGGGGGGCGGCGCGGGCTGGTTCCTCCACACCACCGAACCGCCCCCCGAGGCGGAGATGTGTGACGCGGCCACCGACCCTGACTGCACCACCGATGAGACCACGAAAGAGGCAGAGGCCTACGCAGAGCCTGACCCGGATGTCAGCTATGAGTACATTCGCATGAGCGGGCAGTTCGTCGTGCCGGTGTTGAGCGAAACGCGGGTGACGGCGCTGGTGGTGCTGTCGCTGACGATCGAGGCGGAATCTGGCATCGCCTCAAAGGTGGATGAGAAAGAGCCCAAGCTGCGCGACAAGTTCCTGCAGGTGCTCTTTGACCATGCACAGTCGGGCGGGTTTTCGGGGCCGTTCACCACCGGCCAACCCATGCGCGATCTGCGCGCGGCACTCACGCTCGCGGCGCGCACAACGCTGGGCTCACAGGTGCACGGCGTGCTGGTGACGGATATGGTCCGCCAAGACCTCTAGCGCCCCCACCGCGCCCGGGCTGCGGCGCGTTTTTGCGCGGCGGCCTCTCGCTGCTCCACCAGTTTTTGCACCTTCAGCACGCGACGGCTCGCGGCTTTCAAGTTCGCGGCACTGGGCGCTTGTGCTGCCTTGATCTGTTCAGCTTTGGTTTGAGATGCGAGGCGATATCGCGCGGCCTGCAACAGGTCGGAGGCATCGCCAGCTGGGGCCTCATGCACTGCGTCGCGCCGGGCCTGCGCCTCTTGTTGCACAAGGGTGGCGTGGCCTGCGCTCACCCGGTCGCGGTGGGCCTTCAATGCCGCCAGCACGGGCTGTAAATCCCCACTCATCGCGCAGTGTCGCCCGAGGTGAGGGACTTCAGGCTCTCTGCATAGCGCAGCGCGGCGGCGACGGCGCGGTAGAGATCTTCGGGGATTTCTTGCCCGAGCTTGACCGTCGCATGCAAAGCGCGCGCCGTCGGCGGGTCATAGCGGATCGGGATGCCGCATTCCGCCGCCCTTGCTCTGATCCGTGCGGCGACCTCATCGGTCCCTTTGGCTAGGCACACCGGCGCGCCGCGATCGCCAAACCGCCAGCGCAGCGCCACGGCATAGTGGGTTGGGTTGACGATCACCACGCTCGCGTCGGCCATGTCGCTGATCATCCGGTTGGTGGCGATCTCTTCGCCGCGGCGGCGGCGTTGCGCCTTAAGGAACGGGTCCCCTTCGGCCTCTTTCTGCTCGTCGCGCACCTCTTTGTGGGTCATGCGCAGGTCAGCCTCGTGCTTGTAGCGCTGCCAGAGCATGTCGAGCGCGCCGATGCAAAACGCGATGCCGGTGACGACGGCGAGCATGCGCATCAGCAACTCGCCGAGCTTCGCGGTGAGCTGCCCGGCGCTCGCGTACAGGCTTTGCAGAATGTCGTGAAAGCTGCCCCAAGCGATCCATGTCAGCCCCGCGCCGATCAGGGTGAATTTCGCCAGCGTCTTTGCAAACTCCACCCAGCCCGCCGTGCCCCATTTCTGCTTTGCCTGCGCAATCGGATCGATGCGCTGCCACTTGGGGCGCACACCCTCAAGGCTTGGCGCGAAGCTGCCCATCAGGCCGTTTGCCAGCAACACACCCAGAATGGGCGCGATCAGCAGGGGCGCTGCGACGGCGGCAATGCTCAGCAGCGCGGGGCTGAGGGGGAGCATCTCGTGCCCCCCTTGTGGGCCAAGGAGAGCGGCGAGACGCTCCATCGCGGTGTTGAGCGGCGCCTCCCCGGCCAAGGCAAGCGTGCAGTAAAACGCGAGATAGGCCAGCGCCGTGCCCGCATCGGGCGCGCGGGGAGCCTGTCCCTTTTTGCGAGCATCATCGCGGCGTTTTTGCGAGGGCGCGTGGGATTTCTCTTCGGTGCTGGACTGCTGCCCCCCGCTCACGGCAGCGCACCCAGATTGCCCTGCACATCCTGCAAGACCATCATCGCCCAGCTTTCTGCGATGATCGGTGCTGTGAGCATCAAGAGGCCAAGCGATGCGGCCGAGATCGCAGGCGCGCCGACCAGCACCACCATGAGCTGCGGCATCGCCTTGTTCAGGGCACCAAGGGCCAGGTTGTAGAGGAACGCGGCCAGCACAAAGGGGGCGGCCAGGGTAAAGCCCAGCTCAAACGCCAGCCTGCCGCGGGCCATCGCCCATGGCACAAACCCTTCGGCCCGGGGCCAACTGCCACCCGGCATCAGGCTGTAGCTGTCAGCCAGGGCGCGCACGAAGTGAACATGCACGCCGAGGTTAAGGGCGAGGGTGATGCCCGCAAGCGTGAGCACCGTGCCCATCGCCGTCATCTGGTCGGGCACCGGCGAAGGGCCCGCGAGCTGCGCGAGCGACATGCTGTTGGCGGCCACCGCCCCGGCAAAACTCAGCGCCATGACCAGAACGCGCACTCCGATGCCCAAGAGAAGCCCGTTGACGCTCTCGGCGGCAATGGCGGAGGCCAGAGCGGCGGAGGTTTCGGGCACCGCGATGCTGTGCTCAACGAGGGGAGTAACGGCGATGGAGGCGGCAAAGGCGGCGGTGAACTTCACCCGCAGCGGGATCATCCGGCCCGCAAACCCCGGCAACAGCGAAAAGCCCGCGGCACAGCGCGCGAGCACCAGCAGCCAGACCATCACCGCGCCTGAGAAAAGCTCGGGCAGCGCGCTCATCAGACGCTGCCAAGCAGGGCCGGGGTGATCGAGGGGTCAATCTCTTCGTATGAGAGCACGGTCGCGTCGATCTTTTTGGCGGCGAGCACCATGGCCATAAACCGGCGGCGGCGCGCGGGCACCACAAGCGCGGGGTTGCGGCCCTGATTGTGGGCCTTCGCCAAGGCCTCAGAGATGCCCCGCGCCAGCGTGTTGAACAGCTCGGGCGGCAGGGCAACTTCGCCCGGATGGCCGTCGCTGCCCGTCTCGTGTTGGGCGAAGGTCTCTTCCCAACTCGGGGCGAGTTGCAAGAGGGGCAGGGCGCCGTCCGCCTCTTTCAGCGGGGCGACGATTTGCAGGCCGATGCGCTGGCGCACCCGCTCAGTGGCGCTATCGGCCGAATGCCCGGCGCGCAACGCCTCGGCCAGCGCCTCCAGAATGAGGGGCAGGTTGCGGATCGAGACGCGCTCTTTCAAGAGCCCCCGCAGCACCAGTTGCAGGCTGTCGAGCGTGACTGGATCGGGGATGAACTCGTCGATCACGCGGCGGCCCGCGCCGGTGTCGAGATCGCCGAACGTGTCGAGCAATTCGCGCAGCGCGCGGCGGGTCAGCAGCCGGTCGAGGTTGCCGCGCACCGCCTCCAGCACATGGGTGGCGAGCACCTCTGCGGGGCGGATGCCGTTGCGGCCCTCCAGCACCAGATCCTCTGCGCGGCTCTCGGGCACCCATTCAGCGGGCACGCCATAGACCGGCTCTTTGACCGCCTCGCACTCCGGCCCGCCCTGCGCCTCTCCGATCACCAGAAGCTTGCCTTGGCGCAGCGTGTCTTGCGCAAAGGGCACGCCCTGGATCTCGATCCGGTAGCTGTTGAAGGTGAGCGAGGGGTCATCGGCGAGGCGCACGGCGGGCAGGATGGTGCCGTAGCTTTCCGCCAGATGCTCGCGCATGGTGGCGATGCGCCGGTCGAGGCCAAAGACAGGGTCCATCACCACGGGCACGAGGTCTGGCGCGAACCGCACGGCGATCTCATCAACGCTGAGGATCTGGCTGAGCTTGGGCGGGGCGGCGGCTTCGATCTCGTGGGTGGCCTCATCGGGCTTTGGCGCAGGGGCGGCGGCAAACCAGGCGGCACCCGCCAACAGCGCGCTGCCCGCCAGAAAAGGGCCAAGCGGCAGACCCGGCACCAGCCCCATCGCCGCCATCAATGCCGCGACCGTGCCAAGCGCCATCGGATAGCCGCCGAGTTGACGGATAAGTGCCTGATCAGCCGAGCCATTCTCCCGCCCTTTCGACAGAAGCAATGCCGTCGCGATAGAGATGATCACCGCCGGGATTTGCGTGACCAGCCCATCGCCCACGGTCAAAATCGCATAGGTGGTAAAGGCAGAGCCCGCCGCCATCCCATGCACGAAAATCCCCATCACCAACCCCATGATGATGTTGAGAAGCGTGATCAAAAGGCCCGCAACCGCGTCCCCCTTCACGAATTTAGAGACACCGTCGAGCGCGCCGAAGAAGGTGGTCTCTTCCTGCTCAAGATCGCGGCGGGCCTTGGCCTCGGCATGCGAGATCGCCCCCGCCGCCATATCGCTGTCGATGGCGAGCTGTTTGCCGGGCATCCCATCAAGGGCAAAGCGCGCGCCGACTTCTGCCATGCGCCCGGCCCCTTTGGTGATGACCATGAAATTGACGATCATCAGCACGCCAAACACCACCAACCCCAAAAACACCGAGCCGCCCATCACAAACATCGCAAACCCCTCGATCACGCCGCCTGCGGCATGGGTTCCCTCATGCCCCTGGCCGATGATCAGCTTGGTGGAGGACACGTTGAGTGAGAGGCGCAGCATAAGGCTTGCCAGCAGGATCGTCGGGAAGGAGGAAAAATCGAGCGGGCGCTCGATGAAAAGGGTCGTGGTAAAAATCAGGATCGCCAGCGCGAAAGAGGCCGCGAGCCCGATGTCGAGCACGATCGCGGGCATCGGCAAGACCATCATGACGATCACCGCCATCAGCGCCACCGCCATCAAGACAGTGGGCTGGGTCAGACTACGCAAATCAAGCCTCATCGGTGAAAGCCGATGAGCGGGCGGGCGTTGCGCAGCAAGGGTCGGGCCGGGGCAAAGAGCGCGCCGCCTGTGGCCGCGCCGGTTTGGCCAGAGAGGGCAGCGGTTTGCGTGCTCTGAAAGGTAGGCAAGTCGGCGCGGATCGCCTCGAACTTCGCGCGGTAGCGGGCTTGGTGCGTGGGTGTGCGGGAGTGATAGAGCGCGGCGGCCGCGTTCCAGTCTCCAGCGGTCACATAGTGCGAGCGCAAGTAGCGCGCGGCATAGTCGGCGTTGGTCTCAGGAGAAAGCATCTCTTCGAGCGAGGCGAAGGCGTCACGGTGCCAGCGGTGGTTGATCTGAAAGCAGCCGATATCGACGTTGCGCTGACCGCGCGCGAGCGTGCGCTCGATATGGGCGCGGGCGGCGTGCCGGCTCTCATGCCATTCGCCTTGGCCCGAAACATTCGTCGCCCAGGGCCACGGGGTCAGCCCGCCCTGGTGCAAACGCCCCGTTTCAACCAGCGTGAGGGCGATCATCACGTCGGGGGGGATGCCGTGCGTCTGCGCGGCCCTGTGGGCGGCATTTATGCAAGGGGAGGCAGCCAGTGGCACCCCGAACCCGATCAAAAAGACCATCAAAGCGCTGCGCCACATCTCTAACCCTCCAACCGCGTTCTGCGGTGGTCAGAGCGTGGGGCAGAGATGGTTAAGCCGGGGTTAGAAAAGCCTTACCAGCGCCTTAACCGAAGAGATGCTGAGACACTTTCTGCGCAATCAAAGACGAGACGCGCACATTCGACTCCGCCGTCACCCCCGCGATATGCGGCGTTAAGATCAAGTTGGGGCAGTCGGCGAAAACGCTGCCATGCTCTTGCGAGAGAGGCTCTGCGGCGAACACATCGAGCGCCGCACCTCCGAGCGCACCCGTTTTCAGGGCTGTAGCGACCGCTCCCTCATCCACCACGCCGCCGCGTGCAGCGTTGATCAGCACCGCATCGGGTTTCATCTGCGCCAGCGCCGCCGTGTCGATCAAATCACGCGTAGCGTCGGTCAGGGGCACGTGCAGGCTGATGACATCGGCGCTGGAGAGCAGCGCCTCTAGCTTCAGCGGCGCGACACTTTCCTGTGCCCACGCCGGGTCATCTGCGGCAACAAACGGGTCATATGCAGAGACCGCAGCCCCAAGCGCGCGAAACCGTCGCGCCGTCTCTCGTGCAATCGAGCCGAAACCGATGAGCCCCACCTGCGCGCCCAAAAGCTCCCGCCCGATCAGCGCTTGCCTTGGCCAGTCCCCCGCCACAACCGCCGCCGTTGCGTGATAGGCCCCGCGCCGCAAAATCAGCGCGGTCGTCACGACATACTCCGCCACCGAAGCGTCATTCGCGCCCGTCGCGGGATACACCGTGACCCCCGCCGCCGCGCAGGCCGTCTGGTCGATGTTGTCGAGGCCGACCCCCAACCGTCCGACGCAACTCAACTGCGATGCCGCTGCCAGCAAATCCACCGTCACCTGCGTGCGGTTGCGCACAATCAGCGCGCGCGCCTGTGTCAAAAGTGCTGGGATCTCGCCCTGCCGGTCCGCCAGTGTCGGATCATAGAGTACGTCGAAGTCGGCACTCAGCGCCTCGACCGCACCCTCGTCCATAAACTCGGTGATGACGATGTCGCTCATGCCGCCGCTCGCGATTTGAGGCGGGGGAGGGCGATGACCTCGCCCGTGCGCACCGACCGCTCTGCCGCTTCACCGACCGCCACAGCGATCAAACCATCCTCGACGGAGACATCGGGGACACCCCCTTCCAAGATCATCCGCTGGAACCGCTGGTGTTGATAAAACGTCGAGCCGTGGTGATCACCCGCATGCAGAATACGCCCGTCCACCTCGATCTCTTCGACCACAGGGCGCTTCGTCTCTCGCGGAGAGATCACGACCCGGCTCAGCCGTTCTTTGCCGTCCGGCGCAAAGCGGGCCGGGCCCGGAACAAGCGCATCGACGCGGGCTTTGTCGCCGGTCAAAGCGATCATCTCCTGCCACTCGGACCCTTCGGCGAACATGCACAGATCGAGCATGGCCTTGGAGCCGTTGTCGAAATTCACCACGACATAAGCGTTGTCGAGAATGTCGGGCTTTGCCCCGGCGTAGTCTTCATCCAGGTGGTTCACCGCCATGCCGCCGGTCGCATAAACGCTCACCGGCTCGGCCTGCAGGATCAGCCGCATCAGGTCGAAGAAATGGCAGCATTTCTCGACCAGTGTGCCGCCGGTTTGCGCGGCAAAGCGGTTCCAGTTGTCGACCTTGGCCAGAAATGGAAAGCGATGCTCGCGGATGGAGAGCATATGCGGCACACCCGCGGTGCCCTTGCGGACCTCCTCGATCAGCCGCGCGACGGGGGGCATGTAGCGATACTCCATCGCGACCCAGACCGGCGCGGCGCGCGCGGCGGCTTGCGCGGCAATCTCTTCACACTCGCGCAGGCTGATGCCCATCGGTTTTTCGCATAGGATTGGCAGGTCGCTTTGCAGTGCATCCCGCAAGATCGGCAGGTGCAGGTGGTTGGGGGCGGCAATCACCACGGCATCGCAGAGACCGCTTGTCAGCATCTCTCGATGGTCTGTAAACCCGGTCGCGCCAGAGAGGTTAAAGCTCGCCGCGGTCATATGCGGGTCAGGGTCTGCGAAGGCGGTGACCTGCGCGTCCTCCAGCAAAGTGATGTTGCGCATATGCTCTTGGCCCATCATGCCAGACCCGATGATCCCGTATCGCAGCATCGTCATAGCTCCAGTAGTGGCAGACCCAATTCCGTCGCCATTGCCCGCAAAACCGGGCGGTGTTCGCCGTAAACAAGCGCCATGTGATGCTCCAGCCCGCTGTCGATGATGTCGGGCAAGACCTGTGCCGCACTCCGGTCAAACCGCACCACGCCGGAGGTGCCGGTGAAGGCCATGTCGCGCTCCAGCACCTCGGCCCCGGCCAGAACCATCCGCGGCTTTCCATGCGCCTGGCTGATCCGCATCAGCGTTGCCCGCCCCGGTTTGAGCGGAAACTCGTAGAGCAGGGGCATCTTGCGGTTGGTGTGGATGGTGGCGGTGGCGGCGACCTTGGGGTCGCGCATCGAGATCGGGGCCTGCCCGCAGTGCCACACGACGCCGGAGTTATCCTCCACATCCATATCCACCAGATCGACCAGGAAGATCGGCGCGCTGCTGGCCTCTTGCAGGATCATCTGGCTGAGCGCGCCATAGACATCCGCTTCGCAGGCGCAGGGGATTTTGGCCTCCCCCATCATCGAGACGGGGCCGCAGATCGCGCCGCCATACTCGGTGAAGGTCTCCGGCCAACAGCGCAGCGCAAAGGCGGAGAAGCCGCCCTCCGCCCGCAGATCATCCAGTGCAACTTTGAGGCGGAGGGAGCGGTCGAGCTCTTCCGCGTTGACGTCATCGAGGCCTGTGAGGGTGGTGTCCGCGAGCGCTCGCACCTCTGCGGTGCGCGCGGGGGCGACGGTTTTGGCGCGTTCGAACAGGTCCGAGAGCTCGAAAGGGTGCACGGTGACATCTGCCAGGTCCGCGAGCACGGCATCGTCATAGGCGCAGGTGTCAAACCCGTCAGGATGCGCACCGACGCGGGCGATTTTTGACCCTCTGACCCGCGCAACCGCGGCCTGACTGTCGGGGTGTGCGGTGGTTGGAGCGGCCACGGGCACCAACTCCCCCGCCTGCCGCCCGCCGTTGAGCAAGAGCGCGAGGTCTTCCTGCGCGGGCGGGTCGGCGTAGAGCCATCCGAAGCGGCGCCCCGAGCGGCCCAAGGCGTGCGAGGCGAGGTTCAGCCCGCAAAACGCGTTCAGCCGCAGTCGCCCGCCGAGGCGGGGTTCCGGCACCGCCCAAATCGCCAGCGGTGTCGTTGGAAACGTATTGGCTGCCGCAATGGTCATCGAGGCATCGGTGAAGGTGACTTGGAGGATCAGCAGGAGATCCGGCTCCGCCGACTGCAACTCCCTAAACGCAGCCTTCGTCGCGTCTGCGTCAAAGAGCAAGCTTCGGGGGCCGACAATCTCATGCCCGGACGCATCCAGCGCACTGAGCATCCCCGCGAGCTTTTCCTCCGCGAAGGCGACGTCAAAGGTGGGGCGTCCGAGTGGGAGGAGGCCGATGCGGCTCATGCGGTGGCTTTCATAAAGGTCTCAACCTCGTCGCGGCTGGGCGTGCCCGCGCGGCCGCCCTTTTTGGTGCATTTCAAAGCGGCTGTGGCGGAGGCGAAACGGATCGCCGCCTTCTCCTCCTGCCCCTCAGCCAGTGCCAGTGCGAAGGCCCCGTGCCAAACATCGCCCGCGCCCAGCGTATCGACGACGTTGACCATATGGCCCGGCGTGTGCACGACCTCTTCGCCGTCATAGTGAAACACGCCCTTTGGCCCGTCCGTCACGGCGACCCAGCCGGGGATTTTCTCATGGGCAACGGCCAGCGCTTTGAGCGGATCATCGACCCCGGCAAAAGAGCAGATGCCCTGCACGGAGAATACGACATGAGAGGCAGCCTTTGCGAGATCGTCGGGGATAGGGGCCTCTCCGTCGAGAACACCGGGCAACCCGCGCTCGCGCGCGATGTTGAGCGCGGCCAAACACCCGGCCTTCCACCGCGTGTCGCCAAGCGCCGCGTCGATGCGGGGCGGCAAGGTCCAGGAACTGGTGTCATCGCCCAAATCGGCCCCGCGCACGTTGATGATTTGCCGCTCGCCCTCGGCGTCGATGCAGATCGAGGAGTAGCTGGAGCGCCCGCCTTCGATCTGCGCGATATTGGTGATGTCCACGCCCTCGGCGCGCAACCCGTCGGTGATAAGCATGCCAATATCATCCGCGCCCACGCGCCCGCAAAGGTGCGCACCACCGCCCAAACGCGCCACGGCGACAGCAGCATTCCCTGCGCAGCCGCCGCCGATGATCTGCGCGCCCTTGGCCCGGTACTTCTCGGGCTTGGAAGGGTGTTCATCGAGGTAGAAGATAAAGTCGAGCACCGATTGCCCGGCGATCAGAATATCGGCCATGTCATTTATCCACCGGCAGCCGTGACGGAACAGTTTCTGGCCGGCCCAACCGACCGTGCACACTCTCCGTCCCGGTCAAGCCATGCAGGAAAGCGACGAGATCGTCTATGTCCTGATCGCTCAGGTTCCGCGGGGTTATATCGACGGCGGCGCGGATGCGTGCCCGCTCGCGGCTGTCGGAAAGGGCAACAAAATCAATCGCGTTCAGCCAAGGTGCCTCGGGCAGATCGACCCTCTCGGGTGTCCAGGTGTCAAAGCTGTTCTGCGGGTCGAGGTGGTGGCGGATGATCCCTTCTAGGGTGGCATAAGCGCCGTTGTGACCGTAGGGGCCGGTCAGCTCGACATTGCGCAGCATCGGCGTGCGAAAGCGGTAGGCATCCTCGAGATCATCCGTCTCGGCCATCCGCCCAACATCGCGGGCGTAGGGGTCAAACCGGCGGGTGCGACCGGGGCCGTAATGCGGCAAGGCGAGGGCGTGGAACGACTGGTCAGAGAAGAGCGGGCCGGAATGGCACTCGGCACAGCCAGCCTGACCGAAGAACAGATCCTTGCCCCTATGTTGCGCGGCGGTCAGCGCGCTCTCATCCCCTTCGAGATACGCATCAAACGGGCTGTCAAAGCTGCGCCATTCGGCATTGATAAAGGCCGAGAGCGCGTCTGCGATATGCACGATGGTGATGTCGCCCGGCGTCTCGACCTCTTCAAACGCCTCCACAAATCCGCTGCGGTAGCCCTCAACCCCCCGCACCCGGTCCGCGAGGATGGGCCAGACGTAGTTGATCCGGTCATTCGAGGCACCCGCGACCTCATTTTCGCGCGGTTGACCGGCCATCTCTGCCTGCGCGGTCATCGGGAAAAGCGCTTGCGCGGCCAGCACGTTGTCGAGGCCGCGTGGCAGCCACTCTTCTGCCGGGGTGTTGAACTCATTGCCGAAAAGATCACTCACCGACACGCGCCCATCGTGAAACAGTGCCTTAATCGACGTGTGCCCAAGGTTAAACATCGCCGGAGAGTTGCGCGGCACCCGCTTCACAATCGCATTGTCACCCGGTGCAGCCACCCGCTCTGGCCCCACGCCATGCCCGCCCTCGCCGATGCCCAGCGGCAGGCCATCGGCACTCGCGTGGTCATGGTGGTGACAGGTCCCGCAAGAGATGTTGCGATTGCCGCTCAGGATCTTGTCGTAAAACAACAGCCGCCCCAGCTCTGCCTGCCGCTCATCGAAGGGGTGAAAGCCCTTTGGCCCTAGCGGCTGCGGGTACGGGTTTGCCAGCGCAGCCCCGCCAAGGGTTGCAGACAGCGCGAGGCTTTGCAGGATAGCGCGAAGGGAGGTTCGGTGATGAAACATCTTGCTCTGCTCTTGGCTTTGCTGGCGACACCTGTGTGGGCCGATATTGAAGAAGCTCGCGACCTAATGGAAGCCGGAGAATTCGAGGCCGCGCGTCTGGCCCTCTACCCCGCCGCCCGCTCTGGCAACGCCGATGCCGAAGAGCTGATCGGCGTGATGTATGCCATGGGCCTCGGCGTGCCGCGCGACGACGTGCGGGCGTTTGAATGGTATCTGCGCTCGGCGATGAAGGGGCACCCGGGCGCGCAATCGGGGATCGGCTGGTATTACGAGGTCGGCCGCGGCGTCGAGATCGACCTGGTGCGCGCCTATATGTGGTATGGCCTCAGCATGATCGGCGGTGACCCGGACGCCGCCATCTCCATCGAAGAGGTCGCCAAGAAAATGACCATCGACGAGATCAACTACGCCCAAGAGCTGATCGACGACTACAGGCCCTGGATGTACCCGTTTCGGTGAGGTCATTTGGCGCCTCTTAAGTCGGTCAGTAGGGACATCAGGCTTTCGGTAGAGCCGCCTTCCAGATAGCGCTGAAGCTCGATCACGATCTGAAGTTGTTTGGCGATAAAGGCGAGGCGCCGATGCTCATTCTCGATACGGATGCTCTCAATCTCTGCATCCAGCCGCTCCGCTTCTTTGATCAGCTTTTGCGCCTCGGCGAGGGTCTTTTCATTGGCAACGCCTTGCTTTGCCAGCCGCGCCTTGATCGCGTTCAGCCCCTCAAGGGCAAGCGCGCGCGCCTCATCCCGGATCGTGGTTTCCGCAACCGGGTCGGCGATGGCGTCGAGGATGCGAGCAACCGCCCCTTCAAGCTTTTCTGTGAGGGCGTTCCGACTGGTGTTTGTCAAGGGAGCGGGCAGGTTTTGGTGAGTGTCACGCAGGTGCTTGGCCTCGACGAAGACCTCAACGATCTGCCGGGTTGCGGCGACCGCACGCTCCGATTTGAGGACGGTAGCCGCCATCACAGCGCCATGTTCGGTAAACGCCCAAGGTGGTTTGCGACGCCCGCCGTGCGCACTTGAAATCACGTTTTGTGATTTCAAGTTCGACCACTCTTCTGTGGTAAGCTGGAATGCAAACCCCTCTGGGAACCTGTCGAGATTGGCTTTGACCCTTTGGTTAAAGGCGGAGGTTGTGTAGTCGAAAAAGGCTGCGAGATCAGCGTCTAGGATAACTGGCATGCCCCGTATGGTGCTGATCATCGACCCTACGCTCCTTTGTTTGTGGTCACAGGGTGTGACCTCAAACTTGAAATCATGAAACGTGATCTCAAGAGCCAATACTCTTTAAAGTCGTAAAGAATGGGCGGCCCCGAACCTCGGAGCCGCCCGCTTCACTTAGTTGATATCGGCATCCATTGCGGCACCGATGTCGGCCTCTGCCTCTGCCACCGCTTCACGGAGGGCGGCGAGGATTTCGGGGCCGCCGTCCACATTGGCTTCAAACCAGCTGTAGACCGGGGCGGCTGCCTCTGCGAAGGCAGCTTTCTGGGCCGGGGTCGGCACGTAGAGGTCACCCCCACCCGCGACGAACTCTTCATAGGCCGGGATCGACTTGCGCTTGGGTGACGCAAACGTCGCCTGCTGGAGCGCGTAAAAGCCGTTCATCACGACGCGGCGCAGGCCCTCGTCCATGCCCATGAACTGCTCGTTGTTCATGTACCACAGCGCGCCCATGTAGGCGTGACCGTCGAGGGTGACATACTGCAGGCCCGCATCCGGGAACTTCATGCCCATGATGTCGGTGATGCCGTTCTTGGAGCCCTCAACCACGCCGGTTTGCAGCGAGGTGAACAGCTCCGGCCACGGGATCGGGGTGGGGGAGGCATCGAGCGCGCGGACCAGCTCTTGCGGCAGGTCGGCGACCACGGTGCGGATCTTCAGCCCTTCCATGTCACCTGGCTCTGCCACGCGGCGTTGGGTGTTGGCGAAGTTGCGCCAGCCGCCCGTGTTGCCGATGGTCATCAGGCGGATTGTGCCGCCAGAGTCTTCCAGCGCCATCTCGCGCATGGTGCGCACGAAGTCGGTGTTGGTCATCACGTACTCAGCGACGCGATCGTCCGCCATCAAGTACGGCAGATCAAGGACCTGCACGTACGGGAAGATGCCCGACGCGCCGCCCGAGGTGGACACGTAAATGTCGATGGAGCCATCCGCGACACCCTGCAAGCACTCCGCCCCGTTGGAGCAAAGCTGCGTGCCGATGAAAAGCTCAACCGCAATCGCGCCGTTCGAGGCGCTCTCAACAAAGTTTTTAAAGACGACGAGGCCGTCGTAATCTTCGTCATTTTCGTTGGAGTTGGCGGTGGCGCGCAGCGTGTATTGCTGGGCACTTGCGGCGGTGATCGCGCCGCTGGCCATCACGGCCGCAATGGCCGCTGATTTTACAAGGCTTTTGAGTTTCATGTTCTTTTCTCCCAGTTGGTGTCAGTTTTTTTGTTGTTATATTTCAGGTGTCTCAGTGATGTGTCAGCCGGTGTAGCCCAAGAGGCGCGGCACGGTGAGCGAGATGGCGGGGACGTAGGTGATGAGGAAGATCACAAGCACCTCCACCGCCAAGAATGGCAAGATCGCCTTCGAGATCGTCTCAACCCGTTCGCCTGAGACGGAGCTTGCAACGAACAATACAAGCCCCATGGGCGGCGTTGCCAGCCCCACGGTCAGATTCACCGACATGATGATCGCAAAGTGGATCGGATCGACGCCAAGGCTCACGAAAATCGGCCCGAGGATCGGTCCGAGAATGATGATCGCGGGGCCTGCATCGAGGAACATACCGACGATGAACAGCAAGAGGTTGATGAGGAACAGCAGCACCAGCGGGTTGTCCGACAGCGACAGCACGAAGCCGGCCATACTCTCCGGTGCGCGGCTGAGGGAGACGACGGTTTTAAAGGCCATCGCAGCGCCAACGAGTAACAGCACGACGGCAGAGGCGAGCGCGGCGCGCTTGAGCACATCCGGCACATCGCGCCAAGTCATCGAGCGCAGGATGAAGATCGAGACGAAAAGGGCGTAGGCCGCCGCCAGCGCCGAGGCCTCCGTCGGGGTAGTCACGCCCGAGAGGATGCAGCCCAGAATAATCACCGGGGTCATCAGCGGGAAGAAGGCGCGCAAGGTGGCCTGACCGCTCTCTTTCCACGTCGCCCGCTCGCTCGCGACCGGGAAGTCATATTTGTCGGCCATGATCTTCGTAACGAGCATCAGGCCGAGCCCCACCAAAATCCCCGGTACGAGGCCCGCCGCGAAGAGGTCTTTGACCGACACCTCCATCACATAGGCGTAGATGATCATGATGCCCGAGGGCGGGATGATCGGCCCAATGACTGACGAGGCCGCGGTGATCGCGGCGGCGAATTTGCGGGTATAGCCCTGCTTCTCCATCGCCGGGATCAGCATCGAGCCAAGCGCAGAGGTGTCGGCCACGGCAGAGCCAGACATCCCCGCAAACAGCATCGAGGAGAGAACATTCACATGCGCCAGGCCGCCCCGAAAATGCCCGATCAGCGACTGGGAGAATTCGACGAGGCGGTTGGTAATCCCGCCCCGGTTCATCATCTCGCCCGCGAGCATGAAAAACGGGATCGCCATGAGCGGGGTGCTGTCCATCCCGTTGTAGACGTTGCGGTACAAGAGCGTGATGTCCCGCATAAAGCGCGGGTTGTCGTTCAACAGCGCATCCCACCAGATCAGCAGGCCGGGGGCTGCCAGCAGGCCGAAGAAGACGGGCAAGCCGATCAGCAGGAAGAGCAAAAACAGCGGGAGGAAGAAAACCAGCATCAGTCCGCTCCCGCCGAGAAGGCTGCGGTGTCGACCGGCGTTTTGGTCTCTGGCGACAAGAACGCGATGAGGGTGCGCAGGATCAGCTCGACGTTGACCGAGATCATCAGTGCCACGCCCACCACGAGCGAGAGCATCATCCAGGAGCGGGGCATTTTCTCAAACTCCAGCCCCTCCGCCCCAAACACTGGGTAGTAGAGGGCAGCGGTCTTGAAGCTGCCCGCGAACCCCGTGACCTCGTCGATCCCGATGGAGAGGCCGATCACCAGCACCGTGAAAGCCAGCACCAGCAAGAACAGCGACAGGAGCGTTGCGGCAACCCGTGGCAACACTCGCACTACCGTGTCAATCGCCACGAACCCGCCCCAGCGATAGCCCGAGGGCGCGATCAGCCCGGTCATCCACAACATCATGAAGCGCGCCGCCTCTTCTGACCAGGTGGGTGCCGCATTGAAGGCGTAGCGCATCAGCACTTGGTACAAAATCACGGCTGTCATCAGTCCGATGAGCACGCCCGCAATCCATCGCCCGATGGCCAGCAGACGCGAATTGACCTCAAACAGCGCGCGCAGTGGCATCGTCAAAGCGATCACGCGCAACATCTCCCCTATGGTTCACGCAAGTTTGCGTGGGTGGCCTCTTAACGTGCCTGCCCCAAGCGTTCAGCGATCAGGGTGATCCTGTCAAGCGGTCACAGGATGGAAAGATGCAGCGCCCTCAGGCCAAAACACCCTCATCCAGCGCTTTGAGCAGAGACTGTGTAATGCGTGGATCGGGGGACGTGGTAAGTTTAAGCATCGTGTGGCCGGAGAACTGCCCGATCTCGCTTTGGGCAAAGGCCAGCCGGTCAGCCTCTCCCCCAAGGCGGATCTCGGTGGATTTGAGCGCAAGCTCCGGGATGGTTAGCACATCGCCCGGGCGCAGGCTCTCAACCTCATCCAGCGTGAGAGACAGACGGTGCAGCACACCGGTCACATCAATGCGCGCATGATGCGCGGCCTCGGTCATGTGAGAGCGCCAAAAGCTGCGCGCAATCGCCTCTTGCTCGGGCGCCTCGATCCGGCGCGCGGCGGAGCGAAAGGCATCGAGCACTGAGAGGGGCAGCACCAGGTCAAACCCGCCCTGGCGCGCAGCCTCCCCAATATCGAGCGCGAAAGAGATCACCAGCACGTCTGCGTTTTCGGGCGCAAGCCGCACCTGCGTGATGTTTTGCTCGATATGGTTGAGCGACATCATCGGCGGCAAGGGCACGCCCATCCCGTAATTGAAGGCCATATGCAGGCAGTCGATCACCGTCTCGACAAAACCCTCCGAAAGAGCGGCATCAATGGCGGTAAAGCTGCGCGCGGTGGGGGCAGGGGCCTCCGCCGCATCACCGCCCATGCGCAGATCGACGACATGATACACCAGATCAGAGCTGACATTGACGAGGGCGAAGGTTTCTAAACCCTCAACGGCGACGATCCCGAGCATGGCGGGCACCGGGATATCCTCCAGCACGCGCGAGAGTTTGCGCACCTCGCACTCCATCACCATCGCGCCGGTCATGGTTTTCAGCAGCCTGCGCAGCCGCTCCTCCAGCTTAGCGCCCAGATGCGCGGTGATGTCATCGAGACCTGCAAGCGGCGAACGGCCCACGCGCCGACGGCTGATCTTTTTCAGAAGGACGCTATCGCTCATGCCACTCTCCGCTGCTGGTGGCCGTATCCGAGCACTAAGAAGGTTAACGCTCCGTTTCCGGCGGCGATCTTAAGCCTTCTTTCAGGAATTGGGCGCAGCGTCGGTCTTGGGTGAAAAGTGGGTGGAGCGGTCCGATGTCCGACGTTGGCGTGACCATTATTAAAAAGCGTAAGATTGTGCAGGAGGCGGGCCATCATGGTGGCGCCTGGAAGGTGGCCTATGCGGATTTCGTGACCGCGATGATGGCGTTCTTTCTGCTGATGTGGCTGTTGAATGCCACCAGCGAAGAGCAGCGTCAGGGCATCGCGGATTATTTCGCGCCCGCCATTCCGATCCACCGCCAAGGTGGCGGCGGCGATGGCGCGTTCGGCGGCGACACGATCTATGCTGACGAAGAGCTGGTGCGAAACGGTACCGGCGCTGAGCGCATGCACGCCTCTGAGGACAACGAGGCGCGCGGCGATCTTGGCCACGCCCCCGACCTCTCCGAAAAGCCCGAAGAGATGCTCGATACAGTCCTCGTAGAGCAACTTTTTCGCGCCGCTGCGGGGGAGGTCTTAAAGGCCGATGAGACCCTCAGCCATATCGAGACGACGGTTTCTGACGAGGGTCTGATCATCGACATTTTTGAACGCGACGGTGCGCCGATCTTTGCCAGCGGCAGCGCTGAGCCTGAGCCGCGCCTCGTCGCCCTGCTTGAGGTGGTGGGGCAGGTGCTGGCCCTCGTGACCAATGATCTTGCGATCTCGGGCCACACCGATGGCCGCCCCTTTGCGCGCGCCGATTACAGCAACTGGGAGCTTTCGGCCGACCGCGCGCACGCCGTCCGACGCCTGCTCACTGAGCGCGGCGTTGCCGAAGGCCGCATCGCCCGCATCACCGGAGAGGCCGACCGCGCCCCGATGACTGATGATCCGCTTGATTCGCGCAACCGGCGCATCGTCATCACCGTGTTGAGGTCTGATATCACGCTGAAATAACTGCGAAAA
This sequence comes from Pseudomonadota bacterium, assembly GCA_038526735.1. Lineage (GTDB taxonomy): Bacteria > Pseudomonadota > Alphaproteobacteria > Rhodobacterales > Rhodobacteraceae > Rubricella. Next base: position 26,565 of record JBCBGM010000004.1, on the reverse strand, counting down.
ATGTGTATTAGGAGCATGTTAAGACCTGATCCACAGGCTCTGGTGTCAGTGACAGAACGGCACGAGACACAACATGACCATCTCCTCCTCGCTCAATGCAGGCGTTAGCGGCCTGAACGTAAACGCCTCTAAACTCGCGACGATTTCCGACAATATCGCGAACTCGGGCACCTTCGGCTACAAGAGGTCAGAGACGGATTTCTCTGCCCTCGTGCGCACCTCTGGGCGGGGGACTTTCACCGCCGGTGGCACCTCGGTGACAAGCTTTCGCGATGTGGAGGCGAAGGGTGCGCTGATCACCACTGAAAACGCGACAGACCTCTCGATTAGCGGGCGCGGCATGCTGCCCGTGACCAGCGCCGAGGATATCGGCTCCACCGCGCAACTGCCGTTGATGCTCACCTCAACCGGTGGGTTTGAGCGCGATGCCGACGGCCTTTTGAAAACACCCTCGGGCCTTGTCCTGATGGGCTGGCCCGCCAACGCAGACGGCACGATCACAGAGCAGCCGCGCGACACGGTGGCGGGGCTTGAGCCGGTGCGCGTGAGTGCCAGCCAGCTTGGCTCTGAGCCGACGACACGCATCGAGATGGGCATCAACCTGCCCGCCGACGCAACGCTCGCGGGAGAGACGCCCGATGTGCTCTCTGCTGAGCTGGAGTATTTCGGCAACCTCGGCACCTCCGAGTTTTTGACCGCCGAATTCACCCCCGTGATCCCGGCAGATGGCCGCTCAAACGCGTGGGTGCTGGAGATTTCTGATACCGCCACGCCGACCGCCAACAACCCGATCGCGCGCTTTGACATCGTCTTTGATGATGAGCGCGACTCAGGCGGGTTTCTGACCAGTGTCACCCCCGCCGCCAACGCAATTGGCACCGAGTCTTTCAGCACTGAAACCGGCCTCATCACCGTCGCCGTGGGCGGTGGCGTGATGGAGCTCAACGTCGGCAACGGTGACGGCAGCAGCTTGCTCACCCAGTTTGCCGACGGCTTTGCCCAGAGCGGCATCAACAAGAACGGCGCGCCCGTGGGCCAGCTTTCCGCCATTGAGGTGGACAGTTCGGGCCACCTGAAGGCGGTCTATAACACCGGCTTTTCGCGCACCCTCTATCAAATCCCTATCGCTGATGTGCCAAACCTCAACGGCCTGACAGCCCTTGATAACCAGGCGTTTGCCCTCTCCAGCACCTCCGGATCCCTTTATCTGTGGGATGCGGGCGATGGGCCCACCGGCTCTATCGTTGGGTTCTCGCGCGAAGAATCGACCACCGATCTGGCCGCTGAGTTGACCGAGCTGATCCAGACGCAACGCGCTTATTCGTCGAACGCCAAGATCATTCAGACCGTCGACGAGATGTTGCAGGAAACCACCAACATCAAGCGCTGATCTGGGGCTAAAGTATGAGCCTCTCCGCCGCCCTCAACCTCTCGCTCTCGGGGCTGACCGCCAGCGCACGCGCGGCGGCCACGACCTCCGAGAATATCGCGAATGCCGCGACACCGGGCTACGGGCGGCGCAGCATCGACCAGGTGAGCGGCGCGGAAAACGGCGTCTCTTTGGGCGTGCAGGTGCGCGAGATCACCCGCGCCGAGGCCCCCGTTCTGACCCAACTCCGCCGCGATGCCGATGCCGATGCCGCCGCCAGCGACCTGCGCCAGCAGGGCTTGATCAACGTGGAGCGGGCGATTGGCAAACCCGGCGACGTCACGGCTTTTCCGGCTCAGATCGCGGCCCTCGAGAGCGCCTTTGCCGCTCTCGCCGCCACCCCCGAAAGCGCCAGCCTGCAAACCGCGGTCGCCAACCAACTCAGCCTGTTGGTACAGCGCTTTCACGCCGCCGAAGAGCAGCTGGGCACTGTCCGCGAAAGCGCTGACCGGCAGATCGCCACCGCTGTTGCAACGCTGGGCGACAGCCTGCAGCGCATCTCTGACCTCAACATACAGATCACCGCCTTTCAGTCCTCCGGCCGTGATGTGGGCACGCTGCTGGATCAGCGCGACGGACTGATCGACACGGTTAATCGGATCGTGCCGGTGCAGGTCGTGCCACGCGAGGGAGAGCAAGTCTCTCTCTACAGCACCGGCGGTGTGGTGCTGCTCGACACCCGACCCGCCACTCTAAGCTTCACGCCCACCCCCACGATCCCGTCCGAGGCGCGGGGTGACGGCGGTATTCCCGCGAGCCTCTTGGTTAACGGGCGCGAGATCGACATGACCCGCGGCACCCTCGGCGGCGGCACCCTAGGCGCGGCCTTTGCCCTGCGCGATGAGGATGCCGTGGTCGCCCTCGCCGGGATCGATGCCCTCGCCGCCGACATTGCCACCCGGCTGGAAGCAGCAGACACCACCCGCGCCGCCACCGCCCCCGGCCTTCTGGCAGACCGCAACAGCGCCATTAACCTTAACGCGGTCGCAGGCCTCGCCGGACGGTTAACGCTCAACCCGCTCGTGGACGTCTCAGAGGGTGGCGCACTCTGGCGCTTGCGCGATGGCCTGGGCACCGCCGCGCCCCAACCCTCCGCCACTGCAAGGCTACCCAACGCGCTCCTCCAAAGCCTGCGCGAGGCCGCGACCGCGCCCGACGGTTTGCCAGATGCCGCCAAAGACAGCGCAGGCCACGCGGCACAGCTGGCCAATATGATCACCGGCAAGCGCCTCGCGAGCGAGGATGCCAGCACCGCCGCGAGTGCTGGCCTCGCCACTCTGTCTGCCGAAGAGCGTGATGCCGTCGGAGTGAACACCGACACCGAGCTGCAAACGCTCCTCTCGATCGAGGCCGCCTACGAGGCCAACGCGCGGGTCTTGAGCGTTTTGCGCACCCTCTATGACACCTTGCTGGAGATCTAGCGATGGAGCTCCCCCCCTCTGACCTGTCGCGCAGCGCCGCCCTCTCACGGCAAGGGAGCGCGCTCTCTCGCCAGGTGCAAACCCTCGCCACCGAGCTGACGAGCGGCCTTTCCTCGCAACCCAGCCGCGTCAATGGCGGGGAGGCTGCGAAGCTCCACATCACTGACACATATCTCACCCGCCTTCAGGCTGACCGCGCGGTGCTGGCCACCGCCGATGAACGGTTTGGCGCGGCCCGCCGGACCCTCGAAACTATCCAGTCAGAGATCAGCCCAATCTCCGCCGGGCTTTTGGCCGCAACCGAGGCGGGCGATGCCGCGCGGGCCAACATCCTGGCGCAAGATGCCTCGTCAGCGTTGGAGCTTACGTGGTCAGGCCTCAGCACCAGCTACGGCGGCCGCGCACTTTTCGGCGGGACGGAGCCGAACTTGCCGATCTTGCCCGCGCTCGAGACCATGCTCACAAGCGCCAAGGCCGCCATCGCCGGGGGCCCCGCAGATAGCGCGTTTGATACGCTGCAGACCTTTTTTGCCGAGGGGGGTGCGTTTGAACTGCTGCATTGGGGAGGGGGCGCGGCGATTGAGGGGCTGACGCTGGCATCTGGCCACACGGTCGGGCAACTGCCCACAGCCCTTGATCCGGCGTTTCGCGAGATGTTGACAGCCCTCGTGGGCGCGCATCTCAGCCAAGATGCCGCCGTCGCCACCACGCCAGAGGCCGCGCTCGCGCTGCAGGCCCAAAGCGCTGAGGCGCTGATCACCGCAGACACAAACCTCGTCACGCTCACCGCCGCTGTGGGCGGAGAGCAGGGGCGCCTCGGCGCGATCGACACGTTGCTCGCCGCCGAAGAAAGCACCGTCGAGATGACCCGCGCCGCCCTTTTTAGCGCCGATCCTTACGAGACCGCCGCCGCGTTAACCGAGGCGGAGGCGCGGCTTGAGGCGCTCTACACAATCACCTCCCGCCTCTCTCGTCTCTCACTCAGCAGGTATTTGTGATGCGCCTCGCCGTTCTTTTCGCCTGCCTGTTAACGGTCTTTACGAGCGCCGTGTCGGCCCAATCCGCGCGGATCAAAGACCTGGTCGAGGTCGAGGGCGTGCGCGGGAATGACCTTGTCGGTTACGGCCTCGTGGTGGGCCTGAACGGCACCGGAGATGGACTGCGCAACGCGCCCTTTACCGAAGAGGCGCTCGCCAATTTGCTCGAGCGGTTGGGCATCAATGTTTCGGGTGAGGATTTCCGCCCGCGCAATGTGGCCGCGGTGCTGGTCACGGCGGTGCTGCCCCCGTTTGCCCGCGCGGGCGGGCAGATTGATGTGACCGTTTCGGCCATTGGCGACGCGCGCAGCCTTCTCGGCGGCACCCTCATCATGACCCCGCTCAACGCCGCCGATGGGGAGATTTATGCCGTTGCCCAGGGGGCTGTCATTGCAGGTGGCGCTGTGGCGGAGGGGGAGGCAGGCTCCGTCACCTCCGGCGTGCCCACCGCCGGTGTGATCCCAGCAGGCGCGCGCGTGGAGCGGGAGCTCGATTTCACCTTCACCGGCATGCGCCGCCTGCGGCTCGCGCTGCGCGATGCAGATTTTACCACTGCCGCGCGCATCGAGGGGGCGGTGAATGACCAGTTTGGCCGCCCGATTGCCCAAATGATCGACAGCGGCACCGTCGAGATTGATATCGCACTCTCGCGCAGCAGCTCACCAGCGCATCTGATCAGCGAGTTGGAAAATATCGAGGTGGAGCCCGCCCGCCGTGCACGCGTGGTCGTTGATCAGCGCTCGGGCACCATCGTGCTGGGCGCGGATGTGCGCATCTCGCGCGTCGCCGTCAGCCAGGGCAACCTCACCCTACGGGTGGAAGAGACGCCACTCGCTGTGCAACCCAACCCTTTCGCCGATGGAGAGACCATCGTCGTGCCGCGCTCGGGCCTGGAGATCACGGAGGATGACAACGGCACCGGCCTTGCGCTCGTCGAAAGCTCGGTCAGTTTGCCAGAGGTCATTTCAGGGTTGAATGCGCTGGGCGTCAGCCCGCGCAACATGATCGATATCTTAAAGGCGATTAAGGCGGCAGGCGCGCTGCATGCCGACTTTATTGTGCAATGATAGGGGCGTTCAGTAGCGCAGGATCAGCCGGTCGGTGCGAAACACCGCCTCGTGGAGTTGCTCGATAAAGCTCATCCCCAACAGGCTCGTGTGCAGCTCACCCGGCTGCGCCACAGCACCCTTGACGTTGTGCACGACGATGCCGCCAATCTCGATCCGGTCAAAGGTCACGGGCGCCACGAAAGACCGCCCACTCGCGGTGGTGACGGGCATGTTGTAGTTGAGCTCCCGGTCACTCATGCCAATGCGCCGCGCATCATCATAACGGATCAGCACGATCGAGGCACCGGTATCGACGAGCAAACCCACGGGCTGGCCGCTGATCTCTGCTACCGCGCGAAAATGTCCATCCCAGGCGCGCATGAGCATCACCTCGCTGCGCAGAGAGGCGGTGTCTTCGATCACGACGGGCTCACGCTCCAGCATGGCAAACGCGAATATCTCCTCGCGCTGCTGATATCCGACCGCGCCCACAAAGATCATCGCAGCACTCGCCCAGATCCACGGAACCGCTGAGAGCTTAAGATGATGGCGATAGGCGTGCAGCAACCCCACACTCGCGCCGCAGAAAAAGATAGAGGCCGCGACAAGAAGCTGCGTCAGCGCGTTAAACTCCGCCAGCGCTCCGGTGACCACCAGACCACAAAAAATGACAGCGCAGACAAAGGCGATTGGCCAAAGCATACGAGGGGGCTCCACATCGACTGGGGAGACGTTAGCGAAACAATCTGCCGCTGCACACCCTCTATTTGAACGCGGTTAGCGCTAATTCACGTCCCAGTTGCAGCCATACGCCGCCGCCGCCCGCCCCGTCGCCGTGGATGATGGGTCGCTGCGCGCTCGGGCAGGGCGTCGAGCACCTCTTGCCGCTCGTCCCAACTCATGCGCGACCACATGCCGATTTCGGTGATCGTGCGGTGGCATCCGGTGCATAATTTGCTCTCTGGGTGGATCACGCAGATCTTCACGCACGGGGATTGCGGCTCTCGCCGGGTCCAGACCTCGTCACTCATCGTTCATCTCCGCTTGCAAATGGGCGAGCCTGTCGAGCGCTGCCTGCAGGATGACAGCCGCAGCGACTGCGTCAATCACTTCGGCGCGTTTTGCACGTGACATATCGGCATCGATCAGGCCCCGTTCCGCCGTCACTGTGGACCAGCGCTCATCCCACAACAGCACCGGCACATCCAACGCTTTGGAGAGGTTGCGAGCATAAGCCTTTGCGGCCTGCACCCGCGGCCCGCCCCCGCCCGACAGATGCACCGGAAGGCCCACAACGGCCCCCGCAATTTCGCGCCCTTCAAGCACCTCTTGCAGCACCTCCAGATCGCGGTGAAAGCGCCCCCGCGCGAGGGTCTTTTGCGCGCTCGCAATGGTGCGCAGCGGGTCGCACACTGCGACACCCACGGTTTGCGTGCCCACATCGCAGCCCAAGAGCGCACCAGTGGGGCAGCTCTCGCGAAATGCGCGGGCATCTTGAAACACTCGTGTCATAGCAGGCGATGTAGCGATGGGCGTGGCGCATCACAACCGGGGTCGAAATTCGCCCGTCAAACGCCGATCTTTGGCGGGCGATCTGTGCGCAGGTGGGCATTTTCACTGCGTAGGCTTGAGCCGCGCCGCCGCGCGCGCCAGAAAGTGTCAAAGAGATGAGGGCCCCGATGCGCAAATACTCCGCATTCGCAATCGCACGAGAAGCGCTGCGCAGCCATACTGGCTGGGATCGCGCCTGGCCCGCCGCAGAGCCCAAGGCCGAGTATGATGCGGTGATCGTAGGCGCGGGGGGGCACGGCCTCGCCACCGCCTATTACCTCGCCAAGAACCACGGCGTGCGGAAGGTGGCCGTGCTAGAGAAGGGTTGGCTCGGCGGCGGAAACACCGGGCGCAACACGACGATCATTCGCTCGAATTACCTCCAGCCGCCCTCCATGGCGATCTATGAAAAGGCGCGCAGCCTCTACGAGACGCTCAGCCAAGACCTCAACTTCAACATCATGTTCAGCCCCCGCGGTGTGCTGATGCTGGGCCAGACCGAGCATGAAATGCGCGCCTGGAAGCGCACCTACCACGCCAACCGCCTTGTGGGCATCGAGAGTGAGATGGTCACGCCCCGCCGCGTGAAAGAGATCGTGCCGATTATCAACCTCGACGGCCCTAGGTATCCGGTCCTCGGAGGGCTCTGGCAGCCGCGCGGTGGCACAGCGCGGCATGATGCGGTGGCCTGGGGTTATGCCCGCGCCGCAGCAGACCTCGGCGTCGATATCATCCAGAAATGCGAGGTTACGGGCGTTGACCGTGACGCGGAGGGTGTGACCGGCGTGCAAACCACCAAGGGCCCGATCCGCACCAAAAAGCTCTGCATCGTGGTGGCGGGGCATTCGGGTGTAATGGCGGATATGGCGGGCTTCCGTCTGCCCGTTGAGTCCGTCGCACTTCAGGCGCTCGTGTCAGAGCCGATCAAGCCCGCGATGGATTGTGTGGTGATGGCCAACACCGTGCACGGCTATATGAGCCAGTCCGACAAGGGCGAAATGGTCATCGGCGGCGGCGCGGATGGGTTCAACAACTACACCCAACGCGGCAGCTACCAGCATATCGAAGAGACCTTGCGCGCACTCATCGAGACCTTCCCCATGCTCAGCCGCCTCAAAATGCTGCGCCAATGGGGCGGCATCGTGGATATGACCGGCGACCGCTCCCCGATTATTGCGAAAACTCCCGTCCCCGGCATCTTCATCAACTGCGGCTGGGGCACGGGAGGGTTCAAGGCGATCCCGGGCAGTGGTTGGGCGACGGCAGAAATGGTCGCAAAGGGAGAGCCGGGCGCCCTCGCGGCACCCTTCTCGCTGGAGCGGTTCGCTGAGGGGCGGATGATCGATGAGAGTGTTGCGGCAGCGGTGGCGCACTGAGCCGCGATGTTATTCTCGGGTTGCTGAGCCCTCCCTCGGGTGGGCGTCACGCGCGCTTTGATCTTCGCGATTTATGGCTCAACGTTCTGCAAACGCATGATCTGTGGCCTAAGCTTACAAAGACGCCCTCCCATGGGGGAGGGCGTGGTTGGATGCTGGTCGCATCCAACACAAGGGGTAACCCAATGCGCCAAACCCTCGCAACGCTCCTAACGGTTTCCCTCTACCTGCCCAGCGCCCTTTTCTGGGGTGGCACCCTCTGGCTGGGCATCTGGGGAGAGCCGCTCGCCTTTCAGCGCTGGGGCAGTGTGGGGGTTGCGATGAGCATCGTCGGCTTCGGCCTCGCCCGCGCCCTCACCCGTTACGCCCGCACCCGCGAAGACCGCCGCGAGGCCATCGAAGAGATCTCCAGCGGAAAAGTGCTGCTGGCTTTGGTCGGCACGCTCCAATGGGGGTATGGGGATTTGGTGCATGCGTGGGCGCATGGTTTGGCAACGTTCTTAGATGGTTAGGCGACGCCCTCTCACCGGGGAGGGTGAGAGGCGCTCTCTTCGAATGGGCGGAGCCCCGGAATGGGCGTGGCCGGAGGCTGGTCGCTTCCAGCAGTAGTACGTCCCGGACGTGATCCGGGACCTCGACGGGCAATGCGCAACAAAGCCCACGCCAGACCGAGGTGTGGCGCACCCTCGCCGTGATCAACGCAGTTTATCTCCGCCAAACCGCACGCGCGTTGAACGACTAAGCTCACCCTCCAATACGCCAGACCTGTTGGTCGGTCTGGCGCGCGCGGCGGAGCTTGCGCTCCTTGTTCCGCGCCTTCACCAGTTGGTCCTATCCGACCTTGCCGTTACGTAAGCAGCAACCGCCAACCAAAGGCCACATTCATGACCCCCCAAACCCTCAACTACCTTCTGTTTGGCATTGGCATCGGCCTCTTGATCCAGCCAGCCATCCAGCTTGCCCGCGGCGACGCAGAGGCCGCCGCACCCTTCTTCATCGCGGGGCTCGCGGTTTGGATTTTTGCGCTGATCCGCATTCGGGGGTATGGCGGAGAGTAATCCCTTGTTCTCGCCCCCCTCTCTCGGCACAAATAGCGCCGGCGCTGACTGGGAGAAGCCTTCGTGAACCTCGTTCAAAATATCCTCAAACCGAACAAATCTGTGACCGCCCATCCCGATGTTGCGGCCACAAAAGCACTTTGGAATGGTGTCCTGTGGCGCTCTGTTACGTTGCCCGTGTCGGATACTGCGCAAATCCGCCTGCGCGATGTCACCAAGCGCTTTTCGCTCCAAGATTTTCCGTCTGACATCGGTTGGTATGCATCAAATCCGGCCGGTGGTACGCTGTATGTGCGGTTGCGCGCGTCTGATGCTGGAGCCGTCATCGCAGAAACCGCGCTTGAGCTAAACCCAGAGGCGCGGCCGGTTCCGTTGCCATGGCCAGCAGATCCGGCAGAGATTGGCCCAGCAGCCTGTTTTGAATTTCACGCCGCTGCCGAAGACATCACAACACTGCAAATCCACCGCGTGCTCGACCGCAATGAGCTGTTGTCACTTGCTCAAGGGGTCGGGTTTGAGATCGGGCCGGGGCTTAGGCCGCAGGTGTTTGTCAACGACCGCGTGACCAAGATCTCTTATCTCGAAGAGATGCCCGCGGAGATGTGGCAAAAGCTCTATGACGAGACGGGGCAGCGAGGCTCAAAAAAGGCCGACTGGTCAAATTACATCATCGGCAAAGCGCTCGATTTGCCCTGCGAGGACAGTTCGCTCGATTTTATCTTCTCCAGCCATGTGGTCGAGCATCTCGCCAACCCATTCGGGCATTTCTTGCGGTGGCGTGAAAAGATGCGCCCCGGCGGTGTCATCCTTGGCGTGGTGCCTGACCTTATGTGCACCAACGACTATACGGCTCATCCCAGCACCATCGAAGAGCTTGAGGCCGAGCGCGCCGCAGACATCTGGGCCCCCACGATGGCCCATTTCGAGCGCTTTGTAACATTGCGCCCCGGCCAAAGCGCGCAAAAGCTGTTCGATGAAAAATTCTCGATCCACGTGCATTTCTACACGGCGCATTCGATGGCCGGACTCCTGGATCACATGGTGCGCGCACACGGCTTTTCGCGGTTCCGGATCTTCTCATCGCGCAACCACAAAGACTTCTATTTCGCCTTGTGGACATGATCACGCCGCTCCAGAGGCGATAGGTGTCGATTTCAGGATGCACTGCGCCTCCGCCCGCACTAACAACGGCCTTAAGACCGGAGCGCGCCGATGTTGATGCTGACCTGCCCCTATTGCGGGGTCACCGCAGAAGAGACCGAATTTCACCCTGGCGGAGAGGCGCATCTCAAGCGCTTTGGGCCGGGCTCGGATGATCAGGCCTTCGCCGATTACCTCTTCACCCGGCAAAACCCCAAAGGCGTGCATTTTGAGCGCTGGCGTCACATCTATGGCTGCGGAAAGTGGTTTCACGTCGCGCGCTGCACCGTCACGCTAGAGGTCTTTGGCAGCTACCCGGCGCAAAGCCTGATCCCACCGCCAGAGATCATCGCCGCCATCAAGGCCAAGCGACCTGACTGGGAGATGCCGATATGAGCGCCCGCCTGCCCACCGGGGGCCGCCTGATTGACCGCGGCCTGCGCGTGCCGTTCCGCTTTAACGGCCAGCACATGACGGGCTTTAACGGGGATACCGTGACCTCTGCGCTTCTCGCCGATGGCCAGACCCTCATGGGCCGCTCATTCAAATACCACCGCCCGCGCGGGGCGGTGGCGGCGGGTGCTGAAGAGCCCAATGCACTCTTTGCTCTGGGCGACGGCGGCGCGTTTGAGCCCAATGCGCGGGGCACTGTCACCCCGCTGACCGAGGGTGCGCAGGTGCGCAGCCAAAACCACTGGCCGAGCCTTCAGTACGATGTCGGACAGCTCAATGACCTGATGTCGAAGTTTTTTCCGGCGGGCTTTTACTACAAAACCTTCATCGAGCCCCGCGCAGCCTGGAAGCATGTGTTCGAGCCCGTGATCCGGCAAGCCGCGGGTCTCGGTCCTGCCACAACCAAGCCCGACGATGACAGCTACGCCTATCTCTACGCCTACACCGATGTCCTGGTGATCGGTGCAGGGCTTGCGGGGCTGAGTGCGGCCTCTACCGCCGCTGAGGCGGGCAAACGTGTGCTCGTGCTGGAGCAAAACAGCTATCCCGGCGGGCGGCTGATGGTCGATCCGGTGGAGGTTGCAGGGCAGGAGGGGCATGATTGGGCCAGGGCCGAATGGGCACGCCTCGCCGCTCTGCCGAATGTGACCATGCGCCTCAACACGATGGCAGCGGGCGTCTATGATCACGGCTATGTGCTGGCGCGGGAGGCCTGTTCTGGGCCGATCCGGGAGCGGCTGTGGCGCATCCGGGCCGGCAAAATCATCACCGCGACCGGGGCCATCGAGCGGCCCATCGCCTTTGCGGGCAATGACAAGCCGGGCGTGATGCTCGCATCCGCCGTGCGGGACTATGTGGAGCTTTACGGCATCAGCCCCGGCGACCGCACGGTGATCCTGACCAACAACGATGACGCCTACCGCACTGCGCTGAGCCTCGTGAAAGCGGGCCTAAGCGTGCCGATGATCCTTGATGTGCGCGAGCAGGCGCTGGGCCCGCTCCCGAAAGAGGCGCGCTCGCATGGCATTCGCGTGGAGGTGGGCCATGGGATCGTCGAGGCGCATGGCCTGAACGGCGTGCACTCGATCTCTTTCGGCCGCGCCAACGGCGAAGGGGCCGTGCTCGGCCAAATCCCCTGTGAATGCGTGGCCGTCTCCGGCGGATGGTCTCCGGTCGTGCATCTCTACTCGCATTGCGGCGGCAAGCTGACATGGGATGCCGAGCAAATCATGTTCCGCCCCGACGAAACCCGCGTGCCCACCGGCGCGGATGGGACGCCCTTTGTGATCCCGGCGGGCAGTGCAAACGGCGTGATGTTTGCCCAAGACGTCGCCGTCGACGCAGCAGAGGCCGCCGCCCGCGCCACCGGAACCACACCCACGAAAACCCCAGACGTCACCGCCGATTTCGACAGTGAAGAGCCGCCAACCCCCGCTTGGATGATCCCGGCGAACGCGCCGAAAAAGCTGCGCTCGAAGGCGTTTCTCGACTTTCAGAACGATGTGAAGGTTGCCGACGTCGAGCTGGCCGCGCGCGAGGGCTATGAGAGTGTTGAGCACACCAAGCGATACACCACGCTCGGCATGGCCACCGATCAGGGCAAGCTCTCTAACATCCCCGGTCTCGCGATCCTCGCCCAGTCGCTCGGCGAGCCGATCCCGAATGTGGGCACCACCACCTTCCGCCCGCCCTACACGCCCGTGACCATCGGCACGCTGGCCGGAGAGGCGCGCGGCCCGCTCTTCAAACCCACCCGCAAAACCGCGATGGATGCATGGCATGCGGCGAATGGTGCAGAATGGGAGCCCGTCTCCGACTGGCGCCGCCCCTATGCCTACCGCCAAAAGGGGGAGAGTACCGAAGCCGCCGTAAACCGCGAAGTGCTCGCTGTGCGTGGCAGTTCCGGGATGCTCGACGCCTCCACCTTGGGCAAGATCCTCGTCAAAGGGCCGGATGCGGGCGCGTTTCTGGACCTGCTTTACACCAACAAGATGAGCACGCTTAAACCCGGCAAATGCCGCTATGGCCTGATGCTTAATGAGAACGGCTTTATCTGGGATGACGGCGTGGTTGCGCGCCTCTCAGATGACAGCTTCCTCGTGCACACCACCACCGGCAACTCCGACCGCGTGCACGCGCATATGGAGGAGTGGCTGCAAACCGAGTGGTGGGACATGAGGGTCTACGCCGCCAACCTCACCGAGCAATACGCCCAGATCGCCGTCGTCGGCCCCAATGCCCGCAAGGTGATCGAGGCGGCGGGCAACACGCTCGATATGTCCGCAGACGCGCTCCCGTTCATGGGCTGGGCCGACGGAGAGATCGCGGGCTGCCCGGTGCGGGCCTACCGGATCAGCTTTTCGGGCGAGTTGTCGTACGAGATTGCGGTGCCCGCGGGGCAGGGGATGACGCTTTGGAATGCCTTCCTTGAGGCCGGGAAAGCCTTCGACATCACCCCCTACGGCACCGAGGCGCTGCATGTGCTGCGCGCCGAAAAGGGCTTCATAATGATCGGGGACGAGACGGACGGCACCGTCACCCCGCAAGACCTCAACATGTCTTGGGCCGTGTCGAAAAAGAAGGATGACTTCATCGGCAAGCGCGCGCTGGAGCGCGCCGACCTCACCCGCCCCGACCGCAAGCAACTGGTGGGCCTAGAGACAGTGGAGCCCTCGGTCGTGTTGCCCGATGGCGCCCATGCGGTGGAGAAGGGCGAGATGATCGGCCATGTCACCTCCACCTATTTCTCCCCTACGCTGGGCCGTTCCATCGCGATGGCGCTGATCGAGCGCGGGTCAGAGCGGGATGGCGAGGTGCTGGAGTTCCCGGTCGCCAAGGATCGCACCATCAAGGCGAAGGTCGTTGATCCGGTGTTCTATGACAAAGAGGGGGCCCGCCAGAATGTCTAAGCGCATCACCCGCATCACCGGGCGCGGCATGGTCACGTTGCGGGGTGACCTCAGCGACCCAACCCTGACCGCCGCCGTGACGGCGGCCACCGGATGCGCCGTGCCGAGCCTGCGCCAGATCGTCTGGAATGGCGATCAGGCCGTCGCCTGGATGTCCCCCGATGAGCTCTTGCTGATCGTCACCGACGCCCCCACGACCGTCACCCAACTCTCCCAAGCGCTCACCGGCATCCACCACCTCGCCGCCGATGTCTCTGATGCCCGCGCCACCTTCCGCATCACCGGCCCGTGGCGCGATATCCTCGCGGGCGGTGCCCCAGTTGATCTGCACCCCGACGCCTTCCAGCCCGGAGAGATCCGCCGCACCCGCCTCGGCCAGGTCGCCGCTGCGTTTTGGGCCACAAACCCCGACACCGCAGAGCTCGTTTGCTTCGCCTCCGTCGCTGAATTTGTGGGCATTTGGCTAGAGACTGCCGCGACAGAGGGCGCGGAGCCTAATCTTTACGCAGGGTGACGCTGTCATCTGATTGACACGCCCCGGTCCCTTGGCAAGTCTGGTCTCAGACGAAAACCAACCACCACAGGGACCATCTCCATGAAAAAGACCCTCTCTGCCCTCGCTGTGCTCATGGCCAGCACCACCGTGGCCACCGCGATGGACATCGATATCTGCGTCGAGGGGGCCTACCCTCCGTTCTCGTTCACGACTGAGTCTGGGGATGTCGAAGGCTTCGACATCGACATCGCCAACGCGCTGTGCGACGAGATGGGCGCAACCTGTGAGATGGTAAAGACGGATTGGGATGGCATCATCCCAGCGCTTGTCGAGGGCAAGTGCGACGCGATCATCGCCTCCATGTCGATCACCGAAGAGCGCAAGCAGGTCATCGACTTCTCTCTGAAATACTACCAGACCCCCGCCGCCTTCATTGGCGCTGAGGGTGCGATGATGGATGATCTCGGCAGCAAGGTCGTCGGCGTGCAGCGCGGCACCATCCACCAAGACTTTATGGAAGGGGGGTTCCCTGACGTTGAGCTGCGCCTCTATGGCTCGCAGGATGAGGCGTATCTCGACCTTGTGGCGGGCCGGATCGATGCGATCATGGCCGACAGCATCGCGATGGATGACGGCTTCCTGAAGACCGAAGATGGCGCGGGCTATGCGTTCTTCGGCCCCGGCTATTCGATCCCGCAATACCACGGTGACGGTGCCGGCATCGGCGTGCGTCAGGGTGAGGAAGAGCTGCGCGACGCGTTCACCGCCGCCATCGCCGCCATCCGCGCCAACGGCACCTACGCCACGATCAACGCCGAGTATTTCGATTTTGATATCTACGGCGGGTCGTAAGGGGTTTCGCTGAGGCCAAGCAAAAGGCAACGCTCTCCCTCGGGGGGGCGTTTCGCGCGTTGGGATCGGTGCGGTTTATGGCTGCAAATTCCCCAGACCGCCGAGCTGTGAACGTCGGCTCAAGAACGCCCTCCCATTGGGGAGGGAGGGTGTCGCCGGAGGCTGGTCGCCTCCGTTGGAGAAATCCCCGCCCCGGACGTGATCCGGGGCCTCGGCGAACAGCTCAGCGAGGCCCCGGATCAAGTCCGGGGCGCGGCACTCCTCCACGGCGAACACGCCACCATGGATAACCTCCTCCGCTTCGCCCCCCTCCTCGCCGAGGGCACCATGGTCACGGTCGCCGTGGCCCTCCTCTCGCTCGCCCTCGCCACTGCCCTGGGCGCCCTCGGAGCAACGGGCCGCCTCACCGGCGGGCGTATCGCCAAAGCTCTCGTCTGGCTCTACACCGGCCTTGTGCGCGGGGTGCCTGACCTTGTGCTGATCCTCCTGATCTATTTCGGCGGCCAGCGGCTCATCAACACCATCGGCCGCGCGCTGGACCTGGAGTATATCGAGGTCAGCCAGTTCGGCTCCGGCGTGCTCGCCATCGGCTTTATCTATGGCGCCTACCTGACAGAGACGTTCCGCGGCGCCTATCTCACTGTGCCCAAGGGCCAGATCGAGGCGGGCCAAGCGCTGGGCCTCTCGCGGCTGCAAACGCTGTGGCTCGTGACCATGCCGCAACTGATGCGCTTTGCCCTGCCCGGATACGCCAACGTCTGGCAGGTACTCGTCAAATCGACTGCCGTTGTCTCTATCATCGGGCTCGGAGATCTCGTGGGCCTTGCGGGCGACGCGGGCAAATCGGTGCGGGAGCCTTTCACCTTCTATTTCGCGGTGTTCTGCATCTACCTCTGCATTACCGCGATCAGCCAAGCTGCCTTTGACCGGGCGGAGCGCTGGTCAAAGAAAGGGCTGGCCGATGCGCATTGATCTGGTCCTCGCCAACTGGGAGCTGTTCGCCGGTGGCGTCTGGATGACGCTTCAACTCACCGTCCTCGCGCTCATCATTGGGTTTTGCATCGCACTCCCGTGCGGGATCATCCGCGCCAACCGCGTGCGCTTCTGGTCGCCGCTGATCAACGCCTATGTCTATGCCTTCCGCGGCACGCCGCTGCTCGTACAACTCTTCCTCATCTACTTCGGCCTCGCGCAATTCGATGTGGTGCGCGAAAGCTTCCTCTGGCCGGTGCTGCGAGACGCTTGGTGGTGCGCGCTCATCGCCTTCGCCCTCAACTCGGGCGCCTATGCGACAGAGATCATCCGCGGCGCGGTAGAGACCACCGGCAAGGGCGAGATCGAGGGCGCAAAGGCGCTCGGCCTCAACCGCTGGCAGGTCTACGGGCTGGTGCTGATCCCGTCGGCCTTGCGCCGCGCGCTGCCGCAATACTCCAACGAGGTGGTGTTCATGCTGCATGGCTCGGCCGTGGCGAGCATCATCACCATTCAGGATATCCTCGGCGCAGGCCGGACCCTCAATGCCCGCTACTACGTTGCTTACGAAGGGTTTTTGACCGCCGCCTTCCTCTACATCTGCATCACGATCGTCCTCGTCGGTCTCTTTCGCCTGCTTGAGCGCCGCTACCTGCGCCACCTCAACCCCACCTGAGGTTTGCGGCAAACGCATAGCGCCTTTGCCAAATGGTGCGGTGCAAAAACGGGCTGCCTTGCGTATCTCCATGGCCATCACAACCCCAATGGAGCACGACTATGGACCCGGTCTACGGCCGCCCCGATCAAATCGCCCTTCTCGCCCAAGCCCAGCAATTGCGCGGAGAGGCGATCCGCTACGCCCTCAAGAAAAGCTGGGGTTGGTTGCGCGGCAAAGCAGGGGCCTAACGCCCCTCTCGCGCGGTGGGCGTGGCGACGTGAAACTTCGGGTCGTCGTAATTGCTGCGCTTTTCCGCGTAGTAGCGCGCATACAGCGCGCCCTCCCGCGCCACATTCATCGTGATGAAAATCGCCCGCCGAGGCTGCGCGCTTGCATTCACCGCAGAACGATGCGGCACGAAGCTATCAAAGAGCACGAGATCAGCGGGGGAGGTCTCCAACATCTCCCATTCCAGCTGCGCGGCGATGTCTGGCACCACTTCGCCATGCTGCGGCCCTCCGTCCACGCAGTCAAAGAGCGGATAGCCGTCGAAGTCTTGCGCTTGCGGGTCATGCGCGGCGAGTGACTTATAGTTCGGCGCAAACTCCATCGCGCCATTCGCCCTGGTTGCAGGATCGATGCTGATCAACGCGGTCACAAACCGCCCCGGCCCGAAGCTTTTATATGCCTCATGGTCCTGATGCGGGCCAAACGCGCCACCGCCTGGCGCTTTTTCGTTGGTCTTGTCTTTGAAGACGGCGACAGGCTCCGCCAAGATCGTCTCGGCCACCGGCAGCACGGTCTTTTCGACAAAGGCGCTGAAGGCGGCGGAGTGGCCCATCAGATACTCATAGCGGCAGAGCTTTGTCGGATCATCCGCCTCCGACACAACGATCAGTTCCTCTGGATGCGCCTGCGCCCGCGCGCCCAAAGTGCCTCCGTTCGCAGAGACTTCCGTCAACACCGCTTCGGCGGAGGCGGTCATTGCATCTGAGAGCGCGCGCAACTGCGCGACCTCCTCCGCATCAAATACCCCGCGCAAGGCGAGGTAGCCTTGCTGCGCCAAGGTCTCTTTTTGCGACATCGCGGAGATCAGGTTCATTGCGCTTTAACCTTTCAGTGCTCGCCTAAAACATACCTAACATGCACAGCAGCGTGGCAAAATCCGGGCGAGATTGTGTGAAATCGCACCATGAGACCCAAGAATACCGCGCCCCGCCTTCCCTCTGACGCAGAGGCGCGGTAGGTCGCCGCCATGACCGATTTGCCCGTGATCCGACTGCGCCCCAAAGGCGGCCAACGCTTCTTGCGCGGCGCGCCCTGGGTCTACGCCGATGAGCTGGTGATGGATCGGCGCACCAAGAAACTCCAAGGCGGCAGCGTGGTCGTTTTGGAAGATGCGGAGCGTAAGCCGCGCGCGCTCGGCGCCTTTAACCCCGACAGCAAAATCGCCTTTCGCCTGCTTGACACGCGCCTCGACGCCTCCATCGACCAGGCCTGGTTTGCCGAGCGCATCGCCCGCGCTTTAGCACTGCGCGAACGACTGTTTGATGCGCCCTTTTACCGTTTGATCCACGCAGAGGCGGATGGCCTGCCCGGCGTGGTGATTGACCGGTTCGGAGATGCCGCCGTCATCCAACCCAACGCCGCCTGGGCCGACCGCCTGATCGCCCCGCTTGAAGCGGCTTTGGCCGAGGTTGCCGGCGTCTCCACCATCGTGATGAATGGCACCGGGCGCGCGCGTGGGTTGGAGGGATTGAGCGAAGAAACCCGGGTGCTGCGCGGCGCGCTCGAAGGCCCGATTGAGGTGCCGATGAACGGCGCGACCTACCTCGCCGATCTCGCCGAGGGTCAAAAAACCGGCCTGTTCTTTGACCAGCGCCCGAACCACGCCTTTGCCGCACGTTTCGCCACAAACGCCCGTGTTCTCGACGTTTTTTCCCATGTGGGTGGTTTTTCACTGGCCGCTCTGGCAGCTGGAGCCACCTCTGCGCTGGCCGTGGATGGCTCCGCTCCAGCCCTCGCCTTGGCCGAACAGGGCGCTGCGGTAAGCGGTGTCGCTGACCGCCTCACCACCCGCAAAGGCGACGCGTTCGACACCATGACCACGCTTTTGGGCGAGCAGGCTGAGTTTGACCTTACGATTTGCGACCCGCCCGCCTTCGCGCCCTCAAAAACGTCGCTTGAGGCGGGCCTGCGCGCCTATGCCAAAACCGCGCGGTTGGGCGCGCAGTTGACCGCGCCGGGGGGGTATTTGGTGCTCTGTTCCTGCTCGCATGCGGCAGATCTGGCGAAGTTTCGCGACGCATGTTTGCGCGGGCTCTATCAGGCGGGGCGTGAGGGGCAGATTTTGCATACGGGGGCGGCGGGGCCAGATCATCCGGTGCATCCTGCGCTGGCAGAGTCGGCCTACCTTAAAGCCTTGTTTTTCCGGCTGAATTGATGGATCGGCTGCTGCTCGACGCCTGCGTTCTTTTCCCGACAACCTTGCGCGAAATCCTGACCGAAGCTGCGAAGGCAGACCTCTTCACCCCCCTCTGGTCTGACCGGATCCTAGAGGAATGGCGCCGGGCGGAGGCACGGCGTGGGGGTGACGCGGGCGTTGCGATCACGCTCTTTGCAGATCGGTTTGCGAAGGGTCGTGTGGTGCCTGAACCGCTGGAAACAGGTCTGCCGGATGCCAATGACGTCCATGTTCTGGAGGCTGCCGTCGCGGGGCAGGCGGAGGCGATTATGACCTTCAACCTGAGGGATTTTCCGGGGCGTGTGTTGGCGCGGCATGGGGTGATGGCGGTGCATCCCGACGCACTGTTGCTCTCCCTTTTTCATGAGCAAAAAGAAGCGCTTAAGCCGATTTTAACTATGGCCCACGCGAACGCTCAAAGAGCCATTGGCCGGCAGATCACACCACGAACGCTGTTCAAAAAAGCCCAGCTCCCCCGCGTGGGAAAGGCGTTCTCAGGCCTTTCGCCAACTGTCTGAAAGCGTGTTGATCGCCGCAATCCGATCCTCGGTTGCGGGGTGGGACATGAGCCATGCGAGCTGCCCTCCGCCGCCGCCGGAGAGGCGTTCTAGTTTTTGGAAGAGAGTGACTTGGGGGCCGGTGCCGAGGCCGATTTTGGTCATGAGGGCGGCGGCATAGGCGTCTGCCTCGTACTCGTCTTGTCTAGAAAGGCGGGCGGCGAGCATACGGCTGACTATATCGGCAAGCCAAACACCAATGAAAGGGATGAAGCGGCCCAGTACAATGCCCAAAACGACGCGCACTGTATTTGCGCCCGTAAAGTCAAGCATTCGCCGCTTCGCGTGGCCAAGCGCGACATGGCCGAGTTCGTGGGCGATCACGCCTGCGATTTCTTCGGCGCGGACCTCTCCGAGCCGGTATTTATCTAGAAAACCCTTGGTGATAAAGATGCGGCCGTCGGCACTGGCCAGACCGTTGATGGTAGGCGTGTCGTAGATGTAGACGCGCAGTTTTTCGAGGCCGAGCTCTGCCTCCATCCGGCGCACGAAATCGCCGATGAGGGGGTCGTTGATCTCACGCGAATGCTGGTCCAGGTGGCGGGACTGCCGCCAACTGGTAAACGCCATCATTAACAAACCCCCCACGAGGGCAAAGAGAACCGCTCTGATCATGACCCTAATTTGGGATGGGGGAGGGGTGTGATCAAGGGTCTGATCCCTCCACCTCGCGGTAGAGTTTGACCATCTGATCGAGGAACAAAAGCTTGGTCGCGAGCGTGCCGAGCATTCCGACAATGGCGACCCAAGGCCACAGAAAAATCAATCCAATCAACCAGATGGCGACGGGGAAGACCTGCGCGATGCTCAACACTCCCGCCCAGTGCAGCCGGATCTGCGGAATGCGGGCGTCGGCAGAGAGCCAGACCTTCTCTCCCATCACCGCGGCCCAGCACCAGCCACTGTTGCGTTGCACCGCAGGAAACAGGCGTGGGTTGATTTTAGTGAAGATTAACAGGGCAGCGACAGGCAGCACCGTCCACCAGCCCCAGACACCCCACTGCAAAAGCACCAATGTGAGCGCCGGGAAGATCGCGAAACGGGTGTAAACCGACCACGGATTTGCGTGCCGCTCCCACCCCTCGTCATCAAGGCCGAAGAACTCTGCAACGCGGGTCAAAACGGCCATGGGGCGCTCTCTGGTTTTGCAAAAATGCAGGATTGCGGCCTAAGAATTGGTAAACGTCCTGCAGTTTTGCAATCACTTGGTCCGAAGTCGTACTAAATTGGTACGACATCGCACTACCTCTACCGCCCCAACTCCCGCACCGCTCGGTCGATACCGTCGAGGGTCATCGGGTACATGCGGTTCTCGAAAATCTCGCGGATCATTTGCAGCGATTGGGTGTAGCGCCAGTGCTGCTCTGGCAGTGGATTGATCCAGACCGCATCGGGCCATTTCTCGCGCACGCGCTGGAGCCAGACCGAGCCCGCCTCTTTGTTCCAGTGCTCATTTGCGCCACCGGGCATCGCCACCTCATAGGGCGACATCGAGGCGTCGCCGACGAAGATGACCTTGTAGTCGGGCCCATAGGTGTGGAGCACGTCGAAGGTGGGCACTTGCTCATTCCAGCGCCGGGCATTGTCGCGCCAGACGCCCTCATAGAGGCAGTTGTGGAAGTAGTAATGCTCCAGGTGTTTGAACTCGGCACGGGCGGCGGAGAAGAGCTCTTCGACGAGTTTGATATGCGGGTCCATAGAGCCGCCGACATCGAAAAACAGGAGCACTTTGACGGCGTTGCGGCGCTCGGGGCGGGTTTGGACGTCGAGGTATCCATGCTCTGCAGTGGCGCGGATGGTGCCGTCGAGATCTAGCTCGTCCTCGGCCCCGTCGCGGGCCCAGCGGCGCAGGCGTTTGAGGGCGACCTTGATGTTGCGGGTGCCCAGCTCGACGCTGTCGTCGAGGTTGCGAAATTCGCGCTTGTCCCAGACCTTGACGGCGCGCTGGTGGCGAGACTTGTCCTGCCCGATGCGCACGCCTTCGGGGTTGTAGCCATAGGCGCCAAAGGGGGAGGTGCCGGCGGTGCCGATCCACTTGTTGCCGCCCTGGTGACGGCCCTGTTGCTCTTTGAGGCGCTCGCGGAGGGTCTCCATGAGTTTCTCGAAGCCGCCCAATGCCTCGATCTCGGCCATTTCCTCTTTTGAGAGGGTCTTTTCGGCGAGTTTGCGCAGCCATTCCTCGGGCAGGTCAGCGGCCTCCAGCATGGCGGAAAGGTCCAGCGCCTCCATCCCTTTGAAGGTGATGGCGAAGGCCTGGTCGAAGCGGTCGAGGTGGCGCTCGTCTTTCACCAGCGCGGCGCGGGCGAGGTAGTAAAAGCCGTCGACGTCATAGGTGGCGAGGCCCGCGGCCATTCCGTCGAGCAGGGTGAGGTATTCTCTCAGAGAGACCGGAACGCGGGCGCTTCGCAGGTTCTCAAAGAGGTTGAGGAACATCAGATCACCAGATCGAGCACAATGAGAGCGATAAAGACCGGCAGGCCAAAGGCGCAGGCGTGGCCGAACGCCCAGAGGAAGACGTCGAAGATGTCTCCGCCCCGCTTGGTGGCACGCCATGCGCCGAGGATCGTACCAAAGGCTGCGGTCGCAAGGGGAAGATAGAGCAGCATCGGGGCCTCCGTGTTGAGGGGAGGGATAGGGCTTGGTGTGGGCGAAGGGAAGGCGGTGGGGTGGAAAAGGTTGGGGTGTAGGGTGCGGGAGCGCTCCGCCCCAGACATGATCCGGGGCCTCGTTGGTCTCGGTGTTCTCCCGCGCGGAACAAGGGCGAAGCCCGCCGCGCGCGCCAGACCGACCGAATGGTCTGGCGCAGTGGAGGGTGACGGGTGGAGTTCAGCGCGGTTGCGGTTCGGCAGGGATAAAGTGCGCTGATCTAAGCGAAGCTGCGCCAAACCTCGGTCCGGCGCGCGCTACCGTTGCGTGGTGTTCGGCGAGGTCCCGGATCCCGTCCGGGATAGGGACCAAACAGCCGGAGGTGACCAGCCTCCGGCCACGCCCTCCCTCCCGAACGGGAGGGCGTTTTGCTTCCGTTGGTCTTTGCGCGGATCAGATGCGGGTTTGAGACATAAACTGCGCCGCACGTCTGTTTCGAAACGCCCACCCGAGGGAGGGCGCGGCCTTCTGTTCTGCGCTGGTGTTCGGGGCCCCGGCTCAGGGCCGAGACGGATAGCTTACGCCCCGGACGTGATCCGGGGCCTCGCTAGCCTCGGAAAACCTTAAAGCATGGAACAAGGGCGCAGCGCCGCGTGCGCCAGACCGACCGCTAGGTCTGGCGCAGTGGAGGGTGAGGGTTGGGTTTCAAAGGGCGTGCGGTTTTGCGGGGATAAACTGCGCAGACCGAAGGTTGTTTGCGCAGGACCTCGGTCTTGAGGGCGCTCTGTTCCGAAATGGGTAGCGAGGTCCCGGCTCAGGGCCGAGACGGGGTTTGCCGCTACTCCGCCCGCCGCCGGGCCATGAAGGCGAGCCGTTCGAACAAGTGCACGTCTTGCTCGTTTTTCAGCAGCGCGCCGTGGAGTTTGGGGAGGGCGTCTTTGCCGTCGCGTTTGAGGTCCTCGGGGTCGAGGTCTTCGGCCAGTAGGAGCCGGATCCAATCTAAAACCTCGGAGGTGGAGGGTTTTTTCTTCAGTCCCGGTGTTTCGCGGATCTCGAAGAACTGGGTCAGCGCCTCGCGCAGGAGCATGGGTTTGATACCCGGATGATGCACCTCGACGATTTTGGCCAAAGTCTCCGCCTCGGGGAACTTGATGAAGTGGAAAAAGCAGCGCCGCAAAAACGCGTCGGGCAGCTCTTTTTCGTTGTTGGAGGTGATGATGACGATGGGGCGGTGGACGGCGCGCACCGTCTCTCCGGTCTCGTAGACGAAGAACTCCATGCGATCGAGCTCTTGCAGGAGGTCGTTGGGGAATTCGATGTCGGCCTTGTCGATCTCGTCGATCAAGAGCACGACGCGCTGGTCGGCAGTAAACGCCTCCCACAGCTTGCCGCGCTTGATGTAGTTGGAGACATCCGCCACGCGCGCCTCGCCCAGTTGGCTGTCGCGCAGGCGGCTCACGGCGTCATACTCATAGAGGCCCTGCTGCGCCTTGGTGGTGGATTTGATCGACCACTCTAACATCGGCACGTTGAGTGCGCGCGAGACCTGTCGCGCAAGCTCGGTCTTTCCGGTGCCGGGCTCGCCCTTGACCAGAAGCGGCCGCTCCAGCGTGATCGCTGCGTTGACGGCAACGGTTAGGTCTTGCGTTGCAACGTAATCGTCCGTTCCGGAAAACCGCATCTCAGAAACCTCTTTTTTTTACGCTGCCTAAAGGGGATGTCGCAGCGCGGCAAGACAGAGAGAATTCACAAAGCAAGATAGCTCTAGAGGGTGACAAGTCTCACAACCCACAGTATGTGAGGCTCACCACAGACGCGATGTCTGACGCGCCAAGCGCCGTTTAGACCCGCACGACAGCGAGGCCGAAGAACCCGATGAAACGCGAAATTGTTCTCGACGCTGAGTATCGCCCGGCGGAAGATGAACCCTTCATGAGTGACCGGCAACTGGAGTATTTTCGGCGTAAGCTATTGGCGTGGAAAGAGTCTTTACTAGACGAAAGCCGTGGCACCATCGAGGGGATGCAGGACAGCACCCGCAATATTCCAGATATCGCTGATCGCGCCTCGGAAGAGACGGACCGGGCGATTGAGCTGCGCACCCGCGACCGGCAGCGCAAGCTGGTGGCCAAGATCGAGTCGGCCCTGCGGCGGATCGAGGATGGCTCTTTCGGCTATTGTGAGGTGACGGGTGAGCCGATTTCGCTGAAGCGGCTGGACGCGCGCCCCATCGCGACGATGAGCCTGGAGGCGCAGGAACGCCACGAGCGCAAGGAAAAGGTCTACCGCGACGACCGCTGAGGCGGGGTTTCGTTTGCGCTGGGTTTCGAGGGCCGCTCTCCGGTTTGGGGAGCGGTTTTTTTGTGGGTTGGGGGGAGTGAACGCCCCGGACGTGATCCGGGGTCTTTAGGGCCTTCACTGAGTGCCAATGCGCGGAACAAGGTGCGCAGCACCGCCGCGCGCGGCAGACCGACCGCTAGGTCTGGCGCATTTAGAGGGTTAAGGTTGGAGTGCAATGCAAGTGCGGGTTGGCGGGGATAGATCGCTTTGCTCTCAACTTGTTTGCGCCACACCTCGGTCTGACGCGCGCTATGTGACGCAAAGTTCGGCGAGGTCCCGGCTCAGGGCTAGGGCGGATTTTGGGGTTGGCACGCCTCGGCCCTCCTCCAACCCCCTCCGATTATGCCACCGGATGTCGCAGGGGCGGTGATGCAGCTTGAGGTCCCGCAGGCGAGTGGAGATGCTCCGGATATGGACCTTAAAACCCTTAACATCACCGTGTGCGGCGGCGGGATCGCGGGCATGGCGAGCGCTTTAGCGCTCGCGCAGCGCGGCGCCTCTGTCACCGTTCTCGAACGCGCGCCAGCACTTGAGGAGGTGGGCGCCGGGCTGCAGGTGGGCCCAAACGGGATGGCGGTGTTGGAGGCCCTGGGCCTCAAAGACAAGATCCGCGCCCTTGGCACCCAACCCGAGGCGGTGGAACTGGTGGATCACCGCAGAGGCCAGCGGCTGATGCGCGTTCCTCTGGGAGGGGCCGCAGAGCAACGCTGGGGGCGGCCGTATCTCAACCTGCACCGGGCTGACCTGCTGAGCGTGCTGGCAGAGGCGGTGCAGGCGGCGGGTGTCACGGTCCGGCTCGGCACCACAGTCGCGGGGCGCAAGCCAAACGCGGTGCTGCTGGAGGATGGCACCACGCTCGCGGCTGACCTGATCGTGGCTGCCGATGGAGTGCGCTCGGCCCTGCGCAAACGCATGTGGCAGGGCGAAGAGGTGCGGTTCACCGGACAGGTCGCGTGGCGCGCGCTGGTTTCAGCCGAACGCCTCGGCGGATGGGAGATGCCGCGCTACACGCTCCTGACCTTGGGGCCGGGCAAACATGTGGTGCTCTACCGCCTGCGCGAGGGCGCGCTGATCAATGTCGTGGCCGTGGAAGAGCGTGAAACCTGGGTGGAGGAGGGCTGGTCGATCCCGGGCGATCCAGATGAGTTGCGCAGGCGCTTTGCCGGGTGGAACCCGGTGGTCGAGCGCGTCTTGAGCGCGGTGGAAAGCACCTACCAATGGGGCCTCTTTGAGCATCCGGTCCTGCAACACTGGGTCGAAGATGAGGTGGTGCTGATCGGCGATGCCGCCCACCCGATGCTGCCGTTTCTCGCTCAGGGCGCGGTCATGGCGCTTGAGGATGCGTGGGTGCTGGCCGACAGCCTTGCCCGCGAACGTGACCTGCCGTCCTCCCTCGCGCGCTACCAAACCCTGCGCCATCCGCGCGGCACGCGGGTGCAAAGCCAAGCGGCGCGGCAGGCGCGGCTTTACCATGCGCGCGGCCCGCTGCGGCCGGGTCTGCATCTGGGCATGTCGCTGGTCAATTCCCTGCTGCCGGACTTCGCCCCGCGCCGCTTTGACTGGCTCTATGGGATGGATGTCACGGCTTAGGGCCGCTTGAGGGTGCGGTTGCTCCCCAAACTCTCCTCGCCCAACGCTCTATGAGTCGCGCCTGCCCCAAGGGTGCGCGGCTATCGCCGCCGGGCGTTCGTCTAACCTAGACCCAGCCCGGCTCACGTCTTCGTCGGTTTTGAAATATTCCGGGGTGAATGGCGCCGCAGGCGACAAAGGGGCAGAGCCCCTCTGCGACGGTTCAGACCTCGAAACGCGCCAATACAGGCACATGGTCTGAGGGTTTTTCCCAGTCGCGCACATGCGCGTCGATGCGGATTTCTTGCATCATGTCAGCGGCCTGTGGGGACAGCAGAAAGTGATCGATGCGGATGCCGTCGTCGCGTTCGCGGGCGCCGGCCTGATAGTCCCAAAAGGTGTAGTGGCCGGGGGCGGTGGTGGTGGTGCGGAACGCTTCGGTCAGCCCCAGATTGACGAGGCGGCGGAAGGCGGCGCGGGCGTCGGGGCGAAAGAGGGCGTCTTCGCGCCAAGCGTCGGGGCGGGCGCAGTCTTCTTCTTGGGGGATGATGTTGTAGTCGCCGGTCATCAGGAACGGCTCTTCAGCCGCAAGCAGGGTTTGCGCGCGGGCGTGCAGCCGCTCCATCCAGGCGAGTTTGTAGTCGAATT
>JBCBGM010000003.1:0-105421 GCA_038526735.1 Pseudomonadota bacterium | reverse complement strand
GCCGAGGTAACCTTGGGCTACATCCCCCTGACGGACGCGGCCCTCCCGATTATCGCCCAATAAATAGGCTAAATTTGCGCTGAAAACTCGCTGCGGTCGAAAAATCCACTCCGACCGACCAAGACAGGCCCGCGCGTACCTGGCACCGATTCCCCCGCTTCGGTGCGCCCCTCAACACGGCTGAGCGCGGTTGGAAGGGCAGCATCAAGCGGCGCGAGGGCGCGGTGCAGAAGGTCTGGGCGGAAGGTCTCAAGCGCTGCGGCCTGCGCCTTGATCGGGCTGATCCCCCAAAGCGGCGCGGCGCGCTCGGCGATCCAGGCCGCCGCACTCTGCCACGGATAAATCGCCGATACCCCTGAGAGGCGCAGGATGTCTGGCTGCGGAACCGCCACGGTCCCAAAGCGCCGCACGAGTTTTCCGGCCAGGGCCCGTTCCAACAGCAACGCAGGTGTATCGAGGTATTGCGGCAGTGCCAAAATCTCAGCGGTGGTGGAGATGTTGCTTGGGTGCCCAATCCAAAGACTTGCCCGGTAAAGCGCTCTCAACAGCGCCTCGGCGTCTTCGCTATTGCTTTCAACCCACTCGGTGTTGAGCGCCAGAACCTTTTCGGGCGCAGCCGACCAGATCCGATTGGCCGCGAGGATCAGCTCACCGGCACCCCGATCCACGGCGACAGTGCCCCATGGCTCCCCAACCATAAAAACGTCGATCTCTTCGGCCTCAAGCACGCGCGGCAGCACTCTCGGGGGTGCCGTGGTAAAGCTCACATCCTCTAGGTCGCCACCGGAGCGCTCAATGAGCAGGCGCATCAGCTCACGATGCATCGAGTGTGGGAATGGTACACCAACACGCAACCCTTCGGATTTGGCATGGCGGGCGAGCGCTTGCCCCGTAGAGTACGCATCATCAAAACGCGCGCCGTTCTGCACCAACCGCTCCGCGAGTTGCGGGCGGGCGGCGAGCGTGTTGCCGTTGGTGCCCAGCAGCATCGGCGCCACTACCGGAGCCGTCATCGGCCCCACACCAGCGGTCAGAGCAATCGCCAGCGGAGAGAGCATATGCGCCGCCGGGTAGACGCCCATCGCGAATTTGTCCCGGATGTTTGACCAGCTGGGCTCTCGCACCAATGACAGCGTCAGCCCTTCTTCGGCGGCAAACCCCATTTCATAGGCGATAATCGGGAGGGCCGCGTCCGTCAGGGGGATGTAGCCCAAGGTTACCTCGGCGCGGCTCATCCCAAAAGCTCCGCGGCCGACAACAGGCTTTCTGCAACTTCAGAGACACGCTTGCCCTTGTCCATCGCTGACTTTCGCAGGATCGAATAGGCCTCTTCCTCGCTCAAGCCGCGCGCCTTCATCAACAGGCCCTTGGCGCGGT
Organism: Pseudomonadota bacterium; assembly: GCA_038526735.1. GTDB lineage: Bacteria > Pseudomonadota > Alphaproteobacteria > Rhodobacterales > Rhodobacteraceae > Rubricella. Next base: position 104,044 of record JBCBGM010000003.1, on the reverse strand, counting down.
CGATAGTCTTGCGCTCCGCCAGGGCGGTCTGCGTGGCCTGAAGCTCTTTGCGCAGCCGGTCCACTGAATGAAACCGTGCGATCGCCATGTCGAGCACGGGCTTCACGCGCTCGGGGCGCAGGCCGTCCACCACATAGGCCGAAACACCCGCCTCAATCGCCGCTTGCATCAGCCCGCGGTCTGAGCGGTCCACAAACATCGCGACGGGGCGAGCTTGCGGGTCTGTCGCGAGCGTCAGCGCGTCGATCATGTCGCGGGAGGGATGCTCCATATCCACCAACACCAGATCGGGCGCGACGGTGGGCAAAGTACTCTTCAACTCGGCCATATCGGTGAGCAGATAGACCCGCCCAGCGCCGGCTTGGCGCAAAGCGTCGACAATCAGTTCACCGCGCTCGGTGTTCAGGTCGATCACAAGGATGTTCAGCTCATCCATCGGCGGGCCCAGTTGCTGGCGTCTCTGACATTATTGTTGCGGCGCAATAAGTCGAGTCCTTGGATGTCGCGGGCGTGGGATGTCGTTTCCGGGCGGTTTTTGCTGGGCGGGCTCTGCGATCCCCGCGTTAAGGAGACTGCCATGCCACTACAGATGAACCGAGAGGTCGTGATCACCTGCGCTGTTACCGGCTCTGGTGGGACGCAAGACCGCTCCCCCCACGTGCCCCGCTCGCCGCGCCAGATCGCCGAGAGCGCGATTGCCGCCGCCAAAGCCGGGGCAGCCGTTGTGCATTGCCACGTCCGCGATCCAGAGACGGGTGCCCCGTCGCGGGACCTTGCGCTCTACCGCGAACTGACCGAGCGCATTCGCGATGCGGAGGTTGATGTGGTGCTCAACCTGACCGCGGGTATGGGCGGGGACATGGTTTTCGGTTCCGCCACCGCGCCGTTTCCGCTGAATGCGGAGGGGACTGATATGATCGGTGCGGAAGAGCGCGTCGCGCATGTCGCCGAGTGCTTGCCCGAGATTTGTACACTCGACTGCGGCACCATGAACTTTGCAGAGGCCGACTACGTGATGACCAACACGCCCGGCATGTTGCGGGCGATGGGCACGATGATGACAGCGCTGGGCGTGAAGCCAGAGATCGAGGCCTTTGACACCGGCCACCTGTGGTTTGCCAAGCAGTTGGTGACAGAGGGCGTGCTCGAAGACCCCGCACTCGTGCAGCTTTGCGTGGGTGTTCCCTGGGGCGCGCCGAATGACCTGAACACCTTCATGGCGATGGTGAATGCGGTGCCTAACGCGTGGCACTGGTCGGCATTTTCTCTCGGGCGCGATCAGATGGCCTATGTCGCGGCGGCCGTGCTCGCAGGCGGCAACGTGCGCGTTGGGCTCGAAGACAATCTGTGGCTCGACAAAGGCGTGCTGGCGACCAATGCCCAATTGGTGGAGCGGGCCGTCAGCATCATCGAGCGGATGGGTGCACGGGTGCTTACCCCTGCCGAAGTGCGCGCGCGTTGGGGCCTGACGAAGAGGGCACCGGTATGAAGGCTGCAATCCTTGGTGGTGGGGTGATCGGCGGCGGTTGGGCCGCGCGGTTTTTGCTCAACGGATGGGACGTCGCGGTGTTTGACCCCGACCCCGAGGCAGAGCGCAAGATCAACGAGGTGCTCAACGGCGCACGCCGTGCTTTGCCGAAGCTGTACGACACGCCTTTGCCGAGCGAAGGTGCTTTGACATTCGTGGATAGCCTTTCAGAGGCCGTTGCGGGGGCCGCTTGGGTTCAGGAGAGCGTGCCGGAGCGGTTGGAGCTGAAGCATCAGGTCTTTGCGCAGGTTTTAGACGCGGCTCCAGCGGAGGCGATCATCGGGTCATCGACCTCAGGCTTTATGCCCTCAGAGCTCAACACCTCCGGCGACCGGATCATCGTCACGCATCCGTTCAACCCGGTCTACCTTTTGCCGCTGGTGGAGATCGTTGGGGCGGAGACGCAAGCACATCGCGCCGCTGATACGCTTCGCGAAATCGGGATGTATCCGCTCCACATCCGCCGCGAGATTGCCGCGCATGTCGCTGACCGGCTGCTCGAGGCCGTGTGGCGAGAGGCGCTCTGGCTGGTGAAAGACGACATCGCCACAACGCAGGAAATCGACGAGGCGATCCGTATGGGCTTTGGCCTGCGCTGGGCGCAGATGGGCCTCTTTGAGACCTACCGCATCGCTGGCGGTGAGGCCGGCATGGCGCATTTCCTCGCTCAATTTGGCCCCGCGTTGCAGTGGCCTTGGACCAAGCTGATGGACGTGCCGGAATTGGACGACAGGCTGGTCACCAAGATCGCCGCGCAGTCAGACGCGCAATCGAGCGACAGAACGATCCGAGAGCTTGAGCAGGAGCGCGACACCAACCTCGTGGCGATCTTGCGCGCGCTGAAGGCACATGGGGCGGCGGCTGGCGCAGTGATCGACGCGCATGAAAAGCGGCTAGGGCAAAAGGGATAAAGGGCCGTTTTTGGTGAGCACGATGGTCGCGAGCGTCTGATCATTCCGCGCCATTCGTTCCGACAAAAGCGCCTGCGCGGCTTGGCCTTTGCGCAGCGGGTCGTCGATGGGGGTGAGGCAATCGGGGTCTTGGCAGAGGTCGAATAGGAGCGGTTCAAACGCGGCGGTGTGCACGTATTGCTCTTGCGCCGTGCGCCGCACCAAAAGAGTACAGTCTTGCTGGCGAAGGGGCAGATTGCTCAGCCCTTGTTTGTGCAGATCAACGCGGAAGTCGTACTCCCAAAGCGCATGGTCGCGGGTTTGGATGTTGTCGCCCTGAAACAGGTCTTGCCCATCGACCGCATGGCCTGGCGTCACTCCAATCCGCGCGCACAACGTTGGGAAGACGTCCACCGACGACGTGAATCCCTCGGTCACCAGCCCGCCCTTCCGCGCTGGGTCGCGGATGATCAGAGGGATGTGTTGGCTCTGCGGATAGAAACCGCCTTTGCTCATCAAGCCGTGATCTCCCATCATCTCCCCATGGTCGGAGGTGAATACGATGAGCGTGTCGTCCCAAACAGCGCGAGACTTCAGGGTCGCGAACAGCCCGCCAAGCTCGGCATCCACCTCGGCAATCATCCCGAAGTAGACCGCACGAAGCCGGGCGAAATCGTCTTCTGTTAGATCCGCGACAGTGCCCTCGGTGCTGGGCACAAGCCCGGCCAGACTGCTGTGCGCGCGGAGGAGTTGAACGAATGGGTGCGCGCTTGCAAAAGCATCCGCACCATCGCCGATCGACCTTGGCACCTGCGCCGGGGAGAACATCGCGTTGTAGGGCGAAGGCGCGACAAACGGCGGATGGGGCCGTAGAAAAGACAGATGTGCAAACCACGGCTCGGTTTGCGTCGTTTCCCACTCCAGAAACCGCTCCACCAGAAAGGTCGTTTGCGTTTCACCCGCCTTGTAGCGCGTGGGGCCGGTGGCAATTCGATGTCCGTCACTGCCGACCGCGTGGGGGTTTTCCGGGTGAACGTCGATCCCCATCTCCGCGCACCACTCCAGCCAAGCCATATCGTCCTCGCGCAGGTTGGTGCCAAGCTCAAAGCCGGGCAAAACCTCCTCATAGCTGCGCAACTCCGGGTCATTCTGCGGGCGGTTGCGCGGGTCGAGCGCGGTGTCAGTGTAGCCAAAAAGCGTCGGTCTATAGCCCGCGCGCCGCGCGGCGAGAGCCACATTGTCAAACCGCGCATCCAGCGGCGTGCCGTTCCCCACAACGCGGTGATTGAACTGGTAAAGCCCGGCGTAGAGCGACGCGCGTGCGGGCGAGCAGGGCGCGCAAGCTGAGAAATGGTTGAGGCAGGCGACGCCGTCCGCTGCAAGAGCATCAAGATGGGGCGTGCGAACAACCGGATGGCCCGCGAAGCCCAGACAGTCTCCGCGCCATTGGTCTGCGGTGATGAAAAGGATGTTGGGTCGGCTATCCATCGGTCATTGCCTGCTCTGTGACCGGACGCGCCGACCGCCCGCGATCATCCGGATCGAGCGACGGGATCGCTGCCAAAAGGCGCTGGGTGTAGCGTTGTTGCGGGCAAGCAAACAGCTCCTTCGGCGGCGCGACCTCTACGATCTTTCCATGCTGCATCACCGCAACCAGATCACAGAAATTCGCCACAACCCGTAGGTCGTGGGAGATGAACAACACCGTGAGCCCCAGGTCTTTTTGCAGGGACTTCAGGAGCTCCAAAATCACGATTTGGGTGGACACATCGAGCGAGGCCACTGCCTCATCCGCAACCACGTACTCGGGCTCTGAAATAAGCGCACGAGCAATTGCGATGCGCTGGCGTTGACCCCCGGAAAACGCGTGTGGAAACCTGCGGAGGTGCTCTAGGTTGAGCTTGCACAGTGTCGCCATTCGGCGCACGCGGTCGTCAGTTTCGCGGCGAGACTTTGTGAGCTTCATCACCTCCAACGGTTCCGCGATGATGTCGCGCACGGTCATACGGGGGGAGAGGGCGGCGTAGGGGTCTTGAAAGATGAGCTGTGCATGGCGGCGGAAGCGCTTTTCCTCGGTCCTTTTCAGCGTTCCAACCGCAAACTTGTCGCCCGCTGTGGTGCGCAAAGTGACCCCGCCCGCGCTCATCGGCGCGGCCTGAAGCGTCGCCCGTCCCAGCGTGGTTTTGCCGGAGCCGCTCTCACCGACAAGGCCCACGATCGCACCTCGGGGGATGGTCAGCGACACGTCTTCGACAGCCGTGACGTGCTTCTTGCGCTGGAATGGCAGGCCGCTGAGCGGGTGGCGGACCGTGACAGCGTCAACCGTCACTGCTGTGTCGCCCTTCCTCCGGGAGACGTTGGAAACTTCTGTCTGAGATCTCTCTGGCAATCGTGGGATCGCGGCGATCAACGACTGTGTGTAGGCATGCTGTGGCGCGCGGATAACTTCGCGCACGGGACCCTCCTCCACCACTTCGCCCCGCAACATCACCGCCACCCGGTCTGCGATCTGTGCCATCACGCTAAGGTCATGGGTGATGAACAGGATGCCCATGCCGAAATCCGCCACCAGCCCGCGCATCAGGTCGAGCACCTGCGCTTGGATGGTCACATCGAGCGCGGTGGTCGGCTCATCGGCGATCAGCAGCTTTGGCCGCGTCGAAAGCGCCATCGCGATCATCGCGCGCTGGCGCATCCCGCCGGAGAGTTCAAAGGCATATTGGTCAAAGCGCAGATCGGGCGATGTGATGCCGACACGATCCAGCATCTCAATCGACAGCGCCCGCGCTTCGGCCCGGTCCATCCCGCGGTGGAGGCGGAGTTGCTCGACCATCTGCTTTCCGATAGTGATCGCCGGGGCGAAAGCGGCCATCGGCTCTTGAAATACCATCGAGATCAGATCACCGCGCACCTGCCTATGCGCGCGACCGCGCAGCTGATGGATGGCCACATCGGGCGCTGCGTGCAGCACCATCTCTCCGCGCGTGACGGCGTTGCCGGGGTTGAGCTGCATTAGCGCTTTCGCTGTGACGGACTTACCCGAGCCACTCTCGCCCACCAGCCCAAGCACCTCTCCGGGTGCAATGTCGAGCGAGACCCCGCTCACTGCATCAACACGGCCCTCAGCAGTGTCAAACCCGACCCGCAGGTCACGGATGGAGAGTAGCCCGCCCATCAGCGGCGCTCGGAGTAAGGGTCTGCGGCGTCTCTCAGCCCGTCTCCGACAAACACGAAAGCAAGCACCATTAGCACGAAGATCGGGATGGGCAGAAAGTACCAGTGGTAGTTCAGCATCACATCCACCCGCGTTACGTTTTGCAGCAAAACGCCCAACGAATTGACCGGGTCTTTTAGGCCCAGCCCAATGAACGAGAGCGCGGTTTCGGCAAGCACCATATACGGAAACGAGATCACCAGATCGACGATGATGTAGCTGGTGAAGGACGGCAAAAGATGCCGCCCGATGATATGGCCAGAAGACGCGCCCGATAGTTTTGCGGCCAGCACATAATCCGCCGTACGCTCAGCAAGCACATGGGTTCTGATCCGCCGCGCCAGCGTGCCCCACCCCAGCAACCCAAGGATCATCGAGATCAGGGCAAAGCGTAGCTCGGCGCTCCAGGTGTCAGGAATAAACGCCGCAAAGGCCATGAAGAGCGGGATGGTTGGGACCGTCTTTACCGTATCCATCAGCGCTTGCAGGACCGTGTCGACCCACCCACCAAAATAGCCTGCCACGCCACCGACGATGAGGGCGATGACGAAAGAGATCAGCACACCCACTGTGCCCACAGCGAGCGAAATTCCGATGGCGTGGAGCGTGCGCGAAAAGATGTCTTTGCCCTGCGCGTCGGTGCCAAAGAGGTGGATGAATCCCTCCTCAACGCCAAACAGATGCCGCTTCATCGGGATGACGCCCAACAGCCGATACTCCCAGCCTTTAGGTAGCAGCGTGAGATAAACGCGCTCGTCGGTCGCCCGCGTGACCCAGCGAAAGTTCGTGTCCATCCCCCGGTAGCGCTCAACTTTGTGGATGAAGGGTGTGAACGCACAGCCCTGTGCATCGCAAAACATCGGCACCTGTGGAGCGCCGTTTGTGTAGTCCGCATTGCGCCCGGCGGCGGAGGGGTCATAGGGCGATAGGAACGGTGCGAAGACGCCGCAGAGGACGAAGAACATCAAAAACCACAGCGCGATCATGGCAGAGCGTTTCGCCTTGAACCGCACCCAAACGAGTTGGGATTGGGAGGCTGTGTAGTACGCCTCTGACGGGTCCGGCGACGTGGTCATGCTCAGAAAAACCCTTTGCGCACGCGCGGATCAATCACCGCCAAAAGGATGTCGGTCAGAAAATTCAGCGCCACGATGGTCGCCGTGAGCAGCAGGATAATCGCGCCCGCGAGTTGCTGATCATTCGACCTAGCGAGCGCGTCAAGCAACAACGCGCCTGCGTCTGTGAGCACCAGCACCGCCGCGACAATTGGCAAATCGTTGAAGATGCGGTTGAGGTCAAAACCGATGGAATTCACCACCGGCCCAAGCGCGTGGCGCGCTGGATAGCGCATCATCAGCTGCGCCCCTGAAAGCCCCCGTGCCCGCGCCGCAGTGACGTAGAGTTTGTCCTTTTCATCCGAGATCAGCGCCCGGACGGTTTGCAGCTGAATGGCGGTTGCGGACCAGCCCAAAATCAAGATCGGCAGCCACGCGCGGCTCAGCATGTCCGCAAGTTTTTCGGCACTCCAAGGGGCGTCTCTGAGTTCATCGGAGAAGAGCCCGGTGAGCGTCTCCCCAAAAAACACCGTTGAAAGCAGCATGATCCCAAGCGCCAACAGAAAGTTCGGGATTGCCAGCCCAAGGTAGGAGATGATCCGCAATGAGCTGTCAAACCAGCCGTCCCGCAGCATCGCAGAGGCCATGCCCACCGGAACAGCAATCGCGTAGGTGAGGATCAAGGCCGCAAAGCATAGCCCGAGGGAGATCCAGATCTTGTCGCCGATCAGCTGCGCCACATCGACCCGCCAGAGGCACGACTCCCCCAGATCAAACCGCAGAAACACGCCCGAAACCCAACTCACCCACCGCTCAAGATAGGGTCGGTCGAGGCCCATGCGGACCTCTTCGGCGCGGATATCCGCCTCGGTGATCACCTGTCCTTGGGTCTGTTTGTAGGCGATATAGCGCTCGGCGCAGTTGCCCGGCACGAGCTCCATCAAGGTGAAAACGATGAGCGAGACGAGCAGCATCACCACCACCGCCGCGCCAAAGCGGATCGCGATGAAGCGGGCGAAGGCGGCCATCGGCTCTCCTTGGTAGGTGGGGCGGCCCGGTCTGGGCCACCCCGGTGTCAGATCACTCGGCCAACCACCATTGCTGCGGGCGGTACGGATAGGTCCGATAATACTCGTAGGACCACGTCTTTGGCGGCTCAAAGTTGCCCATCGCGTTGGTCACGTAGATCGGGTTTGGCGCGTTCACGGTGCCGATGAACAAGAAGCTCTCTTGGATCGTGTCGATGATGTCGGCACCCAACGCGTTGGACGCCGCCGAACCCGGGAGCAGCGACTGCCACTCAGTAACCTGGTTCGTGAGAGTTTCTGTCCATGCGGGCGGGGCAATCCCCTCAGCGCCACCAGTTTCGAGATACTGCGCCCATAGCATCCCGTTGCGCAGACCAAAGAAGTTGGCAAACGGCGGGATGAACTCTTCGAGCGAGGACTGCACCACCGGGATCGGCTGACCTTTCGTCCAGACATGGACATCCAGCTCATTGGCGGTCTGTGCGGCGCGATACTCGTCAGAGGTTACTTCACGGATGGTGGTGGTGACGCCCACATCCGTCCAGTGCTGGGCGATCAACTCAGCCACCGCCGTCGCCATCCCTTGGGTGGAGAACTGCAGGTTCAGCACGAGCGGCGCTCCGGAGGGCAGGTCCCGGTCGCCATCGCTGTCGGCATCCACCACGCCCACGCTATCGAGCAAGGCCGCAGCGCGCGCCGGGTCAAAGGCCGTCGCAAAATTGACCTGCTCTTCGGTCGCGAAGGGGGGCACAGGCGAGAAGGCGATATACTGCTGCGGCTCCCCAAGGTCGAAGAACGCGACCGAGTTGATCTCATCCCGGTTGATCGCGTGGGACATGGCGATGCGGAAGTCGCGCTCCGCGAACACCGCGCGCTTTTCGAGATCGGTCGCATTCACGTTGAACGAGACGACGGGCATCCCGATTTGCGGCCGGAGCACGACGGTAAAGTCACCACGCTCTTGCGCGTCGAGCAGCGTGGGCGCGTCGGGAAGGGTGACGGACTGGGACTTGTAGTCCACATCGCCATTCACCATCCGCAGGATCCGCACCTCGTTGTCGGGCACGTAAAGCTCAGCAACCTCGTTGATGTAGGGCAGCTGGTTTCCCGCCGTGTCGACCATGTGGAAATAGGGGTTTGCCACCACGCGACGGCCCTCCGTCGTGTCTTCGACAACCACATGAGACTCGAGGGTTGGCACGACTGCGGCGGAGAGGTTGGCGATCTTGGAAGCGTCACGCAGGATCGGGGAGGGGACGTCCTTCCAGTCCGACCCGCCGTAATAGAACGCGATCACGTCGTAACCGCTGTCAAACCCAGCGGCTTGCGCAAGCGCGTCGGCCTCTTCGTTTAGCGCGGGGTGGAACTGGCCCAGAAAGTGCCTTGGCTGGAAGGGTTGAGCGTAGTCTGTCGCAAACGCCGCGAGGAGGCCAGGCTTGGGTGCGGCCATCCGAAAAACCGCAGTGACCTCATCAACAGCCTCCACCTCAATCGGCTCACCGCCCGCCGTCCACAAAGAGCGCGGGGAGCCAACGACGTTTTCGTCCATCGTGATGTGATTGTACCAAAACGCGATGTCCTCAGCGGTGAAGGGTGCACCGTCTGACCATTTGTGCCCGCGCCGCAAGGTGACCGTGAGCTCAGTGAAATCGTCATTCCACGCCCAGCCTTTTGCAACATTCGGCACGATCGTCACCAGATCATCGGCAAAGCGCACGAGGTTGACGTGCCGGACGGAGAGCAGATCAGAAGTGCCGGCCTCTGTCGCGTTGGACATGCCATCGAGCACGCCACCGTACTGGCCGATTTCTTCGTAGGGGAAGACGACGAGTGGCTCATCGGGCAGGCGGCTTTCAACCGGCCCAAGGCTGCCGTTGCCGATGATCCGATCGTTGAGCGCGGCAATCGACGGGTTCTGCGAGAACGTCAGTTCGCACCCGGCAGCGGCCTCAAAAGCCGAAAGCTCCATCTGTTGCGGGAATGCGCCAGCGAGGCCCATCGGGTCTGTGACGGTGGCGGTAGGGCAGCTCGCAGACGCGGCGCCAGCCATCGCGATGAAAGAGGCGGACAGCAGGTATTTCATATCAATGCACTCGTTGTGTTTCTGCGGAGGCAACCGCCCACGCCGTGATTCCAGTCGCCCCCACGTTGCCGACTACGTGATCAATTTTATGGTTTGTTGACAATCATAAAATTGATTTATGAAATGACGTTATGAAACCCGAACTCGCCATCGAAGATGAGGCTTTGCTGCGCCGTCTGCGCATGTTTTTGGCCGTGATCGATGAAGGGGGTGTGACAGAAGCCGCCAAGGCGTTGGGAAAGACGCAACCCGCCATCACGACTCAGGTAAAGGCCCTCGAAGCGGACCTTCAGGTCGCGCTTTTTCGGCGGGTCGGGCGCAAGCTGGCACTGACGGAAAAGGGTGAAGAGATCGCGGCGCTGTCGCGTCGCGCGCTGGGGGAGCTTTCCACTTCCATTAACAAAATCCTTGAGGCGACAACTGGCCCGACCCCGCCGCTGCGGCTCGGGTTTTCTGCGCCGCAAACGATGCTGCAAGCGGCGGCGGCCTTCAAACGGACCGACCCAAACACCCAGTTAGAGCTGCGCGGCGCGACCACGCAGGAGCTGTTTGGCGGGCTCGACAGCTATGCGCTCGACGTCATCATGATAGGCCTCGACGCGCCCCTGCCGCGCTATCATTGCCAGCATTACACGCGTCAATCGGTGGTGGTGGCTTTGCCCGAGGGGGATGAGAGGGCCACTACTGGAGCGCTTACTTTGCGCGAACTCAGTGAGATCCCGATTGTACTGCGAGAAGAGGGGTCTTTCACGCGCGAGGTTCTGCTGCGCGCGTTTCAGCGGGCCAAGCTCTCACCGCAGATCGCCTTTGAGGTCTCAACCCGAGAGGCAGTGGCAGAAGCGGTGCGGCGCGGGTTTGGCGCTGGGCCAGTGTTGAGCGAAGAAGCGAATGCACTTCCAGGCCTGACCTTTTGCGCCTTGGAGAACAGCGAGGTCTTTGCCGACGATTACCTCGTTTGCCACCACAGCGCATTGAGCTACGGGCCCGTGGCGCGGTTTCTGGCTGCCAACGCCCCGGCCGCCCCTTAACCGGTCAAGATGCGGCGGCCCGGTGAGAGACCCAAAGCTGCCGTCACAATCGCCTCTGCATCGATCCCGAAGTGCCGGTAGAGGTCGCTGACCTGCCCGGTCTGGCCAAAGTGTTCCACCCCCAGTGGTACGCTCCGGTGACCCTCGACCGAGCCCAGCCAGGCCAGCGTCGCCGGGTGCCCGTCAATGACGCTCACGATCACCGTGTGGCGCGGCAAGTCTCCCAAAAGCCGCTCGATATGCGACTGCGCGGGCAAGCCACGCGCGCGTCGCCTTTGTGCAGCCGTCCACCCAGCATTGAGGCGGTCGGCGGAGGTGACCGCGAGCACAGCGACGTCGCGCCGGTCTGCTGAGAGCCGCCCCGCCGCCTCCAGCGCTTCCGGTGCAACGGCGCCCTGATATGCGATCACGATCTCCGTACCGGGGCCGGGAGGGCGCATCCAATATGCCCCGTCAATTGCGCTTTGGCGAAACGCATCATCGGCGCGTGTCACCGGTTGTTCAATCTGCCGTGTGGTCAAGCGCAGATAGACCGAGCCGCCCGTCTCATCCCGCAGCCAAGTGCGCTCGTCCGGGTCGCCCTCGCCATCGCGCTGCATGTAATCGAGCGCCCAGGGCAGGATCACCGACAGTTCATCGACAAAGGCCGGTTCAAACGCGGCGAGGCCGTCCTGGCTCATGCCGATGAGCGGGGAACCGATGGACTGGTGCGCGCCACCTTCGGGCGCAAGGGTCACGCCGGAGGGCGTGCCGACGATCATGAACCGGGCATCTTGGTAGCACGCGTAGTTCAGCGCATCGAGGCCACGGGCGACGAACGGGTCATAGACCGTACCGATGGGCAGCAGCCGCTTGCCAAAGAGCGAGTGCGACAGCCCAGCCGCGCCCAGCAGCAGGAACAGGTTCATTTCCGCAATGCCCAACTCAATGTGCTGACCCTCTGGCGCGAAATCCCACTTCGCGGTGGAGGGGATTTTTTGAGCGCGGAATTCATCCGTGACATGCTCTCGCGAAAACAGCTTGCGTCGGTTGACCCATGGGCCGAGCGACGTGGTGCCAGTGACATCGGGTGAGGTTGTCATGATCCGCTGCGCGAGCGGGCTGTCGGTGCGGGCATAGCCGTCGAGGATGCGGCCAAATCCGGCTTGGGTGCTGTCCGTCTCGACAGTTTTGAGCGTGATGTCGGGGATACTGAGCGCGTCATCGCCATACCGCCGCCGCCCCTTTGAGAAGAACGGCACCGTTTTGAGCCACGCTCGATAGTTGGCTGACGTACCCGCCAAAGCCTCCCACTCATCTCCGGCGGCAACGCCCATCTTTGCCTGCCATGCGGTCATCTGTGCCTTGGTCATCAGGCCGCCGTGGTTGTCTTTGTGCCCGGCAATCGGCGTGCCCCAGCCCTTGATCGTGTAGGCGAGAAAGCAGGTGGGGCGGTCATGGTCGATGGCGTCAAACGCCTCTGCCATCGTCTCTACGCAGTTGCCGCCGAGGTTTTCCATCAGCTCCGCAAGCGCGTCGTCTGAGTAGCTGTCGAGCAGGGCCGAGACATCGCCCTGATCCGCCAGATCATCCATCAGCCGTTGCCGCCAGACCGCGCCGCCTTGATAGGTCAGTGCGGAGTAAAGCTGGTTGGGGCAGGCATCGATCCAGGCCTTGAGCTTCTCGCCGCCGGGGCGGACGAAGGCGGCTTTTTGAAGGGTGCCGTATTTCAGCGTGACCACATCCCAGCCAAAGGTGTGGAAGATCGCCTCGATCCGCTGCCACAACCCCTCCCGCACGACACCGTCTAGGGATTGGCGGTTGTAGTCGATGATCCACCAGCAATTGCGCAGGTTGTTTTTCCAGCCCTCTTGCAGCGCCTCATAGACGTTGCCCTCGTCGAGTTCTGCATCTCCGACCAGCGCGACCATCCGGCCAAGCGCCGTGTCTGCACCCCAGTCTTTCGCCGCGATGTAATCCTGCACCAAGCTGGCAAAGGCTGTGATCCCGACACCCAGACCGACAGAGCCGGTCGAGAAATCCACGTCGTCGATGTCTTTGGTGCGGGAGGGGTAACTCTGGACACCACCGAAGCCGCGAAAGTTCTCCATCTTTTCGCGGGTCTGGTTGTCCATCATGTACTGCATCGCGTGGAACACGGGCGAGGCATGGGGTTTCACGGCGACCCTGTCTTCTGGCCGCAGCGCGTTGAAGTAGAGCGCCGTCATGATCGACACCATCGATGCGCTGGAGGCCTGGTGCCCGCCCACTTTCACTCCGTCTTCCTTGTCGCGCAGGTGGTTGGCGCAGTGGATCATCCAATGCGACAGCCACAACAGGCGCGCTTCGGTGGTTTTGAGGTTGCTGGTGGGGGCGGTCATGGGGCTCTCCGGTCGCGTTACGCGTGATTTAGTGCGGAGCCTGCGGCATGTCCTTGCGCATTTACGCCAGATCGCCTCATATGTTGGCTGAAATCGCTATTGAGAGGCAAAAGTTAGTGGAAATCCCTTCTCTTGACGATTCTGACCGCCGAATTCTGCGCTCTTTGGTGCGGAATGGGCGGATTTCGATCCATGACCTCTCAGCAGATGTTGGATTGTCCCCTTCTCCTGTCTCCCGGCGCGTGCGGTTGCTGCAAGAGGCCGGAGTGATCGAGGGCTACACCGCGCAGCTGGATGAGGGGGCGCTGGGATACGGATTTTCGGTGTTTGTGTCGGTCAAGCTGGAGCAGCAGGTCGATGAAGCGATGGCCCGGTTTGAGGCGGCGATCCAGAACCGCCCTGAGGTTGTCGATTGTTGGTTGATGACCGGGAACCGTGACTACTTGATGCGCATCGCTGCCCGCGACTTGCAGGACTTTGAGCGCTTTCTTGTCGGGCATCTTACCAAAATCCCCGGTGTCTCAAGCATTGAGTCGTCGATACCCCTGCGCCGGGTGAAAGCTGGCGTTTCTCGCACGGAATAGTTTGATTTTACGGAGATTTTTCGTGGTATCGACGTGGCCCGCCTTGCAGCAAGGGTTCCAACCAGCGGGATCGAATTTCGTCTCATCGCGAAACCAAGCCGCTAATTCTTTGGGAAGTTTCGCCATTTGATGCCATCTTAAGCCCAACAGACGCAACGGAACGCGGTGCCAACTCTTGAGAGTTGCCTCTTAGGTTGGCTGTCTGCAATCAGATGAGACCTGCACAAAGATGCAGGCGACCACAGGGAGAGCGCAGGGGAGACCCTGGCGCAAGATGCCATGCTGAATGTGCAGGGTGTTGAGTTGTCTTTCGGGGGGATCAAAGCGCTCCGCGGTGTGAGCTTTGAGGCTGCACCCGGCGAAATCACCGGGATTATCGGGCCCAACGGCGCGGGCAAAACCTCGCTCTTCAACACGATCTCTGGGTTTTACAAACCAGACGCCGGGCGCGTGGCGTTTGACGGGCAGGACATCACGACCCTCTCGCCCGACAAACGCGCAGAGCTGGGGATCGCGCGCACCTTTCAGAATATCGCGCTGTTTCGCGGGATGACTGTGCTCGACAACATCAAACTCGGCGGTCACAAGCGGCTGAAATCGGGCGTGTTCTCGGCGCTGAGGTACTTCGGGGCCGCGCGGCGCGAAGAGCTCGCTTTCCGCAGAGAGATCGAAGAGCGCGTGATCGACTTTCTGGAACTGGACCTGATCCGCAAAGCGCCGATCACAGCGCTCTCTTATGGCCTGCAAAAACGCGTAGAGCTTGGCCGGGCGCTGGCAATGCAGCCCAAACTCTTGCTCCTCGATGAGCCGGTTGCGGGCATGAACCGCGAAGAGACCGCCGATATGGCCCGTTTTATCCTCGATGTGCAGGAGCAGTTTGGCACCACCATCCTGCTGGTGGAGCATGACATGGGGCTGGTGATGGACATCTGCTCAAAGATCGTTGTGCTGAATTTCGGAGAGCAGATCGCGAGTGGAACACCGGCAGAGGTCTCTCGCCATCCGGATGTGATCGAGGCCTATCTCGGCACCGCGCAAGACAGCGCGCAACCCGACGCGGCGTGAGGGCGGTATGGCGCAGTTTCTCCAATTCACGATCAACGGGCTGATGTCAGGGGCGATCTACGCGCTGATCGCGGTGGGCATCGTCTCGGTCTTCAAAGCCACGCGCGTGGTGAATTTCGCCCATGGCTACCTGATCATGTTCGGCGCGTATTTTTACTACACCTTCGCGGTGATCGTGCCGGGGATGGAATGGGCACCCGCCTGGCTGCAAAGCTGGCAACAGGAGTGGCTGGTGGCGTGGCGCGCGGACTTACCCATGTTCTCCCCCATGGCGGCGGTGGCGGATTGGATCGCCAACATCCCACGCATCGTTCTGGGGCTGGTGGGGGCGGTGGTGTGCAACGCCATCGTCGGCTTGATCATCGAGCGCACCTTGATGCGACCGCTCATGGGCCAGTCGGTCTTTGCGATGATCATGGTGACGGTGGGGCTGATCTCTGTCATGGCCGGAACCGCCTCGATCATTTGGACGGCGGATGCAGACTTTGTGCCCTCTATCGCGCCGAATGCGCCGATCCGGTTTGAGCTGTTTGGCTCTATGATCTTCATCTTTGGCGCGGACGTCGTGAATATGATCATCGCGCTTTTGATGTTCGGCGGGATTGTCTTGTGGGTGCGCTATTCCCGCGGCGGCGTAGCCATTCGCGCGACGGCAGAGGACCAATCCACGGCCTATTCGATGGGTATCTCGGTGCCCAAGGTCTTCACCACCGCTTGGATGCTTGCCTCCATGACCGGCGCGATTGCCGGGGCGATTTTGGCGACCCGCAACGGAATTTCGCCGTCGCTGGGCCTCTTCGGGTTTGCAGTGCTGGCCGTGGTGCTCATGGGTGGTCTCGACAGCTATGTGGGGGTCTTCATCGCCGCGATGACCGTCGGCGTTTTGGAGGCGATGACGCAATGGCAGCTCGGCGGAGATTGGGCTGAGATCGTGCCCTATGTCGCCGTGCTGATCGTCATCCTGATCCGCCCGCATGGGTTGATGGGCACGAAAGAGGTTGAACGGATATGATCAACGGCAACCTCAAAGCCACTTACGCCGCCGATGAGCGGGTGCTCGATAACCGCAACAAGCAGGCGTTTATGGCGGCGGTGATCCTGAGCCTCGCAGCCTTTCCGCTGCTGGCGAATGACTACCTGATCCTTGTCGCCTGCCAGATGGGCATCCTGCTGATCGCGGTGACGGGCGTAAATGTCGTGATCGGGTATACGGGGCTGATGTCACTGGGTCATGCGTGCTTTGTGGCCATCGGCGCTTACACCGTGGCGGTGTTTCACAACCTCGCCGGGGGTGTGCCCGACTGGCTCTTGCCCCTCATCGTCATACCGCTCGCGATTGGTGTGTCGGCGCTGGTGGGCATCCTGGTGGGTCTGCCGTCGCTACGGGTGAAGGGGCTCTACCTCGCCGTTGCCACGCTCTCAGCCAACTTCATCATCATCTTCCTGATCGAAAACGACATCCTCGCTCCATGGACGGGCGGCCATGTGGGCGTGAACACGCCCGTGCCGAATATCCTTGGGTGGGAGATGGACAGTCGGCGCGAGATTTTCGTGCTCATCGCGGTCTGTGCGCTGGGCACGCTGCTCCTGATCCAGAACCTGTTCCGCACCCGCGTCGGCCGCGCCTTCATCGCGATCCGCGACAAGGACTACTCGGCAGAGATCCTCGGCATCTCGCTCATGCGCTACAAGCTGACCTCGTTTGCACTGTCGGCCGCCTGCTGTGGCCTTGCCGGGGCGTTGATGGCGTATTTCTACGCACGCATCCTTCCAGAGCAATTCGAGTTGGCGCTGTCCCTCCAACTCGTCGCCGCGCTGATCGTCGGTGGGATGGGGCGTACGATGGGGCCCGTCTTTGGTGTCATCGTCATCGTGATGGTGCCCGAAGTCATCAAAACCGTTTTTGGTGCCGCCACCGGCGGAGACGTCACCCTCGCGCAACTCCGAGCACCCGTGCAGGAGATCGCGTTTGGCCTCCTGATCATCCTGTTCCTGCTTTTTGAGCCGCTTGGCCTTGTCCGCATCACCGATCGTATCCTTCAAGCCATGAACCAATGGCCCTTTGCCAGATAACAAAACACACCCAGGGAGACCCACAATGAGCCTAAGCCGCCGCACATTCCTCGCATCCTCCGCCGCTGTCACCGGCATACTCGCCGCCCCCACTTTGCTGAAGGCGCAGCCCAGCGAGTACGTCTTTGCTGCATCCCTGCCGATGACCGGGCCGTTCGCCACCGCCGGGCAGATCGTGGCGCCGGTGTTCAAGATGTTTGAGGTGCTGACGAACCAGTCTGGTGGTATCGGCGGCGTGCCCATCCGCTCAACGATCGAAGACTCCGGCTACATCCCGCAAAACGCGCTCGCCAACTACCAACGCGCACTGGCGACCGAAGAAAACCTTGTGATGTATTTCGGGGACTCGACGGGCTTCATGAAGCTGGTTGCCCCAGAGCTGCGCGGAGAAAACGCGCGCCTGATGGGTGGCACGTCGTTTGCGACCGAGCTTTCGAGCCCCGATAACCCGTATCAGTTCATGGCCGGGCCGACCTATGAGGATCAGTTTGATATCCTCCTGCAGAACATGGCGGATGACGGTGCCTCCACCGTCGCGTTCATCTTCTCCAACACCGAGTTCGGGCGGGACCCGATTGAGCACGGCAAGATGAAAGCCGAAGAGCTTGGCCTGCGCGTGGTGCTCGAAGAGGCCACCCGCCCGCAGGGGGCCGACATCCCGACCCATGTCACCAAACTCGCGCAATCGAATGCCGATGTGGCGATCCTGCAGGGCTATGTGACTGGCGTCTGGCCGCAGCTTATCGGTGGCGCACGCCAGTTTGGCTTGCCGACGCAGTTTAAGGGCACGTTCTGGGGAATGGAGAATCTGATCGCGGATCGTGTGACGGCAGAGGCCGGGCCAATCCTCGACGGGTATCAGGGCGTGATGCCCTACCAGTATTTCTACGATGCAGAGAACGCCCCGCGCTACGAGGCCTACGCCGCCTTCGCCAAGCAGGCTTTCGCCGGCACGCCGCTCGAAAACTACCTGCCGACCTGGGCAATCCAGGGCCTTTGCGCGCTGGAGATGGGCGCGCAAGTGATGCGCAACACCCTTGAGGCTGACCTGCCGTTGACAGCTGACAACTTGGCAGAAGGCATGGCCAACCTGAGCAACTGGAACTCGGGCGGCTTCTTCGGTGGCCCGGTCTCAGTCGAGCGGAACAAGGTCGGTACGGGGCGGGTCTATACCTACTCTGCGGCAGACACGCGCTTCTCGCCGTCCTCTGACTGGTTCACGGTCTAAGCCAAGGGCGGCGCGCCATGCTGAGCATCGAGAATATCGAGGTCTCTTACTACAAGACCGTGCAGGCGCTCCGCGGCCTATCGCTTGAGGTGCCGGACGGGAAAATCGTAACCCTTCTCGGCACCAACGGCGCGGGCAAAACGACGACCCTCAAAGCCGCCTCGAACCTGCTGCATCTGGAGAACGGAGAGGTCGGGTCTGGCCGGATCGTGTTCGATGGCCAAGACATCGCCCGCCTCTCGCCCGACAAACTCGTGCAAGGTGGCCTTTTTCACGTGCGCGAAGGGCGGCGGATTTTTGCGGAGATGTCGGTCGAAGATAACCTCACTGCCGCCTCCTACGCGCTGGAGGGGCGTGGGGTGAGGGCGGATTTTGACCGGGTCTATGACTTCTTTCCGGTGCTCAAAGACCGCAAAAGCCAGACCGCCGGATATCTCTCGGGCGGGGAGCAGCAGATGCTCGCCTTTGGCCGCGCGATGATCGCGCGGCCTCGGTTGATCTTGATGGATGAGCCGTCGCTGGGCCTTGCGCCAAAGATCGTGGAGAGCATCTTTGCCACGATCCAGCGGCTGAATGACGAAGATAAGGTCTCGATCCTCGTGGTGGAGCAAAACGCTAACGTTGCGCTCTCCATCGCTGACTATGGCTACATCATGGAGCAGGGCGCGATCGTGCTGGAGGGTTCCGCTGCGACACTGCGGAGCGACAAAGATATCCAGTCGTTCTACCTCGGTGTGGCCGAGGAAGGCGCGCGTGAGAGCTTTAGAGACGTCAAACACTATAAACGCCGCAAGCGCTGGCTGAGCTGAGGACGCCATGGCCCGAGACACCGCCACCGACCCGGATTTTCGCTCTGTTGTGGACATTCTCCACGCCCACGCGGCTGCCCATGGTGGCAACGTCGCGATGCGGCAGAAGGATTACGGCATCTGGCAGGAAAAGACATGGGCGGATGTTTTGGCCATCGCTGAGGCGTTCGCAGCTGCGCTGATCGCTGATGGCGTGGGGCAGGGCGGGCATGTGGGTATTTTGTCGGAGAACCGGCAGGAATGGGTACTCGCACAGTTCGGTACCGCGGCGGCGGGGGCGGTCACGGTTGGAATGTATCCGACCTCTCCGGCCGCTGAGATTGACCACCTGATCAACGCGTCTGATACCGAAGTCTTGGTGATCGAAGACCAAGAACAGTTCGACAAAGTGGTCGAGTTGCAAAGCGCTGGGCGGGTGCCGAGGCTTCGCAAACTCATCATCATCGACCCACGTGGCACCCGTGGAGAGACGCTGCTGGGGTTGGAGAGCTTTGCCGATATGCTCGCGCGGGGGCAGGGGCTGGTGGCCTCGCAGCGCAACGAGCTCGACAGCCGTCGCGCCGCGATTGCCCCGATGGATACCGCGATGATGGTGTTCACCTCCGGATCTACCGGGCTGCCGAAAGCGGCAGAGATCAGCTTCCTCAACCTGCACTTTGCCGCCGTCACCAGCCGCGAGATTTTCCCCGAGTTCGGGCCGGGCACGAACATTCTCAGCTACCTACCGCTGTGTCATATCGCAGAGCAGAACATCACCGTGATCAATGCATTGGCTGGGCGCATGGTGATCAACTTCGGGGAAAGCCTTCGGACCATCGCGCTCGACCTGCGGGACGTAGCGCCCGAGATTTTCTTCGGCGTGCCGCGCATCTGGGAAAAGATGCAGGCCGGGATTGGAGTGCAGGCGCACACAGCCGGCGCGGTGCGCAGGCCCTTGGCGCTTGCGGCCTTGGCTTTTGGGCAGAAGTTTGGGAAGAAGCCCCGCACCGACTGGAGCGCCGGAGAACGGGCTAAATTTCGCCTGTTCGATCTGCTCGTCTATCGCGGCATCAAGTCGTATCTGGGCCTTGGCAAGGTGCGGGTCGCGATCACGGCGGCCGCCCCCATCTCCCCCGATCTGCTCGCTTTCTTCCGCGGCATGGGCGTGAACCTGCGCGAGGCGTGGGGGATGTCTGAAACGACAGGCGCCGCGACGATGCAACTTGACTGGGGCGCGAGTGCAGGCCGGGTTGGCCCCGCGCTGGGCGACACGAAGCTCAAGATCGCGGATGACGGCGAATTGCTGATCGCGGGCGGCGGGGTGTTCAAAGGCTATTACAAGAATGAGAAAGCCACTGCCGAAACGATCAGCGATGGCTGGCTGCACACCGGCGATGTGGCGGAGATGGCCGCGGATGGCTCCATCTCGATCATCGACCGCAAGAAAGACATCATGATCAACGCGGCGGGCAAGAACCTTTCCCCCTCTCTGATCGAGAACGTGATGAAGGCCAGCCCCTACATCAAGGAATGCGTCGTGATCGCGGATCAGCGCCCCTATGTGACGGCGCTGGTGCAGCTCGACATGGACACGGTGCGGCTTTGGGCCGAGAGCAAGGGAATTTCCTACACCACCTTCCGCAGTCTTGCCGAAAATCCCGAGATACAGGCGCTTATCGACCGGGAGGTCGAAAAGCAAAACGCGCAGTTGGCGCGGGTGGAGCAGATCAAGAAGGTGCATTTGCTGCGCAAAGAGCTCGACCATGATGATGGCGAGGTCACAGCGACAATGAAAGTAAGGCGCGCCTCCGTCGCCAAGGCCTACGCTGCAGAGATCGAGGCGCTCTACG
Source organism: Pseudomonadota bacterium (assembly GCA_038526735.1). Classification (GTDB taxonomy): domain Bacteria; phylum Pseudomonadota; class Alphaproteobacteria; order Rhodobacterales; family Rhodobacteraceae; genus Rubricella. Next base: position 83,270 of record JBCBGM010000003.1, on the reverse strand, counting down.
CGTAAACACAAAAAAGGCCGCGGCGGTTACCCGACGCGGCCCTTCTTAGGTGTGCAGCGGTGATTAGCCGAGCAGGCCCATCTCGCCCGCTTCTGCCCAGATCTCTTCGAACGCCTGGCGGGCGCGGCCGCGCTGGCGCACGCCTTGTGCGTCTGCCAGGTTTGCAGGTGCGCCGTCACCCACGACGATGATGCCGACCATGCCGACAGTTGCGTGCGGCGCGCACTGGTAGCCGTAGACACCCGGGGTCGTCAGGGTCACTTCAACTTCCTCGTTGATGCGGCCTTTCCACTCTTCGCCGCCCGCGGGGCCCATGCCGCGGATCAGCTCGGAGTTGTGACCACGGTCAGCGTTGAGGAATTTCACGGTGTCGCCGGGCATCACTTTCAGGATGCGAGGGCTGAAGACCATGCGCAGACGCGGGTTGTCCGGGTCTTGGTTGAGCATCTGTACTTCGTGCGTGGTTGCCGCGCTGACCGGGCGGGCAACTGCAAACGCTGTGGTTGCTGCAATAAAGGTGCGGCGGGAAAGGGTCAGGTCCATTGATAGGCTCCTCAGTTCTTGCGTCATTGGCATCTCGGTGGCTCTTGCGAGCGTGGCGATGAGCCACCGTCAGCATCCCCAGTGTTCTTAGTGCGCGCGGCGCACCAGTCGACCGTCGTAGACCGAGAAGTTTGGCGCGTTTCGCCGCATCCTCGGTCGAAGAAAAATCTTCGCTCGTGTGATGACCCAACTGCCCCGCTGCTCGCAAGGGCTTTTGGAGCTTCTACACGTGGGTTTGTGCCCGCCTCGTAGAAATTGTCCAAGAATGCGCGTGAATTTGCTGAAGCATAGTGGGGTTTTGCAACTAACGTTGCTCAGACCGTGTAGTTGAGTCCCAAACGACCGCCATCGGCATAGATGGTTTCGCCGGTGATATAGCTGGCTTTTTTCGAACACAGGAACGCGACCACGTCAGCGATTTCCTCCGGCTCTCCCAAGCGCTTGAGCGGTGTGCGGCTCATGACTTTGGCCATCGCTTCTGGGTTGGCATTCACCGATGCGACCATCTCTGTGTTGATCGAGCCAGGCCCCACCGCATTCACCCGGATATTGTGCTCTGCCAGCGCAAGGGCTGCGACCTTTGTCAGCTGCATCACCCCACCTTTTGAGGCGCAATAGGCTGGGATCGACGGTATCGCGACCTGCGCGTTGATCGACGACATATTCACAATCGCGCCCTCGATCTTTTCGGCGACCATGGTCTTTGCCGCCCGCTGGGTCGCCAGAAAGACCCCGCGCAGGTTCACCCCGATCACCTTGTCGAACTGTGCGACGGAGTAGTCGAGAAAGTCGGCAGGCTCCGCGATCCCAGCATTGTTGACGAGGGCTGCGACGGGGCCGTGTTGGCTTTCGATCTCAGCAAAGAGTGCCTCGATCTGCGCTGCGTCACCCATGTCACACACGATGGCGCCAGCCGCGCCCAACTCTTCGGCCGCGCCTTTCAGTGTTTCCTCAGCGATATCGCTGAGAATGACGTTATAACCATCGGCTTTGAGGGCCGCGGCGCAGGCCAGCCCAATCCCTTGGGCGGCTCCGGTAACGAGGGCGATGGGCATGGTGTCTCCTGGCGTGGGTCGTTTCGCCCGAACATATCAACGCCGCGCCACGAGGGGCCAGCCCTCATGTCTTGGTCCCGCTCCGCAACGTAACCGCACGATTTTCCACAGATCGCCGTAACGGCACCCTTTTGCTTCTGGTCTCTTGCGGTAACACTCGCCAGAAAATCTGAACGGGGAGGTTCAGCCAATGACACGCAAGCCTTGGACGGCTTTCTACGGGCCGGGTGTGCGCGCAGAGTTGCCCGGTGCATCGTATCGCACCATCGGAGATCTGATCAGCTCGGTGGCTGAAACCTACGGCAAAGCCAAAGCCTTCACGGCGGTGCTCCCCAACGGGATGAACGGCACGCTGACCTTTGAGCAGGTCGATGAGATGTCGGATGCCTTTGCAGTGTACCTGCGCGAGGTGGCGGGTCTTTCGAAAGGGGACCGGGTTGCGCTGCAGATGCCCAACTGCCTGGGCTTTCCCATCGCGGCCTTTGGCATTCTGAAAGCGGGCTGTGTGCTGGTGAACGTCAACCCGCTCTACACTGCTGAAGAGATGGGCAAACAGTTTGTCGATGCAGAGCCCCATGCGCTCGTGATCATCGATATGTTCGCCGACAAAATTCCGGCGGCCACCAAGGGCCATCCGATCCCCAATATCATCGTCACACGGGTGGCGGAGTTCTTCCCCATTTTGCCGAAGGGCATCGTTGGGCTGGTGCAGAAGTATTGGGACCGGTCGATCCAGACGATCGAGGTGCCGCACATCCGCTTGCCCCAAGCTTTGGCCGCCGGGCGGGTGCACCGAGCGCAGGAAAAAATTGAGGTCGATGCTTACGGCCAGCAGGTTGAGCCCTCTGACATCGCCTGCCTCCAGTACACTGGCGGCACCACGGGTGTGGCCAAGGGCGCGATGCTGACCCACGCCAATCTGGTCATGAACATGGAGCAAACCATGGAGCTGATCAGTGGCGTGAAGAAAGGCGAAGAGATCGCTCTGACCGCGCTGCCGATGTACCACATCTTTGCTTTCACCGTGAACTTGCTGGGATTTTACTGGCTGGGCGCACAGAACATCCTGATCCCCAACCCGCGCCCGCTCTCAAACCTCAAGCGCGCGTTTGAGAACTACAAAGTCACCTGGATGAGTGGCGTGAACACGCTCTTTAACGGGCTGACCAACGAGATCTGGTTCACCGACAGCCCGCCTAAGCACCTCAAGTTTGCCTCTGCGGGTGGGATGGCGTTGCAAGCTGCCGTGGCTGAGCGGTGGGAGGCGATCACCGGCAAGCCCGTCTTGCAGGGCTACGGCCTGACCGAGACCTCCCCGGTGCTCACCTTCAATCCCATGGGTAAAACGCGGGATGGCTCGATTGGGGTGCCGGTGCCCTCGACCGATGTGGTCTGCCTTTCCGATGATGGCCAACCCCTCGCCGCCGGAGAGACTGGAGAGATCGCCGCCAAAGGCCCGCAGATCATGGCGGGCTATTGGAACAAGCCCGAAGAGACCGACAAGGTGATGCTCAACGGCTGGTTCCTGACGGGCGACATTGGGATCATGGATGATGACGGATATTTCCGCATCGTTGATCGCAAAAAAGACATGGTCGTCGTCTCGGGCTTCAATGTGTACCCCAACGAGGTCGAAGACTGTCTCGCGACCCATCCGGGCATCCTTGAGGTCGCCGTAATCGGCGTGCCGGACGACAGCACCGGAGAGGCCGTGAAAGCCTTCGTCGTGAAGCGCGACGAGGGCCTTTCAGAGAAAGACATCCGCGCGCACTGCAAAGAGCATCTGACGGCCTACAAAGTGCCCAAGCGTGTTGAGTTCCGCGATGACCTGCCAAAGTCGAACGTCGGCAAAATCCTCAGAAAAGACCTGCGCGCCGAAGAGCTTGCGCAGATTGCAGCGGAGTAAACAGCATGGTTGATGAGTTTACGCAGACGCTTCTGGGCATCATGGTGGCGGTGATCATGCTGGGCATGGGCGCGTCGCTGACGCCGCGCGACTTTTACCTCGCCCTCAAGCGCCCCTACGGCCTCGCCATCGGGGTGATCAGTCAGTACGGCATCATGCCTTTGCTGGGGTTCTGTTTGGCACTGGTGCTGGTCGTGCCCGAGACCATCGCGATTGGCATTCTGATCATGGCCTGTATGCCGGGCGGCACGACCTCAAACATCTTCACCTACTTCTCCAAGGGCAATCTTGCGCTGTCGGTGTTGATGACGGTGACCTCGACGATCTCGGGTGTGATCCTGATCCCGCTGATCCTGTTGATGTACGCCGCGGCGCTCGATCTTGAGATCCCGCGGGAAGACATCATCGCGGTGCTGTTGGTTCTGCTCGTTCCAGTCGCCATCGGGATGACCCTGCGCAAGATCAGCGCGAATGTTGGTGCCGTGACAGAGTTCATGGGCTCTATTTTGGCGCTCTTCTTTATCGTTTTCATCATGGTGACCTGGGTCCCTGCCAACTGGCAGTTCCTGCTCAACACCACACCAGCGACCTATGTCGCCTCGATTGCGCTGGGCCTTGTGGGGATCACGGTGGGGTATCTCTTTGCCAAGTCGCTGAAGCTGCATCCCCGCAATGCGCGGACGGTGGCGCTAGAGACTGGCATTCAGAATGGCCCGCTCGCGATTGCGATCATTGTGTTCACCTTCCCGCCGGAGCAGCAGCAAGCGATCATGGCGGTGCCGGCGCTCTATTCGCTGTTCATCGTGCTGGTATCGACGGGTGTGACGCTGTTCTTCCGTCGCGCGAACACGGCGGCCGAGCAGAAGATGCCGGATAGTTTGTTGTAGGCCTGACGTTTAAAGCCCGGAATCAAGGCCGCAGGCCGCCGGGCAAGCGCCGGACCGGACCCGCGGTCTGGCGCTTTGGGGACGGCGTTCCGTCGCCATGCACGCGTGCGGGTTTGCAGGGATAAACTGCGTCGATCCGGAGGATGCGCGCCAAACCCCGGCCCAGCGCTTGCCCTCTGTCGCTCCAAATCCGATGGCAGGGCCGGTCCGGCGCTGACCCGGCGCGCTTCGCGCTTGTTCCGGGTCCCGTCAAAGTTCATCGAGACTTTGCATTCATGGGCGAGGCTTACCCCTCCGCCACCAAGAACACCGTCCCCAGCGGCGGCAGCGTTACCTTTGCAGAAGCGGGGCGTCCATGCAGTGGCACCGCCTCAGTCTCCACCGCCCCGAGGTTCCCCATGCCGCTGCCGCCATAGACCTCGGCGTCGGTGTTCAATACCTCTCGCCACACCCCCGCCTTGGGCAGAGGCACGACGTACCCCTCCCGCGCGACCGGGGCGAAGTTGCAGATCACCGCCAACGAGGGCGTATCACCCTCGCCCTTCCGCAGCCAGGCAAAGACGTTGTCGGCGGCACCGTCCGAGATCAACCACTCAAACCCGCTGCCCTCGGTGTCGCGCTCATAAAGCGCCGGGGTCGCGCGGTAGAGCGCGTTGAGGTCTTTGACCAACCGCTGCACGCCAGCATGCGCCGGATCGTCCAAAGCCGCCCAGTCAAGCTCTGCCGCGTGGTTCCACTCCGCCCGCTGGCCCCACTCCTGCCCCATGAACAAGAGCTTCTTGCCCGGGTGCCCCCACATGAAGCCGTAGAACGCCCGCAGGTTAGCGAATTGCTGCCAGGCATCCCCTGGCATCTTGCCGAGCATCGACCCTTTGCCGTGCACCACCTCGTCGTGGCTGATTGGCAGGACGAAATTCTCGGAGAATGCATAGACCAGCCCGAAGGTCATCTGGTTGTGGTGATACTGGCGGTAGATCGGGTCTTTCTGGATGTAGTCGAGGCAGTCGTTCATCCAGCCCATGTTCCACTTGTAGCCAAACCCCAAGCCTCCAGATGACACCGGCAGCGAGACGCCTGGGAACGACGTGCTCTCCTCCGCCACCGTCATCACGCCGCCATCGTCGCCATAAACAGCAGTGTTCATCGCCTGCAGCAGCGCAATCGCCTCATAGTTCTCCCGCCCGCCGTCTTTGTTCGGGATCCACTCACCGTCATCGCGGGAGTAGTCGCGGTAGAGCATCGAGGCGACGGCATCCACGCGCAGGCCGTCGAGGTGGTATTCCTGCATCCAGAACCGGGCGTTGGCGACGAGGTAGTTCATCACCTCCGTCCGCCCGAAGTTGTAGATCAGCGTGTTCCAGTCCTTGTGGAAGCCTTCTTTTGGGTCGGAGTGCTCATAGAGAGATGTGCCGTCGAATTGCCCCAGACCATGCGCATCAGACGGGAAATGCGCGGGCACCCAATCGAGGATAACACCGATGCCTGACCGGTGCGCGGCATCCACCAGATCGCGAAACTCATGTGGTTTGCCATGGCGGATTGTGGGGGCGTAAAGGCCGATTGGCTGATAGCCCCAAGAGCCGTCAAACGGATGCTCGGTGATCGGCAACAGCTCGATATGAGTGAAGCCAATGTCCTGCACATAGGCGATCAGCTCGTCGGCCAACTCGATGTAGGAGAGGCTGCGCCCGTTCTCGGCATGACGCCGCCGCCAAGACCCCAGATGCACTTCGTAGATCGAGATCGGGGCAGAGACGGCATGACGCTTCCACCGCCCAATCATCCAATCGCCATCGCCCCAGCCGTAGCCCGAGATGTCGCGCACCACGCTCGCGGTCTCTGGCGCATGCTGACCGCCAAAGCCCAGCGGATCGGCCTTGAGTGGCAAAACCTCTCCGCTCGCGGCAGTGATCTGATACTTGTAGAGCGCCTCTTCGCTTACATCGGGGATGAACGCCTCCCACACACCCGTCGCACCGCGGGCGTTCATCGGATGTTGCGCACCGTCCCAACCGTTGAAATCGCCCACGACCGAAACCGCCCGTGCGTTGGGGGCCCAGACAGCGAAATGTGTTCCGAGCGCGCCCTCATGCTCCATCACATGCGCGCCGAGCACCTCCCACAGGCGCCCATGGCGTCCCTCTCCAATGAGATACTCGTCGATCTCACCGAGGACTGGGCCAAAGACTTGGGGTGTGTCCGGCATGTTGTATTCTCCCCTTAGTATCGTTGGCTTGCGCCCGTGTAGGGTCTCAGGTCAAGCGCTCAGCTTCAACCGCGTCGTCCTGCAGGCTTGCTTTGGCCCACCTCAAACGAAACACTCCAGCGGCAAAAGGGGCATAAACGCTCTCACCGGGGAGGATGCACGATGCGCCGAAGCCTTTTGATCGTCACGCTCTGTACCGTGCTGATGGCAGCGACGAGCGCCGCTGCCTCCCCAGCCGATGCGTTGCGCTCTGTCGTGTCGGTGCTGCCGGTGTGGCCGAACCAGCCGCAGGGCGGGGCAGGGGCACGGCCTGGTACTGCGCCTGAGGGGAGCGGCGTCGTCCTCCGCCCTAGCTTGATCGCCACCGCATGGCATGTGATCGAGCCTGCCGAAAGGATTGATGTGCGGCTTGCTGGTGGCCGTATCCTGCCTGCAGAGCTTGTGGGCCATGACGCGGCGAGCGACATCGCGCTGCTGTCAGTAAACACTGACCTTGTTGCGTTTGAGATCGCGCCTGAGCCAGACCTCACCGACCGCGCCTGCGCGATTGGCAACGCGTTTGGCCTGGGCCTTTCGATCACCTGCGGGGTGGTCTCTGCCAAGGCTGTCACGAACGCGGGGTTCAACGCGGTTGAGGATTTCGTGCAGACGGATGCCGCGACCAATCCGGGTGTTTCTGGCGGTGCGCTCGTGGATGGTGAGGGGCGTCTGGTGGGCATGATGTCGGCTATCTTCGCTTCGGATGCGGATGCCAACATCGGGATCAATTTTGCTGTCTCAACCGAGCTGCTCCTGCGCGTCGCGGAAGCGCTCGTGGTGGATGGAGAGGTCGCCTACCCGGCGCCCGGCTGGCGCCTCCGCCTGCCGCAGGGTGCGGAGCGGGAGACGCTTGCCGCTCCGGTGATTGCGGAGCTGGCGCGCGGTGGCCCGGCCCAGTCTGCTGGGTTTGAGAGCGGAGACGTGGTCATCACGGTGGGTACGCGGCGCACGCAGTCCCCCCGCGATGTGATCGCCGCACTGGCCGTGCAGCCGCGCGCGGCGTCTGCAGTGGAGGTCGAGCTTTTGCGGGGTGGCGAACGGTTAAGCCTGTCGCTTCCGTTGGTCCCTCGCACGCAGCCGCAAGGCACCGCCGCTTCCCCACAAACCGGCCAAACCGCGCAGCCCGATTGCCCGCATCCCGCGCCCGTTTGCGCAAGGCGGCGGGTCGTGTTCCCTGTTTCAGGGTTTGATCCCATCGGCAGCGCCACGCGTGTGGGCCCGGACTTGCTGATCACCAACCGTCACATGGTTGGGGAACTGACCTCCGTCTTCGTGCTGACGCCTGAGGGCGAGCGCGAGGCAAAGGTCCTCCCGTCGGATTATCTCGGAGACCTGACGATCTTGCAGGTGGTAGGTTTGCCCGAAGCGTCAGAGGTGCCCTCGCTCACCGGCGCGAAAAAGTTGCCCGAGCGGTACTATGCCATCGGCGCGGATGTCGCTCGCCAAGAGGTGCGGGTGTTTGAGCCCGGAGACCTGATCGCGCCACCTGCGGAAACCTCTGACCTCGGCAGGCTCCACGTCTCCGCCCGCATGCAGCCGGGCGTCAGCGGCGGTGCGCTGGTCGATGAAACCGGCACGCTCGTGGGCATCGCCGTGGGTGGTGGGGATGGGCGGTTTGAGGCGATCCCTGTGGCGGATGTGGTCGCGCTCTTGAAGGGTCAATCCAGCCCGTCTGCGGTGACCATAACCCGCGACCTCGGCGTCTCCTTCACCGATTGCGCGCTGCGGCTGGAGGGTATTCCGCCCCGTTCTCGCGAGATCTCCGACCGCGACGAGTTGGTCGAAAGCTGCGCGGCCGCCATGAACCACGGTCAACTGCTGGAGGCGGGCCGCGTGCTCTCGCAAGCCGGAGATTTCGAAGGCGCGATCCGGTTGCATGGCCTCGCGGCTGAGCAAGTGCCCAACTCGATAAATGCGAGGGTCTCGCTTCTGGTATCGCTTCAGCTTGCGGGGCGGTTTGAGGAGATGACTGTACACGCAGGCCATGTGATGCGCCTTGACCCGGACGACCCGCAAATCTTGCGCTTTGGCATTCAGTCGGGCGTGTGGGGAGGCGCGCCTGCGCTTGCGGAGGAGGCCTACACCTTGCTGCTAAATGCTGACCCGAGGCAGGCAGAGGCCGCGCGGCGCTTCATCGACAACGCCCCGCCCGCTCCGATACGCCGCTAGTCTGCGAGCGGGTCGGGGATCCATCCACCCGCAACAACGCCCGCGCGCTCAAAGGGTGAGGGAGCTGCGCGGGCGAGGATAGCGGCCTTAAGCGCGCGGGCAGAGAGGGTCGGGTCGCGCTCCATGATCCTCGCAGCGAGGGCGGCCAGCCGGGGTACGGCGTAGCTAGAGCCGGAGGCGACCCCCGACGCGCCGCGAAAATCAGTGATCGGCAGGTTCTCTGCGGGCAGCATGATATCGACGCTCTCTCCGCCCCAATTCGATCCGTCGGCGAGCTGGCCGAAGGCATCGGCGGATGTGACGGTGAGGATGTTTTCCGCCGCGAGCGCTGCCGGATAGATCGGGCTTTCATCAATATCGCGCCCGTCATTCCCGGCCGAGACGATGACCAGAATGTCATGCGCCGCGAGCGCCTCGGCAAAGGCCTTCCAATCCTCTATCGCATTACTCCCCAGCGGCATCGCGAGGATTTTTGCCCCGGCCGCAGAGGCACGCTCCAAGATCTGCGCCATGCGCGTCATGTCAGGGCGGGGGTAGCGGAACGGGATGAGCATCGCGTCCGGCGCCTCCCGCACGAGGACGGAGGCGACGGCCGTGCCATGGCGAATGGGCAGGAACGCACCGCGCGAGACGTCCCCGTCATAGGGCCAAGGGTCGAGATCCCAGAAGTCATAGCCGAGCGGCGTGCCAGCGGCGTCTCTTGCGAGATTGTTGGCAAAGATCGGCAGGTCATAGGCGAGGCCAGAGTCCACCACCGCAATCCGCACGCCCCCACTATCTTGCCCCTCAGGCCAGGGGGCTTGCAGGGTTTCGGTCCAGCGCAAGGTTGTTAGGTCGCCGCCCAGCTGGTCGAGATACTGGAAGGCCTCCCCCTCCCACCGCATCGCGCGGCCGGATTGGATGGTGCAGGCCCCATCCGCGATGGCCTGTAGCGCGGGGCGCAGGCCCTCCGCTTCTGCCGTGCTGTAGGAGACCACAAACTGGCGCAACCGCCCGCGAAACTGGCGCCGTTCGATGGTGAGCTCATCACCGAAGGCCAGCGCGAGAGTGACGGTGATGCGGAATGGATCCTGAGGGTTCGGCAGGCGGGTTTCGGACACCAACCAACTGCCCGGGATCGCAAGCTGCGCGTCAAAACTGGTCAGATCATCGAGCGGGCAGAGCGCCTCTATAGTGCTCTTGAGAACCTCTGCCTGCGCATTGCGGTCGGCAAGTGCCGGTGTGGCCAGCGCCAGACCGAGTGCAATGAAGAGGAAGCTGCCGCGCATGGGCAAAGATTGCACAGACGGGGTCTTGCCTCAATCTTTGTGGATACGCCGGTTGATCTCTGCACGCCCGCCGGCCCGATTGACGGGGCAGAGCTGAGCGTCATCCGAAACCCCTCGGACTATTAAGCTCAGCCCAACGCGCGGCGGCGGCAGAGGGGGTCGGCCTCTATGGCGACCCGTTGGACGTATTTGAGGTGGCCAATTGCCTCCAGAAAATCCGAGTGCTGTGGCTTGCGCTCCAGATAATCCATCAATCGAAAGAGGTTGATTGGCTGGGTGGCGACGAGCTTCTTGATCTTCTGCACGGCCGCATCGTGCGAATACTGATCAATGATCTGACACGCGGTTTGGGTGGGGGTGAGCAGGTAAAAATCTCCCGACTTTCGCGGCGTGTAGCGCGCGATATCGAAGGGGGAGGCGCCAAGAACATGGTATTTCGGCATCAAGCACCGCAAGCCCGTCGCGCGATGGGTGAGCACGGTGCCCGCCGTTTGCTTAAAGCCCAACTCGGCCAGCTTTTTAATCGCATGTTTGCGCATCGCCGGAGAGAGCATGTCTGCGTCCGCACGGTCATACTTCAGGTCATCAAAGACTGAGAGCAGCCGCAGTTCAGTATCTGCCAGCAAGAAATACGGCCCAAACTCCGCCATCGAGATGGTCTCGATCGGGTCTATGTCAGCAACGCTGGGGGCGTTGCTGCGCGCGATGACGGGGATGGGAAATCTCATTGGCGAACGCTCCAAGGCCGGGGCAATGGCTTGCCAACGAGCTAGCCCAAACCCGTGCGAAGGGAAGCGCGCTTAGTAGACGTCCCGCTGGTAGCGGTGCTCAGCGGACATTTTCTCAAGATAGGAAAGCGCTTCGGCCTCTCCGGCCCCGAGCCCATGGGCGATGATGTTCAGGAGTGCTTTCTCCACATCAGCGGCCATGCGCGAGGCATCCCCACAGACATAGACCGCGCCGCCCTCTTCAAGCCAGGCAAAGACCTCGTCCTTGCGTGCCTCCATCAAGGTCTGAACGTAGACCTTGTCCGCACCATCGCGGGACCATGCAAGCGACAACTCCGTCAGCAGGCCACTCTCGGCGTAAGCCTCAATCTCATCGCGGTAGAGATAGTCAGACGCCTCATGATGGTCGCCGAAAAAGAGCCAGTTTTTGCCGGTGGCTCCGCGCGCTTGGCGCTCTTCGAGGAAGGCACGGAACGGGGCGATGCCGGTGCCGGGGCCGATCATGATCAGCGGTGTCGTGTCGTCGGCAGGCGGGTGAAAATGGCTCGACTTTTGCACATAGACGCCGACCATCGACCCGGCGGTCAAGCGCTCGCCGAGATAGCAAGAGGCAACGCCCTTACAATCCCTTTCGTTGAGGCTGTAGCGCACCTCGCCCACGGTCAGATGCACCTCGCCCGGATGCGCCTTCGGGCTGGAGGAGATCGAGTAGAGCCGCGGTTGCAACGGGCGCAGAGCGGAGGCGAGGGTTTGCGCGTCAACACCATCCGTGGCGGCGATCAGATCATAGACCTGCGCGCCCTCGGGGGCGGTTTCGAGGCCGAGCGCCTCTAGTGTTTTGGGCGTCACAGTGACAAGGTCGAGCTGGGTTGCGAGCGCAGAGCTGAGCCGCGCGTCGCCAGACTTCAGCGTGACGGTTTCCTTGCCGGTGAGCCCGGCGGCTTTCAGCAATGCGGCCACGTCGTCGGGGCAGTTGGTCGGCCAAAGGCCAAGCGCGTCGCCGGCGGAGTATTCAAGGTCCGTGCCACCGCCTGCCAGCGACAGCTCGATATGATTCACACATTTTGCGGATCCCTCGCCGCTGAGCTTTTCGGCGGTGATGAGAGAGGCCATGAACGGGCGGTTTTTGTCGAAGGCCGCCACAGGCTCTGCGTCGATGATTGCGGGGCCGCTGGCGCTGCTGGCGGCGGAGGCGAAGGCGTCGGACTCGAACACTGAGGTCTTCCACGCCGCGTAGTCGTCGTCGAAATCCACATCGCATTTGACGAGCTCTGCGACCCGTGTTGCGCCAAGTTCTGCCAGGCGCGCGTCGATGTCGGTCGCGCATTTGTTGAAATCGGCGTAGCTCGTGTCCCCCAGACCGCAGACGGAGAAATGCAGCGATGCGGGCAGCGCCGGGCAATCGTCGGCCATCAGCGCGGCGTAGAATTTCGCGGCATTGTCCGGCGGCTCCCCTTCGCCGAAGGTGGAGACGACGATGGTGAGATGCTCCATCCCGACCAGATCAGCGGGTGTCACGTCATCTAGCGCAGAGATGTCTGCCCCAAACCCTTGGGTTGCCGCGAATTTCTTGAGGTCTTTCGACAGCACCTCGCAATTGCCCGATTGAGAGCCGTAGAGCACCTTCATCTCTGTCAAGGGTGCTTCACCGGCGGCACTTTGTGCGGCGGAGGCTGCAACCGCCGAGAGGCCGGTCAACAGGCCGTTCAGCCACTGGCGCTGTGCGGGGTCAAACGGCGCATCCTCTGGAATAAGCTCAACCTGCGGAGAGGGGGCGGCGATGGCGGCTTCGATGGTTTGGGCGATCATCGGTGTTTGGGCATTCATGTCAGTCTCCTAATCCTCAGGCTGCAACCTGGCGGTCATCGGGAAGCAGAGTGAGCAGTTCGTCGTCACTCAGACGGCGGACAAACTGCAAAAAGGTCTCATCCACGTCGCGGCGCGCCAGATAGCTGCCGATGACATGGGAGATGATGGGTTGAATGTCGGCCGAAGCGACGGGCCCGCAGAGCGGGCGCGCAAGCCCTTGGTCGAGGTCAGAGCCACCGCCGATGACAATGTTGTAGCCCTCACCACCACCGGGGGCAGCGGCGCCCATCAGGCCAATGTCACCGATGTAATGCTGCGCACAGGAGTTGGCGCAGCCGGTCAGGTGGATGTTGATCGGCTTGTCGAGGGTGTATTCCGCCTCAAGCGTGCGCACCAAGTTGAGCGCATCCTCTTTGGTGTAAGCCGCGGCCATCTTGCAGCCCCACTTACCGGTGCACGCCACAGCCCCTGCCGCAAATGCAGAGGCGCGGGTGTGCATGCCCGACGCCTCAATCTCCAGGCAGGCGGCCATGACTTTATCGTCGGGGATGTGGTGGATGATTGGGTTTTGCCAGACCGTGAGGCGAATGTCCCCGGCGCCGTATTCGCGCGCAACGCGGGCGAGGGTCCGCATTTGCTCGGGCGACAACCGACCCAGCTCCAGCGCCACACCGATGTAATTGAGCCCTTCTTGCTTTTGTGCATGCACGCCGATGTGGCCCTGTCGATCAATCGGTGTGCGTGGGCGGTCAAACGTACGGTCTAGTTGGGTGAGCTGGACGCCAGAGCCGAAGCTATCGAGTTTCTCTTGCGAGCGCTCCAGGAACCATGCGACGCCCTCTTTCTCGAGCAGGTACTTCAGCCGCGCCTTTTTGCGGTTCGTGCGGTCGCCATGCTCGACGAAGACACGCAGCATCGCCTCGGCGACATCCACGGTCTCTTCGGGGCGGCACATGAGGCCGGTGTCGGCGGCAAAATCCTTGTGACCGGTGATGCCGCCAAGGGCGATGCGGCACCAAAGACCGGGTTCGACGCCTGCGTCATTCTCTTCAATGATCGTCGCGAGAAAGGCGATGTCGTTGGTATCACTCACGCATGATAGACGGCCTGCGTTGTCGAACGAGATGTTGAACTTGCGCGGGATGCCCTGAAGCTCTCGTGTGCGCAGAATGCGGGTGGAAAGGCGCTTGGCCTGCGGGGTCATGTCGATCAACTCGTCAACGTCGAAGCCCGCGCTGGGCGTGACGGTGAGGTTGCGCGCACTGTCGGCTCCGGTGCCTTGGGCGGTGAGGTTCACCGTTTCCATCCGCTCGATCATGTTTATCACGAATTTGGGGCGGATCTCGCGCAATTGCAGCGACCCGCGCGTGGTGACATGGGAATAGCCCCCCGCAAACTCCTCGGCGCAGTCGGCCAGCACGTCCATCTGCTCGGCGGTCAGCACACACGCAGGCGCACGCAGGCGCATCATGTAGCCCTGAGAATTCGGCTCTACGTTGAAAAAACCAAGGTGGCGCAGCATGAACTGATCAAGCCCCTCGGCGATCTTGTCTTGCGCGGTCCACTCCTCCAGGCGCCGCCAGATATCGAGCGGGTGGGAGGCGTGTTTTGCCTGCTCTTCTTTGCAGAGGTCCTCGACCAACACCCCGTAAACGGTTTCAGGCTCGGGTGCTGCGGTGCCGCCCCCTTTGGGCGCGAACGCCTTGTGGAGATCGAGGCGCATGATGATGCCAGCAAGATATTCCTGCTGCTCGCGCGTGAAACCTTCAAATTGCTGGGCCATGGAGGGCAACCCTATTCATGCTATCTGGCGAAGAACGTTTTGCTGCTGCGCAAAGCGTGTCACGAAACTCATCGTCGAGTTTGTGTGGTTTCGCGGCCAAGCCGGAATAGGAGCGTCGTTGCCCCGCCGGATGTGGATGCCCTCTAGCGTCGCCTCAAACAACCACTGATCGCGCTGCTCCGCTGATTTTCGTGAAATGATACCGGTATGTGCCCAATTTTTAGGCGTTTTGCGTAGGTTTGAGCCATGCGCTCGGGGGTGCTGTGCAAACTGGGGGCAGTTGGCGGGGCGGTAAGATTCGGTTTTGGTGGAGTCTCTTGGGTTGGAAAAGGCGTGCGGCTCACCGCATACTCGGCAGAAGGAGGCCGCCATGCACGACCATGATCACCACGACAACGAGCTGGATGAAATGACCGCCCGGGTGCGTGCTTTAGAGACCATCCTCACTCAAAAGGGGCTGATCGATCCGGCGGCGGTGGATGCGATTATCGAGACCTATGAGCACAAAGTTGGCCCACGCAATGGGGCAATGGTGGTGGCGCGGGCGTGGAGTGATCCGGAGTTCGCTGAATGGCTGCGCGAGGATGCGACGGCGGCCATCGCCTCGCTCGGGTTCGAGGGGCGGCAGGGGGAGCATATGGTCGCCGTCTTCAACACCCCGACGCAACACAACCTGGTCGTTTGCACTCTTTGCTCCTGCTATCCGTGGCCGGTCTTGGGCCTGCCCCCGACATGGTACAAAGCGCCCCCATATCGCGCGCGGGCCGTGAGAGAGCCGCGCGCGGTTTTGCAAGAGTTTGGCGTGCAGCTCGGGCCGCAGACCAAGATTCATGTGTGGGATTCGACGGCGGAGATCCGGTATCTGGTTATCCCTCAGCGACCCGCGAACACCGAGCACCTTTCAGAAGCCGCACTCGCGGATTTGGTGACCAGAGACAGCATGATCGGCTGCGGGCTTGCAACAAACGAGGCAGCCGCATGAACGGCCCGCAGGATCTGGGCGGGCGGCACGGGTTTGGCCCGGTGGATGTCGCCAGCGGTGACGAGATGTTTCATGCGGCCTGGGAGAAGCGGGTGCTTGGCATCACGCTGGCCGCGGGCGCGCTGGGATACTGGAACCTCGACGCTTCGCGCCACGCGCGCGAAAGCCTGTCGCCCGCGATCTACTACAACGCCAGCTACTATGAGATCTGGCTGCGAGCGTTGGAGCGTCTGTTGCAAGATGCGGGCGAGGTGAGCGGGGCAGAATTGGCAGCCGGGCAATCGTCCGCGCCCGGTCTTCGCGCGGATCGGTGCCTGAAAGCGGAGGCTGTTTCGGCGGTGCTAAAGCGTGGCGGTCCGACGGATCGGCCCGGTGCCGCCTCGGCGTTCTCGGTCGGAGATCGGGTGCGTCTGCGCAACCATCAACCCGCCGGTCACACGCGGTTGCCAGGGTATGTGCGCGGCTGCACGGGCGTAATAACGCTTTTGCATGGGGCGCATGTTTATCCCGACAGCCACGCACGGTTTGACGGGGAGCAGCCCCAGCCGCTCTACACCGTGTCGTTCAAGGCGACGGAGGTGTTTGGAGCTGACGCGGACCCGGCGCTCACCCTCAGCGTTGACGCCTGGGAGCCTTATCTTGAGCGCGCCTGAGGCTCCGTTCGAGGCGCCCTGGCAAGCGCAGCTTTTTGCACTGACGGTCGCGCTGAACGAGGCAGGGCACTTTAGCTGGGCGGAGTGGGGCAGTGCGTTTGGGCCGCGCGTTCAGGGCGTTGAGACGTCAGAGTACTGGGCGGTTTGGAGCGAGGCCCTGGTTGCGCTCTTGACCGAGAAAGGCGTTGCTGACGCGGCTGAGGTCGCCGTTCTTGCAGAGCAATGGCAGGCCGCCGCGCGGGCGACCCCGCATGGCGAGCCGATCACACTCTCCGCCACAGACTAGGCCCCGGCGTTGTGCCCGTGCCACGGGCCGTGGTGATCGCCGTCCTGATCGATCCGTTTGAAGGAATGCGCTCCGAAGTAGTCCCGTTGGGCTTGGGTGAGGTCGGTGAACCCCCGCGCGAGGCGTATCGTGTCGAACCAACTGAGGGCGGCGGAAAGGGCGGGCACCGGGATGCCGTGCAACGCGGCGGTGGAGACGACCCGTCGTAGCCTAGGGGCATTCTCCGCAAAGAGGTCGCGAAACGCCTCGGCCAAAACGAGGCTGTCGCCGGGCAAATCTTCGCGAAAGGCGTTTGCGATGTCATCAAGCAGGGCGGAGCGGATGATGCAGCCTGCGCGCCAAATCTTCGCGATGCGGGCGTAATCGAGCGTCCAACCAAACTCGGCGGATGCAGCGCGCAGGATGCGAAAGCCCTGCGCATAGCTCAGCACGCGGGCCATCAGGAGCGCGCCTTCAAGGTCGGCCTCATCGAAATGAGCTGTCGGCTGCGCGGGCTGGCTTTCCAGCATATCCGCCGCAATCACCCTCAGGTCTTTCTCGGAGCTCAGCACCCGAGCGCCGACGGCGGCCTCGATGATCGAGGCGGATTGGCCCATCCGTATCGCCTCGATGACGGTCCAGCGCCCAGTGCCCTTTTGCCCGGCCATATCGACAATGACATCGACAACGCTTTTGCCTGTGGCCGGGTCCGTCGCGGCGAGCACTTCTGCCGTCACCTCTATGAGATAGCTCTTGAGCGGCCCCCGGTTCCACCTCGCAAACAGCGGCGCGATATCACCTGCGGATCGCCTCTCACCGTCGCGCAGGCAGCCATAGACCTCTGCGATGATCTGCATGTCCGCGTATTCGATGCCGTTGTGCACGGTTTTGGTGAAATGTCCGGCGCCATCGGGCCCCAGATGCGCCACGCAGGGGCTGCCCTCATATTGTGCGGCAATCGCCTCTAGGATGGGTTGGACGGAGGCGTATATCTCAGTCGTGCCCCCTACCATCATCGAGGGCCCGTGACGCGCGCCCTCTGCCCCTCCGGAAACGCCCACGCCGAGATAGCCGAGACCGGCAGCCTCCACCCGCTCGGTGCGTGTGATCGTGTCGCGAAAGTCGGAGTTGCCGCCGTCGATGATCATGTCGCCGGGCGCGAGCAGCGGGATGAGCGCATCCACCGAAGCGTCAACCGGCGCGCCCGCGGGCACCAGCAGTATAATCGCGCGGGGCGCGGGTATCTGCTGGACCATCTCTTCAACGCTGTTGGCCTTGTGCAGCTTGGGCGCGAGGTCTTTCGCGGTACTGATGAGCCGATCCACCAAGGTGCCATCGAGGTTGAAGAGCGTGATGTCATGACCCGTCTCCGCGATGTTGAGCGCGAGTGCCGAGCCCATCGTGCCGACCCCGATCAGGCCCATCGTCGTCTGTGTCATTAGCGGCGCTCCCTTTGCTCTGTGCCTACGCGATCTGGGGGAGCGGTGGAAGCGGGCAGGTCTCCGAGGTCGGTTTCGCTGGTCGTTCGAATATGGTCCCGCGCGCGAGGCTTAACCGGCGGTACGTCACTCTATGTACAGTTGCTTTAAAACGCAGCGACGGTTCATCTCCGGCGATACAATTCGGGCTTGCACGAAACTGTCCCTTTGATCATCGGTGGGCGGGCAACTTTGCCCAACAACGCCCATGTGACCGCCAATGAAAATTACAAAGCTCACGACCTACATCGTTCCGCCGCGCTGGTGCTTTCTGAAGATCGAAACCGATGAAGGTGTGACGGGCTGGGGAGAGCCGGTCCTGGAGGGCAAAGCCCTCGCCGTTGAGGCGATGGTGCATGAACTCAGCGACTACCTCATCGGCAAAGACCCGCTGTTGATCGAGGATCATTGGCAGGTGATGTACCGCGCCGGATTTTACCGTGGCGGCGGTATCCACATGTCAGCCATCGCCGGGATTGATCAGGCGCTCTGGGACATCAAGGGCAAGGCGGCGGGCTTGCCGGTGCACGCGCTTCTTGGTGGTAAGTGCCGCGACAGCATCAAGGTTTACTCGTGGATTGGCGGAGATCGCCCCGCGGACGTCGCCCAAAACGCCAAAGATGTGATGGCGCGCGGGTTTCAGGCGATCAAACTCAACGGCTGCGAAGAGATGCAGATCGTGGACACCAACGCCAAGATCGACGCGGCGGTTGCCACGATTGCCACCATTCGCGATGCCGTGGGCTATGACCTCGGCATCGGTGTTGATTTCCACGGTCGGGTGCAAAAGCCGATGGCCAAGGTGCTCGCCAAAGAGCTTGAGCCCTACCGCCTGATGTTCATCGAAGAGCCGGTGCTCTCAGAAAACAAAGAGGCGCTGCGCGATATCGCCAACCACATCGCCACACCGATTGCGCTCGGCGAGCGGCTTTACTCGCGGTGGGATTTCAAATCGGTGCTGCAGGATGGCTACGTGGACATCATCCAACCCGATCTCTCTCACGCCGGTGGCATCACCGAGTGCCGCAAGATCGCGGCGATGGCAGAGGCGTATGACGTGGCCCTTGCCCCGCATTGCCCGCTCGGCCCGATTGCGCTGGCGGCCTGTTTGCAGGTGGATGCGGTCTCTCACAACGCGTTCATCCAAGAGCAGTCGCTGGGCATTCACTACAACACCTCAAACGACATTCTCGATTACCTCGTGAACAAGGATGTCTTTGCCTATGAGGACGGGTTCGTGAAGATCCCGGACGGGCCAGGGCTGGGCGTTGAGGTGGATGAAGAGTATGTGATCGCGCGCGCCAAAGAGGGGCACCGTTGGCGCAATCCAGTGTGGCGGCATGCGGATGGCTCGGTGGCGGAGTGGTAGGGGCTCTGGCCTCCGCTCACCGCGCGTGACATCGTTAGCGCATGCGTTTGGTGATTTTCTCTGACCTTGACGGCACGCTCCTCGACCATGAAACCTACAGCTATGCCCCGGCCAAACCGGCGCTAGAGCGGATCGCACGGCATGGGTTGCCGCTCGTTCTCGCCAGCAGCAAGACGGCGGCGGAGGTGCAGGCGCTGCATCAGGAGCTTGGCCTAACCGCGCCCGCAATCGTTGAGAATGGAGCAGGGCTGTTTGTGCCAGGCATGCCGTTGGCTGAGTCGAACAACTATGCCCGGATCAGAGAAGCACTGGCGGAGTTGCCCGAGACGCTCCGCTCGGGCTTCGTCGGTTTTGGCGATCTGGGGACTGCTGGAATTGTTCAGGCGACGGGGCTGCCTGCTGACGCCGCTGCGCGCGCCGCGGATCGGCAGTTCTCGGAGCCGGGGCTGTGGGAAGGGTCGCCAGACGACCTCCAGGCGTTTCTCGCTGCTCTCGCAGAGCGTGGCATATCCGCCCGCCGGGGAGGCCGGTTTCTGACCCTCTCCTTCGGCAAAACCAAGGCGGACCAGATGCAAACGGTGATGTCTCAACTCAACGCAGAACGCAGTCTGGCACTGGGCGACGCGCCCAATGACGTGGAAATGCTGGAGGCGGCAGACCTCGGCGTGATCGTCCAAAACGCGCGCGCCCAGAGCATCCCACCCCTCGCCGGAGAGCGCGCGGGCACCATCATTCGAACCGAGGATGCGGGGCCAACGGGTTGGAACTGGGCCGTTCTGCGTTTACTCACAGAGGCAGGGTACACTTAGAAAGCGCGCATGACCGACTTCCACCAGAACGGCAACATCGCCCAGTTTCACAATCTTCGCAGCCGTCCGATTGACGAACTGGAGTACGAGTTAGAGAGTTTCGCGCAGACCCGAAAGATTACGCTGATCTTGCCTGCGCTCTTTTCTGAGCTTGAGGGGCCGGCGCTTAAGAATACTATCGATGAGATTTGCAAAGTTCGCTATCTCAACCGGATTGTCATCGGTCTAGACCGCGCAGACGAAACACAATTCAGACGCGCGCAAGACTTTTTCTCTGTCCTGCCGCAAACCCACTCGGTGATCTGGAACGACTCACCCCGGATGAAGGCCATCGACGAGCGCTTGCGCGCGGCTGACCTTGGCCCGCAAGAGCAGGGCAAGGGCAAGAATGTCTGGACGGCGATTGGCTATACGATTGCGAGCGAGGATGCGTCGGTCGTCGCGCTGCATGACTGCGATATCGTGACTTATAAGAAAGACCTGTTGTCGCGGCTTTTGTATCCGGTTGCAAACCCCAGCTTTTCGTATCAGCTCTCGAAAGGGTTTTACGCCCGTGTGGGGGATGGGCGGATGAATGGGCGCGTGGTGCGCCTACTCGTCAGCCCGCTCTTGATCGCTTTGAAAAAGACCGTGGGGGATAACGACTACATCGATTACCTGCGCAGTTTTCGCTACCCACTCTCTGGTGAAATGGCGCTGCGGGCCGGAATGCTGCCTGATCTGCGCATCCCGTCGGATTGGGGGCTGGAGATTGGCGTTCTCTCAGAAGCGTGGCGCAATCTTGGCCGGCATCAGGTCTGTCAGGTGGAGATTGCTGATGCCTATGACCACAAGCACCAGGACGTTAGTGAGGGGGACCCCTCTGGCGGGCTAAACCGCATGTCGATGGATATCTGTAAAGCTGTTTTTCGCAAAATGGCGGCGGAGGGGACGGTGTTTTCGGTCAACGTGTTCCGCGCGCTCAAGGCGACTTACTACCGCCGCGCGCTGGACCTACTGGAGGTCTATGACAACGACGCCACGATGAACGGCCTCAAGATCGACCGCCATGAAGAAGAGCGCACCATCGAGCTGTTCGCCGACAACATCACCAAGGCGGGGCAGGACTTTTTGGACAATCCAAATGAGACGCCCTTCATTCCGAACTGGAACAGGGTGCACTCGGCTGACCCCGAAATCCTCAAAGCGCTTATCACGACAGTTGCTGAGGATGCGGCGGAGTTTGCGCCGATCCCGTTTTGACGCGGACTAGACCGAAAAGTTGGTGATCCAGCAACACTGGTAGGGCGCGAGAGTGAGCGTCTCTTGCTCGGGGGCGAGGCTCTCTCCGGTCAGGATATCAAACCATGCCTCGTCAGCGATCAGGTTAAGCGCGCTGAGCGGAACCTCCACGTGATCTCCGCTCACGTTGTGAAGGGCAAAGATCGATTGGCGGCGGTGGTGTGATTGCCGCCAAATGCCAAAGACGCGATCCTCAAGCGGCAAGGTGAATTGCGTGGCATTCGGGTGAAAGGCGGGTTGTTTGGCGCGCAGCTGCAGCCGCCTCGAAAGCTCATTGAGCGTTCGTGCGGAGGTGGTGGTCGGGTCATCGAGCCGGGCGTTGAGGTCAGGATAATGCCACCGGTGCCGGTTGATCGCGCGGTTCATGCCGCGCCGCTCCACCGCCTCATTGTCATTCTCGGTCGCCAAAAGCGAGTGGATGTAGAAGGCCGGGATCCCTTCCAGTGACATCACGATGGTCTGTGAGGCGATGAACCGGTCAAAATGATGCTCTTCACCGCCGCCCTTAAAGGTGCGCGCCATGGCGGGGAAATAGCCAGCATTCACCTCATAAACCGACTGCCCGCCATCCGGCAGTGCGCGCATCGAGACGAGCCCACCGTTTGAGCGGATCACATTGATCATCTGATCGATCTCTTCGCTTGGCAGCAGCCCCTCCACCGGGCGCATTCCGATACCGTCATGGCTGGCGCTGAAGTTGAGATAGGCGCAGCCCGGAGGCGCCGGGGGCATCGCCGCTTGCCAGGCGCGCAGGTATTTGCACGATCCCGACAACATCGCGTGCATGATCAGCGGCGGCAGTGGGAAGTTGTAGATCGCGTGCGCCTCGTTGCTCTGACCGAAGTAGCTGAGGTTTTCGGCCTTGGGCACGTTGGTCTCGGTCAGCAGGATGACTGACGTGTCTGCGTGATCCACCAGCAAGCGCAAAAGCTGGATGATCGCGTGGGTCTGCGGCATGTGGATGCTGGATGTACCAACCTCTTTCCAGAGGAACGCCACTGCATCAAGGCGCAGCACCCGCACGCCCTTGTCCATGTGCAAGCGGATGATCCGCAGGACTTCAAGCAACACCTCAGGGTTGGAATAGTCGAGGTCGATCTGGTCGTGACTGAAGGTGCACCAGACATGCTTTGTGCCTTCGCTCGTCTCCACCGCTTGCAACAACGGCGTCGTGCGCGGGCGGACGACGGGGGTGATGTCGTCCTCAGGAGAGGCCTCAAAGAAGAAGCGGTCATAGGGTGACTGCGCTTGGCGATACGCATTAAACCACGGGCTCTGGCTGGAGACGTGGTTTAGCACCAGGTCAGACATCAGGAAGAACGCATCCCCAATCCGCTCGATATCCGCCCAATCGCCCAGATTCGGGTCAACCTTGCGAAAATCGGTGACAGCAAATCCGTCGTCGGATGTGTAGGGAAAGAACGGCAGGATATGGACGGTGTTCACCACGCCCTTGAGCCGATCCACCAGGAAATCATAGAGCAGATCGAGCGGCTTGTGCGTGCCGTCGAGTAATGAGTTTCCGTAGGTGATGAGAACCGCGTCTTGCGCTGACCACAGGCCGAGGCTTGGCTCGCGCGGCGTCTCTCTCGGCCCGCCTTCAGGCCAAAAGGCGTCGAGCACCTGTTCGGTTAGGGCGGTCACGTCTTCGGCCGGGTAGATCCGGTTCAGAAGGCGTGCGATATCGGTGGCAAGCGACGTCATCGCGTAAGCTACATCACCTTCGCTTGTCGGCTGCAATGCCGCGACAGTTCGGCGACTGCAATGTGTTACAATTTTGTTATGATACCGATGCCCCGTGTGGTGGCTGTGAGCGCAGGGAGGCGTCGCAGCATTTTTATGCCGAGTGGGACATCATGCCACGACGGTCGATCTTGAATCGCTACGATGCTTGGTATACGACTGCATACAGCAAGCTTTTTCCCGGCGCGCCAGACTGTCTGCGACCCGGCGTTCAAGCTCTAACCAACACTTAATCGCGGGGACCGTCATGAGCTTGTACACCGACTACCTAGACGAAATCGAAAAGCGCAAAGCCCAAGGGTTGAACCCCAAGCCGATCGATGAGGCGGCGTTGACGCAAGAGATCATCGACCAGATCAAAGATACCGGAAACGCGCACCGCGCCGCCTCGCTGGACTTTTTCATCTACAACACGCTCCCCGGCACAACCTCAGCGGCCCGTGCGAAGGCGGATTTCTTGAAAGAAATTGTGCTGGGCACGTCTGTGGTGGAAGAGATCACCCCGACCTTCGCATTTGAACTTCTTTCGCACATGAAGGGTGGTCCCTCGGTTGAGGTGTTGCTCGACCTGGCTTTGGGTGATGACGCTGCAATCGCAGATCAAGCAGCAGAGGTGCTGAAGACGCAGGTGTTCCTCTACGAGGCCGACACGGATCGCGTGGGCAAGGCCTATGCTGACGGCAGCCCGATCGCCAAGGATATCCTTGAAAGTTACGCGCAGGCGGAGTTTTTCACCAAGCTGCCGGACATCGACGAAGAGATCAAAATCGTCACCTATATCGCCGCCGAAGGCGACGTTTCGACGGACCTTCTGTCTCCGGGCAACCAGGCGCACTCGCGCTCTGACCGCGAGTTGCACGGTAAGTGCATGATCTCCGAAGAGGCACAGGCCGAAATTCAGGAGCTGCAAAAGCAACATCCCGGTAAGCGGATCATGCTTGTGGCCGAAAAGGGCACGATGGGTGTGGGCTCTTCGCGGATGTCGGGCGTGAACAACGTGGCGCTCTGGACCGGTCAACAGGCCAGCCCCTATGTGCCCTTCGTCAACATCGCCCCGGTTGTGGGCGGCACCAACGGCATCTCCCCGATCTTCCTGACGACGGTTGGCGTGACGGGTGGCATCGGTCTTGACCTCAAGAACTGGGTCAAAAAGCTCGATGATGAGGGCAAGCCCATCATCGGAAACGACGGCGACCCGCTGCTGGAGCAGGCGTATTCGATCGACACCGGCACTGTCCTGACGATCAACACCAAAGACATGAAGCTCTATGACGAGAGCGGCGAGAATGAGCTGGTGGACATCTCCGCCTCCTTCACGCCACAAAAGGTCGAGTTCATTAAAGCGGGCGGCTCGTACGCGATTGTCTTTGGCAAGAAGCTCCAGACATTTGCGGCAGAGACGCTTGGCATTCCGATCCCGCCGGTGTTCGCCCCCTCGAAAGAGATTTCGCTTGAGGGGCAGGGCCTCACAGCGGTTGAGAAGATCTTTAACACCAACGCGGTTGGCGTGGAGCCGGGTAAGGTTCTGCACGCAGGGTCTGACGTGCGTGTCACGGTCAACATTGTCGGCTCACAAGACACCACCGGCCTGATGACCAGCCAAGAGCTAGAGGCGATGGCCGCGACGGTTATCTCGCCCAAGGTGGATGGCGCGTATCAGTCGGGTTGCCACACGGCCTCTGTCTGGGACCTCAAGGCGCAGGCCAACATTCCCAAGCTCATGGGCTTTATGAACAACTTCGGGCTGATCACCGCGCGGGACCCAAAGAACGTCTACCACTCAATGACCGACGTCATTCACAAGGTGCTGAACGATATCACGGTCGATGACGGCGACATTATCATCGGCGGAGATAGCCACACCCGGATGTCCAAGGGCGTGGCCTTCGGGGCAGACTCGGGCACGGTGGCGCTGGCACTTGCGACCGGAGAGGCGACCATGCCGATCCCTGAGTCCGTCAAAGTGACCTTCAAGGGTGAGATGGCCGAGCACATGGACTTCCGCGATGTGGTCCACGCGACCCAGGCGCAGATGCTCAAGAAGTTTGGCGACAACGTCTTCCAAGGCCGCGTGATCGAGGTGCATATCGGTACGCTTCTTGCGGACCAGGCCTTTACCTTCACCGACTGGTCGGCAGAGATGAAAGCCAAGGCAGCGATCTGTATCTCGGAAGATGACACTCTGATCGAAAGCCTTGAGCTGGCCAAGAGCCGCATTTCGATCATGATCGAGAAGGGGATGGACAATGCCGCAGGCACACTCGCGGGTCTGATTGCAAAGGCCGACCGCCGGATCGCTGAAATTCGCTCTGGCGAAAAGCCCGCGCTCAAGCCCGATGCAAACGCCAAGTACTTCGCTGAGTTCGTTGTCGATCTCGATGTCATCGATGAGCCGATGATCGCAGACCCCGATGTGAACAACGCCGACGTCTCTAAGCGCTACACCCACGACACGATCCGCCCCGTTTCTTTCTATGGTGCGGAGAAGAAGGTGGATCTGGGCTTTGTCGGCTCCTGCATGGTGCACAAGGGTGATCTCAAGATCGTTGCCCAGATGCTCAAGAATCTTGAGAAGCAGGGTGAAGAAGTCAGCTTTAAGGCCCCGCTCGTTGTGGCCGCGCCGACCTACAACATCATCGATGAGTTGAAGGAAGAGGGCGACTGGGAGGTTCTTCAAAAGTACTCCGGCTTCGAGTTTGACGACTTCGCGCCCAAAACCGCAGCGCGAGAGGAATACGAGAACATCCTCTATCTGGAGCGTCCAGGCTGTAACCTTTGCATGGGCAACCAGGAAAAGGCAGAGAAGGGCGACACCGTGCTCGCCACCTCGACCCGCCTCTTCAAGGGCCGCGTCGTGGAGGACACCAGCGACAAGAAGGGTGAGTCGTTGCTCGCCTCAACCCCGGTGGTAGTTTTGTCGGCTATTCTGGGCAGAACCCCCAGCATCGACGAGTACAAAACCGCGGTGGAGGGCATTTCGTTGACGAAATTCGCACCACCTCAGCAAACCCCGATTGATGCGAAGTCAGTGCATTACTGATCAGAAATCATACCGAAAAAGAAAGGCCCGCGTGACAGCGCGGGTCTTTTGCATTGAACGGTGCGACACCCCTGCGGCGCCACTGCCAGTCAAAGCGATCAACCTTCTCTTGACGCGCCAAGTGCGGGTTTGGCATGTTCCACCTGATGGTTTTCGCATCTCTTGAGGTGCGAAATGAAAAGGGAACTCGGTGCGGCACAACAGGTGCCAATTCCGCGACTGCCCCCGCAACTGTAGGCGGTGAGCGACCTCAAGACAGGCCACTGGGACGACCCCGGGAAGGTTTGAGGAAGCGTTGACCCGCAAGTCAGGAGACCTGCCATCTCCGGTGCGAACCCGCACCGCAGTCACCTTCAACCTGGGCGGGGTGCCTTGGGACGGAGCGAAGAGATGGACCGATCAGGCCCTATGACATCGCCGGTTTCCAAGCATCACCGCTCCCAAGCGCGGAGGGCGCGATGCTGTTGGACCGAACCCTTTTTCAACTCGATATAGGCTGGGTCGCGCCGGAGCGCGCTGAAGAGCTGGGCTATCTAGGATATCTCCAGTGGCTCGGGGCGTTGCCGAACGGTGGATGCTACCGGACTGATGTTCAGGTCGCCCTAGCGGCGGCTGAACCCTTGGCTGACGCCTCCCCAGCGATCTGCGTTTTCATGCGGTTGCTAGAGTCTTCTCTCGACCGCGGCCCCTGTGATATCGCCAGCAAATGGCCCCGGCAGATGCGGCGCGGGCGCGCCCGACGCCTCTCTGTGTGATTGCTGAGATCATGGCCGGAGCCTCCCTCAAACTGGACCGCGTGTCCTGGACGTCTCGAAGTGCCCGCCGAACGGTGCTGCAAGAGACGAGCCTGTCTTTCCCCGCAGGCGGCGTGCTGGGTGTTGTCGGCCCAAATGGTGCTGGCAAGACCACCCTCCTGCGCCTGCTCTACCGCTTTCAAAAGCCCTCCACAGGCGCGGTTTGGGTGGATGACACGGATATTTGGAGCATCCCGGCCCGCACCGTGGCGCAAACCGTCGCGGCGGTTTTGCAGGAGCAACCCACCGATTTTGCCCTGACCGTGCGCGAGATTGTGGCCCTGGGTCGAACCCCGCATCGGCGCGGGTTTGGGGGCGCGTCTGGCGCGAAAGACGGGGAGATCATCGACGACGCGCTCGCGCAGCTTGATCTTCATGGCTTTTCCGGGCGGCACCTCAGCACACTTTCGGGGGGAGAGCGGCAGCGGGTGATGGTCGCGCGTGCGTTGGCGCAAGAGCCACGCCTGTTGATCCTCGATGAGCCGACCAATCACCTCGACATCCGGCATCAGTTGGAAGTGTTGCAGCTCATCCGCGCACTGCCACTTACGATCGTCACGTCGCTGCACGACCTGAACATGGCTGCCGATGTGTGCGACCAGGTCCTCCTGCTCAAAGACGGCCAGCCGCAAGGCTTTGGGCCGCCGGAGCAGGTTCTCTCAGAGGCGACCGTCTCGCGTGCATTCCAGGTGGATGCCCGCCGTGAGCGCCTTGCGCCCAGCGATGCTGAGCACCTCACCTTTCATCTTCATAACCACTAGGAGCACTCCCCCGATGAAGACCACCTTCGCCTTTGCGCTCGCGCTGACCGCCAGCGCAACGCTCGCAGCCGCTGAAACGACCGTTCAGAGCTGCAACCGCACCGTTACCTTCGACAGCCCGCCCGAGCGCGCGATCTCGAACGACGTGAACCTGACCGAGATGATGCTGGTGCTTGGCCTTGCAGACCGGATGGTCGGCTACACCGGCATCTCCGGTTGGAAGACCCTCGACGAAGAGATGCGCGCTGGCGTTGAGCAGCTACCAGAGCTTTCCGCCCGCTACCCCAGCAAAGAGGTGATCGTGGGCGCAGATGCCGACTTCTTCTTTGCTGGCTGGAACTACGGCATGAAGGTCGGCGGCGAGGTTACGCCAGAGACGCTCGAGCCCTTTGGGATCAAGGTCTATGAGCTGACCGAGAGCTGCACGCACATCATGAGCAAAGACAAAGCCAGCCTTGAGGACATGCACGCAGACCTCCTCAACCTTGGCCGTATCTTCGACGTGGAAGAGGACGCGACTGCACTGGTCGAAGGCTACCGCGCCGAACTCGCCGCTTTCACCGACAGCCTTGAGACGGGTGAGCCGCTGCGCGTGTTCGTTTATGACAGCGGCGAAGATACGCCCTTCACCGCCGGGCGCTACGCCATGCCCACAGCACTGATCGAGGCTGCAGGTGGCCAGAACATCATGGACGACTTTGAGAAAAGCTGGGCCACGGTGACCTGGGAAGAGGTTGTTGAGCGGAACCCTGAGGTCGTCGTGATCGTGAACTATGGCAACGTGACCGCCGAAGAGAAGCGCGCCTTCATGATGTCGAACCCGGCCTTTACTGATCTCGACGCGGTCAAAAACGACCGCTTCGTCACGCTGGAGTATGTTGAGGCGACCCCGGGGCCGCGCAACATCCGCGCGGTCAAAACTCTCGCCGAAGCGTTCTGGGGCGAGTGACCTATGAGCGAGAGTGCTATCCCCCAACGTCGTGCAACGCGGATTGGTCTTCGGTCGATGTTCGTTGCCGGTGCCTTGGGCGTGCTGGCGCTCTCGCTGTCTCTTGCAATCTCGGTGGGCGCGGTCTCTGTGCCCGCCGGAACGGTGTGGGGCGTTCTGCTCAACAAGCTCTTTCCCGGCGCGATTGAGCAAACCTGGAGCATGGGCCGTGAAGCGATTGTCTGGGAAATCCGTTTTCCCAGAGCGCTCTTGGCGATGATGGTTGGCGCAGGGCTGGCGATTGTCGGGGCGAGTTTGCAAGCCGTCACCCGCAACCCGCTCGCGGACCCGCACCTGTTGGGCATTTCGTCCGGAGGTGCGTTTGGAGCGATCTTGGCGCTGTTGCACACTGGGTTGTTTCTGGGGCTGCTGACGGTGCCGCTGCTGGCGTTTCTCGGCGCACTTGTGGCCACTGCTGTGGTGCTCGGCGTCTCGCGCCTCGCCGATGCGACCAGCGCGGATCGGCTGGTTCTGGCAGGGGTCGCAGTCTCTTTCGTCATCATGGCGGGCGCGAATGTGCTAATTTTTTTAGGCGATCCGCGCGCCTCTCACACCGTTGTTTTCTGGATGCTCGGTGGGCTTGGGTTGGCGCAGTGGAGCCAGCTGATCTATCCGCTGACAATTTTGCTGGCCTGCGGGGCGTGGTTGATGAGCCAGGCCGGAGCGTTGAACGCGATGACTGTGGGGGATGAGACCGCCTCCACCCTTGGTATCCCCGTGGCGCGGTTCCGGTTGTTGGTGTTTGTGGGCGGTGCGCTGATCACCGGCGTGATGGTCGCTTTTTCGGGGATCATCGGGTTTGTGGGGCTGATGGTGCCGCATATCGTGCGCATGGTTGTGGGTGGAGACTACATGCGCGTACTGCCCGCCTCGGCCCTCGCAGGCGCGATTTTCCTACTCTGGGCCGACATTGTTGCCCGCACGATCATGGCGCCTGAGGACATACCAATTGGTATCGTCACCGGGCTGGTGGGGGGCGTGTTCTTTATCTGGCTGTTGGGGCGGCGCAAGATGTAGCGCGGCTCACTCCGCCCACAACGCTGTGCTCGGATAGAACTGCGACCAGGCAAACCAAAACGCCTGATGGCTGCCAAGGTCATCGCCCGACACATCGACCGCGCGGATGCCGCCTGCATCAAGCTCTAGCCGGACATTCTCAAACGCGATCTCGCGGCCCTCTCTCAGCGCCAAAAGGGCGGCACCACGCGGAAAGGCGATGGGTGTGCCGGAGGCGGTTAGCACACCGATGATGTCTTCATGCACGGGTAGCCGCGGGTCCACGTCGCCGATGGGGAAGATCGGGCCGTTGGCATCGCGGTTGTTGCGGAAGTCAAAATCGCGGCCGAGGGCAAGCTCCTCGACCAGCACTGTGGTGCTCGGATGCTCCCGCTTCCAGGTGCCCCAGTCGGTGGTGACAACCGCTGCCTGCTTGAGCTGTACGCCCTTATCGGCCAGCGGCCCGGTTACGGCAGTGCCCAGAAACGTATCAAACACCGAGAAGGTAACCACGTCATACATCACTTTGTTGGACCGGATCAGGAGGCCCGAGGTGCGCAAGACCGGACGCTCCACGCCCTCTGGCACATCGTCGGTAAAGTAGGCCTGCGCGGCACCGCAAAGCGTGCAGTAGGGGATGCCGAGGTCGCGCCCGCCGAGCGTGTCATTCACCATCTCGCGCACCTCCATGATGCGGCGTGGATAGGCGCGATACTTGCCGTTCACCTCCACCCCAAAGACAATGTCGTCGTCTTTCAGCCACGTCGCCTCTTCAGCGGTGCTGACGGTTGGGTTGTCGGCGGCAGGTATGCAATTGCAGGGGTCGTCAGTGGCGCCGAACGGGCGGTCATCAATCAACACACCACCCCAAGAAACGTGCCGCCAGTCGATATCCCCTTCGACAAAGATCTGATCCCACTCCGGCACGACGGTGGTGAAGATCGTGCTTTTGGCGGCGAGGTAATCCGGTGGGGCAGGGATATCCCAAGCAATCAGATGATCGGTTACACCGCCCCAATGCGCCTCGCTCCCGAGGTCTTTCTGCAAGAGTTCTTCGGCCACCGAGGCCAGCAAACCGTTCAACTGCTGGCCCGTCACAAAGCGCATGAGGTCGCTGATGATCCACACAACGCGGGGGTCTTCGGCGGCGACGATGGTGTCGACGGCCAGCATCTGATCGCGGGTCCAGGTCCCCTGGGTGATACTGTCAACGAAGGCGGTCTGAACTGCTTCTGCCAGTTCCTCGCTGTAGGGCCCGGTGGGGATTTCAGGCGGCTCGCCAAACTGCGCGATGACGTAATCGGGCAAAGGCTCCGGGTCTTGTGCATATGCTGCGAAGGTAAGCATAGGCAGGGCCACTAAGAGGCTTAGGATCAGAAAAAACGGCGCGCGCATGGTTGAAGCCTCTGGCAGGTGTCAGATTCGTTGCCTGAACCCTAGAGGCAGGCGCGCCGCCTGCGCCAATCACGTTAGCTTCACAGTTTTGTTGAGGGTTTAAGGACTGGCTTCCTTAAAACAGCCCCGCCTCTTTGCCGATCATCGCGGCATGGGTGCGATTACGCGCTTCGAGTTTGCGCGACAGGGTTTTGACGTGGAGCTTCACGGTGACTTCCTGGAGGTCCAACTCTCGCGCGATCTCTTTGTTTGACAGGCCACGGCAGAGCCCGCCAAGCACCTCAATTTCGCGCTCTGAGAGTTTTGCGGCGAGCGGGTGCTGTTCTGCCTCATCCTCGGCCTGCGTGAGAAAGTCATGCGGAATGTAGGTCTCCCCCATACACATGAAGCGCACCGCGTTGACCAAAGACTTTGCCGCGATGGTCTTGGGCAAAAAGCCAGCGGCACCCGCGTCCACCGCTTCTTGCGCGACGGCTTTGGGGGCGATGCCGGACATCAGGGCAACCGGTTTGCCGCCGTTCACTTCCATCGCGATCGAGAGGCCGTTGAGCCCATCCATACCGGGCATGCCATAGTCGAGCAGCACCAGGTCGAAAGGGCCGTCCACCTCGATCTTGTCTCTCGCTGCGCTCAGATCTTCGGCCAAGGTCACGTCAAAGCCGCCCTCGACGCTCAGAAAAGCGGAGAGGGTCTCGCGAACCAGATCGTGGTCATCTGCAATCAGAATGCGCATAGCGTGTCCTAAGGGTCGTTCGGTGTTGTCGCTTTTGCAAGCTCGCCTGCAAGGTGCCGCAGGTCGACCGGTTTGGCAAACAGACCTGTAATCATATCGCGTGACAGTCGTGGGTCCGTGATGCGGCGGGCCAGTGCGGTAACAACGAAAATAGGGAGGGCTGGGTTCACCTCCCGAGCCTTTGCCACCAGATCGCCGCCCGTCATGCCGGGCATGTCGTAGTCGGTGATGAGTGCGCTCCAGGCCTCCGGGTCGTCGCTGATCGCCTCTGCCGCGTCCTCTGCGGCATGGGTCACGGCAACCTCTGCGCCGAGTTTTTCGAGATAGGCGCGCAGCACTTCGGCGACGTCCTCTTCGTCATCGACCACGAGCAGGGTTTTGCCTGAGAGGTCAGCGGAACTTGGCAGCGGTTGAGCGGCAGCTTCGACGAGCGCCTCGTCGCTGAGGGGCCAGAACACCTCGATCTTGGTGCCTGTGCCCGGGCTTGAAGTGACGTTAATCGCACCACCCACAACACGCACTTGGGTTGCCGCAATCGCTAGCCCCAGCCCGGTGCCTTGATCCCCCTTGGTGCTGAAATAGGGCTCAAAAACCTTCTCCACGATGTCGTCTGGGATGCCTGAACCGGTGTCGCTTACGCTGATCACCGCGTAGGCCTGCCCTCGGCGGATTGTGCCGACGGTGAGGTCTCGAGCACGGTCTGGCGTGGTCTCCTGCGCTGAGACAGCGATCGTGCCGCCCGCCTCCCCGATGGCATCCCGCGCATTCAGGGCGAGGTTGAGTAAGATTTGCGAGATTTCGCTGGCCTGCGCCTCGGCAATCAAGGGCCGGTCGCTCATGGAAGTGGTCAGCGAGATGTGGCTGGGCAGGTTCGCTTTCACCAAGGCGGGCAACTCGCGCACCAGACTGCGCAGATCGATCAGGCTTGCATTTGCGCGCTCAGAGCCGAGATCAAGGAGCCTGTTCACCAGCTTAGCCGCAGATCGTCC
This sequence comes from Pseudomonadota bacterium, assembly GCA_038526735.1. Taxonomy (GTDB): domain Bacteria; phylum Pseudomonadota; class Alphaproteobacteria; order Rhodobacterales; family Rhodobacteraceae; genus Rubricella. The sequence continues at coordinate 50,601 of JBCBGM010000003.1, read as the reverse complement.
GGCAGCTGAAATGCGATCTGCATGAGAGCGCGTATCGTCAGACACTGTTCGATCGATGGAGATCAGAGAGGCCGACCCCATAATCGCCGAGAGCGTGTTGTTGAAATCATGCGCAAGGCCTGAGGCGAGCTGTGCCGTCGCCTCCCTCCGCTGTGCGATGGCGAGGGCGGAGTTGAGGGACCTGAGCTTGTCCTCCTCCTCCCGCCGGTCCGTGACATCGCGGATGATCAAAACCTGCCCCTCGTCCGTCTCCGACAGGTTCACCTCATGATAGCGCTGGGTTTGGTCGCTGCGGCTGAGGATTGATGAGGCTCGCGGATTTTTCGGCGCATCATCGTAGCGACGCTGCCATTTCACCCCGAGCGCATCTGGTTGAGACTGGAACCCCAGCAACTGCGCGGCGGAGGGGTTCAGGCTTACAATCCGCCCGCTGTCATCAACAAGCGCGATGCCGTCGCGGGCCGCATCGAGGGCTGTGAGCCGTTGCTCTGACAGCCGCTCAGTCACTTTGAGGGCGGTCACATTGGTCGCGTGGATCGCGAGCGGTCCTTCCTCGGTCTCAGCAACGGTTACCAGAAACGTCCGACCATCTGGAAACTGCACCTGTTGTCGCTTTTGCCCGAGGGCCATGCGTAGAAAATCGGGCTGCGCGACGGCGCTGTTCACTGAAGGAGCGTTTTCGTTCAGATAGGCCGCCCAGTTTTCATCGAACCGAGAGCCAATCGCCCAGTTCGACGGGCGCGCCGGAAACTGCTCAGCGGTCGCCGAATTGGCGTAGAGCACGGTGCCATCGCGCGCGAGGATCAAGAACGCATCCCCGGTCGCGCGCAGGGCGGCCTCCATCCGTTTGCGCAAGCGCTCACGGTCCTCCTCAGCCTGAACGCGCACGGTGGCGTCGGTTTGGGTTGCCACGAGGTGGGTCGCTTCGCCGGATTCCGTGCGGACGGGAAAGAGCGTCAGCTCGTTCCAGAACGGCTCCCCTGATTTGCGGCGATTGCGCAGCAAGAACCGCCCGGCGCCGTTGTTGGCGACGGTTTCGCGTAGCCGCAGCCGCTCTTCAGACTCTGCGGGTTCGTCGTTGAGAAACCGGCAGTTCTCTCCAAGAACCTCATCAGCGGAATAGCCCGACAGCGCCTCAAACGCGGCGTTCACGTAGAGCAGGGGCTTTTCGGGGTCTTTCGCGTCGGCGATGGCGAAGCCGGACGAGGAGCCTTGGATCGTTGCCGCGAGCAGGCGGTTCTCATCAGCCAGTTTCGCGGCTGCCAGAGCTTGGCCCACCACCACAGAGACACGCTTGAAGATGCGGGCATTCTCGGCCGTGAACGCGCCTTTTGCTGCCGCGAGCGCAATCAAGACCCGACCATCCATCGGCTGCACGAGCAAGCTGTGGAGGCCACTCAGCACATCTGTCGCATCCCCCCAACCGTCCATTGCATAGCGGTCCACGAGGTTCCGGGACTTGCGCACCGGATCGAAAGGAAAGGTTATCTCGGTGCCTTCAGGCCACGTACCAGACTGTGCGATCAGCCGCCCCGTCCGGTTCTGAACCTCAAGCGCAATCACCTGATCCGCGCCCAGGATTGGCTTCAACCGTTCAAGTACCCGTCGCGCACCCTCCGAGGGGTCAGCGGTGCTGTTGAGAACCTCCAGGCACGAGAGCAACTGTTCGGTCGTGCGCAACGCCGCCGTTTCGCGGTCGCGCAGCAGTTTCAATTCCAGAAGCGCTTCGCGCAGCGCCTCATCGTCTGCCATGATTGATGCTCTCGGTTACCCGTCTTGGGTAAAGACTAGGCAAGATATCATCAGGTTGCCATGGCGATTGCCCTCTTCCACTACGGGGCCTTGCTCCCCGAAGGAGAAGAACCCGGCGAATGGCACATTTGGCAGCGCCTCTTGCACGCCGCCGACGACATCTTCGATCCGGTCGCGCACGGCGAACATGCAGCCACCACAGTAAACCATCAGCGCACCCACAATGGCGTCGGTGGGGGCGGACCTTGCGTCTTTGGCGAGTGCGGCCACCCGCCCGGCGCGGGAGACGAGACCGTCCACACGCCCTGACATCAGGTGCAGTTTCTCTCCCTCAAAGACGTTGGCAAACAGCTCGATGGAGCCATCGGGGTTCACCGCGCTTGGATGCGCCAGGAGGAACTGCGGCACACCGTTGAGCGGGGCAATGCTACGACCAAGCGGCCAGAAGGTGCTCTCGCCTAAAATCGCGCGCGGCTCGGTTTGGCCCTCTTCAACACCCGGCACCGCGTGACCTGTCCAGTCGTGGTAGACTTCAGCTGCGGGGCGGTGGTCGATCTCATGGACGGTCCGACCCGAAACGCGGGTGACGAGGCCCACAGTCTCACTCGGGGCGTAGCCGTTTTGATAGGCGTGCTGCACTCGGCCTGACGGAAACAGGGTCGCGACGGCAACGGTAGCCCCATCCTCTTTGGTGTCGGCGAAGGCAAACCAGTTCCCCTCAACCGTATTGTCAGCCGCACTGCCGCCCACAATCGGCGTGTCGGAGCCGATAACGCTTTGGATACCCGCGAGAACCTCCTCTTCGCAGCCCGGCGTCGCCATGACCCAGACGAGGGATGGGCGCTCACCCGGTCGGTCCGCGGCGCTGAGGGCGTCTTTGGTCGCTTTTGCAGCTGCGGTGTTGGGGCTGTCTGAGAGGGGCGCGTACCCCACGCCGTAGTCACCCTCAGCGTCGGTGATGCAAAACGCCACCGCGCCGTCGCAGGCGCCCGCGTCAGACATTGCGCCCAAGGCTGACGTTGCGCCGATCAGGCTGGTGCCTTTGGAGACGTCCACAAGTGGGGTGACATCGAGATCGCAGTTCATCATTACGGCGATGAAATGTGGGGTTTCAGCAAGGGCCTGGATGTCTTTCGCCAGATCCTGCGTCGCCGTTGCGCCGCTCTGTGACAGGACGTCGATTTTCATTTCTAGCACCCTCGGTCTGCAATTGCGTGTGTATAGCAAGGCAGTCGAGGGGTGTCTGAACGCAGCCGGATAGCGGGCACTATCCTTTCGTATAGGTGCGAACGGTCAGGGTTTGACGAAGAGTTTGCGCTCCACGCTGCAGAGCGCCTCTGCCGGGCCGTCGTCTTGGATAAGGATCGTCTCGGTCGTCTCCAAGCCCCAATCGTCCATCCAAAGCGCAGGCATGAAGTGGAAGGTCATGCCGGGTTGCAAAACAGTGGTGTCTTCGGTCCGGATCGAAGCAGTACGCTCCCCCCAGTCGGGCGGATAGCTGACGCCCACCGGATAGCCCATCCGCCCCGAGCGCTCGATGCCATACTTGACGAGCACATCGAGGAAGGCATTCGCGATGTCACACGTCCGGTTGCCAGCACGCGCAGCGTTTAGCCCCGCTTCGATGCCCGCAAGCTGCGCCTCTTCGGTGCGCCTAACCGTATCGGATGGGGTGCCAAGATAGACCGTCCGGCAAAGTGGCGCATGATAGCGGCGGTAACACCCCGAAAGCTCGAAGAAAGTCGCCTCTCCGGCGCGCATCGGGGTGCCGTCCCAGGTCAGATGCGCCGCTGTGGCATCCAGGCCCGAGGGTGTGAGCGGCATGATCGCGGGGTAATCGCCCCAATCTTCGCCCACCCCGGTGATGCCCGCATGAAGGATGTCTGCAACGAGATCGTTCTTACGCACACCTGGCTCTGCGCGATCGATCGCAGTGGTGATCACATGGTCAGAGATGCGCGCGGCTTTGCGGATGAAGGCGATCTCCGCCTCTGACTTCACCAGCCGTTGCCAGTTGACCAACCCTGTCGCGTCGATGAGCGGTGCGTCAGGCAGCTCGCTTTGCAGGACCGCATGGGCCTTTGCGGAGTAGTAGTAATTCTCCATCTCCACACCGATGCGCGCATGGCCCAGCCCTTTGCAGCGCAACCGCGCGGCAAGGTCCTCCATCGGGTGACGGGTGGTGGATTGAACGAAGTCATCCGTGTAGCCGAGGATATTGCTCTCTTGCATCCAGCACGTGCGGCGGCCGCCGAGCATATCCATATGCCGCCCCCACCAGATCGGCTCGCCGTCGGGCAATACGAGCACGCCCTGGTGCACATAGAAAGACCAGCCATCATAGCCGGTGAGCCACGCCATGTTGGAGGGGTCGGTGACAAAGAGCGCGTCGAGCCCCAACCCCCCCATCGCAGCCCGCGTTTTGGCAAGACGCCGGTCATATTCGTTGAGGGTGAAGGGGAGGTCGGTTGGGAGCATAGGAGCGCGGACCAAGTTTGATTGAGTTGTGCTCCCAAACGTGGCCGCAAATCAGTCTGGTCTCAAGAATTCTCCGTCTGAGCAGAGCGGCCCCCCACTGAGCCTATACGACATCAGCGAAGATGCGCTCTTAGACAAACTCGATGTCGTCGATAGTGATCGTGGTGGATTTGATCGTGATCTGACCGCCGTCATAGGTGATGAGCGTGCCAAGGCCGAACCCTCCGACCACGTCGATGTCATCTCGGTCACTGTCGCGCAATTGAAGGCGGTCTTTGCCAAGCTCGAAGTCTTCGATGATGTCGGTTCCGCGGTCGCCGCGGCTGGTGAAGATGAAGGTGTCAGCACCGCCGCCGCCGGTCAGGCTGTCGTTTCCGGCGCCCCCCTCGATTTTGTCTTTTCCACCGCCGCCAGAGAGGTTGTCGTCGTCGTCGCCGCCGTTCAACCGGTCGCTGCCTCCGCCGCCAACGAGGAAGTCATTCCCGTCGTTGCCCTTGAGGTTGTCTTTTCCGCCGCCGCCGTTGAGGCTGTCGCCACCATCGCCGCCGTTGAGCTTATCCTTGCCGCCGCCGCCGCGCAGAACGTCATTGCCATCGTTGCCGTTGAGTGTGTCTTTGCCGCCGCCGCCGTCGATCTCATCATCACCGTCGCCGCCGTTGATTTTGTCTTTGCCACCCTTGGCGTTGTAGGTGTCGTTGCCGCCCAAGAGATCGACGTTGTCTTTGCCCTTGGTGCCTTCGAGGTCATCGTCGCTTTCGGTAGGCTCATCGGAGGGTGCGATGCTCTCGCCCAGCTCAACTTCGATCGGGAACACCGTGTTGATCGTCGGGCTATCGCTGACCAGTCCGGTGCCGTCGGGCAGGATCTCGGTGTTGAGGCCAAAGCCAAAGCTCTCAATCGGAACGCTTTCGCCGTTTGGCGTGCCGTCTGCGTTGAAGAGACGGATCAGGCTGGTGCCGGGGTTGGGCTCAAGGCCAGACTCGTTGGCGTAAGTGATCGCGAAGGTGCCGTCGTTGAACGCGTGGACCTCTGGGTGTGTCTGCAAGTCTGCGAAGAGATCGGAGTTTGCACGGGCCTCGGCTTTGAAGACCGTGCCGTCAGCGTTGTAGATCTTGTAAAAGATGTCGCCAGATGTTTGGGCAACACCCGTGACAAACGACTCCGACGCATAAGTCACAACGATTTTGCCGTCGCTCAGAACCGCCGCATCTACCGGATCGTCGTTCTTGAGGGTGCTCAGGCGCGCGGCCAAACCCATGCTCGCCTCGGACACCTTCTGGATCTCTTTGAAGACGGTGCCATCGAGGTTGAAGATCGTCAGATATGTCTCGGCGGCCTCAAAGAAGCTCAGACCCGTGTCTCGGTTGTAGTGGAACACATAGATTTTATCGTCGTTATACACAGCGACGGGCCGGGCCACGAAGGTGGGGCGATCGGATGTTGTGCTCTCTTCAATCTCGGTCGTCGAGGCAACCGTGCCGTCAGCGTTGAAGATCACCAATTGGAAGTCGTCATCGGTGTAGATGCCTGCAACCTTGCCGTCGGGCAGATCAACGCCGCGGAAATAGGTGTTGAACGGGTTGGCTGTCCCCGACGTCGGGTTGCCGTCCTCATAGGTGGTTAAGGACAGGCGCGTGCCGTCGGCATTAAAGCTGACAATGTTGCGGGTTGCTGTGCTGCCGGTGCCAAGTTGTGTGTAAACCGAGAATTTGCCTGCGCCGTCATCTCGCACATGCCAGACATCGCTTCCAATATGCTCAAACGGGTCGAAGATGTCGGTGGTAGTGACAAGCGTTGTCCCTTCAGCGTCCACAACGCTAAACCGCGCGAAGCTCTCTAGTACAACGAAGCGATCTCCGTTGATTGGGACGATTTCACCGCGGGTGAGGGTGACACGGTCGGACACGGTAACAGTCATGAGAGGGGCTCTTTGGTTGTTCTGTTCTGATGGGACCTTTCGCTACCATCCAGAACACCGAAGAACCGTGGGCCATGCCACAGTTTCTTAACCTTTTTTGGTCATCTTTTGATTGTGCGAGAGGCCTCACACAACTCATGGTTTAAGGCGCTTAGCTTGCAAGCCCGACGGTTGATTGCCGGTAGTAACCTACCGCCCCTCAACCCGCCACGCGCCGACGATGCAGGATGCAATCAGCAGCAACACTAGCCAGCCCGGTGCGAGCGAGGTCAGGCGCACATCGGCGACCTGATAGGCATCACGGTCCACGAGGCCAATCCACCCGCGCCCTTCGGCGTTGCGGCCCTCTTGAACACGGCGGATCGTGGGCAGGCCATCCTCCATGCGTGCCACACCTCCCCCCGTCTCATCCAGCACCGGCTGTAACACCGCGGCAGAGGCGATGGCATTGGCAAACTCGCGGGGTGCGGAGGGGCCAACCGCCACGACACGCTTCAAATCTCCCTCAGCGAGGCGGTAAAGCCCGTCCTGCGCAAAATCCGCGCGGCCTTGCCAGCGGCCCGGAGAGACTTCGGCCAGTGTGACCGCCAGCGTTTCCCCATCCGGTTGCGTCACCGTGACCGTCGGAGAGATATCGCGCAGCGAGCGCCGCTCGATCATCAGCCCGTCAGCGTCAGGCTCAGCGATGAGGACGTCCTCCTCGAGCTCAGGCTCTTGCATTAACCAATGGGCAAGCCGGCGCAGCAACTCCAGCTGCGGCCCACCGCCCTCATAGCCGCGAGACCACAGCCACGCATGGTCAGATGCCAGCAGGGCCACGCGCCCTTCGCCGTGGCGATCCAGGATGAGGAGGGGCTGTTCATCGACGCCGTTCATTACAGTGTCGCCCGAAAACTGATCCAGCTCGATCATCCGAAACCAACGCCCCCAACCCGGCGTGCCATCCTCAGCGGGCGGGCGCGGAGCCTCGGCCTCAAGGTTGGTGGTGACCGGGTGGCGACGGCCAAGCTCGGTGACTTGTGGCAGGAAGCCTTCTTCTATCACCCGCGTTGTGGGCTCAGCGGGTAGGATCACGCGCAGCGGCGTGCGGTAGAGGCTCTCAACGCCCGCAAACGCGGGGCCGGAGGCGATCAAAACCGCGCCGCCTTGGCTGACATACCGCTCGATATTCGCCAGATACGGCACCGGCAAAACACCACGGCGGCGGTAGCGGTCGAAGATGATGAGATCGAACTCATCGATCTTCTCCATAAACAGCTCGCGCGTTGGGAAAGCGATGAGGCTCATCTCAAAGACGGGTGTGCCGTCTTGCTTGGTCGGTGGGCGGAGGATGGTGAAATGCACCAGATCGACCGAGGGGTCCGCCTTTAGCAGATTGCGCCAGGTGCGCCCGCCGGGGTGCGGCTCGCCAGAGACCAAGAGCACGCGCAGCCTGTCGCGCACACCGTTGATCGGCACGAGTGCCGCATTGTTACGCGCGGTCAGCTCTCCGTCTCCGGTGGGCAGCGAGAGCTCCAGCACGTTTTGCCCGGCCCGCTCAATTGCTACATTGAATGAGATGTCTTCGCCCACGGGCACAGGCACGGTCGTCACATGCTGACCATCAAGCAGCACATCCATCGGGATACGCCCGCCGGTCTCTTGCTCTGGCAGCACCCCTAGGTTTTCAGCGCGGATGGTGATCGCCACTTCTTCGCCCACGATGCCAAAGGCGGGGGCCTGTTCGACGACGAGGCGGCGATCCCACTCATCGCTGCGCCCGGTAAGGAACAGGTGGATTGGCGCGGGAAAGTTCAGCGGGTGGTCGATGTCATGGAGCTGCCCATCGGACAGCAGCATTGCGCCGGCTATTCGGTCTGGCGCAACTTCGGCGGCGGCGGCTTCTAGCGCCGTCATCAGGAACGTCCCACGCTCTCCGCCCTCGATGCCCGAGCTGTCGGTGACGCGCAAAACGCGCAGTTCAAGCGGCGCATCAGGATCGGTCGCGAGCCGGTTGAGACGCTCGGTCAGCGCGGCCTCCGCCTCCGCGATCTGATCGGGGCGGATGTCTATGCCTTGGCTTGCCGTCTCATCCACCACGAGAAACGCGATGTCGGTGAGGGGTGTCCGCTCTTCTTCGCGTAGCGATGGGTTGGCGAGGGCGATCAGGACGATCAGGGCTGCGAGAAACCTCAGTGCTGCTCCGGTCAGTCCGCGCCAGCCGGCGTATCCGAGGATCACCACGGTCGCGGTGGCGAAGGCGGCCAAAATCCAAAGTGGCAGGTATGGGTCGAAGGTCACGAAAGCGGTCACTGGCCCAGCCTCTCAAGCAATGCAGGCACATGCACCTGATCGGATTTGTAGTTCCCGGTGAGCACATACATCACCACATTGACCCCAAACCGATACGCGATCTCGCGCTGACGGTTTCCGGTAGCGCCCCTGCCGACCTGAAAGAGCGGTGCCCCCAGATCATCCACGGCCCAAGCGGCAGCCCAATCGTTTGAACCGATCAGAACCGGCGTCACCCCGTCATTCAATTGGCGAAACGGAGAGCCCTCTTCGTACTCGCCCGGGTCAGGTGCCGCCTCGACCCAAGTGTTGCCGTTGATGAACCGGCCCGGGAAGGCCTGCAGCAGATAGAAGGTTCGGGTGAGCACGTGATCTTCGGGGATTGGCTCTAAAGGCGGCAGATCAAGCGGCTCTGCCAGCCGTTGCAGCGTACGCCGGTTCGGGGTTGAGGTGCCTACAGCAGCGATATTTGCGTCCGCCGTGTCGAACAGCAGCATCCCGCCGTTGCGGATAAACCGGTTGAGCTTTGCGTAAGCCTCGTCGGTTGGCGTGGGCTGCCCCTCCACGACAGGCCAATAGAGCAGCGGATAAAACGCCAACTCATCGCTTTCGAGATCAACGGAGGCCACACGCGGCTCCACCGCGGTGCGCTGGTTCAGCATGAGCGCGAGCCCCTGCATGCCTGCCCGCGCCTTCTCATCGGTGCGCGGATCACCCGTCAGAATATGCGCGATGACAGTCTCGGACGTGGCAAAGACCGGAGAGCCCTCAACCACCTCCTGCGCTTCCGCGAAGGCTGGGAGGAGCATCACTGCGAGCAAAGGCGCAACCGCGCGTGACAGGAACAGGCGGCCGTTGAGCGCGAGGGTCGCTAGTGCGTCGAGCAACAGCAATGCCAGCGCAATTGTGAGCAACAGCGGTTTGTAGAACACGTCCTCCACCGTATCGAGGCCAAGCTGCGTGACACCCTCGGGCAGGTCCAAAGCTACGAGCGCGTCGTCCTGGGCGAACAGGTTCAGCGCAAAGCTCCGGTCGCCAGCGCGATAAAGGCCGGGTCTCGCGTCTGGGCCGGTTAGGGCAGTCGCGAGTTCCTCACCGGGAATACCGGCCTGCAGGCTGGCCTCTTGCAACTGACCGAACCCATCCAAAAGCCGCTCCGGCGTCCAGACGGCACCTGCGAGGTCAGAGGTCATGTCGGTCGCGGGGCGGGTGGATTGGGTGAGGCGGTCGAGCATTTGCACAAAGAGCCCCGAGAGCGGCAGGGTGGACCAGCGCGCGCCTGCGGTAACGTGAAAGAGCACGACGCGGCCCTCACCAACACTTCGGGCCGTGACAAGCGGCGTACCATCCTCAAGGGCGGCGAGGGTCAGGTTGGCGAGCTCAGGGTCGGGCTGCGCCATGACCTGGCTTGTGATCTCAACCTCGCTAGGCGGCACGAGCCCTGCGAAGGGCCCATCTTCGGCGAACGGACGCAGGCGTTTTGGGGCGCCCCAACTCATCGCACCGCCGACAGAGCGCCCGCCCGCGCGGAGGCGCACCGGCAACAACGGGTCTCGCTCGATTTGCCCAGTGCCCGAAGAGGCGAGGCGCGGCCCGGCAAAGCGGATCAAAAGGCCACCACCCTCGACCCAAGTTTGTAGGGCGTCCTGTTCTGCCCGCGCGAGCGTGCCGACGTCGGCCAACACAATCGCGTCTGGGGCGGCGGGCAGGACGTCGCTGAGGGGGAGTTCGTAGAGGTCAGCTGTGGGCTCAAGCGCGGTGCGAAGGTAATGGAGCGGGTCAAGCAGGCGGATTTGCTCTTCGGAAACATCCCCTGCAACGAGGGCGACTGTGCGCCGACGCAGCGCGTCATCTGCAAGCGCAACCGCGCCCGCAGAAGGTGCGCCCTCTATGCTGAGACGGGTGATGCGGTTGACGAGTTCTGTAGGCAGATCAAAGCGCACCTCGGCGCGGGTGTCTTCGGCCTCAAACACAGCCTCGCCGGTGCCCAGAGCGCGTTGGATGCCGTTCGGGTCAGGGCCAAAGGCGATGACCTGGCGACGTTCAAGCCCGCTGTCACTGCGCAACACTTCGGCAAAAACCTCTCCGTTTTCGAACCGAGGCGCCGTGATCGCGCGTGCGGTTTGGCGCGGGCCGATAGAGGATACGGTACCAAGCGCGAGCAGGTCCTCGGCGAAGGTTGAGCCGTCCGTCAAACCGTCGTGCAGCCACAGAACCTCAACGCTTTCATCAATCGCTGTTAGCTCTTCTGCAAAGGCCGAGCGGCCTGGTGACCACGCGGCGGGCGTAAGGTTCTCAATGTAGCCGACCCAGTCACGCGCTGGGCGCGCGGTGAAGCTGTCTGCGGCTCTGGGTTGGGCGATCACTTCAAGGTAAACGCTGCGCCCGTCGCGATCCGCTGCCTCTAGTGCAGAGATAACGCGCGCCTGTCGTGCGGGCCAATCGGGGGCCGAGGCCCAGCCGCCGTCCATCACGATCAGAAGTGGTGCATCGGCTGAGACACCCCGCTCCCGCGGATTGAGCACTGGATCCGCCAGCGCCAAGATCGCGATGGCCAGCGCCAGGATACGCAACAAGAGTAACCACCATGGGGTTCGTTCAGGCGTGCGCTCGGGGTCTTCGAGACCCAGCAAAAGCCGTACACCGGGGAAAGAGACCTGTTGCGGCGCTGGTGGTGTTGCCCGCAAAAGCCACCAGATCACCGGCAGTGCGACGAGTCCCAGCAGCAACCATGGTGTCAGGAATGCAAGGGGGCCCAAGCTCAGCATCTCAGTTCACCCCGCCCAGAAGTGTGTAGAGCCACAGAAGGGCTTTGCGGGGGCTCTCGGAGGTGCGGTGGATAGCAAAATGCCAGCCCGCACCTCTAGCCAACGCCTCCAGCTCACCCCGTCGCGCTGTTAGGCGTTCTGTGTAGGCGTCTTTCAACCCGCGTGCGCGCTCGGTTTCAAAATCAACCACGCCACCCATCGACTTAAAGCGCACGCGCCCGTCGAACGGAAAGCTCTCTTCGGCGGGGTCGTTGATTTGCAAGAGCACACCCCGCACACCGCGCTGGGCGGCGGCGGAGAGAGCGAGTTTGGTGTTGTCGAGATCCCCGAGAAAATCCGAGAAAAACACTGCCTGACCGCCACGTTTTTCGGGCCAAGGAGGGGCGGCGCCGAAATCTCCGCTGTCGTCCTGGGCCTGCGAAAGTGCCAGCGCCATAGACCTCAGCTGTGTCTCCCCTGCGCGCGGCTCAGAGGCGAGGCTGTCCATCAAGGCAACCCGCTCCCCGGCGCCCATCAAGAGCACGCTAAGGGCAAGCGTCAGGAGTTTTGCACGCTCCGCCTTAGTGCGGCCATCGCGGTCAGAGGCGTATCCCATCGAGGGGGCGCGATCGCACCAAAAGGTGACCGTCTGAGCTGAATCCCACTCCATCTCGCGGATATAGGCCGCATCTGAGCGGGCGGAGCGGCGCCAATCGATCGCCGTAGATACATCGCCGGGCAGCGCTTGCCGGTATTGCCAGAACTCTTCGCCCGGACCGGTGCGCCGCCGACCGTGCACGCCCGACACAATCGTCGCTGCGAGACGTTCGGCCTCCGCCAACAGCGGCGGGAGCGATCCTGCGATCTTCTCTGCGTCGCGGCGCAACCAGACGGCGCGGCCAGCGGCGGTATCAAGCCCGGCGCGCTCGGCCATTATGCGGCAATGTCGAGCTTGAGGGTGTCGCGCACGAGGCTGGAAATGACCTGCTCCAGCGTTTGCCCTTCGGCGCGCGCAGCAAAGGTCAGCGCCATGCGGTGGATCAGGACGGGTTGCGCGAGTGCGGCCACGTCATCAATCGAGGGCGCGAGCCTGCCTTCCAGCAAAGTCCGCGCGCGCACTGCGAGCATCAGCGCCTGCGCAGCACGCGGCCCCGGTCCCCAGCTGATGGCTTTTTGCACGGCCTCAGGCGCTTCGGGCTCTCCGGGCCGCGCGGCGCGCACGAGGTCGAGGATTGCCTCCACCACACTCTCACCGACGGGCATGCGGCGGACAATCTCTTGCGCGTGGACCAGACCTGCGGTGTCGAACACCGGGCTCACATGCGTGTCGTCGGTGCCGGTGGTGGCAAAGAGGATTTTCCGCTCCGCCTCCCGGTCCGGGTAGTCCACATCGATTTGCAGCAAGAACCGGTCAAGCTGCGCTTCGGGGAGCGGGTACGTCCCCTCCTGCTCGATCGGGTTTTGGGTTGCGAGCACGTGGAAGGGGCGTGGCAGGTCGCGCCGTGCGCCCGCGACGGTCACATGCTTTTCCTGCATGGCCTGCAACAGCGCAGACTGGGTACGAGGGCCAGCACGGTTGATCTCGTCCGCCATCAGCAGTTGGCAGAAGATCGGGCCGTCGATGAAGCGAAACTCGCGTTTGCCATCGGGCGTGCTCTCAAGCACCTCTGCGCCCAGGATATCGGAGGGCATCAGATCAGGTGTGAACTGCACGCGGCCCGCATCAAGGCCAAGCACCGTGCCAAGCGTTTCGACCAGCCGCGTTTTCGCCAAACCCGGCGCACCAACCAGCAGAGCATGCCCGCCGGAGAGGAGTGCCGTAAGCGACAAATCCACGACGCGCTCTTGCCCGATCACGCGTTGACCCACAGCCGAGGCCGCTTGCTTGAGCTTCTCGCCCGTTGCTTCGATGTCGCTCAGCAGAGTGTCAGTCTCAGCCATTCTCGTCTCTCCCTGTCACCGCAGTGCTGGAATGCACCCAGTGCAATCTATATCGATGCTTGCACAGGAACAGGCAGGAGGAAAACCCGTGCCAGAGCAAACGTCCGATCACACCCCCGCGACCCCGTCTGCTGAAGGGATCGCAAAGGCGATTGGCAAGCGCAAAGGCCCGCCCCCTGTGCATCTGTGGAACCCGGATTTTTGTGGTGACATCGACATGGAGATCAAGCGCGATGGCACTTGGTTCTATGAGGGCACGCCGATTGGGCGGCTGCCGATGGTCAAGCTTTTTGCCTCGATCCTAAAGCTGGAGGAGGGCAAGTTTTTCCTCGTTACGCCGGTGGAGAAGGTGGGCATCCGGGTGGAGGATGCGCCGTTTGTGGCACTGGATTTTCATGCTTCAGAAGAGGGCGGCGAGCAAAGCCTGACCTTTGAGACCAATGTCGGGGATGAAACGACGCTGTCAGACGAAAACCCGCTGAGGGTTCTGTACGCGGAGGACGGGGAACCCACGCCCTACGTACATGTCCGCCGCGGGCTGGAGGCGCGGATCGACCGCAAAAGCTTCTATCGGTTGATCGACATCGGAAAAACCGAGGGCGCGTGGTTTGGCGTGCGATCAGCGGGCAGCTTCTTTCCGATCATTGAGGCGGCGGCTCTGGCGGTGGAGTGAGCCGGGCTAAAGATGCGATGAGAATTCGGCGAGCACCGCCTCGTAGATCGGGCGTTTGAAGGCAACGATGCTTTCGACAACGTCAGCCGGTGACATCCATGTCCACTCTGAAAACTCCGGGTGCTCAGTCTCCAGCTCAATCGTCGTCTCGGGCCCATTCAACCGCAGCAAAACCCAGTGCTGCTCTTGCCCGCGATATTTTTTGAAGCGCTTACCCAGAACCTCTGGTGGGAAGTCGTAGCGATACGGGTTTTGCGTTTGCGCCAGCCAGGTGACCGCCTCGCGTGGGACGCTGGTTTCCTCAACCAGCTCCCGGTAGGCGGCCTTCTCGACCGTTTCGCCCGGATCTATCCCGCCCTGTGGCATCTGCCATGCGGGCGCTGTCATGTCAGCCCTTTGGCCCGCAAACACCTCGCCCCGCCCGTTGGTCAGGACAATCCCAACGCACGGGCGGTAGTCCGTCGGATGGCTCATTGATTGCCGATCACCGAGATGCCGCGGATGATATCGAGCGCGTAGGCCAACTGATAATCCTGGTTGCGGCGCTCAGCGTCGGCCTCAAGCCGCTCTGCCTCTTCCTCAAGCTGACGACGCTCGTCCTCAGAGAGCGTTTCGTTCGAGAGGGAGCCGCGCAGGTCAGCTTCTGACCGGCCCAAGCCATCCAGCTCTTCCCCGCCCAAGCGGGGCCGCACGAGGATGTCGGGCGCGATGCCAAGCGCTTGGATGGACCGCCCCGACGGCGTGTAATAGCGCGAGGTGGTCAGGCGCATCGCAGCGTTGCCTTGAAGCGGGATGACTGACTGCACCGAGCCTTTCCCAAAGCTCTTTTCCCCCACGATGATCGCGCGGCGGTGATCTTGCAGCGCGCCGGCGACAATCTCAGATGCAGAGGCCGACCCGCCGTTGATCAGCACGACAATCGGCTTGCCGTCGATCAGATCGCCGGGTGTCGCGTTGTAGCGGTCGCTGTCGCGTGGGTCGCGACCACGGGTGGAGACGATCTCTCCCCGCTCAAGGAACGCATCCGAGACCCGGATCGCTTGCGTCAGCAGCCCACCTGGGTTGTTGCGCAGATCCAGCACCACGCCATCGACATTTTCCAAGCCGCCAAGCTCTTCGGCCTGCCGCTCAAGCGCTTGCTCGACGTTCTCATAGGTTTGCTGGCTGAAGGTCGTGACCCTCAGAACCACCGTATTGCCCTCAAGCCGTGCGCGGGCGGCGCGGATTTTGATCACATCGCGGGTGATGGAGACGTCGAATGGCTCCGTCTCCCCTTCGCGCGCAATCGTGACGAGAATTTCGGAGCCCACAGGCCCGCGCATCAATTCGACCGCTTCATCCAGCGCGAGGCCCAGAACGCTTTCACCGTCCACATGGGTGATGAAATCTCCGGCTTCGATACCGGCGTTCGCAGCGGGAGTGTCGTCGATCGGAGAGACCACCTTCACGAAGCCGTTTTCCTGGGTCACCTCAATGCCAAGGCCACCAAACTCACCGCGCGTCTGAACCTGCATGTCGGTGAAATCCTCCGCCGGGAGGTATCCTGAGTGCGGATCAAGCGAGGTGAGCATGCCCGAGATCGCCGCTTCAATTAGCTGCGCGTCATCAACCTCTTCAACATAAGAGGCGCGCACCCGCTCAAAGATCGAACCGAACAGGTCAAGATACTCGTAGGTGGAGCGGCTGGGCCCTTCCTGCGCAACCAACGGGCCGACAACTTGAGTGGTGAGCGTCGCACCGGCGACGGCTCCGATCACAGCGGCGATGATCGTTTTGCGCATGTTAGTTTTCCCCATCCTCAGCGACCGCGAAATAAGAGGCCGGGTCAATCGGCTCTCCTGCACGGCGTAGTTCTATATAGAGCGTTGCGGAGCGATCTGCTGCAACATCACTCTCGCGTGTCATCAAAAATACTTCATCAGAACCGCTCACAGGTGCAAGGGCACCCAGGATTTCGTTCTGTATAACGGTGTCGCCTGCCGAAATGGACAGATCCTCAAGCCCTGCGAGCACCAAAAGCGTGTCATCGGCAGGCTCAAGAATCACCAAGCCGCCGTAGCCCAGGAACGCTCCGGCAAAGCGCACCGAGGCATCGGTGGGGGCAAGCACGGCGGTGCCAGCGGGGGCGGAGAGGAGAATTCCGGGACGTGGGCTGCCATTCTCAGTCGCGCCAAAGCCGCCGGTGAGGCGCCCGTCGAGGGGCCACTTGGGCGCTTGGGCCACGTTGGGTGCGCTGAGCGGGGTGTCTATCGCCTCTGCATATGTGACCAGTGCGCCTAGGGTGCCGTTGATGTTGTCAGCAACATCCGCGAGCGCTGCGGTGTTTAGGTCTGGAATAGTACGATTCCGGACTAGTGCATCCTGCAATGCAGCTTCCGCCCGGCGCAGGCCCGCGAGTGCGCTGCCCAACTCTTCAGCTGCGTCATTGTCTGCCTGCTGGAGGCGTTCTAGCGCTGCGAGATCACTCGCCAGAGCATCCACCCGCGCCTGCAACTCCGGCAAAGCCTCGCGGATCATCATGCCAGCGCGCGCGGCCCCATCGGGCCCTGCGGGATGCAGCAAAAGAAGGGGGGCGGGGGCGCGTTCGATACGTTGGAGTGCGCTGAGCAGCGTTGCAGTTTCTTGTTCCCGCAACGCCAGATCGGCGGCAAGCATATCGCGCTCTCTCCGGATCGACCGCTGCGCGCCGCGCAGATCAGCAAGGCTGCGCTCATAGGCGGAGATGGCTTGGGCGAACGCCTCCGCCTGCGCCTCTGGTGCGCGCGACTGTGCGTTTTCAAGCGAGGTTGCCGCTGATTGCACAGCTGCACGCGCGGCGCGCAAGTCATCTGCGGTAGCGGGCGCGCCTGCGAGGCTGAGGGCAATCAGGCAGGCTGCCGCGCGCGCCCTCAAGAGATTAGCGATGTGCCGGTCATCTCCGGCGGTTTGGGGAGCTGCATGAGGTCGAGGATCGTGGGCGCAAGATCGCTCAACCGCCCGTTCCGCAGCGCAGCACCGTCAGGCCCACCGACGAGCATCACCGGCACCGGGTTGAGCGTGTGGGCGGTGTGCGCCTCGCCGGACGTCGGATCACGCATCACTTCGCAGTTGCCGTGATCGGCAGTGACAACCATCGCCCCTCCGGCCTCAGACACCGCTTTCACGATTTGCCCAAGGCCCGCATCCACCGCCGCACAGGCCGCTTTTGCCGCCTCAAGATCGCCGGTGTGGCCGACCATGTCGGGGTTCGCGAAATTCACGACGATCATGTCATGGCCCGCCGCGATGGCGCCCAGCACGCCTGCGGTCACGACAGCCGCCGACATCTCCGGCGCCAGATCGTAGGTTTTGACCTTGGGCGAGGGCGGCATCAACCGCTCTTCGCCGGTGTGTGGAGCCTCGACCCCTCCGTTTAGGAAGAAGGTCACATGCGGGTATTTCTCAGTCTCAGCGATCCGAAACTGGGTCTTACCCTGGGCCGCGACCCATGCACCGAGCGTGTTTGGCACGTCTTGGGATGGGAAAAGCGCCGGCATCCACGCGTCATGGCGGTCTGAGTAGGAGACCATGCCGAGCGCTCTGTGTGGCGGTGGGGCTAAGCGCTCAAAACTGGTGAACTCCGGCGCCACGAGTGCTTCGAGGATTTCGCGGGCGCGGTCTGCGCGGAAATTGCAGAAGAAGAGCCCGTCGTTGGGTTTGAACCCGTCGTAGCCTGCGACGACCGAAGGTGTGATGAACTCGTCGGTCTCACCGCTCTCATAGGCACTCTCGATAGCCTCAGCGGCGGAGGCTACGGCCTTCCCTTCCGCCAAAGTCATCGCGCGGTAGGCTTTTTCGACCCGCTCCCAGCGTGTGTCGCGGTCCATTGCGAAGAAGCGGCCTGAGACGGTGGCGATAGACGCGCCCTCGGGCAGGTCTTTCTCAAATGCCGCTACTTGCGTGGCGGCAGATTTTGGCGCGACGTCTCGCCCATCGGTGAAGGCATGCACCCGCACCGGCACGCCCGCTTCTGCAATCACCCGCGCAGCAGCCACAATGTGATCTTGGTGCGCATGCACGCCGCCCGGGCTGACCAGCCCAGCGAGATGCGCCACACCTCCGGACGCTTTCAAATCCGTGATAAACGCTATGAGGCCCGGGTTGCTCGCAAAAGAGCCATCCGCGATCGCGTTGTCGATGCGGGGCAGGTCCATCCAGATCACACGGCCTGCGCCGATTGTCATGTGCCCAACCTCGGAGTTGCCCATCTGTGCGTCAGGCAGACCCACAGCGTCGCCGTGCGCTTTAAGCTCCGCCTGTGGCGCATTGGCTTGGAGTGCGTCAAAAGTAGGAGTATCCGCCTGCGCGACCGCGTTGAACTCTGCTGATGGGTTCAGCCCCCACCCGTCCAAAATGCACAAGATAACGGGTTTCGGTGCGCTCATCAGACAGTCCTTTGTGTTGGGCGATCCCTAACCCGCGGGGCCGGGTTTCATCAAGAGACGCCTCACCCGATCAGCGCGCGAATGTCACCGATGGTGGCGGCCTCGTTGATGGGTTTGTCCCAGCGGATCCGCTTGATCCGGGGAAAGCGCATCGCCACGCCAGATTTGTGGCGGGTGGAGGCTTGGACGGCATCAAAGGCCACTTCCAGCACCAGCCCGGGTTTGACGGCGCGTACAGGCCCAAATCGCTCTGTGAAGTTGGCGCGCACCCATTTGTCGAGCCGCTCAAGCTCGGCATCGGTGAACCCGGAGTAGGCTTTGCCTACGGGCAGGAGAGAGCCATCGGGGGCCCAGGCGCCGAAGGTGTAATCGGAGTAGTAGCTCGACCGCTTTCCGTGGCCGCGCTGGGCGTACATGAGCACGCAGTCTGCCTCTAACGGGTCGCGCTTCCATTTGAACCACGGGCCCACCGGGCGGCCAGCGGTATACGGGCTGTCGGCGCGCTTCAGCATTAGCCCTTCCATCGCGTCCTGGCGGGAGGTGGCGCGGATCTCGCGCAGCTCGTCCCAGGTTGCAAAGGGAACCGGGCGGGAGAGATCGAGGCGCGCGGGCGCGACCTCGGCGTGCCACGCTGCGAGTTCATTTTGACGCTTCCGCAAGGGCAGTGCGCGCAAGTCTGCGCCGTCCCGCTCCAGGATGTCATAGGCGCGGATGAAGGCGGGGAGTTGCGCGAGCATCGGCTTGGTCACGCGCTTGCGGTTGAGGCGTTTTTGCAGGTCTGCGAAGGGCGCGACCTCCCCGTCGTGACCCACCAAAAGCTCCCCATCGATGCAGGCGTGCCAGGTCATCGTCTCCAGCACATCTGGGAAGGTTTCGGAGATGTCCTCCCCGGTGCGGGTGTAGAGCCGACGTCCCTGCGGGGTGGCGACGGCTTGCACACGTACGCCGTCCCACTTCCACTCGGCGATGTGAGCTGCGGGGTCGAGCGTGTCGATGCGGCTGTCCTCCAGCGGGGTGGCAAGCATTACCGGTCGGAAGGCGAGGGAGAGGTCCACGTCTGGCTCTGGCCCGCCATTTAGCCAGTCGAAGAGTTCGGTGTAGGGCGGCTCCAGCGCGAACCAGAGCTCGGCAATGCGATCGAGCGGATGGGCGTCATCCGCCAGCGCGGTTTGCACGAGGCGGGTGGAGACGCCAACCCGCATGCCCCCGGTGCAAAGCTTGATGAGGGCCAACCTCGCGGAGGGCGCGAGACGATCCAGAAACCCCGCCAAGATGGGCGGGCGCTCAAGGCGGGAGGCTTTTTGGAGCGTCGTGACAACTTCATCGAGGCTGGGCGCGGCATCGACCTCGCCGGCATCAGGCCAAAGCAGCGCAACCGTTTCGGCCAGGTCACCCACGTAGTCATAAGACAGGCGAAAGAGCACCGGGTCCGCGCGCTCTTCCATGAGCCCCCGGATCACGGAGGAGGTTACATGCGGCAGCTCAAGCGTTCCGGCAAGGGCGGCGAGGGCCCAGCCGCGGTCAGGGTCGGGGGTGGTCTCAAAATATCGACGCAGAAGCGCGAGTTTCGCGTTGCGCCCCGGAGTGAACGCCAGCGCTTCGAGCAGGTCGGCGAAGGGTGTCACGGTGCGGGAAGGGCGCGGATGGCCCCCATGCTGAGGCTGGAGACATAGAGCATTCCGTTCGACACCACGCCACCCGTGACGGCGGTGACCTCTCCGCTTGGGTCATGCAGCGTGGAGAGGATTTTACCGTTAGCGTCGAACCGCACGAGAAGCCCATGGGGGTTCGGCGTGGGGCGCACGAACTCGGGCAAACGCCAGACGATGGCCCGCACCCAAGGATAGGGTGCTAAGGTGTCCGCGAGGCCCCGGCGCAGCGAAACCAACCCCAGCCAATACGTCCCGTCCCCTTGCGCTTGCAAATTGTCGGGAAAGCCGGGGAGGTTTTCGAGCAAGGGCGTTGGGGTGGCGCCCTCTTCGGTCAGGTCCAGACGCCAGATCGTGTAGGTTCCGGTCTCTGCGATCAGCAGCGCGTCTTCTTCCGGTGTGAAAGCCACACCGTTGACGAAGTTAAACCCCCGCGCGATCACCCGCGCGCCCTGGTCTTCGCTCCATCTCACCACAACGCCGGATGTGTGGTGCTCCCAAAGGTCGTGGATGGAGGCTTCGAGCGTGCCGCCGAAATCCTGCGGGCGCCATCGGCGCGTGGAGACGCTGAAATAGACGGTGCCATCCCGCGCAACCGCGAGCTGGTTGGCAAAGGTCAGCGGCGCACCCTCAAGCTGATCGACCAGCACCTCGGTGCCGCCGTCGGGCGTCCAACGCAACAGGCCGATGTTGGTATCGGTGATGTAGAGCGCCTCTCCATCCGCCGACCACTCGAGCCCTAGTGGGTCGTCGGAGATGCGGCCAACGGCGAGCACGCGGTCGCCCTCGATCCGCCACAACTCGCCATCTCTGGTCAGCGTCCAGACCGACCCATCGGGATGCAGCGCGATATCCTCGGGGCTGGTGGAGCCGCGCAGCGACAGGAGTTGCCCCTCTTGCAGTGCGGTATTCTCCGCGAAATCGCCGGTCAGGCCTGCATCAGCGGGCGGAAAATGCGCTTGCGGGTCGAGACCGGCGTCTGAGAAGAGCAGGTAGCTGCCCAAGAGCATCAGCAAAAACACGGTAAAGAACGTGCGGATCACGCGCAAAATGAACGAGCGTTTGCGTCGCCGTGCCATGGTCTGTCCCTCTAATCGTCTTCGCCGTCGCGCCCGGCGATCTGCAACGGTGCTGCCGCAATTCCTTGCTCGGCGCACCAGTGGCAGAGCGCTTCTTCCGCACCATGGGTGACCCAGACGGTTTCAGCGCCCACTTCGCGGATGGTGGCGGTCAGCCCGTCCCAGTCGCAATGGTCGGAGATCACAAGCGGCAATTCCACCCGCCGTTGGCGGGCGCGGGCACGCACCTGCATCCAGCCGGATACCCCCACCGGGCGGATATCGCCAAGCCTGCGTGACCAGCGATCTTGCAGCGCGCTGGGGGGCGCAAGCACGATTTGGCCGGCGAAGTTTTGCTTGCTTCCGCCCTCGTCTTTGATGGTGGCGGGGCGGAGATCACCAAGCTCATACCCAAGCTGGGTGTAAAGTTCGCAGAGCTTTTGAAGCGCGCCGTGGAGGTAGATCGGGCGATCAAAGCCCGCGTTTCGCAACTCTGCAATGATCCGCTGTGCTTTGCCGAGCGCGTAGACACCCAGCACATGGCAGCGCTCTGGAAACGCCTCGAGTGACGCGAGTAGTTTGGCGATTTCGGATTGTGTGTCGGGGTGGCGAAAGACGGGCAGGCCAAAGGTCGCCTCGGTCACGAACAGGTCGCATTGCACGGGCTCAAACGGGGCGCAGGTAGGGTTATCGCCGCGCCGATAGTCGCCGGAGACAACTTCCCGCCGCGCGCCCTTTTCAATAACAATTTGCGCAGAGCCCAAGACATGCCCTGCCGGGACAAGGCTCACAGTCACGTCCCCGATCTTGATTGACTGCCGCAGCGGTAAGGCCTGTGTGCGCTCAAACGCGTTCGCCCCGTAGCGGGTTTTGGCGATCTGGATTGTCTCATCCGTGGCGAGCATTGATCCAAGGCCAGGGCGGCAATGGTCTGCGTGGGCGTGGGTTATTACGGCGCGATGCACTGGGCGATGCGGATCGATAAAGAAATCACCATCCGCGCAATAGAGCCCCTCGGGGCGCAGCGACAAAAGCTGACCAGACGTGGTCAAAACCGGCCCACGCCGAGGTTCTGCCGGAACGCCTTTTTTAACATGTCGAGTTCGGCGCGCAGCAAGTCGAGCTCGGCCAGAATGTCGCCGTCGAGCGCTTCTCCAACCGCCACGGGAACAGACGCAAGCCCCTCGCTCGCGCCCTCCGCCCTCACGATCAGAGTGAGCACTCCGTCGGTCAGAACCTTGCCCGGCACCTCGAAACGAAAGCTGAAATGATCGGTCTCTGACTCGATCGGTTGCGGGTCGGCAACGGCGACGACTTCTCCGCGTGCGAGAAGTTCCAAAAGCGGGGCAGAAGCATTGGCCGCGCGACGCTTTAGAGTGCCCGACAATACGCCATCGACCAGCGAGATAGCGACACACTCAAAAGTCTGCGACATGCTCTCTTTCCTCGTTACAGTGATACCCGCGGGCGCCGAATAATCGTGAGATCGCGGATGCGGATGATGTTCATCGTGGGTGTTTGAAAGATCAAATCAACCCAAATATCGCGACCCCTCTCGGGCTCATATTTTGTGTAGAAAAGATCGAATTCCACAAAGCTCTCGCGCCCCTGCAAATCAATCTCCCGGACGATCTGCTCCACGTTGGGGCCATGCCGCAAGTTGAGACGGGCAAAAACCTCTAAGGGTAGATCAAGCTCAAGGTCGTAGGTGAGGCGCACGAGATCTTCTCGCCGGGTTTTTTGTGCCTCTTTAGGCGGGATCGCGATGGCCAACGAGAGGAAAGAGCCTCGTAGCTCGAATGCCTCCAGAAGACAGCCGAAAGGGGTCGCGGCGTCGTCATGGGAGGTGAGGCCCGTGGCAACGCCGTTGCGCACTTGGCGGAGTGAAAGCTCCGGCTCCTCCAGGTCATGGTGTAGCGTGATCCCGCCGCCCAGCGATGTGGCGGATGCAGGGCGAACGAGACCCGAGGGGCGTGTCGCTTGTGTGAAGAACGGAGGGCGGTAGCGCAGGCTCGCGTCTTTCGGGCCCGCGGGCAACTCCGCTTGCTCTGAAAGTATTGCCGGGCCTTGCAAACGGGTATTCGCGGTGCGCTCAAGGCGGCTGAGAGGGATCTGCATTTCGCGCGCCTGCCGCCGCCATCGCCGCACGGTGAGGGGGTCGGCAGTTTCGCTCGCTTTTGCACGACGGGTGAGCATCCGCGTCGCCAGCCGATGCAGGAGGGTCTCAAAAATGAGCGCGATACGGGATAGCACGCGCGGGCCTCACGCTTGACGGTTGAGCGCCGTCAAATGTCGGCGCGGTTCGCCTCTCGTATCGCATCCCGCAGCGAGGATATAGTCCGTAACAGCACCTGATCGCCGGGATAGACCGGCCCAAGCGCTGACACGGTGAGCACCAGCGTTCGCCCATCCTCCTCTGCAAAGGCACGCCAGTAGCGCGGGGCTGCGGTCGAGAGGGTGCCGGACGGCTCATCCTGCAACAGAACATAGAGCGTTCCGGCGCGGGTGCGGGTTTGCACAACTTCGGTCGCTCCAGGAACGGCGGCACCGCCAGCGCGGCCCAGCAGCTCTTCGCCAAGACCAGCTTGGATCATCGACTCGAGCACTGCCGTGCGATCGTCCGCCTCCCAGCCGGAAAACGGCGAAGCGGAGGCCGCGCTCACTGAGATCACCGCATCAAACGGCGCGCGCGTTTGGGGGCGTTGCGCATCGACACTCGCGGATGAGAAGGTTGGGCTTATGCCTTCATCGAGGCCGGTACAGTCCCCCATCAGGACGATGCCGCTGTCATTTGAGCGCATCACCGCTTCTGGGTCGATGCAAAAGCCACGTGGCGCGACGATGACCAGCGGATCGTCGCCCGCAAAGAAAGACACCTCGCTCGGGGTTGGGAGGGGCAGAGGCGCGCCGCCGCCGACTTGGCTGGAGGTTGCGGCTGTTTCTGATGTGTGTGCGCAGGCACTCAACAGCGCCAGCAGCCCCCCATATGCAATGGCTCTAAACGTGTTCATCGGCCTCCCCCCAGGCTCAGTTCGCCAGACATGACCTTCACGGCCCCGCCTGAAACTCTGACCTGCATCGAAGCGCTCTCACCCGAAACCTGCAAGCTCAACAGGCTCTTACGGCCCATTTCTTCTCCTTGATGCACCAAAAAGCGGCCATCTGATGGCAAATCTTGCATTTTATGCAGGAGAGCGGCGAGGGCAGCCGCCGCGGAGCCAGTTGCCGGGTCCTCCGGGATGCCGCCGTTGGGGTCAAACATGCGGGCGTGCACCACCGATTCTGTCTTGAAATACGCGTAGATCGCCACGGATCCGCCAGGCCCGACCCATGTGTCTTCGAGGGCGCGGAGCTGGGTGGCGTCGGCTCGCGCACGGGCAAGCGCTTCGCGGGAGGCGAGCTCTACGAAGACAAAGTCGAGACCAACGCCCGCGACCTGGGGTGGGTGGTTGTGGCTTAGGTCGTGCGCGGAGAGGTTGAGCGACGCTGCTATTCCGGCGGAGGGTAGGGGCGGCCCCAAGGTCAGTGGCTTGGGGGCGGTGAAGGTGGCCTGCCCATCGGAGATTGTCACAGGCACGGGACCCGCCTTCTCTTCGAGCACGAACGCATCGCCGACCTTCTGACCGAAAACCTCCTCTTGGGCTTTCAGCATCAGCGCGGTGCCAATGGTCGGGTGCCCGGCAAAGGGCATCTCATCCACGGGCGTGAAGATGCGCACTTTTGCGAGGCCGCCCGGCGTTTCGGGCGGCAGCACAAAGGTACTCTCAGCGTAGTTAAACTCGCGCGCAATAGCCTGCATTTGCGCAGTGCTCAGCCCGCGCGCATCGGGGATCACCGCGAGCGGATTTCCCTGAAACGGCGTATCCGTAAAGACATCACAGGTGACAAAGCGCACCTGCATGGCACTTAGAGGTCCATGTAGATGTGCTTTTCGTGCTTGGCGCCGGGGTGGGTTACACCGCCCTCTCGCGCACCGCCGACGACCTGAGCGTATTTCCAGAGCGCGCCAGAGGCATAGATCGTCTCGCGCGGGCCGGACCAAGCCGCCTTGCGGGTGGCCAGCTCTTCGTCTGAGAGTGCCACCGAGATTTCGCCAGACAGAGCGTTGATGGTGATCATGTCGCCGCTTTGCAGCAGCCCAATCGGCCCACCCACGGCAGCCTCTGGCCCCACATGGCCAACGCAGAAGCCGCGCGTCGCACCAGAGAAACGCCCATCGGTGATGAGCGCGACCTTCTTGCCCATGCCTTGGCCCGAAAGCGCTGCGGTGGTCGCAAGCATCTCGCGCATGCCCGGCCCACCCTTGGGCCCCTCGTTGCGAATGACGAAGACGTCGCCTTCGGAGTATTCGCGCGCCTGCACCGCGGCGAAAGCATCTTCCTCACACTCAAACACAAGCGCAGGTCCGGTAAAGACAAGCTGCTCGTCAGACATGCCAGCGATTTTCACAATCGCGCCTTCGGGGGAGAGGTTGCCCTTCAGGCCAACTACACCGCCGGTCGTGGAGAGCGGCTTTTCGATCGGATGCACCACGCGGCCATCCGCGCCATGGGTGATCCGGTCAATCTCTTCTCCGATAGAGTAGCCGGTGACAGTCATGCAATCGCGGTGGATCAGACCGGCCTTGTCGAGCTCTTTCAGCACCACGGGCACGCCGCCTGCCTCAAAGAGGTCTTTGGCAACATACTGCCCGCCAGGCTTGAGATCGACGAAATAGGGCGTTTCGCGGAAGATGTCGGTCACGTCCTCCAGGAAGAAGTCGATGCCCGCCTCATGCGCAATCGCAGGCAGGTGCAGGCCCGCATTCGTAGAGCCGCCGGTGCAGGCCACGATGCGGGCGGCATTCTCAAGGCTCTGGCGGGTGACGATGTCTCGCGCGCGGATGTTCTTTTCGATCAGGTTCATTACAGCGCGGCCCGAGGCCTCCCCATACTGATCACGGGACTCGTAAGGTGCCGGTGCGCCCGAGGAGTTGGGCAGGGCCAAACCAATCGCCTCAGAGACACAGGCCATCGTGTTGGCGGTAAACTGGCCACCACAGGCCCCGGCCGAGGGGCAGGCCACCCGCTCAAGCACAGCGAGTTGTTCATCAGAATAGTTGCCCGCCTGGTGCGCGCCAACGGCCTCGAACACGTCCTGCACGGTGACGTCTTTGCCCTCAAGGCGACCCGGAAGGATTGAGCCGCCGTAGATAAAGACCGAAGGCGTGTTCAGCCGCACCATCGCCATCATCATTCCGGGCAAGGACTTGTCGCAGCCCGCCAGACCAACCAGCGCATCATAGCAATGCCCGCGCATCGTCAGCTCAACCGTGTCGGCGATCGCTTCGCGGGAGGCGAGCGAAGAGCGCATCCCTTCGTGGCCCATGGCGATCCCATCGGTCACGGTGATGGTGGTAAACTCGCGCGGCGTGCCCGCAGCCTGCTTGACCCCGTGCTTCACAGCCTGCGCTTGGCGGTTGAGGGCGATGTTGCAGGGCGCGGCCTCGTTCCAGCAGGTGGCGACCCCCACGAACGGCTGCTTGATCTCCTCTTCGGAGATGCCCATCGCGTAGTAGTACGAGCGATGCGGCGCGCGGCTTGGGCCAAGGGTGACATGGCGGGAAGGGAGCTTTGACTTATCGGTCATGGCGAGGTCCTTAAGCTGAACGGCCATCGTCTAAGCCCCCGCCATGGGAGAGGCAAGCCGATGCCCTTTCAGCGATGCGGAAATTGCGTTTTTTGGAGAAACTCACAAGGCGGCGGTATAGATCGCGAGCGCGTCGTTTTCGGTGATTTCGCGAGGGTTGTTCACCAGCAGGCGGGTTTGCTTCATCGCGTCGGCGGCCATCATTGGCAGGTGATTGTGGCTGACCCCGACCTCTCTGAGCGTTGTTGGCAGGCCGATACGTGGCGCAAGGGCGCGGAACCCCTTCTCAAGGCCGATGCCGGGGCCAAAGACGATGGGAGCGAGCTGGTCGTACATCGCGCCTGCCACGGGGGTGTTGAACGCCAGCACATCCGGTAAAATCAGCGCATTTGACAGCCCATGGGGCACCTTGAAATGCCCACCAAGCGGATAGGCCAGCGCATGGACGCCCGCGCAGGGTGCGTTGGCGAACGCCATTCCGGCGAGGCATGAGCCGAGCAGCATAGCTTGGCGCGCTTCGACATCTGCGGGTGCGTCGCAGACCCGTTCTATATTGCCCGCCAACAGCCTCAGCGCCTCTTTCGCGAGGGCATCTGAGACGGGGTTTTTCTTGAGCTTGGTCGTGTAGGCCTCGATCGCATGGACCATCGCATCCACGCCCGTCGCCGCGGTCTGATCTTGCGGCAAACCAAGGGTCAGGTTCGCGTCGAGCAGAGCCACATCGGGAAACAGCGCGGGCGCAACAATCCCCATCTTGAGGTTGCCGGGGCGGGTCAGAATCGAGATCGGTGTGACCTCAGACCCGGTGCCAGCGGTCGTGGGCGCGAGGACCAACGGAACCCGCGGCCCGATCGCGTTGCCCACGCCATACATCTCATCGAGAGGCTGATCGCCACCGAGTCGAAGCGCCACAACCTTTGCCACGTCGAGCGCCGAGCCGCCTCCGACGGCGGCGACAGCATCCGCACCTTCGCAAGCGTCTACGGCGTCCGAAACAAGCTCCTCGGGTGGATCGGGTTTGATGTTGGTGAACACTGTGCAAGCGAGACCGGTTGCGGCGATGGAGGCCTCCGCAGCCTCGGTCAGGCCAAGAGCGCGGACCGAAGCGTCAGTGATCAGCGCTACATGCCGCGCGCCTGTCGCCGCGAGGATCGACCCAATCTCCCCCGTCGCCCCTGCACGCGAGATGATTTTCGGCGTCGTTTCAAAGGTGAAATCGGTCATCGGTTGGTCCTCCCAAGCGTCTTTTTTGTTGCGCGCGAGCGTGCAGAGCA
Source organism: Pseudomonadota bacterium (assembly GCA_038526735.1). Lineage (GTDB taxonomy): Bacteria > Pseudomonadota > Alphaproteobacteria > Rhodobacterales > Rhodobacteraceae > Rubricella. The sequence continues at coordinate 22,809 of JBCBGM010000003.1, read as the reverse complement.
AAACCGCATCGGGCAACCGCAATGTGAGCACCGAATCCCCTTGAACCCCCCGCAGACCGCGACTAAACCCTCGCGCACCCGGTTGGGGTGTAGCCAAGTGGTAAGGCAGCGGTTTTTGGTACCGTGTATCGTAGGTTCGAATCCTACCACCCCAGCCAGGCGTTTTCCTAAAGTCAGCAGGCGCTTCGTCTCGCGGAAGATTACCCGCTCATTTCGCACGTTAGCTCCCTACCGGCTTTTCAGAGGCACTTTCTGATCAGCTATTCAAAGGCATTCTGACGCTGAGACCCTGTAGGCCCTGACGGAGCAACTCCGTTTGAGTGCGGTTCGGCCGCTCACGTCGCTTCGCTGAGTGTACACTCGCTCGCCAATCTGCGGTTTCAACACCAGCCCGTACCTCACTTACGACGCTGCAACGCTTTTTGCGCGGTTGCCGCTCTTTTTCCGTAAACTCGAAGATCTCCTGCAAGAGCGCGGTATAGACGTCAGCCACACGATGGTCCGCAATTGGTGGCAAAGGTTTGGGTCATTATTCGCGGCGGAGATCTGAAAACGACGGATCGACGCGAAGGCGAGGTGGCTGAGCGGTTTGCCACTCTGTAACGCGACAGGAAGGCTGGCCTGGAATTCCTAGGAGAAACACTGCGCCTTAATGAAATCTAAGATACGTTTTTGTTTGTCTGACAGCACTTTGCGGGCCCCTTGGGCCACGAAAATCGTGCGTTTACACAGAACCCTCGGTGCCCCTGTAAGAGCTCCTAAGGTCTCCCCCGCCAACAAAATAATTGGCGGGGGAGTGGTTTTTTTCGGATGCTTTACATCGGTGAGATGGCGAAGAACATCGTCTCGCCAGAGTGGTCGTCCACGCCGTCGTTGTCAGTCGAGACCCACATCGTGCCGTCCGCTGCAATGGCAAGCCCTTCAACCTTATCAAGGATGTAGCCACCCGTGGAGGTCAGGTAGGGCAAGAGGTCAACCACCTCTTCAGGCGACAGCACTGCGGGCGTTTCGCCGAGGGCAACCATGCCGTTCATTGCTGAAAGATCCACGCGGGTGATGCGCTTTGTTGCAGCATTCTCGAACTGGTTGTCCCGCTCAATGAAGTAGACGTGCTCACCGTGCGCGACGATCTCTGACAGGCCCACCCAGCCGGTCTCTGCCGGGGTCAGCGGGTAGTGGATCACCGACCACTCTTCGCTGTTGAGATCGTAGCCCAAGACCTTTGCGTGGTTCTCGGGATCATCGCGCCACTCACGCTGCACAGCAATATAGAGCATGTCGTCAACGCGGGTGATGCCTTCAAAGCCAAAGCGACGCTCTACCGCGAGAAGCTCGGGCGGCAGTGCGATGTAATCTTCGAGCGCGCCATCTGCACCGACGTGGTAGATCGCATGCGGAACAAGACGGTCAGACCGGCCCTCGGAGGCAATCCAGAAGCCATCGTCGCCATCAAGGGCAATACCCTCCATGTCGAGAAGCTGCGCTGGCTGGCCTTCGCGGGTGACGCGGATTGCGTCCACAATGCGTGCCGGGGTGTCGGAAACATCAATGTGGAAGATGGTGGGCTGCATTCCGTAGAAGCTGTCGGACACGGCGAAAACCGTGCCATCCTCAGCCATCACCTGGCCAGAGATTGCACCCCAGCCGATCAGCTCATCGGTGCCGGCAGAGGTGAGGTGCGGATACGACGCCGGAGCATCCTGGAACTCGAATACCATGACATGCGCCCGTGGGCCCGCGTCATCGACCTCGTTCGCAGAGATCAGCAGCCCCCGCTCTTCGATCACCGCATAACCCTCAGGCCCAATGCCCGACGGAAGCAATTGGCTCAGAACCGGGTTGGCCGGGTCGGTCACATCATAGACGCCTACGATCGAAGACCGCTCCGCCCCGACAAACACCATTGGGGTGCCGCCAAAGGTGCCAAACGTCACGCTCTCAGGCTCAACGCCTTTGTTGCCAGAGCGCTCTTCGGGGTAGTGGCCGATCTCGATGATTGCGTGCTCAAAGCTCACGCCGGATTCGTAGACGACCTCGCCCGTCTGGCTCATGATCGTCCAGCCACGGGTGCCGCCGTCCATGTCACCTTCGTTTGCCATCGCGAAATGCGTGTCATCGATCCACGTAATCGCATCGGGCTCGCGCGGCCAGGTGAGGGATTGATCGAAGATCAGCGCGCCCTCTTCCTCGGTGTCGATGCCTTCCATCGTCACCATGCCAGCGGAGAAGTGCGAAAGAACCTCGCCCTCGGCAGAAACCACCACGATGTGGTTGTTTTCCTGCAAGGTCACGACGATCTCGCCTTCGCCGTTGATGGCGACAAACTCAGGCTCCGGATCCTCAGGGGCGACGTCTGCGAGGCCGGTGATATCAACCATCATGGTGCTGTCACAGTCGAGGCCTGTGTCAGCGGTCTGCGTGATCGTCAAAAAGCCTGCCGGCATCTGGCCAACGCGACCATCGCCCAAGTCTTCGTCACGCTCGTTCTCGATGGCGACAGCGACAAATGTACCGTCGGGGGACACGGCCACTGCATCCGGCTGTCCACCGAGATCGCAGGTGGAGAGAACCTCGCGGGACGACACGTCAATCGCGTGCAAAACGCCCGATGGCTCGACGAAGCTTTCTGACGTGTTCTCGCCCACAAAAGCGGTCATGCCGCGCACGGCAACGGAGGTTGGCTCACCTTCCAGAGCGATGGCGCCAGCCGCAGCTGGGGCATTCGGGTCGGCCAGATCAATGAACCCGATGATCCCAGCCGGGCTGTCGGTGTAGACGAGCGTCATGCCATCGGCGGTTGCCGCGATGATCTCAGCGGAGCTTTCTTCTGCATCGGGCGCATTCTCGGCGACCATGAAAGAGGCGATGCGGTTGAAATTCTCAGCAGAGGCCGATCCGGCCATCAGCGCGAGTGCCGAGGTGAACGTTAAAAAACGAGATGTCATTCAGACCCCCAAATGTGCGTGGTTTTGAATTCGCAGGCGCACGTAACATTCAAACCACGACGGGTTTGCGACAGGATCGGTCTCTGTTTGTAGACTGTTTTTTGGTCAATCGTTCGCCGCGCGGGTGTTGCGTCAGATCATTAATTCGATAAATCATGAATTATGGAAGTGGATATTTCGAATCGCCTCTCAATTCTTGGGCACCCAAACCGTTTGGCCCTGTTTCGGCTGCTTATGCGTCGTCATCCAGATCGTGTGCCCGCAACCGAGCTTGCGCAGGCGCTGGGGCTCAAACCCAACACGTTGTCAAATTATGTCAGCGCTCTCATGCAGGCCGGGTTGGTGACGCAGCAACGGTTTGGAACGTCTTTGCGCTATGCGATCGACATCGAAACCGTGCGCGAGACGTTCGACTACCTTTTGGGCGACTGTTGTCGCGGACGGCCAGATATCTGTGCGCCGCTCTCACTTTGCAGCTCCCAAGACCGCAGTAAGCCTGCGGGCGATCCCTATACCGTCTTGTTCCTGTGTACCGGCAATTCAGCGCGGTCGATCTTTGCCGAGGCGATCTTGCAAACAGCGGGGCAGGGCCGGTTTGCAGTGTTTTCTGCAGGCACCAAACCCCGCGCCGCGCTAAACCCCTTTGCGCTTCGAGTTTTGCATCATAGAGGGCATGACACGTCGCTGCTCCACTCGAAAAATGTTGAGGTTTTTCGGGGAGAAGACGCCCCAGACTTCGACTTTGTCTTCACGGTTTGCGATCAGGCCGCGAATGAAGACTGCCCGGTTTGGACCGGGCACCCGATCAGCGCGCATTGGGGTGTGCCTGACCCGGCCTTGGTGACGGGAACCGACGCTGAAAAAAGCCGCGTCTTTGAACAAACCTATGCCGCCCTGAAGAGCCGAATTGAGGCCTTCGCGGCACTCCCGCTCGACACCTTCAACGGACTTGACGCGCAACACGCCGTTGACCGTATCGCCCACACACACGTTGGACCCTCACTATGACCACCTATGCCCTGAACGGCCTTGGCCGGATCGGAAAACTCGCCCTAAAACCCCTTCTTGAGCAGGGCGCTAACATTGCCTGGATCAATGACGCTACGGGTGATCCAGAAATGCACGCGCATTTGCTTGAGTTCGACACGGTGCATGGCCGTTGGCAGGCAGATTTCGCACATAACAGCGATAGCGTAACGATCAACGGCACGCGTCTGCCATTCATCGGCACCAAGAGCATCATCGACCTCCCGCTCGAAAACGTGGATGTCGTCATCGACTGCACCGGTGTCTTTAAGAGCGAAGCCAAACTCGCTCCGTATTTTGAGGCGGGTGTGAAGAAGGTGGTTGTCTCAGCCCCCGTGAAAGACGGCGAGACCGCGAACATCGTCTATGGCGTGAACGAGGGCATTTACGATGCGCAGAGACATCAGATCGTGACGGCGGCGAGTTGCACCACAAACTGCCTCGCGCCCGTCGTCAAAGTGATCCACGAGAACATCGGCATCAAGCACGGCTCTATCACCACGATCCATGATGTGACGAACACACAAACCATCGTCGACCGCCCCGCCAAAGACCTGCGCCGTGCCCGCTCTGCGCTCAACTCGCTCATTCCGACGACCACCGGCAGTGCCACGGCGATCACCCTGATTTATCCGGAATTGCAGGGCCGGTTAAACGGCCATGCGGTGCGCGTGCCGCTCTTGAACGCGTCGCTCACAGATTGCGTCTTTGAGGTTGAGCGCAGCACCACCGCCGAAGAGGTCAACGCGCTCTTTAAGGCTGCGGCGGAAGGTGAGTTGGAGGGGATCCTTGGCTATGAGGAACGGCCCCTCGTCTCGACCGACTACACCAATGACACGCGGTCCAGCATCGTCGACGCGCCCTCCACGATGGTCGTGAACGGCACGCAGGTGAAGGTCTATGCCTGGTACGACAACGAGATGGGCTACGCGCACCGGCTTGTGGATGTGGCCCTGATGGTCGGAGACGCGCTGTGAGCAACGCATCTGCGCGGCCCCAGGGATTGTCGGCCTACATCGCCGTCACAGCGGCCTATTGGGCGTTTATGCTGACGGATGGCGCGCTCCGGATGCTGGTGCTGCTGCACTTTCATACGCTCGGGTTCAGCCCGGTTCAGCTTGCCTATCTCTTTGTGCTCTACGAGATCGCGGGGATGATCACCAACCTCTGCGCAGGTTGGATCGCGGCACGCTTTGGCCTCACCTCCACGCTCTACGCAGGTTTGGCTCTGCAGGTTGTGGCGCTGTTGGCGCTTGCGCAACTCGATCCGGGTTGGGCCATTGGCCTGTCGGTCGCCTATGTGATGATCGTGAAGGGGGCGAGCGGCGTTGCTAAAGACCTGGCCAAGATGTCCTCAAAATCTGCAGTCAAACTGCTGGCCCCGACTGAGGACGGAGGGTTGTTTCGATGGGTCGCGCTTCTTACGGGCTCGAAAAACGCCGTAAAGGGCCTCGGGTTTTTGTTGGGCGCCGCGTTGCTCGGAACGGTTGGGTTTGTGTCGGCCGTTCTTGGAATGGCTGCGATCCTCGCAGTTATCTTGGTCGCGGTCTTGGTGGCGATGCCAGCCGGTCTGCCACGAGGCCGGAAAGGCGCGAAATTCTCCGAGGTTTTTTCAAAGTCGGCAAACGTGAACTGGCTGTCGCTCGCACGCGTGTTCTTGTTTGGCGCGCGAGATGTCTGGTTCGTGGTTGGCATCCCGATCTATTTCTACGCGGTCCTGTCCGATGGAACGGTCGCCGGAAACCGAACGGCCTTTTTCATGATCGGGACGTTCATGGCGGTCTGGGTCATCCTCTATGGATTTGTGCAAGCCTCCGCCCCGCGCGTGCTGAACGCGGCACAGCGCTCTGAGGGCGCGTTGGTGCGGGCCGCAAAAGGGTGGGCTTGGTCGCTGGCAGCGATCCCAGCCGTTCTGACAGTGGCTGCACTGGCCTCCGGCGGGCCTCAGACCTGGCTCACCGGCGTTTTGGTGGCTGGTTTGCTCATCTTTGGTGCGGTTTTCGCGATCAACTCGGCACTCCACTCTTATCTGATCCTGGCGTTCACAAAGGCGGAGCGCGTGACCATGGATGTCGGGTTTTACTACATGGCCAACGCCGGCGGGCGCCTCGCGGGAACGGTGCTCTCTGGGCTCACCTATCAACTGGGAGGATTACCGCTGATGCTGGGGGCTGCGACGGTCATGGTTGGAGGGGCTGCGATTGCTGCCGGGCGCCTGCGGGAAGACCCAGAGGTCACCGCTTGAAGAGGCAGTCCCGGGCGAAAACTTCTTTCGTCGGCAGGGGCCGTGAAGCTTACTGCGCACCGACCAGCGCCAGCGTGGAGGCTTTCAGCACAGCTAGAAACTGCTCCAACTCCTCCCGCGGCAGGCCTGACATTTTGGCGCGGCTGGACGATTGTTCAAAGAAAGCTCCAACGGCCTGGGGCGATTGTTCGGTGCCGTTTAAGTGTTCCGCGAAGACTTCGGCCAGCAAGGCCTGTTTGCGTACAGCTGCCTCCAGACTGGCGCGAGAAGAGCGTGGGCCAAGCCCCCGCTCCAGATCCGCCGCATCGGGCATTGAGGCGAGCACTTCATAAATGGGCCATACGGCGATCTCGTAATACGCGTCGATTTTCTCAGACAGCGCTTGGCGCTCCGCGAAGGCCGCCCGCAACCCTTCCTCTAGCCGCAAGGCGAGCATCTCGATGGCGGCGGCCATCACTCCGTCCTTATCGCCATAGCGGTCATAAAGCGTCTGGCGAGAGACGCCGGCGCTGCGAGAGAGCTCGTCCATCGTGGTGCGCTTGATGCCGTAACGGTTCACCACACCTACGACAGCTTCGAGGATATGATCGTCGCTTCCTTCCATGACACTTCTCGTATTCGACGGGCTTGCAGATGCCAAGATGGACAACTTGACAAAAATACGCAAATTGTATGATGATCAAAATCTGGCCAGTGAACGGAGGCAGCCCAATGCAACTCACCGTCAATGGAACACCTGTTGAGATAGAGACGGAAGGGGACACACCCCTCTTGTGGGTCTTGCGCGATCAGCTGGGTCTGATGGGCACGAAATACGGATGTGGCGTCGCGCAATGCGGGGCCTGCACTGTCCATGTTGATGGTTTTGCGGCGCGCTCCTGCCAGCTGCCGATAGAGACGCTTGAGGGCGCCAACATCACCACGATCGAGGGCCTTGCAGAGGCCGGGACCTACCATCCGGTGCAGGAGGCCTGGATCGAAACGCAGGTCGCTCAGTGTGGTTATTGCCAGTCGGGGCAGATCATGCAGGCTGCCTCACTGCTCGCCGACAATCCCAACCCAAGCGATGACGACATTGATGCGGAGATGTTTGGCAATCTCTGCCGTTGTGGCACCTACCCGCGCATCCGCGCAGCGATCCGCCTCGCGCAAGCCAAGATGGGGGCCTGAGGGATGGGACGTGTCAGAACCATCGCCCGCCGCACCTTCCTTATTGGCACTGCAGCCATTGGGGGCGCTGCGATTTTCGGCACCTATGCCGTCGCGCGCCCGCATGAAAATCCGCTGCTTGATGATCTGCCCGACGGGGCTGTGGCCTTTAATCCCTGGATCATGATCGATGCCGAGACGATTACTCTGATCACGCCCCATGCCGATATCGGCCAGGGGATCGTGCACACCCAAGCGATGCTGCTTGCAGAGGAGTTGGACCTCGATCTCGACCAGTTTGAGACCGATTTCGGGGAGCCCGCCGCCGCCTATTTCAACGAGGCGTTTGCGGATGAGGCGGCAGAGATCATGACAGCTCTCGTGCCGCTGCCGGCCACAGTGTTGCACTCAATGCTGACACCGGTTTTGAAACTCTCGGGCATTCAAGGCACAGGCGGCTCGACCTCTGTGCCCGACACTTTCGTCAAGTTCCGCGCCGCCGCCGCCTCCGCCCGCGAGACGCTAAAGCTCGCTGCGGCGCGTGAGTTTGGGGTGGAGGTCGCACGCCTTTCGACCGAGAGCGGTGCGGTTGTTCTGCCCGACGGACGCCGCGTCCGGTATCAAGAACTGGCGGCAGCAGCCTCTCGCATTACGCCCGTGCAGGACGTGCCTCTGCGGCCGCAATCCCAGTGGCGCTACTTGGGCAAGCCCACCGAGCGCATCGATATCGTTGCCAAATCCACCGGCACACAGACGTATGGCATCGATCTGGTGGCCGAGGGCATGGTCCACGCGACGCCCGTCACCAATCCGCGCCGGGGGCCGATGCTGAGTTATGATGCGAGCGATGCTCTGGCGATCCGGGGCGTGCGCGACGTGGTCGAAATCACCAATGGTGTCGCCATTATCGCAGACAATACTTGGGCCGCGTTCAAGGGCGCTCAGGCGATGCGCTTTGAGTGGGGGCCAGCGCCTTATCATGCTGACCAAGCGGACCATTGGGCCGAAGCTGAGGCCTCTTTCACCGAAGAGCGCTTTCAGGCGGCGTGGCGCAACGACGGGGATGTGGACGCCGTGATTGGCGAAACCTCGGACATCGAGGTCGCCTACCGCGCGCCCTATATCGCGCACCAACCTCTGGAGCCGTTGAATGCGCTCGTCACGGTGACCGATGACGCCATCGAGATTTCCGCCGGGCACCAGCAACCCACGCAGGTTCGTAATGTGCTCGCCGCAGTGACGGGCACGCATACGCCCGAGCAAGTCCACTTCCGCAACCAGCATTCGGGTGGGTCGTTCGGGCATCGGTTAGAGTTCGAAAACTTGCGCCTCGCCGTGGAGGTCGCCAACCAAATGCGCGGCACGCCCGTGAAGCTCACCTACTCGCGAGAGGAGGACTTCGTGCAAGACTTCCCCCGCCACCTCGCGGTAGCGCGCGGGCGCGGGACGGTCTCAAACGGGCAGATCACAGCGATCGATCTTGATATCGCAGGAGCGCCTGTTTTGGCGTCGCAGATGCCGCGCGCAGGTCTGCCGACCCCACCCGGGCCTGACAGCCAGATCACAGCGGGTGCGTTCAGCGCGCCCTATGGCAACGCCGGAAACTTCCGCGTGCGCGGGTATGGCGTGCAGAACCTTGCGCCCACATCCAGCTGGCGCGCCGTGGGGGCGTCTTTTGCTGGATTCATGATCGAGACGCTGGTCGATGAGCTGATCCACGCGGCCGGTGTCGACCCAGTGGAGGAGCGGCTTCGCCTGATCGACGATCCGGTCTCCCGCGCGGTTCTGCAAACCTGCGCCGATGCCGCCAATTGGAGCGGCCCGGATCGGGGCAACAATCGCTACGCGGGCGTCGCGCTCGTGCACAGCTTTGGCGTTCCTGTTGCAGAGATTGTCGAGGTTGAGAACACCGACTGGGGCCTCAAGCTGCACAACGTCTGGGTTGTCGCTGACCCCGGCACTGTGGTCGATCCGATCAATATCGAGAACCACATTCAGGGTGCGGTGGTCTGGGGCCTCGGCCATGCAATGAACTCCGAGATCACCTATCGCGACGGCATGGCAGAGCAGACGAACTACCACGATGCAGAAGGGATGCGCCTGCACCAGTGCCCTGACATCCACGTCACCACACTGCAGAACAACCCGCAAATCCGTGGCATCGGAGAGCCGCCAACGCCGCCCGCCTTTCCAGCCCTGGGCAATGCGATTTTCGCTGCAACAGGCCAGCGCCTGCGGGAGATGCCGTTCTACAAGTTTGTCGACTTTGTGTGAGGGACTGGGATGACGTGGGGGATGCAAGAACTCGACCGACGCCAGCATTGGGCGCAGGGCGGTGGTGATAACCTCAAACCCGCGCTCTTCAGCCCTCAAGAGGCGATCAGCATCCTCTACTCCGGAAAAAACTGAAATGCAGACTGCCGGTTACCTGATCTTACTCAGCGCAGCGCTCCACGTCGTTGGGGTGGTGCTTGGAAGTTTTGCGCCGAGCACATGGGTGCTTTTGCTACCCGCAGCGCTCTATGCCGTCGTTTACTTTGGCCTTGCGCGCGGCTGGCGGTGGCTCGCGTGGTTGACGTTTTTCATGATGCTGATCGGTGCAGCCGGTGCGCTTGCCGAAGCTCTCACCGCGGTCGCGGTGCCAGCTTGGGTGTTTTGGGCGATCATGGCGACGGACCTTTCGGCGGCAGTGGTCCTCTTTGGTGTCCTTTGGAGATCTCCACGACCAGCCTGACAGCTGGAGTATGATGGAGGTCGGGTCGTCGTGCTCAGCGCGTGAACGCTTTCTCGCACCAAGAACAGCAACCGTGGGCAGCATAACACTGCGGAAAGCCGCGCCCGCAGCAAGCGCACCCAAAGAACCAATTTCCTTCGCTCAGTGCGCCTTTAACCTCATCCACGCATCATACTGCGATAGGAACACGCCCCCGTTCAGCTCTTCGAGAAAATGCGAATGTCGGAGCCGGTCCATCACAGGGCCTTTTACCTCCGAGAGGTGGAGACCAATGCCAATGTCGCGCAACCGTCTGTTGATCGCTTCGAGGCTCTCCAAGGCCGAAAAATCTACATCGTTCACCGCGGAGAACATCAAGATTACGTCTTTCACCTCGGTTCCGGCGGTTACGCGGCTTTGAACCATATCCTCCAGAAAACGGGCGTTTACGAAGTAAAGGCTCTCATCCACGCGCAGGGTCACGACGGTCGGGCAGGTCTCCACCTGATGTCGGTTGATGTTGCGGAAATGCTGGCTTTCAGGGACGAGGCCTACTTCTGCCACATGAGGGCGAGAGGTTTTGAAAAGGTGCAGCACGAGCGACACCGCAACACCGCTCACCACCCCAACCTCAACGCCGAAGCCAAGGGTCAGCGCGATGGTCACCGCCACCGCGACGAAGTCTGCTTTCGAGTAGGCCCATGTCTTTTTCAGGATCGAGAGATCAACCAGGCTTAAGACAGCAACGATAATCGTGGCGGCCAGTGTTGCGTTCGGCAGGTAGTAAACCAGAGGCGTCAGCCCAACAGCCGCAATAGCTAGGCCAAGTGCAGTAAAGGCGCCCGCGGCGGGGGTCTCTGCCCCGGCATCGTAGTTCACGACCGAGCGCGAGAACCCGCCTGTCACGGGGTAGCCTCCTGTGAAAGCCGCCCCGAGGTTGGCCGCCCCAAGGCCGATCAACTCCTGATCCGGGTCGATTTTCTGGCGTTTCTTGGCAGCGAGGGTCTGCGCCACAGAGACGGATTCAACAAAGCCAATGACCGAGATCAGGATTGCTGGAACCAGCAACGCGCTCACCAAGTCGGGCGCGAAGCTTGGCAAGGTCAGCGGGGGCAAGCTCTGTGGCACCTCCCCCACGATCCGCACCCCTTGATCGGTGAGGTCGAACCTCCACACAGAAAGCGTTGTTCCCACAACGGCTACAACGGGTCCAGCTTTTGTCAAAACGTCAGCGAGTACGGGCGGAGCATGCAGCGCGCGAAGCGTTCGTTTGAGGGATCGGCGGGCCCAAAATAGGAACGCGGTCGCAGCGCCGCCAATCGTCAACGTGATCCAGTTGATCTCGTCGAGGTGAGAAAGAAGTGAGAGCACCATCTCGGGCAGTGTGTGGCCCTCGGCGCTGACGCCAAGCAGATGTTTGAGCTGGCTTGTTGCGATCAAGATGCCCGATGCGGTGATAAACCCCGCAATCACCGGATGGCTTAAGAAGTTTGCCAGAAAGCCCAGGCGAAACACCCCCATCAACAACAAAAAACCACCCGATAAAAACGCCAACGTCAGCGCGGCAACGGCATAGCCTGCCGTCCCTTGAGTGGCGACCTGACCGATCGCGGAGGCCGTCAACAGCGAGACAATCGCCACAGGCCCCACCGCCAGAGCTCTGCTAGAGCCAAACACCGCATAGAGGAGGATCGGCACAATCGAGGCATAGATTCCTGCTTCTGGCGGAAGGCCCGCCAAGAGCGCATAGGCGAGCGATTGCGGGATCAACATGATCGTCACGATCAGTGCCGCCATCAGGTCGTTGGAAAACGCGCTGCGCGTGTATCTCCGCCCCCAATCCAAAACTGGGACGTATCGGCGAAGGGTATCTATCATGAGGCTGCCCAAGTCAGAGTGGCAAAAACGGGAGGGGGTGTTTGAGAGGGCCGTAACCTGGGCCGGTCAGAGACCGTTGATCGGAACCTTGAGCATTGGGGTGCCGTCTTCATCTGTTGGCACCTCCCCGGCGCGCATGTTCACCTGCAAGGATGGAATGATAAGTTTCGGCATCGCAAGCTGTGTATCCCGCTCGGTGCGGAACCTCACAAACTCCTCTTTGGTTCTGCCGTTCCCGACATGGATGTTGTGGGCCTTCTCATCTGCGACAGTGGTTTCCCACTGAATATCTCTCCCGTTTGGGCCGTAGTCATGGCACATGAAAAGCCGGGTCTCGTCAGGCAATGCGAGCACTTTCATGATGCTGTCGTAGAGCGTCTCTGCGCTGCCACCGGGAAAGTCGCATCGGGCAGAGCCGCCGTCTGGCATGAACAGCGTGTCTCCCACAAAGGCCGCATTGCCCATTACATGAACCATGCACGCCGGCGTGTGGCCGGGTGTGTACATCGCGAAGGCCTGCATGTTGCCGACCTTATACGTGTCTCCATCCTCAAAGAGCGCATCAAACTGGCTGCCGTCGCGTTGAAACTCGGTCCCTTCGTTAAAGACCTTGCCAAAGACCTCCTGCACGACCGTGATCTTTGATCCGACCCCGATTTTGCCGCCGAGCCGCTCTTGGATGTAGGGCGCCGCTGAGAGGTGATCGGCGTGGACATGTGTCTCGATGATCCACTCAAGCTTGAGCCCTCGCGAGGTCACGTTTTCGATCAACGCATCCGCGTGGGCGAAGGTGATGCGCCCTGCCGCGTAGTCGATGTCCATCACGCTATCGATGATTGCGCACGCATCGGATGTTGGGTCTTTGACGATGTAGCTGATCGTGTTGGTGGCCTCATCGAAAAATGCCTGAACGTCAGGTTTGATGTGCATATTGACCGGATACGCGTTCATCTCGTTCCCCATGAGTTGGCTGTTGCTTCGCGGCGCGCGGTTGTTGCTTGAAGGGTCTTCGCGATCAGAATGCCGGCGATCAGCGCGGCGGTGAATGCAAACACCTCCCATCGGCCGGTGCCCAAAGCGGGTAAGGCACCACCTGGGCAAAAGCCCGCAATGCCCCAGCCGATGCCAAATATCGCTGAGCCTGCGATGAGCTTTGCGTCGAGTGTCTGCGATGTTGGCAGTGAAAAGCCGGCCGCAAAAACAGGCGCGCGGCGCCCAAACACAAGCCTATAGCCCAGAAAGGTGGTCACAAGCGCACCGCCCATGACGAAGATCAACGATGGATCCCAGGCGCCGGCAACATCAAAGAAGTTCAAGACTTTCGCGGGGTTCGCCATGCCCGAGATCGATATCCCGACCCCAAACACCGCCCCGATCAGATAGGTGAAGAACAAACGCACGGATCAAGCTCCCAGCACGTGACGGACGACAAAGACCGTGATGAAGGTGAACGTCATGAAGGTGAGCGTCGCGATTATGGAGCGAGGGCTTAACCGCGCGATGCCACAGACGCCGTGGCCTGAAGTGCAGCCAGCCCCGTATGTAACACCTAGGCCCACGATCAGCCCACCAATGACCAGAGCCTTAGCGGAGACTGGAACGTCGACCACTGGCATCTCACCCGAGGCGAGCCAGACAATCACGGGACCAGAGATCATCCCTGCAAGAAGTGCGAGGCGCCATGTGAAGTCATCTTTGGAATTGGGCCGCAACAGCCCCGCCAAAACTCCGGTCGCTCCCATGACCCGCCCCAGCGTCAGCATCAGAAAAACCGAGGCGAGCCCGATCAGAACGCCTCCGGCCAATGACATGACCGGCGTAAATTCGGTCTCGATCATGAGCAATCTCGGCAGGTTCTTAGGCCAAGCAAGCTGTAGAGTGGGCAGTTGCCGACAAACGCAGTGAGCGTAAAGATCGCTGCAACGGCCACTGCCACCCAAAACAGCGCCCCGCCCACCACATTGGTGACAGCGAGCACGATCAGCAGCGCGGCGAGAGCCAAGCGGCCGCCTCGATCAAGTTTTCCCATATTTGTGGTCATTTTTTGCTCCGTTCAGAATCGGTGCAGACTGTGTGGCACAGGAGCCGGGGAGGCGTGTGTGACTTGGTCACCAAACGGGTTTTAAGCGTGCGAGATCACACCTCTCCGCCAGAGGACCTGACCAATCGTTCAAGTGCCTCGCGTTGCGTGATGCGCACGACCCCTCTGGATTGTGCGACCCATTCGCGACGCTGAAACTCGGACAGGGTGCGCGAGATCACCTCGCGCGCAGTCCCAAGCTCAGTTGCCAAAGCTGCATGCGTCGCCCTGACCTCACCCAGCGTATCAGCAAGGCTGAGCAACCGAGAGGCCAGCCGCACATCAACCCGCTGGAATATAAGGTCATCAATGAGCTTGAAGAGGTCGGTCATGCGCCGCGAATAGGCCGAAAACACAAACTCTCGAAAGACCGAAGATTTGGCGACCAGGCCATCAAACGTGCTCCGCGGAATCGCCACCGCTTTCACGTCAGTCTCAGCTATACCGTCGGCAGAGTAATCCTCATACGCCAACATGCAGGCGGTGGACATCACACAACTTTCGCCTGCGTTGACCCGATAGAGGATAACCTCTTTTCCCGTCTCGGAGCGTTGTTGAACCCGTACCGTTCCCTCAAGAAGCAAGAGTAACGTGTCGTTTGACTGACCCGGCGCAAACACTTTCGTCCCTATGGGCATCGATACGATCTCGCTCCCGACCCCAAGCTCTGCACGGATATCGAGCGGCAGGCGGCTCAAGCCGAAAAAACTATCAATCCAGGACGTCGTCATAGCTTTGTCAGTATGTTTGGGAGCCCGCAGCATTGCGATAGTATCAAAGCTGAGCGTTTGGCAAAGTCCACCGGGAATGCTCGCGCGGTGGGCAAGGCAGCCCGGGTCGCGGGGCAGTAACTTTTGCTTTTTTTGAAAGGCATTGGCTTTTATCGCTCAACTGGCGTTTAAGCACCCCGCTCAAGCTTTATCGTCTCACTCCATGAACCGCTATCCTTGTGGCGGCGTCCCTGTTCCTATTGTTGCAGTTGCCATAGCGCCTAAGCCCGCGGTGTTTGCGGAAGACGCGCGCGATACTCGCTCTATCCCTACCTGTCTCTACTCAGGCTGACTTGTGGGCAGTTTTTCAAACCGCTCGGTCACGTCTCCCGCAGCGAGGTCTGCACCCACCGAAGCACTGGATAGATAAAGTATGTGATGATGCGGCGCTCGCCGGTTCGGATATCACCGGTTGCTGTCATGCCGGGGATCATCCGGAAGTCTGGCGGTAAGTCGGTGAGTTGGTTGGTCTCGATATGCACGCGCGCGCGATACACGGGTATCGGCTGTCCGAGGAGCGTTTCGTCGAAGGTGTCTTCGCTGATGAAGTCGATCCGTCCCACCAGATCGCCGTGTTTTTGGAAGGGCAGGGCGTCGAGTTTGACCGAGACGCGCGCCCCAACCGTCACGTTGCTGATGTCAGTCGGGTTGATGTCCAGCCGCACCAAAATCTCCGTGTGATCGGGCACCAAGTCCACGACAGTCTCTGCCGCTCTGATCACCGATCCGTCGCCAAAGCCGTGCGTCTCGAGCACAATCGCATCAGCGGTGGCGTGGATGTCGAGGTTTTGGGCGCGTTGGCGGAGGGTGACCAGTTCTTCCTCGACCTGAATGAGCTGCTCGCGGGTGTTTAACAGATCATCGGTCAGGGTGGAAAACCAGTTGCTGACATAGACATCACGGTCGGCTCTGGTGACAGCCATGTCGGCGGCAACCTGCTCAACCTGGTTCTCAAGCTGATTGATCTCACGCTCCGTGCCGAGCCGATCGAACGTGACGGACATCAGCTGCACGCGCGACATCAGCTCTTTTTGCACAAGGTCGTTATAAGAGCCCTCAAGCTGCCGCAGCATCCCCAGTTGCTCACGGGCGAGCGCAAGGTCCTCATCCACCGAGGTCGCTTGCACATCCAGTTTGTCGAGTTGTCTTTGGTAAGAGCTGACGCGGGACGAGAACTCACTCAGACGGCTGGCGTAGAGATCGCGTTGCCGCTGATCATCAAACTCATCCTCACTGAAGACGGGCAAGATCGCCACGGGCCGCATCTCGTTGTCGAACTCAAGCTCCAACCGGTTGAGCCGCCCCATCATGTTATCGCGCCGCGCGACCGCTGCGAGAATATCCGCCTGAATGGCTGTGTCATCGAACGAAACAAGCGGATCGCCCACCTGCACGATATCCCCTTCAGAGACGTGCAGCGTTTCGATGATCCCCGGTTCGGTCGCCTGCACCAAAATGTTTGAGCTTGAGGGCGCCGTCACCCCGCGGGTTGAGACGGAGGTGTCGATCACCGAGACCGACGCCCAGGTCACAATCGCTGCAAAGAACAGGATGATCGAATAGGCCGCCACCCGCGCAATCGCTGGGAAGGGGCGGTGCTCGATTTCAAGAGCGTCGGGCTGGAAGGCGGCGATCACCTCAGACGCGCGATCATTCCACGGCAGCATACGGTCGAGCGACGCGTCGTCCGCACGAATGCTCGTCGGCTGAGGCGCAGCGAGCGCGGTTTGGGGGATAGCGGATTCGGACGTCGCGGCAAGTGCGCCCCCGCCAAGCTGGTTGAGAAAAAATGCCCGGTCCAAGGGCTTCACAACCGTCGCGCCACGCGCGCGGGCGGAGGCGTTTTGGGGAGTGCCCTCAAGCATTCCAAGCTGGCCAGCAATCTCGCCAGGACCAAGCTGCGAGAGCAGCACTTCGCCGCTCTCACCTTCCTCGGTCAGGTAAATTTCGATCTCGCCATCCACGACGAGGTAGGCAACGTCCGTGGCATCACCCTTCGCGTAGAGTAGTCGCCCATCCTCAAGGCTGATTTGGTCTTTGGGTGTCGAAGGACGTCTCATTCCGCAGCCCCCCGGCTCTCTAGGCTGTCTTGCATCGCGGCCTGCCCGGTGATGTGCCGGTTCTGCTGCGTCCAGAGCCCGTGATACACCGCGTTGCTGCGCAAAAGCTCGTCATGTGTGCCAACGCCGATCAGCCCACCGTTGTCCATCACCAGGATTTTGTCGGAATGCACCAGCTGCGACAGCCGGTGTGTGACCATAAACACCGTGCGCCCGCGCGAAAGCCGCTCAAGGTTTTCCTGCACGCTGATCTCTGACTCCGGATCGAGCGCGCTGGTCGCTTCATCCAGCACCAGGATATTCGGCCGTTTCAGGATCGCGCGGGCAATCGCAAGGCGCTGGCGCTGGCCGCCCGAAAGGTTGCTGCCGCCTTCTTCCAACTCCGTCTCAAAGCCTTTCGGTAGCGTCTCGATAAACTCGTAAGCGCCCGCAAGATTGGCCGCCTCCAGCACCTCTTCGAGCGAGGCGTCGGGCTTTCCCTTTGAGATGTTGTCGCGAATGCTGCCTTGGAACAGGAAGCTGTTTTGCGGCACCACCCCGATGTGCCCGCGCAGGTGGATCAGGTCGAGTTGGCGGATGTCCACGCCATCAAAACGGATCGCACCCTGCTGCGGGATATAGAGCCCCTGCAAAAGCTTCGCGAGCGTGCTTTTGCCAGAGCCAGAGCGCCCGACCACGCCCACCAACTCCCCGGGTCGGATCTTGAAAGAGACGTCTTTGAGCGCGAGCGGGCCGTCGGGGTACTGAAAGGTCACCCGGTCAAAATCGATGGCGCCACGGATCACCGGAGAGGCCCCACGCCCGACCTGCTCTGACTTTTGGTTCATGATGTTGCCGAGCATCCGCACCGACAGCTTGGTCTGTTGATAGTCTTGCACGAGCGTCACAAGCTGCACGAGCGGGCCACTCACGCGTGCGGCGAGCATGTTAAAGGCGATGAGCGCGCCGGCTGAGATTGTGCCCGCCAGCACCATCTCAACCCCGAAAAAGATGATCGCGACGGTCATGAGCCCCTGCAAAAGCGTGGAGATTTGCGCGGAGAGCGCGCCGATCCGCCCAACGTCGTAGTTCGTCTGCACCGAGGACGCGGCGACATCCTCCCACCGGCGGCGTTGCACGGGTTCCAGGGCGAGGGACTTGATCGTCTCCATCCCGGTGATCGTCTCAACCAGCATCGACTGCCGGTCTCCCTCGGCGTGATAGAGGCGGGCAAGGCGGCGTTTGTAGGGGCCCGCGATAAAGATCATGTTCAGCGAGATCAGTGCGCTGAAGCCGAGCACAACGAAAGCCAGCGTCGGGCTATAGCTGAACAGCACAGGGATAAAAACGAACAGCGCCGTTGCATCGAGCAGGGTCATAAACATCCGACCCGTCAAAAACTGCCGGATCGCGCCTGCTTGCTGCATGTGCTTGTTGAGCGCGCCCGCCGGGTTGCGGTTGAAGAAGTTCACCGGCAGCGACAGCAGCTTTTGAAACACGCGGGTCGAGATACGGATGTCGATTTTGCTAGAGGCGTAGAGCAGCAAAAGCTGGCGCACATAGGCCAAGATCGCACTAAAGGTCAGCGCCACGATCACTCCGGTCGTCAGCACATAGAGGGTGGCATAGGCTTGGTTGCTGAGCACCCGGTCCAGAACGATCTGGATGTAGATCGGGATAAGCAACGCGACCGCGTGCATGATGATCGCCACAAGTGCAATCTCGATAAACAGCACCTTTTGCTTGCCAAATTCCGGCACAAACCAACGAAGGCCAAAGGGTGCATTCTGATCCGTCGCGCGCATTCTGCGCTTTAGGAGCAGTGCTTTCCCATCCCACGCCGCCTCAAGCTTGTCGCGTTGGATGCGCAGCACCTCTGCACTGCCACTGAGCGGATCGAGGATCAGCGCTTGCGGCTCCGCCCCTTCGGTCTTTTCGATGCCCGCAAGGATAACTCGGTTGCCGTTCTTGAGCTTCAAGATCACCGGAAACACACTGCCAAGGCTCTGTAGCTTGCGCCAGTTCAGCCGCGTGACCTTTGCCCGGATGTCATTCTCCTGCGCGATCCGGATCAGCAGCGTGTCGCTCGGTTCTTGGTCGCTGAGCGCATAGTCATGCATCAGGCGCTTTTCGTTCAGGTCCACTCCGTGCTGGCGTGCGCTGAGCACGAGGGTCTGAATTCCGGTCAGCATGCGGGGTGTCCTTTACCTGTGCTGCGGAGAGCTCTTGGGCAGATCATGCGGGTTGTCCAAAGTCGCTCAGAAATTTGGCGAGGCCGCTGTGCGCCCATTGGGCTTGTCGTCTTTCCGCTTGATCGCACCACGCTCGACGAGTTGATCGACGATCCGCTCCATCGCGCTGAAGCTCTGCAAAAACGCCTCTGGCGAGAGCAAAAGGCGTTTGGCAAAGACCTTCGCAGGCTTGCCGGAGGCGTCTTTCTCTTCGGCGGAGTAGGTGAAGTAATCGACCCGGACGATCCCACCCTGGATGGTGATCTCCTGCACGCCGTCCACGAATTCTTGGTTGCTCATGTCTGTGTTTCCCTGCGTGTTTATTCGGCGGATGGTGTGGTGGTTTCATCAGGTGCTGCGCCATTGGCCTCCGCCTTGGCTTGGCCCGCCGCGATGTTCTGTTGGACGCCCTGCGCGTGCCCGGCGATCATCGCCGCCATATCGAGGTAGCTTCCAATGGGCATCACCAGCCGCGCTACCAACTGGCGCTGCTCGAGGTTTGGTTCCTGCTCGGCGACGGTGTATAG
Organism: Pseudomonadota bacterium; assembly: GCA_038526735.1. GTDB lineage: Bacteria > Pseudomonadota > Alphaproteobacteria > Rhodobacterales > Rhodobacteraceae > Rubricella. The sequence continues at coordinate 3,206 of JBCBGM010000003.1, read as the reverse complement.
ATTCATCTTCACATGCGTGCCCGCAAAGCGAATGCCGTGGATGCCCTCGACAAACATCTCGGGCACGCCGGCGTCATCTCCGAACAGCTGGATCGTCGTGTCACCGGCTTTGGCTTCATGCATTCTGCGTAAGGTCATTTAGTCTTCCCTGCTGATGAGTGCGCATTCGCGCTTGGTGTGGGTGTTTAGTGCTTTTTGGTGATCCCGAGCCCGGCGTCGTCGGTGCCGCTGGTATCATCCCCTGCGACATCGAACCCGTCGAAGGTCGCGGTGGCCATGGAGGCGGCCTCGGTATCGATCGACGTGTCAACATCGGGGCCATAAAAATCATCCAGCGCGGTGTGATAGTCGCCCAGCTGGCCGCTCTCTTCGGCGGCATCGGCGAAGGTCATGCTGGAGGGGAGGATGCCGCCATCATCCGCCGCGTCGTAGATTGAGGTGAGGTCGAAGTCGTAGCTGAAGTCACCGTTCACAATCGTCAGCGTCTCCACGGCAGTGGCATCATCGCCCATCCCCTCGATGGTGATCGAGCCCATTGGGATCAGCCCGCCAATCCCATCAGAGAACTGGAAATCGAGCGTTAGATCATCACCACTGACCGAGACATCGAGGTTTTGGTCGAGGTCGAAGGTGCCGTTATAGACCAGATCCGAAAAGCGGATTTCGATGCTATCGTCGCCCCCAGCATCACCATCGCCCGCCTCGTTGATCGTGTCGGCTCCATCGCCCAGCCAATAGACGTAGGTGTCTGCGCCCTCACCGCCGTAGAGGTAGTCGGTCCCGATCCCCCCTTCGAGCAGATCGTCGCCTTCACCGCCGATGAACGTCTCTGTGTAGAGATCGCCGACGGTGTCATTCAGCACCGCCATGACCGTGCCGATTGCGGTGAAGCCACCCTCTCCGCTGGAGGCATCAACGCCCTCATCGCTGTCGGTGGAGAAGATATCGGTGCTGCGCATCTCATCGATGGAGGATTGCCCATCTGCACTATCGAGGAAGGCATTTGCGCCGCCCGTTTCCGCCTCAGGGGCAGCGATATCGACATCATCCAGAGCGTCGCTCGCGCTGTCGAGCGCATCTGAGGCATCGCCTGTGTTGTCAGACGCATCGTCCAGCGCATCACCCGAGTCGCTGCTTTGCGCGCTTGCGGTTGAGGAGGATCCCTCGACGTCATCCTCCTGCGACGCCGTCGTCGAGGCCGCGCTGTCCACCGCATCCGCGCTGTCAGAGACTTGCAGCCCCTCAAACTCACCTGTGCCCCAGTCGTAGTTGGAGAAGTCAAAGGCGCTGAAGTCGAGGCTGTCCCAGGTATCCACCAGCTGGTCTGCAGTGCTCTCAAACCGGGTTTGCGCGTCTGAGATTGTGTCGCCCACAGCGCCAAGAATGCTGTCGAACCCATCCATCAACAGATCGAATGTGTATTCAAATCCATCCTGCACAGCGTCAGAGGTCGCGACAGAAATCCAGCCCCAACCAAAACCGAACAGGCTGTCATTACCCTCGTCGCCGGACATGGACTCAAACTCACCGACGCCCAGCATGACGTCATCGCCCTCACCGGCGACAAAGACATTGTCGAGGCCTCCGCCAATCACGAAGTCATCGCCGGAGCCTGCATCCATCAGGTTGTCTTGGCCCGCGCCGATCATGAAGTCAGAGCCGCCGCCGCCATACATCTCGTTGTTCTGGCCGCCCCCGATCATGATGTCGTTGCCGTCTAGGAGGCCCTCCTCGTCGTTTTGCGCATCATCACCGTAGAGGACGTTGTTCTGTCCGCCGCCGATGATCACGTCATCGCCCGCGCCGCCCGAGAGTTGGTTTTCTTGGCCCGCACCCAGCACGATGTCGGTGCCCTCGCCGCCATCAAGTTCGTTGTTCTGCCCGGCCCCAATGACGATGTCGTCGCCCTCGCCGCCGGTCATGACGTTGTCCTGGCCGCCGCCGATCATGATGTCTGAGCCTTCGTCACCCGACATCTCGTTGTTTTGGCCACCGCCGATCATGAAATCGGAGCCTTCGCCGCCGTCCATGACGTTCTCTTGCCCGGCACCCAGCATCACATCGTCGCCCGCGCCGGCGGTCATCTCGTTGTTCTGACCGCCGCCGACCATGATGTCGGCTCCGTCGCCGCCATCCATGACATTCTCTTGGCCACCCCCGACCATGAAGTCGTCGCCCTCATCGCCCGAGAGGGTGTTTTCCTGCCCGCCACCGACGATCAGGTCGTCGCCTTCGCCGCCGACCATCTCGTTCGACTGACCACCGCCGAGCATGATGTCATCACCCTCGCCAGCATCCATAAAGTTCTCTTGGCCGCCGCCGATCATGATGTCTGAGCCAGCACCGCCGTACATGTTGTTGGATTGGCCACCGCCGAGCATGATGTCAGCGCCATCATCGCCAAACATGTAGTTGGTCTTGCCACCGCCGAGCATAATATCGACGCCAGATCCGCCGAACATGTAATTGGACTGACCCCCACCGATCATCACGTCATTGCCGGAGCCACCAAGCTGCACGTTGGTCTTGCCGCCCCCGATGATCACATCGTTCCCGGCACCCGCGATTTGCACGTTGAGCTGCCCGCCGCCAAGCATGATGTCGTTGCCGTCATAGGCGGTTTCGAGGTTTTCGAGCTGCTGTGCTGCCTCTTCCATCGCGTAGACTTTGACGGCCTCGGTGTCGTAGCTGAGCTCGTAATCAGCCTCGACGTTGACGTTGAGGTCGTCATCCACCTCCGCATCGACGGAGGCTTCGGCCGTGAGCGCATCCCCGAGCTGATCGACCGCCTCTCCGAGGTCAAAATCGATCCCACCGCCGTCTTTCGCATTTGAGCTGTCGATGCCCATCGCGATCGTGTCGCCGAGTTGGATGTTATACTGCCCGCCGCCGATGACCACGTCGTCTCCGCCGCCGCCCACCATCACGTTGTACTGGCCCCCTCCGACCATCAGGTCGTTGCCATCGTACTGGGAGGCGATGATCGCGTCGCCGAACATGAAGTTGTACTGCCCGCCGCCCACCATGTAGTCGCGCGCACCGCCGCCAATCATCACGTTGAGCTGTCCGCCACCCACCATGATATCGCTGCCGTCTGTCGCGCTGGCCTGGATCAGCGGAACGGTTTCAAGGTCCATATCCTCATCGAGGGAGACGCCATCCCCGAGCATGATGTTGGTTTGAGCTTGGTAACGTTCCGCTGATAC
>JBCBGM010000002.1:0-122361 GCA_038526735.1 Pseudomonadota bacterium | reverse complement strand
CCGACAAACGCAATCGCCGCACCGGCGTAGCGCAGTGGGGGGACGGTCTCTTTGGCGAGAAGCGCCCCTGCAAACATGACGAGCTGCACCACGCCAAACAAAACCAACGCGCCCAGCCCTGCGTCGAGGCTGACATAGGCAAACGAAAAGCCGACCAGATAAACGCAGAGAGACGCCGCCCCAACGAGGCTCAAGCGCGGGCGCGGAAGGGCGCGATCTCTCACGGCTAAGAGCAGCGTCAGTAACACCGCGGCAGAGATCGCACGCACCATCGCAAACTCCCCCGCCCCGATGGCCTCTTCGGCCAATGCAAGACGGTTGAGGATAGAGTTGGCCGTCGCGTCGGGGGCTGTCACTTCGGGTTTGGGCTATGCGCTCTGGTATGCGGTTTTGCCCGCTTTGGGCGCGAGCCGTGCGGCGGCGGCGCAGCTGACCGTTCCGGTGATCGCAGCGGTCGGTGGGGTGGCTTTGCTCGGTGAGGCGCTGACCCTCCAGTTCATGCTCGCGAGCGTCTTGGTGCTGGGGGGCGTGGCGCTGTCGCTTCGCCGTTGACTTGATGCGGTGGGCGGCGCAGAGCGCAGCCATGGACGGATTGACGATCACAGACGCGCAGGTGTTGCGCCCTGAGGGCTGGTCAGACGCGCCAATTTCCTTTGGCACGCAAGGCATCCGGCGCGCGGGTGGTCGCAGTCTCTCGCTGCCCGGTATTTGGGTTCTGCCGGGCATCGTTGATGCGCATGGCGACGGGTTTGAGCGCCACCTCGCGCCGCGTCGGGGGGCTGTTCAGGACAAATCTAAAGGCCTCGCGGCGGTTGAGGTGGAACTGGCGGCGCATGGGATCACCACCGCCTATCTCGCACAGTTCTGGTCGTGGGAAGGGGGGATGCGCGGGCGGGAGTTTGCCAAGGAGCTGGCCCTTGCGCTGAAGGACTTCGAAACGCCGCTTGATCTGCGCCTGCAGCTGCGGGTCGAGACGCATTTGGTCGATGATTTCGCTGAGGTTCGTGCGTTGATTGAGAGCGCCTCTATCGACTATGTGGTGTTCAACGATCACCTCCCGCATCGCGAGCTGGCGGCCGGGAAGCGCCCTCCGCGCCTCACCGGGCAAGCGTTGAAGGCGGGGCGGTCGCCGGAGGTGCATGCGGAACTGCTGCAAGAATTGCATCAGAATGCGTCGAAGGTTCCGGCGGCAGTAGGGGCGCTCGCAGCTGACCTCTTCGCCATGGGCGTGCGGCTCGGCTCGCACGACGATGCCGATGCCGCGATGCGGGCGGATTGGGCGGCGCTGGGGATCGGTATTTCGGAGTTTCCAGAGACACTGGAGGCCGCCCACGGTCAGGTGGTGATGGGCGCGCCAAACCTCGTGCGGGGTGGCTCGCATAAGGGCAACGTCAGTACGCAAGACGTGATCGCCGCCGGGCGCTGTGATGCGCTTGCGTCGGATTATCACTACCCGTCTTTGGTGCAGGGGGCGCTTGCGCTGGTGGAGCGGGGCGTTTGTGCGTTTCAGGAGGCTTGGCGTCTGGTTTCGGCTGGCCCGGCGGACCTGTTGGGTTTGCCTGATCGCGGCACGTTAGAGGACGGCAAGCGCGCGGATATCGTGCTGCTCAACCCAGCTACAGGTCGTGTAGAGGGCACGTTTGCGGGTGGCGTGCCGGTGTATCTCTCCGGGAGCGTTGCAGATGCATTCACAGCGTAGGCTGGGGGCCAGCCCCCAGACCCCCGAGGTATTTCTATCAAGATGAAGAGGGATCAGACGCCGAGGCAGTAGCGCAGGATACCCTTTTGCGCGTGCAGGCGGTTTTCGGCCTCGTCAAAGATTACAGACTGGGGCCCATCCATGACTGCCGATGTTGCCTCTTCCTCACGGTGTGCGGGCAGGCAGTGCATGAAGAGCGCTTGCTCTCCGGCGGCTGACATCAGCCGCTCATCTACCTGGAAGGGTTTGAGGAGGTTGTGGCGGCGGTCGCGGGCGGAGCGGTCATCGTGCATCGAGAGCCAGGTGTCGGTGACGATGAGGTCGGCGCCTTCGACGGCCTTGGTGGCATCGCGTTCGATGGTCACGGTCCTGCCTTTGGAGCGGGCGAAGGCGATGGCCTCGGGCGATGGGTCGAGCGCCTCGGGCCCCGCGAAGGTGACGTCAAAGCCGAACTGACCGGCGGCGTGGAGGAAGGACGCGGTGACGTTGTTGCCGTCGCCGCACCACACCACCTTTTTGCCAGCGATGGGGCCGCGATGCTCTTCAAACGTCATCACGTCGGCCATGATCTGGCAGGGGTGGCTTTCATCGGTCAGGCCGTTGATCACCGGGACGGAAGCGTATTCGGCCAGCTCTTGCAGGATCAGCTCGGAGTGGGTGCGGATCATGATCGCATCGACATAGCGCGACAGCACGCGGGCGGTGTCGGCGATGGTCTCTCCATGGCCGAGTTGCATCTCATTGCCTGAGAGCACGAGCGTTTCGCCACCCAGCTGGCGCACGCCCACATCAAAGGAGACGCGGGTGCGGGTTGAGGGCTTTTCGAAAATCAGCGCCACGATATGGCCTGCGAGCGGTTGCTCGGCGTCTTTGGTGCCTTTGGGCAGGCCTGTACGGGCGGTTTTCATCGCGATGGACTGGTCGATGATCTCGCGAAGGGCGCCTGCGTCGGTGGTGTGGAGGTCGAGAAAATGGTTCATGCGGGGCTCTCCGCTTGGAAGGTCATCACGAGCACCGGGTCGCCATCCTCGCAGGGGCGCACGTCGGTGCCGTCAAATCCGGCGCGGCGGTAGGTGGTCACGGCGCGGGTGTTGGCAGGGTCAGGATCGACCGCGACGGCGGGATATCGTCGAGCAAGCTCGCGGGCGCGTTGGCGAAGGTAGCCTGCAGCGTGGCCTTTGCCCAAGAAGGCAGGGTCGCCGAGGAACGTGTCTACGGCGCGGGACTGCGACGGCAGGTCGGCGTATTGCGGCATGTCCCAGTGGTGGGCGGGGTAGTCTTGCACATAGGCGAAGGGCTGACCCTTGTAAGAGACGATGCGCATGTCGGTGGGGCCATGCTCCAAGTCTTGCTCCATCAGCGCGATCTCGGTGTCGCCGTCGCCCCACCAGCCGTTGATATGCGGCTGGGCGAGCCAGTCGCGGATCATCGGATAGTGGGCGCTGGTGAGTGGGGTGAAGTGGTACTCAGCCATGTGCGACACGCGCCACGGCGCGGTCGAGCCGCGCCAGCCCCTCGTCAATCTCGTCGATGGTGATGTTGAGCGGGGGCAGGAAACGCACGACGTTATCACCGGCGGGCACGGTCAGCACATGCTCCGCGTAGCCCGCTTGCACGATATCGCCGTTGGTGGCTTTGCACTTGATCCCCAGCATCAGGCCGCTGCCGCGCACGTGGTCGAACACCTTCGGGTGGGAGGCGACAAGCCCCTCCAGCCCCTGGCGGAAGTGACCGGCAGCGCGGGAGACGTGGCCGAGGAATTCGGGCTCTGCGACCTCGTCGATCAGCGCGAGGCCAACGGCGCAGCCTAGCGGATTGCCGCCATAGGTGGAGCCGTGGGAGCCAGCGGTCATGCCAGAGGCGGCCTCTGCGGTGGCAAGGCACGCGCCGAGCGGAAAACCACCGCCGATGCCTTTGGCGACGGCCATGATATCGGGTGTGATCCCGGACCATTCATGGGCGAAGAGTTTGCCGGTGCGCCCGACGCCGCATTGGATCTCATCAAAGAGCAACAGGAGGCCGTGTTCGTCACAAAGCTCTCGCACCCCTTGGAGGCACTGCTCGGGGATCGGCCGGATGCCGCCCTCGCCTTGCACAGGTTCCAACAGGATCGCGGCGGTTTCATCAGTGATTGCGTCCTTGAGCGCCTCATGATCGCCAAATGGCACCTGATCAAACCCGTCGAGCAGCGGGCCGAACCCTTTGGTCAGCTTCTCTTGCCCGGCGGCGGAGATCATTGCGATGGTGCGGCCGTGGAATGACCCCTCGAAGGTGATGATCCGCGTGCGCTGGGGCTCGCCCTTCTCGTACCAATACTTGCGGGCCATCTTGACCGCGCATTCCATCGACTCGGTTCCCGAGTTGGTAAAGAACACCGTTTCAGCGAATGTCAGGTCGGTCAGCCGCTCTGCCAGCGCGCGCTGGTTGGGCACATCGTAGAGGTTTGAGGTGTGCCAAAGTCGTCGTGCCTGCGCCTCAAGCGCTGCGACCAGTTTGGGGTGCGCGTGGCCCAGAGCGTTCACGGCAATGCCGGCGCCTAGGTCCAGGTAGCGATCCCCCTGATCGGTGGTCAGCCAAGGGCCCGCGCCCTCCACAAAAGAGAGCGGTGCCCGTGCGTAGGTTGGCATGACGGGCGAAATCACGACGAAATCCTTTCAAGCGGCCGACAGAGAATAAAAACACCCCCCGCGCGGCCTGAGCAGGGGGTGAGAGGGCTTTATCCTGATCACCATTTGACCTGTCAACGGGATGCTGCACAGATTTGGGCAAACCGGAGGTATGATTATGGTGCAGTATACAGTCGATCAGGCGTTTGTGGTGCAGCAGGCCCAGACGATTTTGAGGGCGTACAAAAATAAAGCAGACTTCATCGAGGATGACCCGAAGAGGGGTCAGGCGCGCGCGTACATAACAAAAGGAGGGACTCTGGTCATCCGAGGGACCGACAGCGGAAAAGATCTGATCCGTTTTGGGCTGGACTTCAATCCAGCGCACAAACCCGGGCTGGGATCGCGGATCAAATTCCTCTCAGAGTATACGAAGTGGTTTCCGGGATATGTTGAACATGCAGCGCTCATGCTGCTGTATGTGAAAGAGTTAAAGCCGCGATTCTTGCTGGGGCATTCGATGGGGGGTGCGGCGTGTGCGGTTCTGGGCAGTCGCCTTCGCATCCCGACCCTTACCTTTGCCTGCCCAGGAGTCGTTGATGGGCGACGTCGTGGTCATAACTCCCGCTACGTTCTGAATATTGTGAGGGGTGACGACTGGATCCCCTCGCTCACCACATCGATCTTCAAACACAAGCTTTTTGGCGATGCCATCACGCTCAGTGCAAATGACGACCCGGTTGAAGCACACTTCATGAAGAATTACGCAAAGCTCGTCGCCTGGCCACGGTTCAGCGAAGAGTTTGATACAGTCCTGCCGCGAGTAAACGATTGATCTTCCGCACGGTGAAGCGCAAAGCGCTCTGATGCCCGATCGCGCCCGCTCCGTCCTGTTCATGCTCGCCGCCGCTGCATTTATCGCGGCCTCGACGCTGTTTGCGAAGGCGCTCGGGCTTGGGGGGATGAACCCGTTTCAGGTGTCATTCGGGCGGTTTATCTTTGCGCTTTTGGGGCTCTTGGCGGTCGCCGCGATCCTGCGCCCGCGTATCCAAAACCCTCACCTCACCCGCCATTTTCTGCGCGCTTTTTTTGGCTGGGTTGGGGCGACGCTGCTGTTTGCCTCTGTCGCGCGGATGCCGGCAGCAGAGGCAACAGCGATCTCGTTTCTCAGCCCCATTGTGACGATGCTGCTCGCAATCCCATTGCTCGGAGAGCGGGTCGGGCTATGGCGGTGGGGAGCGGCAGCGCTAGGGTTTGCGGGCGCGATCGTCCTCCTGCGGCCCGGTGCGGATGCGGTGCAGTTGGCAGGGCTATTGGCCATTGGGGCGGCGGTTGCGATGGGAGCTGAATCTATCGTGATTAAGAAGCTCACCAACACGGAGCCGAAGTTTCAGATCCTGATCCTCAACAACACGATCGGCACCTTGATCTCTGGCGCGATTGTGCTGCTCGTTTGGCAGATGCCGAGCGGTCTGCAATGGGCACAGATGGCCGGGACGGGTCTGATGATGGTCTGCGGGCAGGTGTGCTTTTTGCAGGCAATCTCGCGCACGGATGCCAGTTTCGCGACGCCGTTTTTCTATACCACGCTGGTGTTTGCGGCGCTGTATGACGCTGTGCTTTTCGGCGTCATCCCGTCGAGCGTTGGCCTGCTTGGTGCTGGGATGATTCTCTCGGCGGCGGCACTTTTGCTCTGGCGCGGACAGCGGGAGCCGGTGTAGCAAAATGCCCGATGGATTTTGTATTTCACATCGGTGCGCCAAAGGCAGGCTCGTCTAGCATCCAGCGTCTCATGGAGACGGAAGGCGCGGTCACAACTGAGCACCGCATCCATTACCCTGATATCTCTCACCACGATCTGGCGCAGTATCTGACTGCACCCAACGCAAACCCTTACCGCGCCCAGGTTTGGCCGCTTTTTCAGGAGGTTGTGGAGAGTGCGCGGGCGAATACCGACAGCGTGGTTGTTTCGTCGGAGTTCTTTGCCGGTGGCCCGCCGGAGACGCTTTCTGCTTTGATGGAGGAGCATTTTCCGGGAGAGCGCGATACAACGCGGGTGATCCACTACCTCCGGCCTCATGCTCAGTTTTTCTTGTCCTTCTTTGTGCAGTTCTCAAAACGCGGCCGCGATGTCGCCGATATGGACAAACAGTTTGAGCAATTTCGAGATAAACAGCGGCTGAGTTTTCGCCGTCGCGTTGAGGCGTGGGAGGCGGTCTTCGGGGAAAATTATGCGCTGCGAGTGCTTGACCGGTCGCGGCTTAAAGATGGCTCCATTACCAGTGATTTTCTGAGTTTTGTGTGTGGGGAGGCACCGTTCGAGGTGGTCTCTGAGCCACAGTCAAACAGCTCGCCAACTCTGGAGGACATGGTCTTTTTGCGTATGGTCGGGAATGAGCTGCGCGCGGTCATGGGTAAGAAGCTACCTCCCGAACTCTCGGGCTTCATGGCCTATGCCCTGACAGAGCGGATGCCGAACGCCAAAGGCACTAAGGTGAAGCTGTGGCGTGATTTAGCCGAGCGTATACGTGACCTATGTGCAGAGGATGCCGCGTGGCTGGACGCGAAACTCGGCGGCACGAGCTTTGCGGATGCGCTTGATAGTGCTGTTGAGGGCGCACTTGACGGCCCGCAATCGCTCACCTTCGCAGACCATTTTGACCCCGGGATAGAGCGTTATGCCAAGGTCATGGCAGAGACCATTGCAGAGTTGGCAACTGTCGCTGGCCCTCCGGGCCCTAAGCGTTTGCGTCGCAAGCGGCTCACTGAGATCCGCGCGACGATCAAGTAGCGCCTAATCGCCGCCCGGCGCGTTAGCGTCATCCTGATCCTCGTCGCCCGTCCCATCCGGAGAGAAAAAGCCCGGCGTTTCGCGCAGGTGAAAGTCTGCCGGGATAACATCCGGCCCAGCGAGGAAGGTCGCGGTGCCAAAGCAATGGTGCAGTTTTGAGAGCGAGGTCATCCGGTCCCCCGTGACCTCATCGTAGAGCGCGCGGTAGTCAGGGCGGGCCATCAACGCGTCGATCCGCTGGCGGTGGGCGCTGAGGCAGGCTTGGTACTGCGCGGCGATCTCTGGGTCGCTGAGGAGCCTGTCGAGTTCTTCACGCTGGGGCGGGATCATCCGCTGGATTTGCGTGCTCTCTTCGGCGTTGTTGTTCATCCGAAACCAGTAGGCGAGGCCCTGGTCTCGATCGACATGGTTCACTCGCCCGCGATCGCGTTTGACGAGATAACTCTCGGCTGAGCGCACCGCGTAGTGGTTGAGCGTCACCAGCTCATAGCCCCAGTTCAGGACGGTTGAGCGCCATCCAGTGCGGAGCATAAACTCAGGCTGTTGCGCCCCAGAGCCGTTGACCCAGTTGATCAGATGCAGGGCTTCAGGTCGCAGCCCTTTGGGACGGTGCACGCCGAACTTGCGATAGTAGCCCAAAGGCCGGAACATGGTTTTGAATCCCCAAGCCTGATGCGGTTTGCGGATGAACTCCGGGGCGCAGCGGGTGAACCGCTCGGTCGTCAGCTCGTCGGTAAACTCCGCCAAATCGCCATTTCCAAAGAGCCGCCAAGTCATCGAGATCATGTTGGCGTCGGGCACCGCCTCAAACAGATCATGCAACGTGCCATCGCCGGTGTGGATGGTGATGTATTCGTCCACATCCATCGGGATCACCCAATCCGCCGCCGCAGCCTCGGGCTGGGTTTGCGCATCGAGATAGGCGGCGTGCTGGGGCTTCATGCCCACGGCGCGAAATGGATTGTCGAGATGGCGGAGGTAGCCCTTACGCTCCAGCAGGTCGAACATCGCATCGGTGCCGTCGGTGCAATCGTTAGTATAGACCAGAAAATCCGTCACGCCGATGGCGCGGTGGTAGGCGAGCCATTCGAGGATGAAGGGGCCCTCATTCTTCATCGTCGTGACGATGAGGATGCGTTCGTTTTTTAGGCTGCCGGGGGGCGGTGCAGGCAACGGCGGCGGGGCGCGGTGTTTGATGGGGCCTGCATGACGCTCGATCAACTCAACCAGCCCTGGCTCCTCGATCAGGCCGGATTTGGGGGCGAGGGCGGCGGCGGGCTCGCCGGGCGTGCGCAGGGCCTGGCAGCGGTAGTAGCTGAAGGATTGGGATTGCGGGTCAGGCTCAACGGTCGAGACGCGGAAGGGCCGCCACACGGCATCTTTGAGCGGCCCTTGCGGGGCGACGCACCAGACGTTTTCGCTGGGCCCGCCGTCAAACCGGCGGCAGGCGTGGTGTTCGTGGCGCGGGTTTTCGGGGGACTCTAGTCGCCATGGATAGGCGCGTATGCCTTGGAACTTGAGATAGCTCTCGGTGGCTTTTGCCGCGTCGAAAATGCTGGGTTCGGTCGCGGGAAAGAGATCAGAAACGTCGCAATGAAGCACTGCCCCTGCGGCGCTCAGAAAGCGGTGATGGGCCACGTCCCAGAGGGCCATGTCCGTGAGCGGCGCGCGCCAGGGGTCGTTGGTGTAGCTGCGGTTGGCCTTGCCCGGCCCATCGGGCGCAAAGGCGTGGGAGGTTTGGGCCGGATGGTCGGGCGCCCCGAGCATTTGCTGGCATTCGGCAAGGACAACGGGGATGTCGCTTGGAAGCAGTGCCGCAAGCTCCTGTCGCCACGCGGGCAGCGCCATGAACGGTGCGCTGCGCTGGATCAGGAGCGCGCCATCGGCTCCCTGCTCGGCCATGTTGATGCGCAGCCATGTCGCAACGGCCTCTGGCTGAGGGTCTTGGATGATCGCGAAGAGGACGTTTCGGCCTGCGAGATGCTCAAAATCTGCGGCGGCGACGGGCTGGGTGAGCATCAGCCCTGCGTGGGTGATTGAGACCTCGGTGCCAGAATGGCCCGGCAGGTCGAGGGCGACGCCCCGCCCACTCGATTGCGGAGAGAAGGGCAGTGCCTCTCCGTCCTGCGCAAGCTCTAGGTCTTGCAGAAGAGCGCCGAGGCCAGGAGCATCGGCGAAGGTGAGGCGCGTGCCGGTCTGGGTCGCGTAGGCGTCCAGCGTCAGCACCAAGCGCTCGGGCGGCACGGTCGGTGTGCCGCGCACGCGCCAGACGGTGCTGCGCCACTCGGGTGGGCAGGGTAATCCTCGCAGCTGTCGATGAATGAGCGGCACGGCGCCTCCTTTCGCAGCCCTTGTTAGCGAAGCGCCCCTGCGGCAACAATCGCGCCAAAGCGCTGCGGAGGTCTGATGCGCATTTTACTCGTCACAACGATGCGCAACGAGGGTGCGTTCATGCTCGATTGGGTCGCGCATCACCGCGCGCTTGGTGTTACGGACCTGTTGATCTTCACCAACGATTGCGACGATGGCACCGACCTGATCGCCGCGCGACTAGAGGCGTTGGGCCTTGCGCGCCATATCCTCAACCCGCGGGGCGGAGAGAAGCCGATCCAATGGCAGGCGCTCGCGGCGGCTTCTAAGCACCCTGATTTTGCGGCGGCGGATTGGGTGATTGCAGCGGATGTGGACGAGTATCTCGTGGTGCATGCCGGTGCGGGGCGACTGGCTGATTTGTTCGCAGCGCGGCCAGAGGCGACGGGATTTGCTGTGCCGTGGCGGCTGTTTGGGAATGACGGGGTGCGAGAGATTTCCGCCACGCCCGTCCCTGAAAGGTTCACTCGCGCGGCCCCTCCGGTCTTGCTTTGGCCGTTTCGAGCGCGGTGCTACAAGGCGATTTGGCGCAACGATGGGGTGTTTCGCAAAATTGGCGTGCACCGCCCGCAAGGGGTGGAGCGGGATCGGTACCAGCCTGCCACCTGGGTCGATGGCAGCGGCGCTCCGGTGCCGCAGGATATCACAAAAGGGATGCTTCCGGCGCTGCTAACCGAGACCGATCAATACGGGCTCGCGCAATGGAATCACTATGTCTTGGGCAGCGCGGAGGATTTTTTGCTCAAGGCGTGGCGCGGCAAGCCGAATCACGAGAATGAGGCGATCGCGCTGGATTATTGGGTCGCCAACAATCTCAACTCGGTGGTGGATGAGAGCATTTTGCCGCGCAGAGCGCTGTCTTCCGATCTGCGGGCAGAGCTGTTTGCAGATGCTGAGCTGAACGAATTGCACCAACGCGCGCTCGCATGGCGCAAAGCCAAAGTCGCAGAGCTTTTGCAACAGGAGGCTTGGTTGCGGCTCTATTGTGCTGTGAGATCAGCGGGCTCTACGCAGGTCCTGCCTATCGAAGAGCAGCGGGCCCTCTTGCGCCATCATGCACGGGTCGTGCGGCGCCAAAAGTGAAACGACCCGGCGATCAGGTGATCTTCCGGGCCGTTCGCATCGGTCCTGCGAGAGTGGCGTTACCGCCCAACTCCGGCATTATTTCGTCTCGTACACAGCGTGATAAGCTGCGTCCCGGATGTCTGCGTAGTTAAGGCCGAGGTCTTCGAGTTCTTGCTCAGACAGGCGGCTGAGTTCAGCAACGGTCTGGCGGTAAGCGGCGCGTTGAGCGGAGCCTTTGCGCGCATCTGCGAACCAGTTTGCAACTGCGGCGTTCAGGCCTGCAAAGCTCGCAACGTTGGTGGTCATCATTGCCATGATGGTGGTCCTTCTTGATCTGTTGTTAAGCCGGCGCGGTTCGTACACTGCGTGCCGACACCGCCCGCATACGCCTGTCTGCACTGGAGAGAAGCCCCGTTTTGTGCAGTGCGGCATTGCAAAAAGCGCAAGGCTCTTAGGCCGCTTGAATGATCTGCATCATGGCGCGATAACCGCGCGGCAATCCGGAGCCCGCTATGACCGACGCAGCACCCACCGCTTTCACGCCCCGCGTGTTCTCAGGCATCCAGCCCTCAGGCAGCCTGACGCTTGGCAACTACCTTGGGGCCATCAAACGTTTCGTTGAGATGCAGAATGACGGCATCGAGACCATCTATTGCATGGTTGACCTGCATGCGGTCACGGTCTGGCAAGACCCCAAAGAGCTTGCCCACAATACCCGTGAGCTCGCTGCCGCTTATATCGCCTGCGGCCTCGATCCGCAGCGCTCTATCCTGTTCAATCAAAGCCAGGTCTCGGCGCATGCGGAGCTTGGCTGGCTCTTCAACTGCGTTGCGCGCCTTGGTTGGATGAACCGGATGACCCAGTTCAAGGACAAGGCGGGCAAGAACGCAAAGAAAGCCTCGCTTGGGCTATACGCCTACCCCTCGCTCATGGCGGCAGACATTCTGGTTTATAAGGCCACGCATGTGCCTGTCGGGGAGGATCAAAAGCAGCATGTAGAGCTGACCCGCGACATCGCCGCGAAGTTCAACCATGACTACGGCGCGGAGGTGTTTCCGCAGCCCGAGCCTATCATTCAGGGGGCGGCGACGCGGGTGATGAGCCTGCGCGATGGCTCCAAGAAGATGTCGAAATCCGACCCGTCGGATGCCTCGCGCATCAACCTCACCGATGATGCGGACACGATTGCCAAGAAAATCCGCAAGGCCAAGACCGACCCGGAGCCGCTTCCCGAAACGGTCGAGGGGTTGGAGGGGCGCGCTGAAGCCCGCAACCTGGTGAATATTTACGCAGCACTTTCGGGTCAGTCCTCCGCCGAGGTGCTTGCGGAGTTTGGTGGCGCGCAGTTTGGCACGTTCAAGCCAGCGCTGGCTGATCTTGCGGTTGAAGAGCTTGCACCCGTGTCTGCGCGCATGGCGGAGTTGATGGCGGATCAAGCGGAAATTGACCGCATTCTCTGCGACGGTGCCAACCGCGCCGCAGAACTCGCCGAGCCGGTGATCACCGAGGCAAAGGCCGCAATGGGGATGGTCGCGAGCCGCTGATCAGGTAGCCTTTAGCGCAAAGGCTGGAGGTGGTTGTGCGACGGGTTCGGCGATTCGCGTCATTGGTGGTGCTGCTGCTGGCCGTTGGCTTGGCGGCGCGACCGCTGCTTGACGCGGACACGCGCTGGTGGGTTGAGCGTGGCCTTGGGAAGTTCGCTGATCGGTTAGAGGTTGAGCTGTCGCGGGTTGCGACCCCCGCGTGGACAGACACACGCGTGCGCCAGTTGCTCACCGAAAGCCCGCGCGATTGGGCGAAGATTGAGATGTTGGTTGTGGAGCGCGCGGTCTCTGAGGAGTTGCGGACGCAGCTTGCCGAGGCCCGCGCTCAGGACTTCTCGCTTGTCGCCCGCACGGGGCGGTGCGCTGCGTGTTTGTGGGATGCTGCGACCTGCTCTGTAACCAACTTGCTGATGTGTCGTCTCCCACTCGACATCACGCCCGTCGGCGATGTCGCCGCACTCGCGCGCGGCGGCGTCGCGGTCAGCACCGGGCAGGATGTGGATGAGTTGGATGTCGCAATCGGGGCAGCGGGGCTGTCTGCCACGTTGCTGATTCCCTTCACGGGCGGAGCCAGTGCCCCGGTTAAAGCTGGCACCAGCGTGCTGCGGACGGCCAAAGCGGCGGGGCGCGTTACGCCGGAGCTGACACGGGTGCTGCGCACGGCTGACCCCAGTGTCTTTCGCCCGCTCGCCGCGTCTTTGGGTGATTTGCGCGCGGAGGTCGGGCTTGCGGAGACCGTCCGTCTGCTGCGCCATGTGGGCAGCGTTGATGACGCCGCCCTGGTCGCGCGCACCTCCCGCGCGCTGGGCCCGCGGACGGTTTTGGCGTTCGAGGCGCTGGGAAAATCCCGCATTGCGCGGCTTGGGCTGCGCCTCTCAGACGACGCGATTTCGGTCGTTGCGGGTGTGGGCGGAGCGGTGCTTGCGCTCGTGAGTTTGATCACTGGCGCGGCACAAGGCTCTGCGCTTTCGGCTGTCAGGCGTCTGTTGCGTTCGCGGGGCTGATTGCGCAATGCTACCCTTTGAGCTTTCGGGAGGAGCCAAAGATGCGCAAATTTCTTGTGGTCATGGATGACAGCCCCGAGTGCATCAACGCGATGCGGTTTGCCGCGATGCGCGCCCAAAAGACGGCGGGCGGGGTGAAAATCCTCGCTGTGATCCACCCAGAAGAGTTTCAGCACTGGATTGGTGTGGGCGACCTGATGCGCCAAGAGGCGCGCGAAAAAATCGAAGAGCAGTACGCCTTTTTCCGCGAAAAGATGGAAGAAAATGAGGGCGTTACGCCAGAGCTCAGCATCCGTGAAGGGGAGACGGCCAAGCAGGTTTTGAAAGAGGTGGATGAGGATCCGGAGATTGGGATCTTGGTTCTCGCCGCGTCTGCGCAGGGGGGCGACGGGCCGGGGCCGCTCGTCTCTCAACTGGCTGGCAAGATGGCTGGTAAAATGCCAATCCCGGTGACCGTGGTCCCCGGGAGCATGTCGTTGGAGCGCATGCGCGCTGTGTGTTGAGTTTAGCTGTGGGCGATCCGGCGCAGGCGGATCACGACATCAACCTGTGCAATCT
Source organism: Pseudomonadota bacterium (assembly GCA_038526735.1). Classification (GTDB taxonomy): domain Bacteria; phylum Pseudomonadota; class Alphaproteobacteria; order Rhodobacterales; family Rhodobacteraceae; genus Rubricella. The sequence continues at coordinate 108,724 of JBCBGM010000002.1, read as the reverse complement.
CCATCCCCTCAGGCGGCTCTGGGAGCGCATCGAATGAGACGGAACCCTCAGGCACGTCCATCACGCGGCCCTCATCCTCAAGGTAGAAGTGGGTGTGATCGTCTGGGCGTGTGTCAAAGTATGACTTGCCGCCATCCACCGTAATCTCGGTGATCAGCCCCGCCTCAGAGAAGCTGCGCAGCGTGTTGTAAACAGTCGCGAGAGAGACTGACAGCGCAGCATCGCTGGCCGCACGGTGCAGCCACTCGGCCGTTACGTGACGATTTTCGCCGTCGCCCACGAGGATATCAGCGAGGGCGAGGCGTTGCCGTGTTGGGCGCAGCTCAGACTTCGAGAGCCAGGTTTTCACACGCGCCTGTCGGCTAGATGGGGTCGTGTTGGTCATGCGGTATCACTTTTGGTGTCACAGCTCATTACAATATGAGGGCGCATCGTGCAATTACGAGTCCTTTACTCAGTTTGAGACGCTCAGACGCAGGGATTGCGCTCTTTCTGGCACGGGTGGTAGGGAAGTCTGATTTTAGAGAAAAACCAAAGCGAGCAGACAATTATGACCGAGCGTCCATCCAGCATTGACTACGAGGGGCTGATGTCTTGCGCCCGGGGAGAGATGTTTGGCCCGGGCAATCCGCAGCTTCCTGCGCCGCCGATGCTGATGATGGACCGGATCACCGAGATCACGATCGATGGCGGTGAGCATGGCAAGGGTCATCTGATCTCTGAGTTCGATGTGAACCCGGACCTTTGGTTCTTTCAGTGCCACTTCCTGGGTGATCCGGTTATGCCGGGGTGCTTGGGCCTCGATGCGCTGTGGCAGCTCACCGGGTTCCACCTTGGGTGGCGCGGGATGCAGGGTAAGGGGCGCGCGCTGGGTGTGGGCGAGGTGAAGTTCACAGGCATGGTCACGCCCAAGACCAAGCTCATTCGCTACCACGTTGATTTTACGCGCGTGATCGACCGCAAGCTCAAGCTGGGGATGGCCAATGGCAAGATGGAAGCCGATGGCGAGATCATCTACACCACCACAGATATGAAGGTTGGCCTCTTTAAAGAGGACTGATCCGCAGGCCGCGCGCGGCAGATAGGGGAGAATGCTCATGCGGCGTGTCGTCGTGACAGGATTGGGGATCGTTTCAGCGATTGGCAACGATGCGGCTTCGGTGACGGAGAGCCTGAAGGATGGGAAATCTGGCATCGTCTTTTCACCTGAGTATGCCGAGCGCGGATTTCGTAGCCAGGTCGAGGGCCGCCCCAACATCGACATCACCGAGCATGTGGATAAACGGCAGTTGCGCTTCATGGGGCCGGGCTCTGCCTATGCCTACATCGCGATGCAGCAGGCGATTGCGGATGCGGGGCTGACAGAGGATGAAGTCTCCAACCCCACGACCGGTCTGATCGCAGGGTCTGGCGGGCCGAGCACCTCGGCGATGTTGGTGGCGCATCAGACCGTGCTGGAGAAAGGCTCGCCCAAGCGGATTGGGCCGTTCGCCGTGCCAAAGTGCATGTCGTCTACTGTATCGGCGAACCTTGCCACCGCGATGAAGATCAAGGGGATGAACTTTTCGATCACCTCTGCCTGCTCAACCTCGTTGCATTGCATCGGCATGGCCGCAGGGCAGGTTGCGCTGGGCAATCAGGACATCATGTTCGCAGGAGGCGGCGAAGAGCTCGACTGGACGCTCTCCTGCCTCTTTGACGCGATGGGCGCGATGTCGTCGAAGTATAACGACACGCCCGAGAAAGCCTCCCGCGCGTTTGATGCCAACCGCGATGGGTTCGTCATTGGCGGCGGCGGCGGCATGGTGGTGCTGGAAAGCCTTGAGCGCGCGCAGGCGCGCGGTGCTACGATCTATGCCGAGGTCACGGGCTTTGGCGCGACCTCTGACGGGCACGATATGGTGGCCCCGTCGGGCGAAGGTGGCGAGCGCGCGATGCGGCTCGCGCTGAACACTTTGGCCGAAGGTCGCAAGGTCTCCTACATCAACGCCCATGGCACCTCGACGCCGGTGGGCGATGTGGGTGAGGTGGAGGCCGTGCGCCGCGTATTTGGCGAAGGGTCTACCCCGCCGATCTCCTCCACCAAGTCGATGACAGGGCACAGCCAGGGCGCGACCGGCGCGCAGGAGGCGATTTACTGTCTTTTGATGCTCACGGACGATTTTATCGCACCTTCGATCAATGTCGAAACCCTTGATCCGGCGATCAACCCCGCCGAAATTGCCACCAGCAGAGTGGACAACGCGGGGCTCGACACAGTGATGACCAACTCCTTCGGTTTTGGCGGGACCAACGGCTCGATGCTGTTGAGCCGCTTCCGTGACTAAACTCCTCGAAGGTAAGCGCGGCCTGATCATCGGGGTCGCCAACGACAAATCCATCGCTTGGGGCATCGCCAAGGTGCTTGCCGAGCATGGGGCTGAGATGGCGTTTACCTACCTCGGTGAAGGGTTTGAAAAGCGCGTGCGGCCGTTGGCAGAGAGCACCGGTTCAAAGATCATCATGAACTGCGACGTCACTCAGCCCGAAACGCTGGATGCTCTGTTCGCCAAGATCACTGAGGAATGGGGCCAGCTCGACTTCGTGCTCCATGGCATCGCCTCTGCCGACAAGCAGGACCTCTCGGGACGGTTTATGGACACGTCCCGCGACGGCTTTCAGAAGGCGCTGGATATCTCCGCCTATTCCCTCGTCGATCTCGCCCGCCGGGCGCATCCGTTGATGAAAGACAACGGTGGTACGATCCTGACGCTCACGTTCCTCGGCTCTCAGCGGGTGACGCCGTCCTATAACGTGATGGGCGTGGCGAAGGCGGCGCTTGAGGCCTCGGTCCGCTACCTCGCCAACGACCTCGGCCCGGATGGCATACGGGTGAATGCGATTTCCCCTGGCCCGATGCGCACGCTGGCAGGGGCGGCGATTGGCGGCGCGCGCAAAGTGTACCGCAACACCGAGGCCAACAGCCCGATGCGCCAGAACGCCGACCTCGACCATGTGGGCGGCGCGGCGCTTTACCTTGTGTCTGACTATGGTGCGAGCACGACCGGGGATGTGCTCTACGTTGACGGCGGCTTCCACGTGACCGCAATGCCGCAGCCGGAGAACCTGTAGGGTCAGTCCCATTCTGGGCGCTTGATGTTCAACCTTTGACGTTGATTGTGACACCGGACCAAAAATAGGCAGCGTTTCTAGAAGCGATCTTTCTGCTATCCTGAAAATTGAAGGAAGTCCCGCTCAGGCAGCAATATAGGTTCCGAACGATGATCTGTGTTTGTCGAAAAGTTGGACCAACCATTGAGTAGGCTGGTTCTTTGAAGAGCTTACCTTTCTGTTCGGCATCTGACTCGATGAGAGAATGAGCCATCTTGTGCCTTAAGTTCTTGAGGCTCTTTAGCGCATCCGACTCAGACTTACGTTTCGCCGCTTTAATCGTCTGATCCAAAACCCGAACAGCCTTCTCTCCCTCGATTTGCCCAACGCTTTCGCCAGGATATTTCGATTTGTGATCTTGGAAGACGAGTCGTTCGATTTCAGGGCCTTCTGCGAGGGCGACAATGGTTGGAATGCTGTGACTATTCTTTGCTGCGTTATCCCAGAAGCTACACAAGTTTATGATTTCATGCTCGACTAGGCTCCGTTGGAGTGCTTCAAACGCGTGGGCCGCGTATGAGGGTTCGACCTGGCCTTGAACCTCGGTTCTTTCAATGAGCCACTTGGTGTTCTCGTGCCAACGCATTTGTTTTAGCGCATCATTGACGAGGCCTTGCTGGGTCTCTGTCGAGCTTAGCTTTTCTCTTGCGCGACGATATCTCTCTTCCGCGCTCAGGTTGTTGAGCCAATTCCCAGTTTTTCGTTTGGTCACGTGCCCCCTCCCAGAATTGCGCCGACGCTTTAAGCAGTTTTTACTCTACATATCGGCGCGGTGTTGAGTGTTCAGTCTCAGGCCTCGACCCGGGCGATCCGGAGCGGTTCTACAGATCACGCTAAGACGCGCCATTTTCACCCTGTGAAGCGCGCAAGCCCCCACTTCATCGAACCGTCATTGAGCTTACATCGCCCCGTTAAGCGCCTCGGTAACATCTGCCCTGCTTTTCAACTCACTGGGGCAATGACTATGAAAGTTTCCAAGTTTCTTATCGCGACGGCGCTGACTGGCGTCCTAGCGGCGCCCGCGTTTGCGCAGGGCGTTGGCGCAAAGAATGTAATCCTGATGGTGTCCGACGGCATCGGATTTAACGGCTGGCTTGCCGCTGACTACTATCAGGGCCTCGCGAACCAGCAGTCCTATCAAGTGGTGCGCCCCGACGGCACGGCGCCGGTGGTGTTTGGGCTGGATCACCACGCGCTCAACCTCGTCGATGCGTCGGGCGACTTGCTGCCAAGCGGCGCTGATCTGGAGATGGCCGCTGGCGCCGTCGCGCAGGGCTATGACCCCTCCACCCGTTGGCTGCGCTTTGAAAACACGATGCAAAACGACTTCCCGCCCGTGGGTGAGCGCTATACCTCTTACACCGACAGTGCCGCAGCCGGGACGGCTCTGATGGCGGGGCGGAAGACCTCGAACGGGCGTCTCAACATGGATTGGAGCGGCACCAAAGAGTTCCGCACGATTGCTGAGATCGCGATGGATCAGGGCAAGGCGGCGGGCTCTGTCGTCTCTGTCATGGCATCCCACGCGACGGGTGCGGCGACGATTGCGAAGAACATCTCGCGCAACAACTACGTCGAGATCTTTAACGAGATGGTCGCCAGCGATCTGGATGTGATCATGGGCGCGGGCCACCCGTTCTATGACAACTCCAGCAACCGCGTTGAGCCCGATGAGGAGCGTGACTATCGCTTTCTCGGCGGGTCAGAGACGGTGGCCGCGCTGACCAGCGAAGAGGGGCTGAACGGCTTCTCCTTCATCGATGCGAAGGCCGATTTTGAGGCGCTCGCAGCCGGAGATATCCTGCCCGAGCGCGTGGTCGGGATCGCGCGGGCTGGCTCGACCTTGCAGGCCAGCCGCGACGGCTTGGGCGCTGCGGGCACGCCGTCTGGCATGGCTTACAATCCGATCGTGCCTGATCTCGCGACAATGAGCCTCGGCGCGCTCAACGTGCTCGCCCAAGACGAAGATGGCATGTTCCTGATGATCGAGGGCGGTGCGGTTGATTGGATGGGCCACGGCAACAACATGCCCCGCTTCATCGAAGAGCAGATCGACTTCAACAAGGCGGTTGATGCTGTGATCGAGTGGGTCGAGGCTAATTCCAGCTGGGATGAGACGCTCCTGATCGTGACCTCTGACCACGAGTGCGGCGGCATCTGGGGTGAGGGCACCTGGACAAACGGCGTGGGTGGCCCGGTGGCCGCAGATCGCAGCGATGAGGCGTTGCTCGCCGCACGCTTTGACCCTGCTGAGGACACGTTCAATGGCTACTTCGCCGTCCAGAACCGGGGTGAAGGCAACATGCCGGGCTACCAGTGGTCCTCCCGCAACCACACCAACGAGTTGGTCCCGCTATGGGCGCTAGGCGCAGGCTCTGAGCTCTTTGCCCAGTTCACCCAAACCGACATTGAGGCGGCCAAGCTCTGGGGTGATCAGTACGACTGGGACGGTGACTTCATCGATAACACGGCGGTGTTCCACGTCATGACTGATGCGTTTGCGCCGGAAGTGGCAGCGGCGGAGTAAATCGCAACGCTGTAATGCAGGAGCGCCCCGGCCTGGCTGGGGCGCTCTTTTAATGGTGCTGCGAAGGTTATCCGCGGCGAGAGATCAGGCGCATCAGCCGACCCTGCTTCCACATCGCCAGGCCGCTCAGCCCGAGTGCAGGCACGACGGCGTATAGGGTGATCGCGGTGAAGGCTTCGTTGGCTGACCATGGGGAGTAAAGATACGTCCCCACAAGCAGCCCACCAACGATGTGGAACCAGCGGAGCGAGACGCGAACTGTGGCGGCTGACATGGGTTTGCCCTTTCGGTTTGTGTCTGACATAGGTATAACTATGCAGTGCAAACTTTGCAATGCATAGTTAGGGGGGAAACTTGGCGAAAGACACCTATCACCACGGCTCTTTGCGGGAGGCCCTGCTGGACGCTGCCGAAGATGACTTGCGACAGTCGCCTGAAGCCGTCCCGAGTGTCAGGTCCTTAGCCGCCAAACTGGGCGTAAGCTCCACCGCACCCCAAGCGCATTTTCGCACGAAGTCTGACTTGATGACCGCGCTCGCGGTGCGTGGGTTTGAACGCTTGAGCGCGGCGCTATCAGAAACAGAAACGCTGCGCGGTTTGGCGGAGGCCTACATCGGTTTTGCGCAAGACAATCTTGGGATTTATCGGCTGATGTTTTCAACCGGTACGCGTCTGGATGGTGATCAGCAGCTCAGAGAGGTTTCGCGCACGGCCTATGACACCCTCCGCGCCGAGATTGCGCGCCTTTTTCCAAATGCAACAGAGCGCGAGCGGAACGAGCGAACGCTCGCGGCCTGGGCCGTGGTTCATGGGCTTGCCACGCTGGCCTCAGAAGGGCGGCTGTCATCCGAGGCCGCCGATGATACGCGGCCCGCAACGCTCGCCCGGATTGCCGCTGACATGGTGGGGGGAGTGACCGAGACGGCGTAGATTGCGCATGCTGACGCCGATAACGTAGTAAATTCGCACCAATGTAAGTGCCAATGATTTGGGCAGCGGCTTCCCGGAATCCGTGCAATCCCACCCGTTTCCGGCCTGCAACGGGCCCTCACCCCAAAGAATGTTGACTTTTAGGCGTTTCACACGGACGCTTTTGAGTCTCCAAAGACCACTTGACCTCTAACTCTGGCGGAATTTGCTGTGCCCCGATCGCTGAAAACAACGTTCACAGGACTCGAGTTCATCAACCCCTTCGTGCTGGCCTCTGCGCCACCGACGGAGAGCAAGCGCAAAATCATGCGCGCGTTTGAGGCGGGTTGGGGTGGTGTGGTCACCAAAACCATTGGCCTGCACCCGGTTGAAAACGTCGCTGGGCCAAAGACGATCTTTCAGCGCACCGGCGAGGCGAAGCCGTACGTTTCGCGCAACAAACGCCCCGACACCGTCTCTCACTCCTCCTGGAACTGGGAGCTGATTTCGGATCAGCCGCTGGAGATGTGGCTGCCTGACCTGCAAGAGATCAAAGCAACTTACCCGGATCGGATGCTGATCGCCTCGATCATGGCCGGCGCGGGAAACGAAGAAGAAATGAACAACTGGCGCAAGCTCGCGCAGGCCTGCGTGGGTGTGGGCTGTGACGCGATTGAGTTGAACATGTCTTGCCCGCATATGGACCGCAAAGACATGGGCGCGAATATCGCCAATGATGAGCAGATCATCCGCTCGATCCTTTATGCTGTGACGGATGCAGTGGACGTGCCGATCTGGGTGAAGCTGACACCGTCGGATTCGTCCCTCGTCGATGCCGCGCGCGTTGCTTATGATGCCGGGGCCGCGTCAATCTCGCTGTGCAACACCTTCCCTTCCCTCCCGCTGATGGACCCTGAGACCCTTAAGTTCGAGGTTGAGGTGGATGGGCTCGTCACGTCGGGTGGGCTCGGCGGCCTTGCGATTTTGCCGCAAGCATTGCAGTGCGTCTCTGACATCTCCCGCGCATTCCCGGACGCCCCGATTTCTGGCATCGGGGGGATCAGAGGGTTCCGCGAAGCGTTCAACTTCATTGTTAATGGTGCCGGGACCTTGCAGGTCTGCACCGCCGCGATGGAGGAAAAGGGCAGCGGTGGGGTTGGCGTGAAGCTGATCCAGGAGCTGACCGAGGATCTCGCCGATTACCTTGAGCGCAAAAGCTACAACTCGATCGAAGAGTTCCGCGGCATCGCGGGCAATCGGATCGTGGAGCATTCGCAGATCCGCCGCAAAAGCGACGCGTATAACGGCGGCTACAAGGTGCCGGCGGAGTAACGCCGGGCACACCGCCCTTCCATCCTGTGGCTTTACCTCCCGCGAGAGTGCTCCACCTCTCGCGGCATGAGTTTTGATGACACTTTCCGCGGGCAACGCGCCCTCGTTTTTGGCGGCACCGGCGCGATTGGAAATGCGCTGGTGGACCGCCTCGCACAGTCGATGGCGGTGGAGACACTCTCTCGCACCCACAACGGCTTTGACATCACCTCAGAGACGGCCGTCGCGAATTGGGCGAGTAAGATTAACCCCGGACTGCGCGTGATCATTGATGCGACCGGCGCGTTAGAGATCAATGGTGCAGAGCCGGAGAAATCCATCACCAAGATCGACCCGGATGCGATGATGGCGCAGTTTGCGCTCAATGCGCTGGGCCCGGCGCTGGCGCTGAAGCACTTCGTGCCGCTTCTCGAAAAACAGGGCCCGGTGATCTTTGCGTCACTGTCGGCACGGGTCGGCTCCATTGGTGACAACCGCATCGGCGGGTGGATCAGCTACCGCTCCGCCAAGGCCGCGCTGAACCAGATCCTCCACACCGCCTCTATCGAGATTGCTCGCAAACGGCCCGAGGCGGTGGTGGTCGCTTTGCATCCTGGGACCGTGACCTCTGACCTGACAAGCAAATATCTCGGCCGCCACGCCTCCGTCAGCCCGGCAGAAGCGGCGGACAACCTTGTGCGCGTGTTGGGCGGTCTGACCCCGGCAGACACCGGCGGGTTTTTCGATTGGAAAGGCGAGGTCGTGCCATGGTGAAGCGTCTCGTGCCGGTCCTTGGCGACCAACTGTCCCCCAATCTCTCTGCGCTTATGCAGGCTGATCCGGTGACGGATATCGTCTTCATGGCAGAGGTGCGCGGCGAGGGCACCTATGTGCGCCACCACGCCAAAAAGATCGCCCTGATCCTCGCCGCGATGCGCCATTTCGCCGAAGAGTTGCGCGCGGCAGGCTGGCAGGTCGCCTACACCCGCCTCGATGACCCCGACAACACCCAGACCATCGACGGCGAGTTGCTCCGCCGTGCTGAGGAGTTTGGCGCGGACGAAGTCCTCGCCACCGCCCCCGGAGAATGGCGGCTGCGCGAGGCGCTTGATGGCCTGCCGCTTCCCGTCACCCAACTCTCAGACGACCGTTTCATCTGCACAGAGACGGAGTTTGCCACCTGGGCGGGCGGCCGCAAACAAACCCGGATGGAGTTTTTCTACCGCGAAATGCGCCGCAAGACCGGGCTGTTGATGGATGGCGACCAGCCCGAGGGCGGCAAGTGGAATTACGACCACGACAACCGCAGACCGGCAAAGGGTGACCTCTTCATGCCCACGCCCGCGCGGCACGATCCGGATGACGTGACCGCTGAGGTTTTGGCGCTGGTGGAGCAAGAGTATCCAGACACCTTCGGCGACCTCCTGCCATTCTGGTTCGCCACCACCCGCGCAGGGGCAGAGGCTGCCGCCGAGCGCTTTATGTCAGAGGCACTGCCCGGCTTTGGCGATTACCAAGACGCAATGCTTGAGGGGGAACGGTTCCTCTACCACTCCGTGCTGTCGGTCTATCTCAACATCGGCCTCCTAGACCCGCTCAAGCTCTGCCAAATGGCCGAAGCCGAATACCGCGCGGGCCGCGCACCCCTGAACGCCGTAGAGGGCTACATCCGCCAAATCATCGGCTGGCGCGAGTTTATCCGTGGCATCTATTTTTGGAGCGGACCTGACTACACCACCTCAAACGAGCTCGGCGCCGACCGTGCCCTGCCCAGCTTCTACTGGACGGGCGAGACCGACATGGCCTGCATCGGCGCCGCCGTCGAACAAACCATAGAAGAGGCCTACGCCCACCATATCCAACGGCTGATGGTCACAGGCAATTTCGCGCTGCTCGCGGGCCTTGATCCCAAAGAAGTGCATGAATGGTATCTTGCCGTCTATGCGGATGCGTTCGAATGGGTCGAGGCGCCCAACACCATCGGGATGGTCCTCCACGCAGACGGGGGCAAGGTCGGCTCAAAGCCCTACGCCGCGTCGGGTGCCTACATTGATCGGATGTCAGACCACTGCAAATCCTGCCGCTACAACGTTAAGAAAAAGACTGGCGAGGATGCCTGCCCGTTCAACCCGCTCTACTGGGATTTTCTGCTCCGCCACCGCAACCGCTTCGGCGGAAACCCCCGCATGGCGCAGATGTACCGCACTTGGGACCGGATGAAGCCTGAAACCCAAGAGGCCTACACCCAGTCGGCCCAAGCGGTTTTGGCGAAACTCGACGCTGGAGAGCGCCTCTGATCCTCTCTTCATCTTGATAGAAATACCTCGGGGGAATTGAGCCGCAGGCTCAAGGGGGCAGAGCCCCACATCGCCTTGCGATCAGTTTTTTCTTTCCACGCCTGTTTGGTTCTGTATAACGCCGCCCATGACCCGTCGCATTGCATACGGCCTCCTTCTCCTTAGCAGCCTCTGAGCGTGCCGGGACCTCGGCGCGTGCGCTCAGAGGACACCGCCCGCGCCGGACATCTCAAAACACGCTAAGGACCACCCGACATGACCAGCATTGACGCAAACCGCGTAGTCATTTTTGACACCACCTTGCGCGACGGAGAGCAATCTCCGGGCGCGACCATGACCCATGATGAAAAGCTCGAAATCGCGCGTCAGCTCGACGAGATGGGCGTGGATATCATCGAGGCAGGCTTCCCCATCGCCTCTGAGGGGGATTTTGAGGCCGTGTCAGAGATCGCGCGCCGTTCCAAAAACAGCGTGATCTGCGGCCTCGCCCGCGCGCAGATTGGCGACATTGATCGCTGCTGGGAGGCGGTGAAGCACGCTGCGAAACCGCGCATCCACACCTTCATCGGCACCTCACCGTTGCACCGCGCGATCCCGAACCTGACGATGGACGAGATGGCCGACCGTATTCACGAGACGGTCACTCACGCGCGCAACCTGTGTGACAACGTGCAGTGGTCGCCCATGGATGCGACCCGGACGGAGCATGACTATCTCTGCCGCGTGATCGAAATCGCGATCAAAGCGGGCGCCACGACGATCAACATCCCTGACACGGTTGGATACACCGCGCCCAACGAAAGCGCAGAGCTGATCCGCATGTTGATTGAGCGGGTGCCCGGTGCCGATGAGGTGGTGTTTGCCACGCATTGTCACAACGACCTGGGCATGGCGACGGCCAACTCGCTGGCGGCTGTCGAGGCGGGCGCGCGGCAGATTGAGTGCACGATCAACGGCCTCGGAGAGCGTGCGGGCAACACCGCCCTCGAAGAGGTCGTGATGGCGCTCAAGGTCCGCCACGACATCATGCCCTTCACCACAGGCATCGACACGACCAAGATCATGGGGCTCTCCCGCATGGTCGCCGCCGTCTCTGGCTTTCCGGTGCAGTACAACAAGGCTGTCGTGGGCAAGAACGCCTTTGCGCATGAGAGCGGCATCCACCAGGACGGGATGCTCAAGAACGCGGAAACGTTCGAGATCATGCGCCCCGAGGATGTGGGCCTGAACGCCACCAATCTGGTCATGGGCAAGCACTCGGGCCGCGCGGCCTTGCGCGCCAAGCTGAAAGACCTCGGGTTTGAGCTGGCCGATAACCAGCTGAAGGACGTCTTCGTGCGGTTCAAAGCGCTCGCTGACCGTAAGAAAGAGATCTACGACGATGACATCCTCGCGCTGGTTACCGATGCCGCGGGCAGTGAGAGTGATCGGATTAAGGTCAAGTTCCTGCGGGTGATCTGCGGCACCGAAGCACCGCAGTCCGCCGATCTGACGCTCACGATTGACGGCGATGACATTCAGGTCACCGCGCAGGGCGATGGCCCCGTCGACGCGACCTTCAATGCGGTCAAAGCACTGGTGCCGCATCAGGGCCGGTTGCAACTCTATCAAGTGCACGCCGTGACCGAAGGGACCGACGCGCAGGCGACGGTCTCTGTCCGGCTGGAAGAGGATGGTCGCATCGTGACCGGCTCTTCGGCGGATACGGACACCGTTGTTGCGTCGGCCAAGGCCTATGTCTCTGCCATCAACAAGCTCTTGGTCTTGCGCGAGAAGGCCCTGCCGAGCGCGATGCGCGCTTAACGTCGGTTGGCGAGGTCGAAGCGGCCTCGCCACCACGCAGCTTCCGGCCAAATCCCGCCGCCCCGCGCTCAAATCCTTCGAAATCGTGACGGGGAAACCGCCCAGCGCATTACCTCCCCTTTACGTTGCAGGGCACAAAGCCGTATAACTTCGCAAATTCGGGGCAAACCGGGCAGGCCGAGAAACAAGCGGAACACCCGCGCATGATGAGGGCAGAGCACCCATGCTGAGCGCAGTAACGAGCATGTTCTCGTCGGACATGGCCATAGATCTCGGCACAGCCAATACTTTGATCTACGTGAAGGGGAAGGGCATCGTTTTGTCCGAGCCTTCCGTGGTAGCCTACCACGTGAGAGACGGCAAAAAGCAGGTCCTCGAAGTGGGCGAGGATGCCAAGCTGATGCTGGGCCGAACACCCGGCTCGATCGAAGCGATCCGCCCGATGCGAGATGGTGTTATTGCCGATTTTGATGTCGCCGAGGCGATGATCAAACACTTCATCAAAAAGGTGAACAAACGCGGCAAGCCGAAGATCATCGTCTGTGTGCCCCATGGCGCGACCCCGGTTGAGAAAAAGGCGATCCGCGAGTCGGTTTTGGCCGCAGGTGCGCGCAAGGCTGGACTGATTGCAGAGCCGATTGCGGCGGCAATTGGGGCTGGCCTGCCGATCACTGACCCGACGGGCTCTATGGTGGTGGATATCGGTGGTGGCACGACCGAGGTCGCCGTGCTTTCGCTTGGCGATATCGTCTATGCGCGCTCGGTGCGCGTTGGTGGTGACCGTATGGATGAGGCCATCATCTCGTACCTGCGTCGCCAGCATAACCTGTTGGTTGGTGAATCGACCGCGGAGCGGATCAAAACGAACATCGGCTCCGCGCGGATGCCGGCAGATGGCCGGGGTCAGGCGTTGGAGATCCGTGGACGTGACCTCTTGAATGGTGTCCCGAAAGAGACCGAGATTACTCAGGCGCAAGTCGCCGAAGCACTCGCAGAGCCCGTGCAGAACATTTGCGAGGCGGTGATGACCGCGCTTGAGGCGACACCGCCTGATCTGGCCGCCGACATCGTTGATCGTGGGGTTATGCTGACGGGTGGGGGCGCGTTGCTCGGCGATCTTGATCTTGCGCTTCGCGAGCAAACCGGGCTCGCAATCTCCGTCGCGGACGACGCGCTGAACTGCGTGGCACTGGGCACCGGAAAGTCGTTGGAGTTTGAACGCGGCATCCAACATGTGATTGACTACGGTTCAAGCTAGGCCCGCATTGCCGCGGCCTTTTGGGGAAGAGGCCACCCTTGGCGACACCGACCGAAAAAGAGCTGTTACAGACAACCCGGCAAGTGGTGCTCGGGTTGCTCGTGGTGCTCTGCATCGCGCTCTTTGTGCTCTGGCGGATCGACAATCCACGGGTCGAGCAATTGCGCATGGCGCTTGCCGACAGGTTTTTGCCCGCCTTTGACTGGACGTCGCGCCCCGCCGCCACCGCGACCCGCATCGCGCAGGATTTTGAATCCTACATCCGGGTTTATGAAGAAAACGAAGAGCTGCGTCGCGAGTTGCAGGAAATGCGTGGTTGGCGGGAGGCGGCGTTGCAACTGGAGCAGCGCAATGCCCGGCTGCGCGCGCTCAACAATGTGCGGGTTTCTGATCGTCTGACCTTTGTTACTGGTGAGGTTCTGACAGACACCGGCGGCCCGTTCAGCCAATCGGGGCTGATCAACATCGGTGCTGAAAACGGCGTGCAAGATGGTGCCGCTGCGATGGATGGGTTGGGGCTCATCGGGCGCGTTTCTGGCGTGGGGCAGCGCACCGCGCGGATCATTTATCTGACGGACATCAACAGCCGCGTGCCGGTGGTGGTGCTGCCATCGGGCCTGCGAGGGATTGTCAGCGGCGACAACTCTCCGAACCCCACGCTTGATTTCATCGAAGCGCCTGAGCGGTTGCAGCCCGGCGATCGGGTGATGACCTCTGGCGATGGTGCGGTGTTGCCGCCCGATCTGCTGGTGGGCGCTGTGGTGCGCGATGCGGAGGGGCGGCTGCGGCTGCGGCTTGCCGCGGATTACGAACGGCTGGAATTCGTCCGCGTACTCGATTTTGAGGCGCCTGAGACGGTGGAGGATGTCGGCTCTCTCGTGCTGCCAGAGCCTCCGGCCCTCCCCCCTGAAAGGCTGCCCGAGGGGAACTGATGGAAGAGCTCACGTTCAAACCTCTCCTGCGCAGCGTGTTGATGATCTTGATCGCACTGACTGGGCTTTTTCTGATGATCTCTCCGGTGCGTCCGGGCGTGATCGGGGGTGTGGCACCGGATTTGCTCGCTTGTGTCGTGTTCTTTTGGGTCTTGCGCCGTCCGAGCCATGTGAACATTGGCATCATCTTTGGCCTTGGCCTGACTGCAGACTTGTTGCTGGGTCGCCCGACGGGTCTTGGCGCGTTGGCGCTGTTGCTGATGAGTGAGTTTTTGCGCGGCCAGTCCGCAACGCTGCGTGACCTACATTTCGTCTTTGAGTGGGTGGTGGTGATTGCGCTTTTGCTCGCCGCAACGGTCGCCCAGCACCTCGTTCTGTGGCTCACATTCGCGCCAACTCCGGGGCTGGTGGAGCAGCTTGCGGTTACGCTCACCACGGCGCTCGCCTATCCTGTGGTGGCGGTGTTTGGCCGGTACGCGCTGGGGTTGCGCTACTCAAAACGCCGCTTCATGGCCTCGCCGCATGATGAGGATTTGGGATAATGCCGCGCGAAACGCCAAATGACCGCAAGTTTCAGACCCGGTTTACGCGCCGAGGTGTGCTTTTGCTCGGTGTGCAGGCCGGGATTATGGGCGTTCTGGGCTGGCGGTTGCGACAGTTGCAGGTCGTAGAGGCAGATCGCTACCGCGTTTTGGCCGAAGAAAACCGGATCAACATCCGCCTCCTCCCGCCCAATCGCGGGCTGATCTATGATCGCAACGGCACGCTCATCGCAGAGAACCGGCAGAATTATCGCATCATTCTGGTGCGAGAGCAGGCGGGCGATGTGGAGGAGGTGCTCGACCGGGTCGCAAAGCTTGTCGATCTTTCCCCAGAGCGTCGCGAAAAAGTGCTCAAGGATGCGCTCAACACCCGGGCCTTCGTGCCGCACACCGTGATGGAGCATCTCAGCTGGGAGGAGTTTGCCAAGATTGCCTCCAATGCGCCCGCCCTTCCGGGGATCAACCCGGAGGTTGGCCAATCCCGGTTTTATCCGATGGGCAAAGAGTTTGCGCATATCGTCGGCTACGTCGGGCCTGTGTCTGAGTGGGATTTGCGGCAGATCGAAGAGCCGGATCCGGTCTTTCAGATCCCCAGCTTCCAGATCGGAAAGACCGGTGTTGAGCGCCGACAGGAAGACACGCTTCGGGGTGAGGCAGGCACCAGTCAGATCGAGGTCAATGCGGTGGGCCGGGTGATCCGTGAGCTGGACCGCGCCGAGGGGCGTCCGGGCGATGACCTGCAACTCACCGTTGATCACCGGTTGCAGGCGTTCGCTTTGGAGCGGCTTGGCGGTCAGTCCGCCGCGACCACGGTGCTCGATGTGCAGACCGGCGAGGTCTTGGCGATGGCCTCTGCGCCGAGCTTTGACCCCAATTCGTTTGTTTTCGGAATCTCGTCTGACGACTGGCGCAGCCTCAACGATGACCCGTTCCGTCCGATGTACAACAAGGCGGCCTCGGGCGCATATCCGCCTGGCTCGACGTTCAAGATGATCGTGCAGATTGCCGCTCTCGAAGCCGGCGTTGTCGCTGAGGACGAGGAGGTCTTTTGCAACGGCTCGATCGAGTTCGGGGACCGGCGCTTTCACTGCTGGAAGCGGGGCGGCCACGGCCATATGAACGCCCGCCAATCGCTGCAAGAGAGCTGCGATATCTGGTATTATGACGTCGCCCAGCGCATCGGGATCGATCGGATCACGGCAGTGGCGAACCGGCTGGGTCTTGGCATCCGGCCTGACTTGCCCTTGCCCGCTTTGGCGGAGGGGCTGACGCCGACGCGGGAGTGGAAGTCTCGCGTGCGCGGCCAAACCTGGTTGATCGGGGATACGCTAAACGCGGGCATCGGGCAGGGTTATAACCTCGCCTCGCCCATGCAGCTTGCTGTGATGACAGCCCGCATTGCCACAGGCCGCGCGGTTGAGGCACGGCTTGTGCGGGCGCATGGGGGCGTTCCGTCGTCGTTTGAGCCCGCGCCTGATCTTGGCTTCTCTGACGCTGCTTTGCGTGTTGTGCGCGAGGGGATGTTTGACGCCACCAACCGCCGTAAGGGTACGGCCTATGCCAGCCGGATCGTTGATCCGGAGAACTATATGGCGGGCAAAACCGGCACCAGCCAGGTGCGGCGCATCACCGAAGCGGAGCGCCGCGCGGGCGTGTTTCGCAACGAAGACCTCCCTTGGAACCGCCGCGATCACGCGCTCTTCGTGGCCTACGCGCCCTATGACAACCCGCGTTACGCGATCTCGGTGGTGGTGGAGCATGGGGGCTCTGGCTCTGCCTCCGCAGCACCCATTGCACGCGACATTCTCATGCACGCTCTCTACGGCCCCGAACCTCCTTTGGAGGCCTACGCGCCAGAGCTGCGAGATGAGATTGAAGCGTACCGTTTGATTGGGCAACGCCCAGCTTGGATGCGCCCTGAGCGCCCGAAACTTGGCACAGACAACGCACCTCGCAATGCAGTGCCCGGCCCGCAAAGGCCTGAGCGGGCATGATTTACTACGAGCAAATCAACGCAAAACCTGTGCCAACGGGCTTGAGCAAAGTGCTCCACCTGCATTGGCCCTTGATGCTCGTGGTTGTTGCAGTGTGCTGTTTCGGCTTTGTGATGCTCTACTCGGTGGCGGGGGGCAGCATCGACCCTTGGGCGCGCCAGCAGATGGTACGATTTGGGATCGGGTTGACCGGGCTTCTCATCGTCGCGATGACACCGGTCACGGTGTGGCGCGCACTGACGCCTGCGATCTACATCCTCGCCTTGCTGCTGCTCGTCGCGGTGGAGTTTATCGGCGAGGTGGGTATGGGTGCGCAGCGTTGGATCGACCTTGGCTTTATGCGCCTGCAACCCTCTGAGGTGATGAAAGTCGCCCTCGTGATGCTTTTGGCGCAGTATTACGCGTGGCTCGATATCGAGAAGGTATCGCGCCCGCTTTGGGTGCTCCCTCCGCTGCTGTTGACGGCCCTTCCGGTGGGGCTTGTGTTGACGCAGCCCGACCTCGGTACCGCAATTCTGTTGGCGGCCGGAGGTGCGGTCGTCATGTTCTTGGCGGGCGTGAGCCTGTGGTACTGGGGCACCGCTATTGCCGGGGCAGTGGGTCTGATTAGCGCCGTGTTCTTGTCTTTCGGCACCTCGTGGCAGGTGCTGCAGGACTATCAATATCGCCGCCTCTGGACGTTCCTTAACCCCGAGGCTGAGCCGCTTGGTGCTGGATACCACATTACCCAGTCAAAGATTGCGCTGGGTTCGGGCGGTATCTCTGGTCGGGGGCTGACCGAGGGTACGCAATCCCGGCTCGATTTTTTGCCCGAAAAACACACCGATTTCATCTTTACGACGCTCGCGGAGGAGCTCGGTTTTCTCGGCGGATTGGGACTATTGATCCTCTATGGCCTGATCATCGTGTTTTGCATGAGTGCTGCGTTTCAAAACCGGGACAGGTTCTCGGCGCTGATGATTGCAGGTCTGACGGCGACCTTTTCGTTCTACTTCGTGGTCAACATCGCGATGGTGATGGGGCTTGCGCCAGTTGTGGGCGTTCCACTGCCGCTGATCAGCTACGGCGGAACGGCGATGCTCGTACTGCTCGGTGCATTTGGGCTGATCCAGTCCGCTCATATCCACAGACCACGGGGTGCCGGATGACTACGGTTTTGTTCGCTGCACGCGATGCGCAATGGGTAGAGTATGAGCCGCATTTGCGGGCAGGCTTCGCGGCGGAGGGTGTGGATGTCCAGCTCACCACCGAGGTCGCTGACCCGGCTACGGTGGACTACATCATCTACTCGCCCGCCAATGCGCTTCAGGATTTTCGCCCGTATACCAACGCCAAAGCGGTGCTGAGCCTCTGGGCGGGTGTGGAAGAGATTGTGGGCAACACCACCCTCACCCAGCCTCTTTGCCGGATGGTCGATCCGGGGCTGACCGAGGGGATGGTGGAGTGGGTCGTTGGTCACGCGATGCGCCACCACCTCGGGATGGACACTCACATTCATGGCCAAGATGGCGCGTGGAGGGGCTTGGTGGCACCGCCGCTCGCCCGCAATCGCAAGGTTGCAGTGCTGGGGTTGGGCGCGCTTGGGGCCGCTTGCGCGGAGGCTTTGGCGGCGCTTCGGTTTCAGGTGGCGGGTTGGTCGCGGCGTGAAAAACAGATTGATGGCGTTACCTGCTTTAGTGGTGATGATGGGCTGAAAAAGGCTTTGAGCGGGGCGGAGATCTGTATCTTGCTCACCCCCTCAACCCCGGCGACCGAAAACCTGCTCAATGCGCAGACCCTCAGCCTGTTGGCGGAGGAGGCGTATGTGATTAACCCCGGTCGTGGGCCGCTGATCGATGATGATGCCCTGCTCAGCGCGCTCGACAGCGGGCAGCTTGCGCATGCCACGCTGGATGTGTTTCGGGTGGAGCCACTGCCGGTAGATCATCCGTTCTGGGCGCATCCGAAGGTCATCGTCACCCCGCATATCGCCAGCGTCACTCGGGCAGAGACGGCTGCCCTCTCGGTGGTCGAGAACATCGTCGGCCACCTTCGGGGGGAGCCTCTGCGCAACCTTGTGGACCGGGACGCCGGCTATTGAACCGCGAGATGGTGCGGGCGGAGATACTCACTCAGGCTCTTGCGCGAGCCCCCAAAACGCTTTGCCCCTCTGAGGTCGCACGTGCTTTGTCGTCTGATGAATGGCGCGATCTGATGCCTTTGGTGCGGCAAGAGGCGGAAGTTCTGCGCGAAGCGGGTGACATCAGTGTCACGCAGAAGGGAGAGGCTGTTTCAGCGACAGAAGCGAAAGGGCCTATTCGACTGGCGCTCAAGGGCAGCTTGCAGCCCCAGTGATGCTTGCCGGCCCTGTAAACGCGCCAATCTCTTCCATGCTGATCACACCGCCGCGCAGCCGCGAGATCATAACCTTTTGCCATCGTGCATCGGCGGTGATGAGGCCGATGTCATCTGGGCACGTGCGCAGCGCGGATGTGATGAAATCCTCTCCGATGCGGTGATTGGTCAGGCCGGGCGCACGGCCGACAAACTCCAGATTGCCCGCGTTGTAGCGCCATATGACCAGCGTTTTGCCCAAGTGCGGCGTCTCGATATAGGCAAGCTCCGTCAGCCCGTCGCCGTCGAGATCTGCCGCCGCAATCGGTGCCAACCAACGAAACCGGGTTCCGATGAAGGGCGTGCCGATGATCTTTCCAGAAGCGCCATAGATAGCGAGCTGGGCACCCTCGGAGGCATCAGCCTCTACCACGATCACCTCGGGCGCGCCGTCGTGATCAAGGTCAACGACGCGTGGCGCGAGGTCTTCGAACACACGGGTATTAGGCAAGGTGATCTTAGCGACCTGCCCATCCGAAAGGGTCATCTCTAGCCCACCAAACTCCACCCGGTCGCCCAAAACGCCATGCGGATAGCGCGTCGTCGGATCGGTAAATCGTGCCTTCACGATGGTTTGAGCGGTAAGCGGGTGCGCAAACACAATGAACAGGAGGGCGATGCGGAAAAGGGTCATTTAAAAGAAGCTCTGCGGGTCAATGTCGATGGTCACGCGAACGTTCGCGGGAGGTGAGATTTTGCTGCGCCAGAGCGCGAGTGCGTCCTGCAGCGACACGCCCTTATCCGTCTTCGCAAGCAGCCGCACCCGCACGCGCCCTCTCACCCGCGCAATCGGCGCGGGGGCTGGGCCAAGCAGGGCAATGCCCTTGGGGGTGAGCAGCGATGCGTTGCGGGCCAAAGCGCGGGCGACATCCCAGGTTGCGGTCTCTTCCGGCCCGGTGACGATAATCCCGGCCCAGCGACCATAGGGCGGGGCAGAGAGGGCGCGCCGCGCCTCCGCTTCCGCCCGCCAAAAGCCCTCGTCGTCTCCGTACGCGATCGCGCGGATCACCGGATGCTCGGGCTGGTGGGTTTGCACGAGGGCCTCTCCGGGCCGTTCAGCCCGACCCGCGCGCCCGGCGACCTGACGCACGAGTTGGAAGGTGTGCTCCGCCGCGCGCAAATCCGCGCCCTGCAAGCCAAGGTCAGCGTCGATGACGCCGACGAGTGTAAGGTGTGGAAAGTTGTGCCCTTTGGCGACGATCTGGGTGCCGATGATGATATCCGCCCCGCCATCCGCGATCATGGCGATGCGGTCTTTCAGCGCCCGCGCGCTCTCGGTCATGTCGCTGGAGAGCACTTCAACCCGCGCATCTGGAAAGCGCTCTGTCACCTCTTCGGCAAGCCGCTCTACTCCCGGCCCGAGCACCGCCAGATTGCCCTCGACACCGCAGGCGGGGCAGACGGTGGGGATGTCTCGGGTCTCGCCACATTGGTGGCAGACGAGGCGGTTGAGAAAGCGATGCTCGACCATGCGCGCATCACATTGGTGGCAGCCGATTTGATGCCCGCAAGAGCGACACACCGTGAGCGGCGCATATCCGCGCCGGTTGAGAAAAAGCAGCGATTGCTCCCCGGCGGCGAGGCGGTTCTCGACAGCTTTCGCAAGCTCCCCGCCCAGCCAGCGGTTGCGGGGGAGTTTGGTCTCTCGCATGTCAATGAGACCGATGTCTGGCACGATGGCTTCACCATAGCGCTCGGTCAGTTCGAGCCGGGCGTATTTTCCGGCTTCTGCGTTGGCCCAGGTCTCGAGCGAAGGTGTGGCGGATGCGAGCACCACCTGCGCGGACGAGAGAGAGGCGCGCAGCACGGCCATATCGCGCGCGTGGTAGAGCACACCGTCCTCTTGTTTGTAGGAGGTGTCATGCTCCTCATCGACCACGATCAGCCCCAGATCGCGGAACGGCAAAAACAGCGATGAGCGCGCGCCGACAACCACCTGCGCACCGCCATCGGCTGCGGCTTTCCAGACGCGGCGGCGGTTGGCTTGGGTGACGCCGTGGTGCCATTCGGCGGGGCGCGCACCAAACCGTGCCTCTAGCCGCGCAACAAACGCGCCGGTGAGCGCGATCTCTGGCAGCATGACCAAGGCCTGCCGGCCCCGCCGCAGGCATTCGGCCACCCCTTCGAGATACACTTCGGTTTTGCCTGACCCGGTCACGCCCTTTAAAAGTGTTGTGCCGTAAGTGTCTGAGCTTACAGCCTCTTTCAAGCGCTTGGCGGCGAGGGTTTGCTCTGGGTTGAGGGTTTTGCCGGGTCTGGACGGGTCCATCTGGGGGAATGGGCCATCGCGGGGCACTTCGACGGAGATCAGCGCGCCAACCTTTTCGAGCCCCTGCACGACCGAGGCGCTTACCCCCGCTAAGCGGGCCAGCTCACCGCGTGCGAGGGGTGCGCCGCCATGCTCTTCGACCGTGTCGAGCACGCGGGCGCGGGCGTCTGTCATCCGCGAGGGCGTCACCTCCCCGCGAGTAAGCAGTCGTTTGAAGGCTTCCGGGTCGCCTAGCCCGGGCGCGCGGGTGGCAAGGCGCAAGACAGCCTCGGGCGAGGTCATTGTATAGTCGGCGACCCGCTCCAAGAAACTGCGAAACACGGGCGAGAACGGTGCTGTCTCAACCACACTCGAAACTGCCCGGAGTTTTTCGAGCGGATAGCTGCCATCCCCCGCCGTCCAGACCGCACCTATCACCTTTCGCGGCCCCAGCGGCACCATCACCAGTGCGCCCAGATCAACGCCCCCCTCCGGCGCGCGGTAGTCGAGGATGCGCCCGATGGGTTCAGCGGTGAGCACGCCCACCCGCTCTCCGGCAGCAAACCGCCTCGGCACGGTCATTGAGCGGTTTTCCCTGCCAAACGCATCGGGTAGTCTGCGCTCAACATCCGGGGGAGAGGGCCGCCTGCCATGAAATTCTTTGTCGATACCGCTGACATTGACGCAATTCGCGATCTCAACGAGTTGGGGTTGGTGGATGGCGTCACGACCAACCCATCGCTGATTTTGAAGTCGGGCCGAGACATCCTCGAGGTCACGAAAGAGATCTGTGATCTGATCCCCGGTCCGGTCAGCGCCGAGGTCGCCGCCACGCAAGCCGATGCGATGATCGCGGAGGGGCGCAAGCTGGCGGAGATCGCAGAGAACATAGCCGTTAAAGTGCCCCTGACCTGGGACGGGCTCAAGGCCTGTCGCACGCTTTCGGGCGAAGGAAAGATGGTGAATGTCACGCTCTGCTTCTCTGCCAACCAAGCGCTGTTGGCGGCGAAGGCTGGGGCGACGTTTATCTCTCCCTTCATTGGCCGTTTGGACGACATCAACATCGACGGCCTCGATCTGATTGCGGACATTCGCACGATCTATGACAACTATGAGTTCAGCACCGAAATTCTCGCAGCCTCTGCGCGCACGGTGAACCATATCTCTGAATGCGCAAAGATCGGGGCCGATGTGGTGACGGCCCCCCCCGCTGTTATGCAGAAACTCGCCTCGCATCCGCTGACAGACGCGGGCTTGGCGGCCTTCCTCGCGGATTGGGAAAAGACGGGGCAAAAGATCGTCTGATGAGCTCAGAGCAGACAAATCCACAAGAGTTTCGCGATGCGATCCTCGCTGATCCGGGTCTTGTACTGGATGACAGTGAGGTCATGGCACGCTTGCTAGGCGTCAGTGAGGATGACGGAACGGTTGTTGATCTGCGCGGCGCACTCGTTGAGCGCCTGAAGGACCAACTTGGCGCTTTGGAAGAAACACACAGGACGGTCCTCGCGGCTGCCTATGACAACGTCGCGGGCACGCAGGCCGTGCACCGGGCTGTGTTGACTGTGTTGGATCAGCCCAATTTCATCGCGTTTCTCGGATGTTTGGGCGGCACACTCAGCGATGACCTGGGCGTCGATGCTGCGGTTCTGTTGGTCGAAGAGGCTGGCGCATCTGAGCCGTCGCGGCCGATTGCAGGGATGATGAGCGTTCCGGCGGGCGATATTGCACTCTATCGCGGAGATCTGCCTGGGATAGAGCCGCGCAGCGTGGTGTTGCGCCCTTGCGACGAGGGGGCGGCCCTGTTTGGAAAGCCTGAGATTTCGTCTGAGGCCATCCTGCAGCTCTCTCTCGGTGAGGGGCGCCCGGCGGCCGCACTCATCCTCGGGGCCTATGACGCGGCGCGGTTTGGGCCGGATCAGGGGACGGAGCTTTTACGGTTTTTCGCGGATGTCTTTGAGCGCTGCCTCAATCGGTGGCTTGGATGACAGAGGCAACCGCTGGCGCACTTGATCTGCTCCAGCGTTGGCTTGATCACCTGTCTGCGCAACGGGCCGCTTCTCCGCGCACGGTAGAGGCGTACCGCCGGGATGTGTCGCGGTTTCTGGGCTTTATCAATGAGCATCACGGTCAAGGGATGGGCCGAGCGAGACTGGCTTCGGTCAAGAGCACCGATATGCGCAGTTGGATTGCCGCTGAGCGGGCGCGGGGTCTCTCTGCGCGGTCCGCGGCGCGCGGGCTCTCGGCAGTGAAGTCGTTTTACACTTGGCTGGCGGATGTCGAAGGGATCGAGATTGCCGATGTGCAAGCCACCCGCGGCCCACGGCTCAAGCAAAGACTGCCCCGCCCGGTCGCCCGCGATGCGGCGCGCGATATGCTCTCGCTGGCGCAAGATGCACCGGAGGCTTGGATCGGGCTGCGGGATACTGCGGTTCTGACCTTGCTCTACGGCCTCGGCTTGCGAGTCTCCGAGGCGCTCTCTCTTCGCGGCCGCGATTTTCCGTTCTCAGATGCGCTGACAATCACTGGGAAGGGTGGAAAAATGCGCCAACTCCCGATCCTCCCCCAAGCGCGGGAGACGGTCAGGGCGTATGTCAGGAGTTGCCCCTATCCGCTAGAGGCAGACGGCCCATTGTTTCTGGGTCAGCGAGGTGGTGCCCTCTCTCCCCGGATCGTTCAACGCACTGTGGCGCATTTGCGGGTGAGTTTGGGATTGCCGGATACCGCGACGCCGCACGCACTCCGCCATGCATTTGCCACGCATCTTTTGTCAGCAGGTGGTGATTTGCGGGCGATCCAAGAGCTTCTGGGCCACGCCAGTCTCTCAACAACGCAAGTCTACACAGCGTTGGATGAGGCTGACCTCCAGCGCGTGTATCAGCGTGCCCACCCCCGGGCACGCTGACGCGCTTTAAGAGGCGGCCTTGGCGAAGGGCACGACGTTTGCGTCGGCACCGCCCCGCTGCTCGCGGTACTCTTCGGCCTGATCGGTGAGCTCTTCGATAAAGCTAGAGATCAGTTGCGCCCGGTTCGCCACGCCCGCTTTGCGGTAGATCGCGGAGCTTTGTGACTTCACCGTGCCCTCAGCCGCACCGCGCAGTGCCGCAACCTCGGCGGTGGTCATGCCTTTGAGGATCAGAAGGGCAACGTCGCGCTCGGATGGGGTCAGGTGCCAGTCAGAGAATCGCTCCATCATCAGATCGTGGAACGCGCCGCGTGCGGTTTTGAGCTGATCCTCGACCACCTGATTGCGTGCGCGGAGCTGCCAGAGTTGGCGCGCACCCAGATACACCCCAAGCCAGAGGCAGAGGACGGCAAACATTTCAAACCCGAGGAAGAACTGCGCATCCGGAGTGAGTGCCGTCAGCAAGAATAGGTCCATGACTGCGTCTGCGGTGAAGAACAACGCACAAAAGACCTGCAGCACGATCGCGATACCGATCGCCGTGGCAACGAAGCGGCGCCAGTTGCGTGTGCGGTTTTTGATGGAAGCATAATGCGGTGATGCCGACATGAGGGGGGTCTCCTGTTGGGGTTTTCTACTCATTGGTTGTGTTTTCTTCAGCGTTTTGCTCACGCTGCTGTCGGCGCTCTTCGCGCCGTTCTTCACGGCGCCGTTCGCGCTCGGAACGTTCGTCAATAGTGTCGTCGGACGCCTCTTCAGGCGCAGATGCTTCTTCGGGCTCTGGGCTTTCTGAGCTTGCGTCTTCGGCAGTGTCAGAGTCTGTGCTCTCGGATGTGTCTTCTGCGGCTTCGCTAGCGGGCGCTTCTTTTGGCTCAGAGGCTTCGGTCGTCTCTACGTCAGCGTTTTGCGGTTCACTGTCTGTGGGATCGCTCGCGTCGGCAGTGTCGTCAGTTGTTTCGTTTGGCTCTGTGTCAGTCTCAGGCTCAGCCTCGGGTTCTTCGGTGTCCGGTTGGCCACTCTCGGTATCTGCCGCGTCAGCCTCGGCCTCTTCAGAGGTGCTTTCACTTTCGCTCTCAACGTCGTCGCTCTGGGTGGCGTCGTCTTCGGTGGCGTCGGATGAGGTTTCGCTCGGCGCCGTGTCTGTCTCAGATGGCGTGTCATCATCGACATCTGCGTTAGCGCTTTCACCAGCGTTGTCGTTGGTGGCTTCTTCCTCGCCTTGTGCATCTTCCGCAGAGGCATCCGGTTCTGCCTGAGGCTCAGCTTCAGACGGTGCTTCCTCTGACACTGGCTCAGAAGAGCTTTCGGGTGCTGGGGCTTCGTCTTCTGCCGGAGCTTCGTCTTCCTCTTGCGAAGCGCTCTGACCGGTCAGCACGCGCTTTTGGTCGTCCGAGATCCCTTGGCTGCGTTTCGCCTCGAATACGCGCTGAACGAACCCAATCACCCCGTTCTGCGCAAAGGCGGGTGCGGGCATGCCGAGAGTGACAACGACCATTAGGGTCGCTGCACCTGTCAGCAGTTTTGATCGCACGCTTTTGAGCGTCATGGGTGAGCTTTCACACATTTACCTAGCTCTGGTGACGGCGAATCTCTTCAAAAGCAAGGAAATCAGGCCCTTGATCGGTGTTCAAAGGCCTGTTCCGTGGCGTTTTAATCCAAAGCACTATCGCATCGGCCACAAACTGCCGGGTGCGTGTGGAGCCCGACATCCGGCAGAATCTTCCAACACCGGGCGCATTTGGTGCCTTTTGCGAGCTGTGCAGCGACCGCCACACCGGGTGTGTCGTCGAGCGTGAAAGCGTCAGCGGGCGCCTCTTCTGCGCTGAGGGTGAGCCCCGACGTGATGCACAGATCGTCCATATCGCGGTCTTTCAGCAGCGCGCGAAGGTCGCTGTCGGCGATGTAGACGACCGGCGCGGCCTCAAGGCTGGCCCCGATGCGCTTTTCGCGGCGCTCGATCTCAAGCGCGCCGGTGACCACGCGACGCACGGATCGGATTTTCGCCCAACGTGCCGCAAGCTCAGGGTCGTTCC
Source organism: Pseudomonadota bacterium (assembly GCA_038526735.1). Classification (GTDB taxonomy): domain Bacteria; phylum Pseudomonadota; class Alphaproteobacteria; order Rhodobacterales; family Rhodobacteraceae; genus Rubricella. Next base: position 82,442 of record JBCBGM010000002.1, on the reverse strand, counting down.
ACGAGGCAGGGGTCTCAACGAAGTCTTCCAGATGGATCGAAGAGGCATCACCAGGGGACCGCTCAAGCCAGACCTCCTCCATCGTGAAGACGAGGACCGGGGCCAGCCACCGCGTAAGGCGCTTGTGCAGTTCATCGAGAACGGTGCGCGCGGCGCGGCGGCGGAGGCTGCTGGCCGCATCGCAGTAGAGCGCGTCTTTGCGGATGTCGAAGTAGAAAGCCGACAGATCAACGGTGGCGAAGGTAAACACCTCCCGCACCACACCCTCAAAATCGTAGTTGGCATAGCCATCGCGAACGACCTGATCCAACTCTGACAGGCGGTGCAGAACCCAACGCTCAAGCTCGGGCATCTCAGCGGCCTCAACCGCCTCGGCGGCGTCGAAGTCCGACAGGTTCCCAAGGATAAATCGGAATGTATTGCGCAGACGGCGATAGCTGTCGGCGACCCCTTTCAGGATCTCATCCCCGATCCGCAGATCGACGGTGTAGTCAGACTGCGCCACCCAGAGCCGCAGGATATCGGCGCCGTATTGATCCACGACCTTTTGCGGCGCCACGGTGTTGCCCAAACTCTTGGACATCTTGAAGCCCTTGGCATCCAGCGTGAACCCATGGGTCAGCACGCCGCGATAGGGCGCGCGGCCCTTGGTGCCCGAGCCTTGCAGCAACGACGAGTGGAACCAGCCGCGATGCTGGTCTGTGCCCTCGAGGTAGAGGTCCGCGATGCCATCTTCGGAGCCATCTTCGCGGTCGCGCAGGACGAAAGCATGGGTTGAACCGGAGTCGAACCAAACATCCAGAATGTCGAAGACCTGATCGTATGCCTCCGGGTCAACCATGCCCGACAAGAACCGCTCTTTCGCACCCTCGGCATACCACGCGTCTGCCCCTTCGGCCTCAAAGGCCTCCACGACACGCGCGTTCACATCGTCATCGCGGAGGAGGAAGTCGGGGTCAGTAGGCATCGCGCCCTTTTTCACAAAGCAGGTCAGCGGCACGCCCCAGGCGCGCTGCCGCGAAAGCACCCAGTCTGGCCGCTGCTCGATCATCGCACGCAGGCGGTTTTGGCCCATCTCTGGCGTGAAGGTGACCAACTCGTTGATCGAGGTCAGCGCCCGCTCGCGGATGGTTTTGCCGTAATTGCCCATCTGGTCGTCGATCTCGCGGTCGATGGCGACGAACCATTGCGGTGTGTTGCGGAAGATGAGCGGCGCTTTTGAGCGCCAGCTGTGCGGATAGGAGTGCTTGAGCCGCCCGCGCGCGATCAGCGCCTCCGCCCCGACAAGCGCGTCGATCACCGCTTTGTTGGCCTTTCCCTCTTTGCCCTTGGGCGTGAGGATATCGAGGCCGCCGAAGAGGGGCAGGTTTTCGCGGAACGCTCCGTCGGGCATGACGTTATGCGTCAGCCGGTCTTGCCAGCCACGGGAGACGAACACCTCGTAGTCGTCGGCACCATGGCTTGGGGCGGTGTGCACGAAGCCGGTGCCCGCCTCGTCGGTCACATGGGCGCCGGGGAGCATGGGCACGTCATAATCCCACTCGCCATTGCCGCCCTCGATGCCGCGGAACGGGTGGGCGAGGGTGATGCCCTCAAGCTCCGCCGCCGACACCCCGCGCACCCGCTCAAAACTCTCGACCCGAGACTGGGTGAACACATCCTCGGCAAGATTGTCCGCCAGGAGGAAGCTCTCGCCGGTTTTTGCCCAGTTCTCTTCGGCCGCCGCGGTGACACGGTAGAGGCCGTAAGAGAGGTCAGGATTAAAGCAGACGGCCTTGTTGGAAGGGATCGTCCAGGGCGTTGTAGTCCAGATCACGACGTTAGCCTCGTGCAACTCGGCTTGTTCGGTGTCGCCTGCCATGGCCATCACCGACACCGGTGCAAACTTCACCCAGATCGTGTGGCTCTGGTGCTCGTGATACTCGACCTCCGCCTCCGCCAGCGCGGTTTTCTCCACCGGCGACCACATCACCGGCTTCGAGCCCTGATAGAGCGTGCCGTTCATCAGGAACGTGAGAAATTCCTGCGCGATCACGGCCTCGGCGTGGAAATCCATCGTAAGGTAGGGATCATCCCAGTTGCCCTGCACGCCGAGCCGCTTGAACTCTTCGCGCTGCACGTCGATCCACCCTTCGGCGAACTTGCGACACTCCTGCCGCAGCTCGATCAGGGGCACTTCGTCTTTATTTTTGCCCTTGGCGCGGTATTGCTCTTCGATCTTCCACTCGATGGGCAGGCCGTGACAATCCCACCCCGGCACATAGCGTGCGTCTTTGCCCATCATCTGCTGCGAGCGGACGACCATATCCTTGAGCACTTTGTTCAGTGCGTGGCCGATATGGAGGTTGCCGTTCGCATAGGGCGGGCCGTCATGCAGGGTAAACGGCGCGCGGCCCTCTTTGGCGCGCAGGCGGTCATAGACGCCAATCTCGCTCCACCGTGCCAGCCAACCCGGCTCGCGCTTGGGCAGGCCCGCGCGCATCGGAAAATCGGTTTCGGGCAGAAAGAGAGTGTCTTTGTAGTCAGGCGTATCAGCGCACATGGCGAGAGGCTCCGCGAAAGTCGTCGTGGGGGAGGTAGAGGAAAAGCAGCGGCGCGGAAAGCCCAGGCGCCTGTTCCCGGCAGGGTTAGCCCGCCGGGCGGGTAATTCGGTGGATGCGCTGTTCCATGGGTTGTTCTTTAGAGCACCGCCCCGCCACTGAAAACCCCTACGACGGCTGGCAAAACGTTGCATCCTGAGACATATTCAACAGAGCGTGTGCAGCCCGCCGCCAGACACGCCCCCAACAAGCTGGAGAATGCGCATGTTCATCGCAATGAACCGTTTCCAAGTGGTGCCAAGCGAGGCGGAGGCGTTTGAGAACGTCTGGAAAAACCGCAAATCGACGCTGGATAAGATGGCGGGCTTCGTCTCGTTCCACCTGCTCAAAGGCCCCGAGCACGACGATCATATCCTCTATTCCTCCCACACCGTGTGGGAGAGCCGACAGAACTTCGAGGATTGGACCCGCTCACAGAACTTCCGCGATGCGCACAAGGATGCTGGTCAAAACAAGGGGATGTATCTGGGCCACCCGAACTTCGAGGGCTTTGAGGCGGTTGAGGGGGCGTAAGGCTTCGCAAGCGCACCGGGGTTTGGGGATTGTGGTTAAAGGTGCTGCAACGGGGGGCGTGTGACGCTTAGTCAGCGCCCGACATAACGTAGCGAACCCGGTTTGAGCGGTAGGATTGGGTGCCGATGGCATAGGCTGAGTATATCATCTCACCTTTCTGGAACACGTGGAGGGTAGATGATGCCTCGCCTCTCTCCAGCCTTCCAAAGAAAAATATTGCGACCACATCCCTCATCACATTTTCAACACCAAATTCATTAATCAGATCCACAACAAAAAAATGAAAATCATCATATCCAACCCAAAGAGTAGAGTCGTCGTAGAAATCAGCAATTTCTAAAAACACAGCAGTTGGACTAGAATAAAATACATAAAAACAGTTTGTATTTGGCTTAGAGAAGAAACTCAATGAAAAATCTGTATTTATCTGAGAGCTAAACACATCGATTGAAAATATACTTTCTTGAATAAAATCGTCAGAACTCGCTAACTTATTCAATTCTCCACAATATAATCCAGAAGTTATTACATCAGTTTTAAAATCATAAATCGAAGAGACTTCGACAATTTGGAGCGCTGACAGATCTTCGTTTGGATCAATTACCCCATTGTCGTCCAAATCATGAGTGTTGAGACTCCAACCAACAGGCGGACGACCGCCACCTCCAACAATCCCGTCAACTTGCGCGATGGCAGGGGAAGCCGTCAAAAAGACCAGAACAGCAGCGCATATGCCGAGGCTGTGTTTCAAACCCCGGCTGCGTTTTTTACTCAATGATGCCAGCGTCGCGGGCTTCGTCTTCGGTGGCACGTTCGCCATCGACCCAGAAGCCGTCGTAGACCTCGCCCGAGGCATAGACCATCCGGCCCTGGCCCTGTCGTTGCCCAGCCACGAAGAGGCCCTCATAGCGGTCGCCGTTCGGGTAGATCGCGGTGCCCTCGCCGTGGATCTCTCCGGCGCGCCACAGACCTACATACTCAAACCCGTCCGACATGGTGATCGTGCCCTCGCCCTCGCGCTGGCCGTTCGCGAACATGCCGGTGTAGACCGTGCCGTCTGCATAGGTCGCAACACCCTCGCCGTCGCGCAGACCATCGCGCCACTCACCGGCGTAGGTGTAGCCATCTTCGTAGGTCATCGTGCCGAAGCCGTGGTTGCGGGCGTTCTTGAACATGCCCTCGTAGACGAGGCCATTGTCGTAGCGCGCAACGCCTTCGCCCTCGATCACGCCGTTGACCCAGGCACCCTCGTAGGAAGAGCCATCCGGGTAGGTGATCGTCCCAAGCCCGTGGCTCAGGCCATTGAGGAAAGACCCCTCATAGATCGAGCCGTCGGGGTAGGTCATCGTCCCACTGCCCTCGATCCGGCCCTCAACCCATGTGCCTTTGTAAGAATAGCCGTCGGTCCCGGTGAACACGCCCTCGCCATGGCGAAGGCCCGCGAGGAACTGCCCCTCGTAAATGTCGCCATTGGCGTAGTTAGAGGTGCCCATCCCCTCACGCTCACCATTCAAGAGCATGCCGGTGTAAACGTCGCCGTTCGGCTGGGTCAGCACGCCCTCACCGTTGATCTGATTGTCCACCCATGCGCCGGTGTAGGTCAGCCCATCGGGAAGCGTCAGCGTGCCTGCACCTTCGCGTATGCCGCGAGCGATATCGCCCTCATAGACCGCGCCGTCTGGGTAGGTGATCTTTCCGGTGCCGTGCTTTGTGCCGTCTTCCCAGTTGCCCTCATAGCGGTAGCCATTGGGGCTCTCCATCACGCCAAAACCGTGGTGGACGGAGTTGCTGAACGATCCTTCGTAGCGCACGCCATTGGCATAGACCGCCACACCCTCGCCTTGGATCACACTCTCGATCCACTCACCCTCATAGGTGCCACCATCTGAGAACACGATGGTGCCCGTGCCATGCGGTTTACCGTTGATGAAAGCGCCGGTGTAGACCGAGCCGTTCGGGAAGCGGGCTTGGCCTTGCCCCTCGATCCGCCCCTCAATCCACTGACCGGTATATTCATAGCCGTTGGGAAGTTTATAGCTGCCCTGACCGTGTTGAAGGCCGTCTTTGAACTCACCCTCATAAATCCCGCCAGCCTCATACTGACGAACCTGTACGCCAGCGGCATCCTGCGCGATGGCGGTGCCAGCGACGGCGACTAAAGCAAATGATGCAACAGCGGCTGCAACCAGAGTCTGCATGTGCGTTCTCTCAACCCCATCTGGTATTGGTACGTGACCATCACCTCCTGCGTGCGGTCGCAGGATTCCCCTAACGAAAAAGTTTAGGTTTCTGAGTCGTCGTTGACAACCAATGAGTCAGGTGGCGAGGCCACTTCACGCGCTTGTCAATGCGCGGTCAGAGCTATATCGGCGGGCGACACTGCCCTAACGACAGGAGCGTCGCATGGCCGATCACTTTCGGCTGACCCTCGCCCAACTCAATGCCACGGTGGGCGATTTTGCGGCCAATCGGGCTGCTGCCGCGCGCGCCCATGCTGAGGGGGCGGCGGCGGGTGCTGATTTGGTGATGCTCCCGGAAATGTTCCTGACCGGATATCAAACGCAAGATTTGGGCCGCCGCCGGGCGTTTGTGGCGGATGCGCAGACCCATCTCAACGCGCTTGCCAAAGACCTCGCTGATGGCCCTGCGCTCGGTATTGGTCTGCCTCTCTTTGAAGGAGAGGCACTTTATAACGCTTATGTCATTTTATCGGGCGGGGAGGTTGTGTCTGTGGTGCGCAAGCAGATGCTTCCGAACGACGATGTCTTTGATGAGAAACGGATTTATACGGCTGCAGACCCTCAGGGCCCCGTCTCTGTGAGTGGCGTACGGCTTGGAATCGCGATTTGCGAAGACGGCTGGCATGAGGGCCCGACCGAGACGCTTGAGGAAAGCGGGGCGGAGATTTTGCTCGTCCCAAACGGCTCTCCGTTCAACATCGGAAAACGGGACATTCGCATGACCCATATGGTCAGCCGCGTGGTCGAGAGTGGGTTGCCGCTGGTCTATCTCAACCTCGTGGGGGGGCAGGACGATCAGGTCTTCGACGGGGATAGCTTCGTGCTCAACCCGGGTGGTGTTCTGGCTGCTCAGATGCCGATGTTTGAGGAGCAGATCCTGCACGTTGATTTTGAGCGCAGCGCTGAAGGGTTTGCAGCGCTCCCGCAGACGCGTGCATCGACAGTTTCAGAGGATGAAATGCGCTATCATGCGATGGTGCTCGGATTGCAGGACTACATCCGCAAATCCGGCTTTTCGCAGGTTTTGTTGGGGCTGTCGGGCGGGGTTGATTCTGCGTTGGTCGCCGCCATCGCGGTGGATGCGCTGGGGCCAGAGAATGTCCGTTGCGTGATGCTGCCGTCTGAATACACCAGCGCGCATTCGTTGGAGGATGCCACTGGTGTTGCGCAAATGCTGGGCGTGCGGCTTGATGAGATCGCGATCTCTGACCCACGGGCTGCGGTCACGACCGCCCTCGCACCTCTGTTCGAGGGTACCGCGCCGGACATTACCGAAGAGAACATCCAGTCGCGTCTGCGCGGGTTGTTGCTGATGGCGATGTCGAACAAGTTTGGCGCAATGCTGCTGACGACGGGCAACAAATCCGAGGTCGCGGTGGGATACGCCACGATCTACGGGGACATGTCGGGCGGGTATAATCCGCTCAAAGACCTCTACAAGACCGAGGTCTTCGCGGCCTGCCGCTGGCGCAATTCCAACCACCGGGCCTGGATGCTCGGCCCCGAGGGCGAGGTGATGCCTACGCGCGTTATCGAAAAACCACCCTCCGCCGAGTTGCGCGAAGATCAAAAGGACGAGGACTCCCTGCCCCCTTACGATGTGCTCGACGATATTCTCGTGCGGCTTGTGGACCGGGCAGAAAGTGTGGCCGAGGTGGCCGCTGCCGGTCATGAGCGGGCTGTGGTTGAACGAATCGAGCACCTCATCTTCGTGAACGAGTGGAAGCGGTATCAGGCAGCGCCCGGCCCGCGGCTCTCGGATGGGGCGTTTTGGCTGGATCGGCGCTATCCAATCGTCAACCGGTGGCGGGACCGTGGCTGAGCGCAACGCCTTTGGGCAGCCGGTCGGCCCTGTTGTACAGGATTGGACGGGTTGCGACCCGCTGCCGGCTTTGACTGTGTCTGGCCAGTACACACAGATCTCCCCGTTCTCTGTGGCCGCTGATGCGGACGCGCTTTGGGAGGCCGTCTGTGAGGATGACGGCCGCATGTGGACGTACATGCCCATCACGCCTTTCGAAAACAGAGCGGCCTTTGACGTCTGGACCCATGAGATAGAGGCCTCAGCTGACCCGATGTTCCACACCCTTCGTGGTGAGGATGGCCGCGTTGGCGGTGTCGCCAGTTTTCTGCGCATCGTGCCGGGGCATGGCGTGGCGGAGGTCGGCTATATCTCTTTCACACCTCGGCTGCAGCGCACCCGCGCGGCGACGGAGGCGATGTTTTTGATGATGCAGCATGTCTTTGCCCACGGGTATCGGCGTTATGAGTGGAAGTGCAACGCGGCCAACGCCGCCTCTATGCGGGCGGCGGAGCGGCTTGGCTTTACCTATGAGGGGACGTTCCGGCAAATGCAGGTCGTGAAGGGGCGCAACCGCGATACGGCGTGGTTTTCGATCCTCGACAGCGAATGGCCGGCGCAACGGGAACGGTTCATCGCGTGGCTCTCGCCGAAGAATTTCGACGAGGAAGGCCGCCAAAGGCAGTCGCTGCAACGCGGTTAGGCTGCAATTACGGACATTTGGCGTGAAAAACCTGTTTGCGTTGTCCGCAGGTCTAGACCCCTCCACCGATTGCGCCACCATGCAGAGCAGCTTTTGCGGAGGGGACCATGCGAAAGACTTTCGGATTGCTACTGGCAATCGCTCTCAGCGCGGCACCCTTGCTCGCAAAAGCACAGCCTGCGCCGCCTGAGGGGTGGACGCTGGGCCTCGGCGCGGCACTGATCTCTGGCAAGGCCTATGACGGGTCGGATGCGCGGCAGACGAACCTCTTTCCGAATGTCTCTATTGGCTATCAAAACAAGTTTTTTCTCTCGGTTCGCGGCGCGGAGTACACCTTTCGCCCCGTTGAGGGGCTGAGCATCAAGCCGCGCATCTCTTACAGCCGGGGGCGGTCTGATGATGGTGAGGGCTCGCTGTTTATGATCGCGGGGGAAGATACAGATCACATTCAGGGGCTTGGCGACACCGACCCTGGGTTTGTTCTCGGCGGCTCGGTGGAATACGCGATCCTGTTTTTGCAGCTTGAGGGGTCTTTCTCTGAGTATCTCGCCGCCGATGGCGGGCGAGAGGCGAGCGTTGGTGCCAAACTCCGTGGTCGCGTGATGTCGCTTGGCCCGCCGATTTTCTGGAACTTCGGCCCCTCGGTGACATTTTTCGACGAAACCCGCGCGCAGACGCTCTACAGCGTTACGCCAGCACAATCGGCCCGCTCTGGGCTGCCGGTGTTTGAGGCTGAGGGCGGCGTTTTCGAGACGGCCATGTCTGGCGCGCTTGTCTTGCCTACCTCGCAGCGTAGTCGTTTGATCACGACCATCACCCGCTCTGAAATCAGCGACGATTTTGCGGATAGCCCGGTGGTGACAGACCGGCTTTCAACGTCGTTTAACCTCATCTGGGCGATCAGTTTCGACTTCGCGGACTTGAGGCTCTAGAGCGTTCGCCCTAAGAGCGGCGCGATCTAACCGGACTTCGCCATGACCGTGACTCGCTTCGCCCCATCGCCGACAGGCTATCTTCATGTCGGCAATCTGAGAGCCGCTCTCTTTAACTGGCTGATTGCGCGCAAATCGGGCGGGCAGTTCATTTTGCGTCTGGATGACACGGACCCAGAGCGTTCAACGCAGGCCTATGCGGATGCGATCCGGGAAGATCTCGAGTGGTTGGGCCTGACCTGGGACAAAGAATTCAAGCAGTCGGATCGGCTGGAGCGCTACGATGCTGCCGCGGACGCGTTGCGCGCGAACGGCCGCCTCTATGAGGCGTTCGAGACGCCAGTTGAGCTCGACCTCAAACGCAAAAAGCTCCTGAACATGGGGCGCCCGCCCGTCTATGACCGCGCGGCTTTGGCCCTGTCTGACGATGAGAAGGCAGCTTTGCGCGCTGAGCGGGGCGATGGCGTTTGGCGGTTCAAGCTAGAGCATGCCCGCATCGGCTGGGAGGATGAGATTCTTCAGACCCAGTCGATTGATGCCGCCTCCGTGTCTGATCCGGTGCTGATCCGACAGGATGGGCAGTATCTCTACACCCTCGCGTCGGTCGTGGATGATACAGAGATGGGCGTCACTAATATCGTGCGCGGGATGGACCACGTCACCAACACCGCCACGCAAATCCAGATGTTTGAGGCGCTGAGCCACACGCCCCCCGCCTTTGCGCACCACTCGCTTTTGACGGGCCCTGAGGGCGAGGCGCTGTCAAAGCGGCTCGGAACGCTCGCGCTGCGCGATCTCCGCGCCGCCGGGATTGAGCCAATGGCCATCCTTAGCCTGATGGCGCGGCTTGGCTCTGCCGATCCGGTGGAGTTGCGGGGGGACATGTCTGAGCTGATCGATGGCTTTGATATCAGCCGTTTCGGTGCCGCCCCGACCAAGTTGAACCCTGATGACCTCAAGCCGATGACCGCGAAATACCTGCACGGACTGTCGTTTGAGGATGTGGCGGACCGCCTCTCAGCGCTCGGTATCGATTGGCCCGACGCGCCTGCATTTTGGGATATGGCCCGCGAGAATGTGGAGGTTTTCACTGATGTGACCGCGCTCCGCGACCTGTGCCTCAACGGCGCTGACCCGCTGATTTTGCCCGACGACGCAGAGATGATCGCAACCGCAAAAGGCCTGATGCCCGCGCAGCCCTGGACCGCTGAGAGCTGGACGGGCTGGGCGAGTGCAGTGAAAGAGGCAACCGGTCGCAAAGGCAAACAGCTGTTCCCCCCGCTGCGCCGCGCGCTCACCGGGGCTGATCGCGGCCCCGATATGACCAAGCTCATGCCCCTGATGCGCAAGCACCGGCTGACTTAATCCCTCGTTAGCGATTCGCCCTTACCCCAAGTGTCATCACACCACTTGGGAGATAGAGCATGTTGGTCCGCCCCCGTATGTCTGTGGCACGTCGCATTTGGGCGGGGTTTTCCGTCACCTTGCTAATGCTCATCGTCGCCGCCGCCATGGCAATTTTTCGTTTCAACGGCGCTGCAGAGCGATTCACCACTTATCTAGAGGTACAAAGCGAGGTCAGCGAAGTCACTGCGTTGGAAGTCGCCTTTCTCAATTCGACCTTCTATTTCAGACGGTTCCTCGCGTCTGGCGATGTGACCGAAGCAGAAAAAGCACACGCGCAGCTTGATACGATGGAGGTGGGCCTCTCTGACTATCAGTCTCGCGTTGCTCCCAACTCTGCTGCCTTCCAGGATGCAGCACAAACCCTCGCGGTTTTGTCCGACTATCAACAGCTTCTGACGTCTGAGATCGAGACGGTTTCAGTCTTGCAAAGCAGTTTGAGCGCGTTCGAGTTCTCGCTCGCTGAGCTTGTGAGCAGCAGTCAAACCCTGACCGAAATTGTGGGGCAGGGGCAGTCTTTCATAGTGGTCCATAAAGCGCAGGAAGTGGCGATGCTGGTTGGCACACTTGAGGATGCCAGCACCCAAGCGATTGCCAACCCAACGCCCCAATCCATGCTTGATCTCGACCGGACGCTGCGGCGCGTGAGTGCGGGCCTCGATGCCATAGTCTCGCTGCCCCCCGGTGAAATGTCATCTCTCACTGTAGCGACGCTGCGCGACGTTCAGACCAACCTGATCACGGTGTCTGAAACCGCCGCAGCCCTCGAGGCAGCAGTCGAAACGGCGGAAGCGCGAGATGTCACTGCCTTCCAAAGCGCTGGCGACATGGTCGCGACACATCTGCACGGGATCATCGAACAACAGCGGGCGAACCTTGCGCAACTGGGAATTGAGGGCAAACAAACGGCTCTCACGACCCGTGATCAGGTGTTTATGCTCAGCGGACTGACCGTGATTGTGGGCATACTCGCGGCCTGGTTGGTCGGTCGCAGCGTGATCGGCCCGCTGCAACAACTCACACACGCCATTTCGTCCCTCGCTGCAGATGATGAAGATGTCACTCTGCCCGAAGCACGGCACGACGAATTCGGAAAGATTGGTGCCGGAGTTGGGACAATCCGAAAAGCCTCGAGAGAGGCGAGCAGTTTTAAGCACGCGATGCAGGCGTCCGGAACGATGATTATGGTCGCTGATGAGCATCATCGGATCCACTTCACCAGCGCGGCACTCGCAGACCATTTTTCTGAAAACGAAGCGGAGATTCGCAAGTCTCTGCCGAATTTCAGAGCCGCCGATGTCGTTGGCTCGTCCTTCGATGACTTTCACAAAAACGTTCACCATCAGCGCGCCATGATGGACGCGCTGAAAGATCGCCACATGGCAAAGATTGCGCTCGGCAGTTGCCGCTTCGATTTGATGATCAGCCCGGTGTTCTCAAACAGCGGCCGTCGCGTGGGCTGCGTTGTGCAGTGGATTGATGTCACGGCACAGCTTTCGATTCAGCAAGACATCGACGGTGTGATCCGCCAAGCCATCTCTGGCGACTTCACGGGCCGCGTTACCGCTCGCTTCGAGGGCACAGTCCTGAACCGGATGGCCGACAACGTAAACACTCTGATCGACACGTTTGAGGGCGGCGTAAACGCACTGCAGCGTGCTATTGGTGGCATGGCAGACGGTGATTTGGCGGTGCGTATGGAAGGAGACTACAAGGGCACATTTGCGTCGCTTCAAAAAGACCTCAACAGCACAATCACTCGGATTGAAGAGCTCGTTGCCGACATTCAGGTCACCACCCAAGAGATCAACGCCAACAGTGGTACGATTTCTGAAGACGCCAATGCCCTTTCGCAACGCACTGAAAGCCAGGCGGCCTCTCTTGAAGAAACCGCAGCCACGATGGAGCAGATGAGCTCGACCATCCGCAACAATGCCGAAAACGCTCAGACCGCGACTGATCTTGCCGCGAGCACCGAAGAAAAGGCTGACCAAGGCGGTACGATCGTAGGCGATGCTGTGGGTGCTATGGCGCGGATTGAGGAAAGCTCAGAGAAGATGTCGCAGATTATCTCTGTCATCGACTCGATTGCCTTTCAAACCAACCTGCTTGCTCTCAATGCAGCGGTTGAGGCCGCGCGCGCGGGGGATGCTGGCAAAGGCTTCGCGGTGGTTGCCTCTGAGGTGCGCACGCTTGCGCAACGCTCAAGTGAAGCTGCGAAAGACATCAAAGAGCTTATTCAATTCAGCTCGTCGCATGTGGGTGAGGGCGTGCAACTCGTTCGCCAAACGGGTGACGCGTTAAGCGAGATCATCACTTCCATCAGCCAAGTGAACGCGGCGATCAATGACATAACTGCGATGAGCAAAGAGCAGGCGACCGGCGTCGATGAAATCTCATCTGCGTTGAGTGAGATGGATGGGATGACACAGAAAAACGCCTCAATGGCCGAGCAATCAGCCAGCCGCGCATCTCGCCTCGCCGAAAAGGCGACCGCCCTAAGTGACCTTGTGCAGTTCTTCAGAATTTCGGGTCAATTGGCCTCTCATCGGGATCAGAAAACCAGTCAGAGTGCGTTGAATGAAGCCGCTCCTGCGGCTCGGCAAAGAACGGAAACAGTGCCGGAGTTCGACGGGGCGCTCGCACTCGATGACAGCTGGAAAGAGTTTTGATGTTTGGACATAGCTTTAAGGTGGTACCCGCTGCCGGACTCGAACCGGCACGGCCATACGGCCTAGGGATTTTAAGTCCCTTGTGTCTACCAATTCCACCAAGCGGGCGCCGCGCTGAAGCTATCGACGTCAGGCAAAGATGAAAACCCCGCTAGGCTCAATAAGGCCTACGACAAAACCGGACGATGACGAAGAATGCTTGAGAGCTGACTATGTCTACATCGCCACGGGCAAACTGAAAGTCATTGCCTCACTTGGTTCTCGCCCCTCTATCTGCACGGTGCCGAGAGGAACTTGACGCAAAGGGATAGATGCTAAGGAGTTTCGGAATCAAGGTACTGTGCGGCCTGTCTCACGGCCTCAATTGCCGCAGACAGCGCCTCGCTATCGCGGGAACGAGCGACGATTGACACGCCCAGACCTGTTTGTGTGATGAAAGGGTAAGATCCAAAGCTAACAGTGGGAAAACGCGCATCAAGTGCGCCAAGCGCTGCTGCAAACTCGCCTTCGGGCATTTGCAGAGTCTCAGTTGCGCTTAGCATTTTCGCACCACCGATGAGTTCTGGCAAAATGCCCTCAAGCATCGCTTTGAAGATTTTGGGAACCCCGGCAAGCACATAGACATTCTCCAAAACGAACCCGGGCGCCGCCGAAACCGGATTGTGAATCAAGGCTGCGGTGTCTGGGATGCGCGCCATACGAAGCCGCGCATCATTGAGAGGTTGCCCGGTCGCATCGTAGTGCTTCTGCAAAATTGCGCGTGCATCGCTGCGCACATCGATTGGTAGACCAAATGCTTTGGCGACCGCATCAGCGGTGATGTCATCATGGGTTGGCCCAATCCCGCCGGAGGTGAAAACATAGTCATGCGCAGCCCTCAGAGCGTTCAGCGCGGTGATAATTCGATGTTCAACATCAGGAACAACGCGGATCTCATCGAGCGCGATCCCCACCTCATTGAGCTCTTTGGCCAAATGCGCAGCGTTAGCCTCTTGCGTGCGGCCCGATAGGATCTCGTCACCAATCACAAGGCACGCAGCGGTCGGGTTGGTACTCATTGCGATATGCCTTTTCTTCAGGTGCGGGCCGCGGTCATTTGCAGAGCTTTAGCACCCTGATAGAGGAACGCTATGCGTTTTGACCCTCCCCTGCTGCGCGCAACGCTCTTGAGGCGCTACAAGCGTTTTCTGGCCGATGTCGTTCTCGACGACGGCACCGAAACGACCGCGCATTGCCCCAACCCGGGCGCGATGATGGGCCTCGCGCGCCCAGGGGCAGAGGTTTGGGTGCAACCCGCGAACAACCCTAAACGAAAACTGGCCTACACGTGGCGGCTGGAGCGGTTGGAAAATGGCGGTTGGGCCGGAATTGACACCAACGTCCCCAACGCAATCGTTGCTGAGGCACTTCAGAAAGGTTCAATCGCGGGGCTCGAACCCCACGTCAGCTTTCGCCGCGAGGTTCCGTATGGAGAGAACAGCCGCGTTGACTTTGTGCTGACCCACGCTGACGAGAGCGAGACTTACCTTGAAGTTAAGAACGTTCACCTGATCCGCGAAGGGAGCCTGGCGGAGTTCCCTGATTGTGTCACAACCCGCGGGGCCAAGCATTTGAAGGAGTTGGCAGAGCTTGCCAGGGCGGGGCGCCGTGCAGCGATGCTCTATGTCGTGCAGATGACGGGTGCGACCCGGGTTGCGCTCGCAGCTGATATTGACCCTGCCTATGCAGAATCCGCTCGCCTGGCGCGGTCTGCCGGGGTTGAAATGCTTGCCTGCTCTACCGACATCGGTGAAAAGCAAATTGATCTGGCATCGCCACTTCCGGTGAACGAGCCCTAGCCACCAACCGAAAGGCAGCAATGCGCACCTCCATCGCCGATATCGACCGGCCGATTTCCCGTGATGGGATCGTGATCTACCAGCAAGATGACTTTGCGGGCATGCGCGCGGCCGGAAAGTTGGCGGCCTCCATTCTCGATGAGATCGGCGCGATGGTGGTGCCCGGCGTCTCCACCGCGGAGATTGACGCAGAGATTGAGCGCCTGACCAAAGCTGCGGGGGCCATTTCGGCCACTATCGGCTACAAAGGCTACAAACACGCATCCTGCATCTCGGTTAACCATGTGGTCTGCCATGGCATCCCTGGTGAAAAACGCCTGAAAGATGGTGATATTCTGAACGTTGATGTCACGGTCGTGCTTGACGGCTGGTACGGTGACAACAGCCGGATGTACTGGGCTGGCAAGCCGTCCAAAAAGGCGCAGCGCTTGGTGCAAATCACCCATGATGCGCTGATGGCCGGAATTGAGCAGGTCAAACCGGGCAACACATTTGGCGACATTGGTGCGGCGATCCAGCGTTACGCCGAGGCGCATCGCTGCTCTGTGGTGAGAGACTTCTGCGGGCATGGTCTGGGCCGCGTGTTTCATGCGCCACCCAACGTTTTGCACTACGGGCGCTGGGGCACCGGGCCGACGCTTGAGCCAGGCATGTTTTTCACCATCGAGCCAATGATCAATCTTGGCCGCCCCGAGACGAAGGTTTTGGCGGATGAGTGGACGGCGGTGACCAAAGATCGCTCGCTTTCAGCGCAATACGAGCACTCTCTGGGAGTGACTGAGGAGGGCGCGGAGATCTTTACGTTGTCTCCGAAGGGCGTTTATGCGCCCAAGTTCGCCTAGCTTCACCTTTCGTTAAGCAAACACGCAAATGCTCGGGGCATGAACCGCCCTCAGCAACATGCGTTTGAACTGAAAGAAGCGCAGCCACCCTCGTTTGGCATCACAAAACCGCGTGAAGATCACCTTGGAGGGCATCGAGAGCGGCTTCGCGCGCGCTTTATGGCCGGTGGTGCTGATGCTTTGCCGGACTATGAGCTACTCGAACTCGTCTTGTTCCGGGCTCATCCGCGGCAAGATATGAAGCCGCTTGCGCGCCGACTCCTTGCGCGATTTCAGAACCTCCACGCGGTTCTCGCCGCGCCACCAGATGCGCTTGAGGCGATTGAGGGGGTGGGCTCTGCGGTCTTGCGAGAGCTCAAGCTTTTTGAGGCCGTCGGCCACCGGATGGCGCAAAGTGAGTTGGCCGCGCGCGAGATGATCTCCGGCGGGGATGCCCTGCTTAGGTATTGCCACGCAACGCTGGGCCATGCCCGGGTCGAGGAGCTGAGAGCGCTGTTTCTGGACCGCAAAAACGCTCTGATCTCTGACGAGAGGCTCGCGACCGGAAGTGTTGCGCATGTCCCGGTGTATCCAAGAGAGGTGGCCGCACTTGCGCTACGGCACGCGGCCAGCGCTGTGATCCTGATCCACAACCATCCGTCGGGCGATCCGACGCCGTCATTGGGCGACAAAGAGATGACCCTTAAGGTGCAGGCCGCGCTCAAGACACTTGAGATTGAGCTGCACGACCACTTGGTTATTGGCGGTGGGCGGCATGTGAGTTTTCGCGAAATCGGAGAGCTCACATAAAAACGGCGCTACTCGGGGCGCCGTTTGAAAGCTTGAAAGACTGCCAGCCGTCAGACCCGATCACGGACCCAGACTTCAACGCGACGGTTGATGCGACGACCGTTAAACGTCTCGTTGCAGCCTAGCGGCGAAATCTCACCGTAACCTAGCACGTTGAACGAGATGTCGTTCAGCGCTCCCGGAGGGGCGGCTTGCTGCACCGATTGCAGCACCTGCTGCGCGCGGCGGAAAGACAGGGCTCTGTTCAGGTCTGGGCGTCCGATCGAGTCGGTGAAGCCAAGAACGAGGATTTCCTTATTCTCAAACCCACCACGCGACAGGAACTCCGCCAAACGCACTGCATCGCGTTGCGCACGCACATCGAGGATCGAAGAGCCAGGCTGGAAGCGGAAGGTGGTGGACAAGCGCTCAGCGTTCAGCAGTGACGCCGCCAAATCCCGCAACTCCAAGAGCTGTGCCGCGTCCTCGGCGTTGAACATCGCGTTCGCAAGGCGCAGGCCCTGCTCATCCACGCGGGTCGCAGAGATCGCCTGGTCGATATAGCCGCTCTGTGCCACGATATCCTGCGCCTCATCGCTGTCGATAAAGTCGATCAGGTTCTCAGCATGCGGCGCAAGGTTGCCATTGGTGGTGTAGAGATAGAGGCGGCGGGCCAGCGGATATTCCTCTGCCTTGATCGCGAAGGGCGACGGCTGAGTGATGATCCCGCAGACCTCCTGAATGCCTACGGCGCGCGCGTTGCGCTGAGAGCCATAGCCCGTGAAGCCGATCCCGAACGGATCCGCGGCAACGGCATCTGAAAGCTCTGCATTGGTGAAAAACGCGGTGGAGTTGCCCGTGATGGAGAGGCCAAACGGCTCAAGCACAAGCTGCTCAAACACGCCGCGGCTGCCTGACCCTTCTTCTCGCACATACACGTTAATCGGGGCGTCTGGGCCGCCAACCTGCGCCCAATTCGTGATCCTACCAGCAAAAATCGACGCGATGTTCTCGATCGAGATGGCGCGGATCGGGTTGGAGCGAGAGACGACCGAAACCAGACCATCGAGGCCCAAAACATGCTCTTGGCCGGACTGGTTCAGCACGCCAAGCCCACGGTTTGAGAACACGTCGATCTCGCGCTGGCGAACGGGCCGTGAGGACATGGCGATCTGCGCCTGACCCTCAAGCAAAGCAGCAAAACCGGCGGAAGAGCCGAGCGAGTTGATGGTGATGTCCGCCATCTCGCGACCCTCAAGGTCTTGCATCACGAGGTTCACCGCACCTTCAGCGGCGGTCATCGTTTCGCCGATATCCGCGTCAAGCGCGAAGGCATAGGCCTCCACCAGAGCGGGCATCAGCTCCGCGCCGATGGTGTTAGAGCCGACGATGGCAAACTCAGAGGTGAGCACGGTGGATGGGCAAGCCTCCCCCTCGCAGGTCACCTGGAACGCATCGACCGAGATTTCGCCAAGTGCAGTCGAGATGCGGTAGCTCTGACCGTCGAACTCCACAAGTTCACCCCGCAGCGTGATCGACCCGTCAAACGACGACAGCGTGATGGTTTGTGCGGTAGCGATGCCGGCAGAGAGGATGAGGGTGCTGGTTGCGAGGGCCCCGATGGCCAAGTTTCGCAGTGCCGGTATAAGTTTCATTCACGTCTCCCCATTTGGCGTGATTTGGCGCGTTAGCGCTGCGCGATGGTAATGTCCCTAACCACCGTTGAAAAACTCGTCCCGGTCATATTCGCTTGGCAATCGGAGATATCGAGGGTGATGTTACGATTGTCGGCTGACAGGGCCTGTGTGTTGCGTGCGGTGGTGATTTGCAGTGGCTGAGAGCAATCGACGGCCCCCGGGCCGATGCGCGTGACCATGTCGACAACGCCATCCGGAGTGCGGCGGCTCACTGTGATGGAGTAAATCTCCGCGCGATTCCCCCCTTCGAGGCCGAGCACCGTCAGATATCCCCCGCCACGACGCCGCGACTCGCGATAGGAGCGCGGGTTCCCTTCCCAAATATGCGTGTCGGCATCTTCCACGGCGGAAAACTCGTAAGCATGCAGGTCAAGGTTTGTGGAGGTGGACCATGAAATGCCTGCGCGCACATGCTGATCGATGTTGCGCACGATCACCCCGGAGGTGGCAGAGGTGCCGTCTGCAAAGCTCACGGTGACCTGCGCATTTTCGGCAAGCGCTGGGAACTCAACCACTGCGGTGCCCGCAGCGTTGGTAAGGACGTCAAACATTAGTCCGGCGTGCTCAACCGTTACAACCGTGTCAGGGCGGCAAGCTGACATGATGTCGGCCACAAGCATCTCGCCCGGTTGGCCAATCACCGAAACGCTCACGCCGCAGGATGCGATCGACGGTGCCGCCGCCGGCGCAACAGGTGCGGTGGCCTCGGGTGCGAGACTGGCCAGTTCCTGAACCGGAGCGACGTCTTCAGCGGGCGCCGCGTTGGATTCGATCCGAAGCGGAGCTGCGGCCGTGGTGCTTCGGCGTGGCAAAGCTGGGACGCTCGGCGTGTCGAGAAGGGCAATTTGCTCGGTTTGTGGTGCTGTGGGCAGGCTCGGCGCTGACCCGGACGACGACCCTGACGGCTGTGTCGGCACCAAGACCTGAGCGGCACGCTCGGTGATCAATGGCTGGCTCGAGGGTGTGGCGATGCCGGTCACAGATGGCCGGGCCGTGTCATTCGTCGCGATCTGCACTTGGTCTGTATTGGAGGTTTGCCCCGGTCGGAACATCGAAGACAAAGTTCGCAAACGGCGCACCCCGTTTTGAGGCGGCTCCGTAGAGTTGCTCGCCACCACCGGTGTTGTCCCGCTGTTAGCGTTGGGCGCTTGGGGCGAAACAGAGGTTGCAACGCGAGGTGCCGCCTGGATCGGAGAGGCCCTCGGTTGCGCCGGTGCAATGCTCGCAGCGACTGCAGGCTGTTCGGTTGTCGTCGCGATCCCAGAGGTGGACGGCTGCGCGCCAAGCGAGGGCGCTGGTGCGGTTGGGTTCTGGATCAGGGGGCGTGATGGCAGTGCCACAGAGGCAACGCTGAACCCGTCGTTCAACTCCGGCGTTGCGGGTCTCGGCGTGGCAGAGGCACCGGGGCGTGCGATCCCTACCGAGGGTGCCGTTTCCGCTCCGAGCGTTGGCACTTGGCCAAACCCTGACGACAGAGACCCGACAGAAACGCCCACGCTGCTTTGTGTAGCCATGCCCGACCCTGCCACCATCGATGGCGCACTGATGGAGCTTGGGCTATCTGGGCGCTGCCGCAGCCCAGCGGTTGCCTCTGCCGGAGCAATTTGCTGCCCCGCATCGGCAGGCTGCGCAAGGGCGGGTGCGCGGAGCGTCGGGAAGTTGGAGGCCGCGAGGGCAGGGCGATTGTCGAGCGCTTCCGGCAGAGAAATGCTGAGGTTCACTGTCGTTGACGGGCATGCGTCACCCTGAGGCACGCAATATGTGAACGAGAGCGTTCCGCCGCAGGTTTCTGAGTCGCCGTATTCAAGGCCTCCTTCAACCCTGCGGACTGAGCCACACAATGGCTGAGAAACAACCAAGATGCGCCCAGCGTCATCGGCAACAACGTTCAGGTCATTCGAGAGCACATCGAGGGTTTGCGGCCGACCGGCCCGCACAGAGAACGCGTCTTCGATCGGCTGGTATTCATCTGGAGAGGTGAAAGCCGCCATGATGAACTCGCCCTTTTGCACCATTGTGCCGAGCGCAATCGCCACCACAACCGCGGTGAGGACCATCATCAATCGATCGTCAGCTTTGACAGCCATTACAACTTCCCCTTGCAGCCGGCCCCCACCGGTAGCTTAACGCGGAGTAAACACCGCTCCCTCGCGTCTGGCAACTCTCGCGACGAACGCTTGCGTGATTGTAGGGTGAGTGTGCCCAAAAAGCATGCACTTCGACGTGTAAGCCTGAGGTTTTTAGGGTTTTTTAAGAATCAGGGTGATCGTTTTAATGGATTCTAACTCGCCAAAATTAGAATCGGTAGCGCGTCCCAAACTGGAATTGATGGACCCTAACGGCGTGATCGCCCCCTCGGTAGGCCAAATCGATCCAGTTGGCTTCGCCGTAATATTCAATCTGCGGGTCATTTTGCCAAACATAGCCGAATCCCAAAGCGGGCCCTTCGACGGGTCGTTTCGCGCCGATCGTTAACGTGCTGTGCACCCACCCAGCCCTCAGATACGGCCGGTGGTAGGGCCTGATCTCAAACCCTACAGCCCCAAAAACGCCGATCTGATTGCCAGAGCTTAGCATCGCGTCGTTTACGAGGTTTGGGCTGTAGCGCAATGAAAGGCTTGAGATAATCCCACCAACCTCTGGGGCATAAATGCCAACTTCCGCGTTTGCAGTTGGCCCATCAATGGTGCCTGCATTCGCAAGACGGTGCCACTCGTATCCAAGTGACAACCCGATGAAGGGCCCTGCCTGTGACGCCGTAGAGGTGAGCGCGCTGATAATCCCAGCAACAAGAAAAAGACGCATCATCATCGCTGCTCGGTGATTCCCTTCCCGGTGAAACCTGAAGCTAAAGCGCTGAAAGCCCCCCATCCAGTGTGATCGTCTCTCCGGTCATGAAGCTGTTCTCGGGGTCGGCGGCAAAGAGGATGCCGCGCACAATCTCATTCACGTCTGCGACACGCCGCATCGGAATGCCGCGCACGAGCTTTTCTTCGGCGGTTTGATCGCCATTTGGCACCACACTCTCCACCATCGCTGTGCGAGAGAAGGCGGGGCAGACGGCGTTGATCCGCAGGCCAAATTTCGCGTTCTCTGCGGCGGCGGTTTTGGTCAGCCCGACAACACCATGTTTCGCCGCCGCGTAGGCGCCGAGTGTCGGCGCGCCGTTCAAGCCCGCCACTGAGGCGACGTTCACGATGGTTCCGGAACGTTGATGGATCATTTGATTGATCTGCGCCTGCATCGCCCAAAGCACACCAAAGAGATCGACCTCGATCACGCGGCGCGCGGTATCTTCCGAGATGGTATGGAGCGGCTGCGGTGCGTGAACGATCCCCGCGTTGTTGATCGCTATGTCGAGGGTGGGGCCTTGCTCCAGCGCAAACGCAACGAGGTCTTTGTGAAATTGCGGATCAGCGACATCTCCGGCGAGGGCAGGCACCTCCAGCTCCTCCGCAAGACGGGTCAGCCCAACCGGGTCAAGGTCACTCAGGATGACCTTCGCCCCACGCGCCGCAAACGCACGGGCCGTGCCCGTGCCAAAACCACCCGCAGCGCCGGTGATCAGGACGGTTTTTCCCTCAAAGCTGCTCATTCGATGTTCGCAAACAGGTTTGGCGGTGGCATTGCGCTCATACCTCCATCTACTGGGAGGATCGCGCCGGAGACATAGCTCCCGCCCCGTCCGCACAAAAACAGAGTGGCCGCAGCAAGGTCTTCGGGCCGCCCGATGCGCCCAAGCGGCACGTTGGCGCCAACCTGCGCCGCCAGCTCCTCAGATCCGGTGGCGAAGCGGGTCATTTTGGAGGGGAAGGGCCCCGGCGCAAACGCGTTGCAGGTGATCCGCTTGGCGGCGAGTTCCGTCGCCAGGATCCGCGTGATGTGATGCACCGCCGCTTTCGAGGCCGAATAGCTGTACGCCCCTTCGGCGAGCGGCACAGTGCCCATCACCGAACCGATATTGATGATCCGGGCCGGATCATCATCAGAGGCTGCAGCACTTAGCAACGGCATCAAATCCCGAGAAAGGGTAAAGACGGCGCCTGCGTTGACGTTCATCACCCGCGTCCACTGCTCAAACGGAAAGCTCTCCATCGGTTCACCCCAGGAGATGCCGGAATTGTTGATGAGGATGTGCAGGGCGTCGGTGCGTTGGGCGACATCAGCGGCCAAAGCGGCGATCCCCTCACCGGAGGAAACATCGCCCGCAAACCCTTCCGCCGTGCCAGGCCCAATTCCATTCAACTCAGCCGCAACCGCTTCGCAAGCCTCCACTTTTCGGCTTGCGATCAAAACATGCGCACCGGCGCGCACCAGCGCCTCGGCCATCATCCGGCCAATCCCAGAGCCGCCGCCGGTCACGAGCGCGGTCTTTCCGGCAACGCCGAACAAGTCGTCTAGATAGGCCATCCCATTCCTCCTGCCTGCACGGTCTGACGCCGCGTCGGGCTTGTCTGTTGTGCCCCAACCATGTGGTTTGCCCCGACAGGTGCAAGCCCTCTGACGTAACGACACCGGAGCAAATGATGACCCAATTGCCTGAAACCATGCGCGCGCTCATCCTCAAAGGGGACGGCTATTCTGGAACCTCCGAAGGGCCAGAGATGCAGGACGCCGGGCAGTTTCTGGAGGTCGGAGAGGTCGCCGTTCCGCAGCTTGCTGAGGGCGAAGCTTTGGTGCGCATGAAGCTCGCGGTGGTGAACCCGTCTGACCTGCACTTTGTGAAGGGCGAGTATGGCGCTGCGCGTGTCGCCGGCGCCCCTGCGGGGTTCGAGGGTGTGGGTGAGGTTGTTGCCGGGGAGACGCCGCTGGTCGGTCAGCGGGTATCGGTCGCTGGTGCGGGCATTGGCGCGTGGGCGGAGTATTGCAAAGTGCCAAGCCAAACGCTGATCCCATGTCACCCCACGCTCAAAGACACCGACGCCGCCGCGCAAGTCGTGAATCCTCTCACCGCGATGGCGTTATTTGAGATTGGCCGCGCTGGTGGCGGCATCATCGTCACCGCAGCGCTCTCACAACTCGGGCGGATGTTGCTGCAGTTGGGCGCTGAGGCTGATGTGCTCACCATCGCGGTGGTGCGCCGCCCTGAACAAGCGGACGCGGCGAAAGCTGCAGGGGCAAGCGAGGTGATTGTGACCGATGGTGACTGGGCGCGCGACGCAGTGCAAATTGTCACCACCCACAAGGCTCGTGCCCTCATCGATGCCGTCGGCGACCAGGCCGCTGCGGACCTGTTCGAGATGATGCCCGCTGGTGCTGTCTGGACGTCCTATGGCAAGCTCAGCCCTCAAATGCCCACGCTCAACAGCCTTGGGCACATGATCTTCATGGGCAAACGGATCGAGGGCTTTTGGCTCACGCGTTGGTTTAAAGAGACGCCACCGGCAGAGATTGCGCGGCTGATCGGTGAGGTGCAGGCACGGTTTGTCGATGGGCGGTGGAGCACTGGCGTGGCGCGGGTCACCCCGCTTGATGGTGCGATTGAGGCGCTCAGCGGGGCGCTCTCGTCCGAAGGGAAGACGTTTATCGACTTAAGTTGAACGCCTTAGCCGCGCAGGCCCAGCACGTCGATCATGTCATACTCACCGGGCTTTTGCTGATGTGCCCAGATTGCGGCCTTCACCGCGCCACGGGCAAAGATCATCCGGTCCGTCGCGATATGCCCAAGCGTGATCCGCTCGCCATTGCCTGCAAAGATCGCCTCATGCTCCCCAACGACGCTTCCACCGCGTAGCGAGGCAAAGCCGATCGCGCCCTCGGAACGCTCCCCGGTGATACCATCGCGGCCACGTTCTGAGTGTTCGGCAAGGTCGATGCCCCGCCCGGTGGCGGCGGCTTCACCCAGCATCAGTGCCGTTCCGGACGGCGCGTCTACCTTGTGGCGGTGGTGCATCTCGACGATCTCAATGTCGAAGTCTTCGCCCAGCGCGCGTGCAACCTGCCGCGTAAGTTCGGTCAGCAAGTTGACCCCAAGCGAGTAATTTCCCGCCCGCACAATCGATGTGTGTCGGGCGGCGGCGGAGAGTTTGGCCAGGTCGTCTTCCTCAAATCCGGTGGTCCCGATCACCATCGCGGCATGGGCCTGCGCGGCGAGGGCGGTGTGCGCAAGCGTGGCCGACGGGGCGGTGAAATCGAGCACGGCATCGCAGGCGGCAATGGCCTCAACCGGGTCATCGGTGACTTTCAGGCCGCTGGCAGAGCCGCCCATCGCCTCCCCAAGATCAGCACCTACCCATGCGTGGCCCGCACGCTCTGTCGCGGCCACAAGCGTCGCGCCCTCAGCCTCGTTCACAGCGGCCACGAGCATTTGCCCCATCCGGCCCGAAACCCCGGTGATCGCGATGCGAAGTTGGTCTGCCACGGTGCTCTCCTTTCTGTGGAAGCGGAGATAGACCTTTGTCTCCCGGTCGGAAACCCTTGACAGGCCCGCCCGCAATGCAGATGTCGCCGCGATGTCCAATCCAATGTCCAGAGGGCCGTCTCAGCGGCAATTGCGCGTCGGTGAGCTGTTGCGCCACCGCCTGAGCGAAGTGTTGCTGCGCGGAGAGACGCATGACCCCGATCTCGACCGCGCCTCCATCACGGTGAGCGAGGTTCAGGTCTCTCCCGATTTGCGGCACGCAAAGGTCTTTGTCCTGCCGTTGGGCGGTAATGACACAGCAGCGACGCTTGCCGCTCTTGCCCGCAACGCAGGCACGCTGCGGCGGCAGGTGGTGAAAGGGCTCAACCTAAAGTATGCTCCGGCGCTGAAATTTATCGCAGATCAGAGCTTTGACCGGATGGATGAAACCCGCGCTCTGCTCTCGGATGAAAAAGTGCAGCGCGATCTAGCCGCCGGTGAAGGATCGCACGAACCGGAGTAGGCCTCGGGGATGTGGGATTGGGTGCGCAAGACGGCAGGTCGTGGGCGAAAGCCTGCCTCCCGTAGTTCCGCTCCCACACCGCTGGCGGATGCCGAAGAGCGACGCGAGTTTTTCTATACCACGCGGCGCTACCCGATCTTCTACATCGGCACGACGAAATGCGGCTCCACGTTTCTCAAGAACCTCTTCTACGCCCTAGATTTCGGCGTTGATCACCCGGATGGCAACGAGGTGCACGGCTCAGAGCGCGGCTTGCTGCGCGCGAGCGAGGTGCCTGCCGAGGACATCCGCAAAAGCCCCTATGCCTTTGCTGTGGTCAGGGATCCGACAGCACGGTTTCTCTCGGTCTATTTCGACAAGATCTACGGCACCGGAGAACGCAACTTTCCTCAGATCCGGCAAAAGCTTGCAGAGCAGATTGCGCTGGATCTGACGCCGGGGCTGTCGCTCAAGGCGCATCAGACCAATTGCGAGAAGTTCGCCGATTGGGTCGCGAAGAACCTCGCGAAAGAGACCCCTGAACCGATCAATTATCACTGGCGTCAGCAGGTAAACCGATTGCGGCGCGCAAAGGGGTTCCCGATCAATGAACTCACTCTGGAGGGGCTCAATTGGCAGCTGCCAGAGTTGGTGCGGCCAGTCATTCCGGACATGGCCGAGGTGATGAAAAGCGTGCAGGCGCGCAATGTCTCCGAAAAGCCCAACCCGTTTGACGATGTCACAACGCCTGCACTGCTGGAAAAGCTCAAGGCCATCTACGCCCATGACTATGAGCTTCACGCCAAAACCAATGAGCGTTGGGCCACATGGTCTGATGGCAGGGGCTGGGGCCCCCTGCCCAAACAGCCACACCGGGCGCCGATTTTGCGCGGCTACGAGATCGGGGAGCGGTTCTACATCACCGGAAGCGCACGCCCGGCAGAGGTTTTGGGTGCGTTTACTGCCCCCGTCGATCGACACTTAGGCGACTGTTCCGCCCCCACGTTGGTGCTCGAAAACCCCCAAGAGCGCGTCCTGTCGGGCTTCGCGACATTCGGTCTTGATCCAGCCTCCCAATTTGCGACCCGCTACCGCCGTGCTGGGAATGATCTGCCCTCTACCAACCCTCAGGTTGAGGAACTTCGGGCCGTCTTCCGCGCGTATCTCGCCTATGTCGCGCGGCAACTGCGGATCAGCGGAAGCCGCGCCCAGCTTTGGATGACCCCACAGACCAGCGTGATCGAACCCGCGCTCGCACACCAACTGAGCGCTGCAACGCTCGAGGAGCTGCCGACCCTGCTTGAACAGCCCATCCAGATCCCGCCGACAGAGCAGACTTTGCCAGATTTCCTCGATGCTCGGCTTGAAGAGCAGATCGCGGGGATATATCGCGCCGATCTTGATCTCTACCACGCAGCAAAAGCGGAATAATCGCCATGGCCCGCCGTAAGTCAGGCCGCCCGGTGCACGGGTGGCTCATCATCGACAAGCCCTTGGGCATGACCTCCACCGCGGTCGTCAACAAGGTGCGCTGGGCGCTTGGCGCGCAAAAGGCAGGGCATGCGGGCACGCTTGATCCGGCGGCGACCGGCATCTTGGCCGTGGCGCTCGGAGAGGCGACGAAGACGGTGCCTTTCGTAACCGACAGCGACAAATGCTACCGCTTCACCGTGCGTTGGGGGCAGGCGACCAACACCGATGACGCGGAGGGCGAGGTGATCGCCGAACGCTCCGACCGCCCCTCCACCGACGACATCACCGCCGCGCTGCCGCACTTCACCGGTGATATCATGCAGGTCCCGCCGCAATTCTCAGCGGTCAAAGTCAACGGCGAGCGGGCCTACGCCCGCGCCCGCGATGGGGAGACGTCTGAGTTGGCCGCGCGACCGCTGCACGTCGAAGAATTGACGTTGGTCTCTCAGCCAGACGCTGACACTGCCGTTTTTGAAATGGTCTGCGGCAAAGGCGGATATGTCCGCTCCATCGCGCGCGATCTGGGAGAGGCGCTCGGATGCCTCGGCCATGTCACCGAGCTGCGCCGTGTCTGGTCTGGCCCGTTTGATTTAGAGGACGCCGTGACCCTGCAAACCGTTGAGGATGAGGCGAAAACAGCTGCGCTGGATACGCGGCTTCTACCGGTGTCGGTGGGCCTCGCAGACCTCCCCGAAGTGCCCTGCACCCCCGAGGGGGCCGCCCGATTGCGCAACGGCAACCCCGGTCTCGTGCGTTCAGCAGATGTTGGCTACGGAGACGAGGCTTGGGCGAGCTATGAAGGGTTGCCGGTCGCTGTTGGTCAATATCGCGGTGGCGAGTTGCACCCGTCGCGCGTATTCAACCTTGGATGAGCGCTTACTACTTTCACGGCCTTCCCGGCGGCCCCGAAAAGCTTGAGATAGTCCCGGAGGTTTCTTTGACCGCGGTGCCCTGGTTGAAGGGTGCGATGCCGCGTGGTGCGGGGCTGCATCTGGTGGGGTTTTCGCTTGGCGCTCGCCGGGCTTTGGCCGTCGCCGCCGCGCAAGAGGCCGCGCGCGTTGATCTGATCGCTCCGGCAGCGCCGCTCGCATTGGGAAATTTCCTGCCGCATATGGCGGGGCGTGCGGTGTTTGAGGCGGCCCAGCGGGGCGGTTGGGCGCTGCGAAGCCTCGTTTTGGGTCAAAACCTCGCGTCGCGTGTGGGGCCAGAGTGGCTGATCTCACAGATGTTCAAGGGCGCCCAAGGCGCAGAGGTCGAGCTTGCTGCCGACCCTGAGTTTCGGGGCATTTTCAAGCAGATGCTGCAACGCTGCATAGGCATCGAGCGCTCCGCCTACAAAAACGCTTTGCGTGCCGCAGTGGCCCCGTGGCAAGGGCTTTTGCTGCGGGTCACCTGCTCTGTCACCCTCTGGCACGGCACAGACGACACATGGGCGCCGCTTGCGATGTCAGAGGCGCTGTCCGCAGCACTCCCCAAAACAGAACTGCGCCGTTTGCCTGGCCTTGGCCACTACTCGGCCCTCAAAGCGGCTTTAACGCAGGTCGCGCCGGCATGATCACGCGCACCCATTCCGATGAGCGGGCAGAGTCGGAGGCGGTGTTCTCTGACTGCCTGCACTACCGCTACACGCTCACTCGCCGGTGGAATGCGGGTGACGGCGTGATGTTTCTGATGCTCAACCCCTCCACCGCCGATGAGTTTAAAAACGATCCAACGGTGGAGCGCTGCGAGCGCCGCGCGCGGGCGCTTGGGTTTGGGGCGTTTCGGGTGTGCAACATCTTCGCCTACCGTGCCACCGACCCCAAGGTGATGCGCGCTGTTGAAGATCCGATTGGGCCGGCCAACGATGCGGCGATCCTGGAGGGATGTGATTGGGCCGCGACGACTGTTTGCGCTTGGGGTACGCATGGGGCGCATCTGGGGCGGGGGCCGGAGGTTGCGGCGATGCTTAGAGAAAAGGGCGTTTCGGCGCAGACCCTGGGCCTGTCGAAAGACGGCCACCCAAAGCACCCGCTCTATATCAGCTATGCCGTGCAGCCGACGCGGTGGGACATTCCATGACCCGCACGCAGGCCCTTTTGATCTGCCTTCTCGGCGTGATCGTGCTCTCCCCCGATGCTCTGCTGATCCGCCTGACAGGACTGGACGCGTTCACAGTGCTCTTCTGGCGCGGGGTCATGCAATCGCTCGTGATCCTGACGGCACTCTACCTGTGGCGTGGAAATCGCCTCTGGTCTGAGATGCGCGCAACGGGCTGGCGTGGGTTTGCGTATGCGGCGCTCTTTGGCTTCACGGCGAGCGGTTTTGTCTATGCCACGGTCAACACCACCGTCGCCAACACGCTCTTTATCGTGGCGACCTCCCCGATCTGGGCCGCGCTGTTGGGGGCGGTATTTCTGAAAGAGCGGATCACGCGGGCCACGGCGCTTACCATCGGGGCGGTGCTCTGCGGCATGGCCCTGATCGCGGCGGAGAGTTGGGGCGGCGCTGGCCGCTGGCAGGGAGACGTCGCAGCCCTCATGTGCGCCGTCCTTCTCGCCGCTGCCCTCACCATCGCGCGCTCTGTGCCTGCCTCTCTGGTGCCAATGGCGGGGGCTGGAGGGTTTGCGATTTTGGGCGTCGGGTTTGTGATGGGGGGGGCGGTGCTCCCGGCAGCTTCTGCGTGGCCGCCTTTGCTCGCCATGGGGCTGATCGTTGTGCCGCTGTCTTTTTCGCTGATCACATGGGCCGCGCGTAGCCTACCTCCCTCTGACAGCGCCTTGATCATGCTCCTCGAGGCGCCCTTCGGCCTCGCCATTGTCTGGGCAATTCTCGGAGAGCAGCCGGGACCTTTGGCCCTGATCGGAGGCTGCATCGTGCTCGGGTCGCTGGCCGTCTCAAACATCATCCGCAGCCGCGGATGACCTGGGAGAAGGGCCTCTCACGCGCCATTCTCGTGGTGGTGTCCTGCGTCTATGCCTATGGAGCATTTCTGCACGTGAGCAATTTGGCGGGTGGATACGGTGCCCCCGACGCGCCGCTCCCTGTGAAATGGGTGGCGATTGATATGCTCTACACCTGCCTCAGCCTGCTGGTAGCGGGAGGGCTTGTGCTGGGCGCGCGCGTCGCCGTGGGTGCGTTTTACCTTGCCGCATTCTGGCAGATCATGCTCTCGGCGGTTTATCGGGAATGGGTGCTAGAGATGCCCGACCTCTATGACCAAACAACCGCCCCGCTTGCCTATTTCGACCAGCTTTTACCTTTCGTCCTCGTGATGATCTTCGCCGTTAGCCTCGCGCTCTTTTTGCGCTGGGCGCGATAGGGCTTTCACATCCCAACAAAAGCCTGTAAGCGCCGCGCACGTTTTGAGGTTGTGCCCCAAACCGTGCCCAACGATCCGTGACCCTGCTGAACGACATCTCGGCAATGGCCACGCCGGAGGGCTTATCTTTAACTCTCGAAAGGAGACCCCGATGTCGATTACGCCTGAGGAAAAGCAACGCCTCATCAAAGAATTCGGCACCAAAGATGGTGACACAGGCTCCCCGGATGTGCAGATCGCGATCCTAACCAGCCGCATCAGCACGCTGACCGAGCACTTCAAGAGCCACAAGAAAGACAACCACTCCCGTCGTGGTCTGCTCAAGATGGTCTCTCAGCGCCGCAAGCTCTTGGACTACGTGAAGGGCAAGGACGAAGAGCGCTACAAGATGCTCATCGGCAAGCTCGGCATCCGCCGCTAAGCCTTTCTGCCTCGCCAAGCCAAAAGGGTCGCCATGTCGCGGCCCTTTTTTCGTTTCAGCACGGCACATAGGGGCGACTTGCAAGGACCTGTCCCATGATCGCTTTCTCGCTCGCCGCCGCCCTCTCACTCTTATGGTTTGGGGTGCATCTGTTCATGGGCGGGCGTGACGTTGCCGCCCCGCTGCGGGCCTCAGACCTCGACCCCGTGGTGCGCGATACCAGCTACCTGTGCTGGCACCTTACAAGCTGTAGCCTGCTGTTGATCGCGGTGTTCTTCGGCTTGGCCGCGTTTGCCGGAGAGCCGGCCTATGCGGTTGCAGGAACGCTGCTCTCCACTGGGTTTGCCGTGGTTGGGATCGCCATGACCCCGCTCATCAAGCAAAGCTACGCGCAACTGCCGCAAGGCTGGCTCTTTGTACCGGTGACCGGTTTGGGGCTGTGGGCTTTGGTTTCTTAATCGAGCCTGAGTGAGGTTTGAAACAGCTGGGGGCCAGCCCCCAGACCCCCGAGGTATTTTTATCAAGATGAAGAGGGGCAAGGTTTGATCTCAGTGGGGCACTTACACCCTTAGACCTCAAACTTGTGAGGGCGGAGAATTTCGACCTCCTCGACATAGGCGATTCCCGAGTAATGCTCGAAGTAGCGCTCTGAGACGCTGTTCAGGATCGCCTCGGCCTTGGCGTGGCTGTCGACAATTGCCTCAATCTTGACGTTGCCAAGCACACCGCTGATCCCGGGTCGCACGGTGCTGCGCTTGCCGCGGCTGCCGCGGCCTCCGGCCTCCACATGGGTGTGGCCTGTCGCGCCGCCCGCTTCGATCAGCGCGGCCACCCCTTCGAGGATCGCGCGCTCGGTGATGATCACGAGTTTGGTCGCTTTGTGCATCGGTGCCTCCCTCACAAGCCGATGAAGATGTCAGCCAAGGCGACCCACATCGGGATCGACAGGATCGCGATAGGTGTGCCGAGGCCCGTTGACGTGCCGATGTAGGACGATGGGTTCGCCTCCGGCAATGCGGCGCGCAAGGTGGGTGGGCCAGAGATGTCAGAGCTGGACGCTGCCATGACTGCAAGCAGGACAGTGCCGCCGGCAGAGAAGCCTGTCAGTTGGTGGGCGATCAGACCCACACCAAATCCGAGAGCGCCGTGGATGAGTGGTGCCACCAGGCCATATCCGACATAGGCATGGGCGACCCGCCGCAACTCTCCGAGCCGTTGCCACGCCTCGATGCCCATCACGAGCATGAGCACTGAGAGCAGACCCCGGAAAAGCGGCTCATAGAAGCTTTGGTAAACGCTGTCGGGCCGCCCCAGGAGGCCCAGCGCAAGGCCAAGGATCAGGGCGGAGACGGCGGGGCTGCGCAGCGTGTCGATCAGAATGCTCTTAAGCATTTGGGTGTCGAGACCGCTGGGCGCGGGCGCTTCTTGTAACGTCGCGGTGCCGCCGGCCTGCACAGCCGCAGCGGCTTTGCGCTCAGCGGCCATCCGGGCCAGCACGATCGCCGTCATCAAAGCGGCAAGATCCATGAACGGGTAGAGCGCTCCGATGAAGCCCTCATAGGCGATCCCTTCGTCGTCGAGCACGGCCATTCCTGCGGCCAGAGTGGATGCAGAGACAGCGCCGAAAAGGCCCGCGGTGGCGATCCCGTCGATCTGAGAGACGCCCTTGAGCCGCGCGAGCGTTGCGCGTCCCAACAGCACGATTGTAATGCCGACAAGTGCCGCGCCGATAGCGGGCACGGCAAGCTCGGCGAGGTTCGCCTCCCGCACCGAGATGCCTGCGCCGATGCCGACCTTCAGCAGCAGGAGCATCACGATGAACTTGTAGACCGGCTCCGGCACCTCCAGCTTTGAGCCCATCGCAGCGATCGCCATGCCGCCGATCAGAAAGGCGAGCGTGGGCTTCTGAAGCTGTGAGAGCATCGTTGTTAGTACGTCTGCCAGGATGTCCATGATCCCCTCCGTTTCGCGTTGGCGGAGATGTAGCGGCGGCATTTTCAGAAAATAAATATAACATTCTGATGGTTTCGTTCTTATAATCAGAACATGAGGCTGAACTACCATCACCTTCGCTATTTTCGGGAGGTCGCGCTTGAGGGAAATCTCACGCGGGCGGCGGAGCGGTTGAATGTCTCCCAGTCGGCACTTTCCACGCAGATCAAATCGCTGGAGGCGCGGCTTGGGCATCCGCTTTTTGAACGCGTCGCGCGGCGGTTGGAACTGACAGAGGTGGGCCGGATCGTGCTTGATCATGCCGACCGAATTTTTGAGACCGGGGAGGAGTTGCTCGCCACGCTCGCCCAATCGGGTGGTGGGCGATTGCCGCTGCGGGTGGGGGCGCTCTCGACCCTCTCGCGCAACTTTCAGATCGGGTTTTTGCGCCCAGCCTTGGCAGATGGGGCAGAGATTGTGCTGCGCTCAGGCGATGCGGGGCCGCTTTTGGCGGCGTTGAAGGACCTTTCGCTGGACGTGGTGCTGGCGACGGAGCCGCCGGGCACCACCGATTTTATCGCGCACCGACTTGCAGAGCAGCCCGTGGCCCTCCACGGCGCGCCGGACCGGCTGACGCATGAAAGCCTTACCGAGCTTTTGCGCGAAGAGCCTGTGATCATCCCGACAGAGGCGACCATTCGCACCGGATTTATGGCGCTTGCGGATCGACTGGGAGTGGTGCCCCGGATCGTGGCGGATGTGGACGATATGGCGATGGTGCGCCTGCTTGCGCGAGAGGGGGCAGGGCTTGCGGTGGCCCCTTCAGTCGTCGTTCAGGATGAGATTGCAGCGGGGCGGCTCGCCACGGCACCTTGGCCGTTGGGGATCGTTGAGAGTTTCTATGCCGTGACCGTGCGGCGGCAGTTTCCGCACCCCGCACTTGCGCCCTTGATTGCCAACGCCACGACATAAGGCTCGGCCCTTCCCAAAGGGTGGCAAAACGTGTATCGCGCGCCCACCTGAGATGAGACGCAGGCTCCGGCGCTTAGGGTTGAAGGAGGAGCGGGCGGCAATGGGGCCGTCAGGTGCGGGGCTGGCCAGGGGGTCAGACCGCCAGAGAGGAAAAACATGTTCGATATCGTACGTAAATCTATCGAGTGGGGCGGTGAGACGCTGACACTCGAAACGGGCAAGGTTGCCCGTCAGGCCGACGCCACCGTGATCGCCACTTATGGTGAAACAAGCGTCATGGCCGCTGTGGTGTTTGAGAAGAAGGCGAAAGAGGGTTTCGACTTCTTCCCGCTGACCGTTCACTACCAGGAAAAATACTATGCCGCCGGTAAAATCCCGGGCGGTTTCTTCAAGCGCGAGGCGCGCCCGACCGAGAAAGAGACGCTGACCTCGCGTCTGATCGACCGTCCGATCCGCCCGCTGTTTGTGTCTGGCTTCAAGCACGAAACGCAGGTCATCTGCACCGTGCTCTCCCACGACCTTGAGAATGACCCGGATGTGGTCGCGATGGTTGCGGCTTCTGCCGCGCTGACACTCTCTGGTGCACCCTTCATGGGCCCCATTGGCTGCGCACGCGTTGGGTTCTCCAATGGTGAGTATGTCCTCAACCCCAAGGTTGATGACATGGACAAGCTCCGCAACAACCCTGAGCAGCGTCTCGATCTGGTCGTTGCGGGCACCAAAGACGCCGTGATGATGGTCGAGTCCGAGGCGTATGAACTCTCGGAAGAAGAGATGCTGGGCGCCGTGGTCTTTGGCCATGAGCAGCAGCAGCCGGTGATCGACCTGATCATCGAGATGGCCGAAGAGGCAGCGAAAGAGCCGTACGACTTCCAGCCGCCCGATTACGCAGATCTCTACGCCAAGGTGAAAGCCGCTGGTGAAGAGCAGATGCGCGCAGCCTTTGCGATCCGCGACAAGCAGGAGCGGCAGGCCGCAGTCTCTGCTGCACGTGACGCGGTTATTGCGACGCTCTCGGAAGAGGACCTTGCAGACAAGAACCTTGGTTCCTGCTTCAAGAAGCTTGAATCTTCGGTTCTGCGCGGTGACGTGATCGCCACCGGCACCCGCATCGATGGTCGCGCGCTCGATACCGTGCGCCCGATCGTTTGTGAAACTGGCCTTCTGCCCCGCACCCACGGTTCTGCGCTGTTCACCCGTGGTGAGACCCAGGGTCTTGTGGTGACCACCCTCGGCACCGGCGACGATGAACAGATCATCGACGCTCTGCATGGTGAAAGCCGCGCCAACTTCATGCTGCACTATAACTTCCCGCCCTACTCGGTTGGTGAAGCGGGCCGTATGTCTGGCCCCGGCCGTCGTGAGATTGGCCACGGTAAGCTCGCATGGCGCGCGCTGCAGGCGGTTCTGCCGTCGGCGACCGACTTCCCCTACACGGTGCGTGTTGTCTCGGAGATCACCGAGTCTAACGGCTCGTCCTCCATGGCGTCGGTCTGTGGCGGCTCGCTCTCGATGATGGACGCAGGTGTGCCGCTCAAAGCACCGGTTGCTGGTGTTGCGATGGGCCTGATCCTTGAGGACGACGGCAAGTTTGCCGTTCTGACCGACATCCTGGGTGACGAAGATCACCTCGGCGACATGGACTTTAAGGTCGCAGGCACCGAAGCCGGCATCACCTCGCTCCAGATGGACATCAAGGTCGCGGGCATCACGCCCGACATCATGAAGCAGGCGTTGGAGCAGGCAAAGGGTGGGCGTTTGCACATCCTTGGTGAGATGTCGAAAGCGCTCGATTCAGCGGCTGACTTCTCCGTCCACGCGCCGCGCATCGAGACGATGAACGTGCCGACCGACAAGATCCGCGAAGTGATCGGGTCGGGCGGCAAGGTCATCCGCGAGATTGTTGAAGTCTCTGGCGCGAAGGTCGACATCAACGACGACGGCGTGATCAAGATCGCCTCCCCGAACGGCGAGAGCATCGATAAGGCCCGCGCGATGATCCATGCGATTGTTGCTGAGCCCGAGATCGGCGAGATCTACACCGGCAAGGTCGTCAAGGTCATGGACTTCGGCGCCTTCGTAAACTTCTTTGGCAAGCGTGATGGTCTTGTGCATGTCAGCCAGATGGCCGCAGAGCGCGTTGGCCATCCGAAGGACGTGGTCAAAGAGGGCGACGAGGTGAAGGTCAAACTCCTCGGCTTTGATGATCGCGGCAAGGTGCGCCTGTCGATGAAGGTCGTCGATCAGGAGACCGGCCAGGAGATCGTCAAGGAAAAGACCCCGTCTGAGGACTGATCTTTCACTGATGACACCATCGAGACCCCCGGCCACTGCGCCGGGGGTTTTGTTTTGGGGACAAGGCCCGTGCTCAGGGTCTTTCGCCACCAAATCCGCGTCGCTTGATCCCCGTCAAAACGTATATGCAGCCTAGCGCATATTGATGATGCACCGCAGGGCAAAGCACGGCGTCGCAATATGTTTGAGATTTTGGTTATCCTCGCCGCGCTCACCGCGTTGATGATGTTAGCCTATTACGGCGGATCGGTGTTATTGCTCGCACCGGCCTTGGCCGTCGCGGCGGCGGCTGCCACGGGTGGGATGCCGCTGCTTGCCACTTACACCCAACTCTTCATGACCGCCGCTGGCGGCTTTATCATCGCCTTCTTTCCGCTGTTTTTGTTGGGCGCGGTGTTTGGCCGTTTGATGGATGACAGCGGGGCCGCGCGCGTTTTGGCGGATTGGATCACTCGGCGCGTTGGGGAAGATAAGGCGATCCTGTCGGTCGTGCTCGCCTGCGCGGCGCTCACCTACGGCGGTATCTCGCTCTTTGTCGTGGCCTTCGCCGCCTGGCCACTGGCGCGTGCGCTCTTTGCGCGAACAGATACTCCGGCAAGGCTTGCCCCGGCCACCATCGCGCTTGGAGCGTTTACCTTCACCATGACCGCATTGCCTGGCACGCCCGCGATCCAAAACATCATCCCCACCCGTTTTTTCGGGACGGACGCGTTCGCCGCCCCCGGCCTCGGCGTGATCGTAGCCCTCGTGATGCTCGGCCTCGGGCAACTGTGGCTGTCGTTTAGGGCCAGCCGTCTGCGCGCCGCCGGAGAGCGCAGCCCTGATTTGGGAGAGAGCGACGGCCCCGACGGCCCCCCGGTTTGGGCCGCCGCGACGCCGGTGATCGCGGTCTTGGTGTTCAACGCGGTGCTCGGCATCTGGTGGCTGCCGTCGCAGGACCTGTCGTATCTTTCATTACCAGAGTGGGGCAGCATTTCGCCGGGGCAGGTGACCGGCATTTGGGCGATCATCGCGGCACTGAGCATCGCCTGTGTGCTCGCGTTGCTCCTGCACCGCAGCCACCTCAGCACTCCGGTCACCACACTCGATGAGGGTGGGAAGGCCTCGCTCTTGCCGATCTTTAACACCGCGAGCCTTGTCGGATTTGGCGCGGTGATTGCCTCGCTCGCCGGGTTTGCGATTATCCGCGACGGCTTGACCGGGCTGTCTGACTGGTCGGTTCTGGTGTCGCTGTCTTTGGCTGTGAATGTGCTCGCGGGCATTACCGGTTCTGCCTCTGGCGGCATGTCCATTGCGCTCGACACGCTTGGGGAGACGTATCTGACCCTCGCCACCACCACCGGCATCTCCCCAGAGCTTTTGCACCGTGTCACCGCCGTTGCGACCGGAGGGCTGGATGCGCTGCCTCACAACGGTGCCGTTGTCACGCTGCTGGGCATCTGCGGCATGACCCACAAAGAGGCCTATGGCGACATCTTCATGGTGGCGGTCTTGATCCCGTTGATTGCGCTGGCAGTGTTGATTGTTCTGGGAAGTGCATTGGGCAGTTTTTGAGGGTACACGCCGGGCATGTTGGCCCCTGTTCCGGAGCACCTGATGATCGTCATCCATCATAACCCAGACTGTGGCACCTCCCGCAACGTGCTCGCCGCGATAGAGGCGACCTGGCAGCCTTTTGAGGCCATTGAATATCTCAAAACAGGGTGGACCCGGCCGCAACTGCTCGGCCTCTTTGCCGCCGCTGACCTCACCCCGCGCGAGGTGCTTCGGGTCCGCAAATCCCCTGCCGTTGAGCTTGGGTTGACCGACGAGAGCGTCACGGATGAGGCTCTGTTAGAGGCAATGGTGGCGCATCCGATCCTCGTGAACCGCCCGATTGTCTGCAGCCCCAAAGGTGTGCGCTTGTGTCGGCCTTCTGAGCGGGTGCGAGAACTCATAGATGACATCCCAGACGACTTTCGCAAAGAAGATGGCACGCTGCTATGACTGACTTTCCGGCCCTCGATGACGCGCAGTTTCATGACACAGCGCCTGATCAACTTTTCCCCACAGACCGCCCAAGCCATCCGCCGCGCATCTTGATGCTCTATGGCTCGCTGCGCGAACGCTCCTACTCGCGGTTGCTGACGGAAGAGGGCCAGCGGATTCTGGAACGACTGGGATGCGAGGTGAAGGTGTTTGACCCGCGCGGCCTGCCCCAGCCCGACACAACTGACGCGGATCACCCGAAAGTCGCTGAATTGCGGGCGTTGGCGGAATGGTGCGAGGGCTTTGTCTGGACGTCACCAGAGCGGCACGGCGCTATGACCGGCATCATGAAAAGCCAGATCGACTGGATTCCGCTCTCTTTAGGCGGGGTGCGCCCCACGCAGGGCAAAACGCTGGCGGTGATGCAGGTGAATGGCGGCTCGCAGAGCTTCAACACGGTCAATCAGCTTAGAATCCTCGGCCGCTGGATGCGTCTGCTGACAATCCCGAACCAGTCTTCGGTCGCGAAGGCCTGGGATGAGTTTGATGATAATGGCCGCATGCGCCCGTCGTCTTACTACCGCCGCATGGTCGATGTGATGGAGGAGTTGGTGAAGTTCACCCACCTCACCCGCGCGAGCAAAGACTACCTGCTCGATCGCTACTCCGAACGGGTGGAAAGCCACGCCACCCTCTCAAAGCGGGTTAACACCAGTAAAATCTGAAGCACGCGGCCGGATTAAGGCAATTGTCACAAATCACTGCTCTCCACAGGGTGGAAGTATTCCGAAGTTGCGATAGCATTCTCTTCTGCGTCCTGCGCTGCTTTGCAGGTCGGCAGCAACGCTATGTGTGAGGAGTATCATGGAGTGGGGGCTCCAGTCTTCGCGGGCAGAGATCCGCTATGATCAGCCTGATCCCGAGTCGCTCTTGCTGCTCGGGGAGGTTGCGTATCTGTCTGCGCTCTGCCCTCGGCACCGTCACTGGCCCGCAGAGGTTGTGCATTCCGCGTTAGGGCCTGCTGTGCGCCGCAGGCAAGTGCGGGTTATTCGTGATCAGGACGGGTATCCACGCGCAGCCGTCGTTTGGGCCTATGTCTCGGACGATGTGCACAAAGCTCTGCTGCAGAAGGGTGGCCTCATTCGCCCGCAAGACTGGGACAGCGGCCCAAACCTTTGGCTGATCGATGTGTTGGCGCCCTTCGGCCACGGTCTGCAGGTCGCCCGGTTCATCGCCCGCAATCCGCCCCCGCGCCCGTTTTGGTACATCCGTTCAGGCGAGGATGGCACGGTGCACAAGGCGGTGGAGTGCGACATCACCCGCGGCCGCCGTGGCTTTGTGAAGACTATCGCGCGGGAGTTGATGTGATGGGCGGCACGCCAAACCCCTTTACCCTCACCGGCACCACCGAGAATGACGCAAACCCGACGACGCTGACGGTGACGGGGGACGCGAACTATCTCTTTGGGTCGGATGCGGGCGATTGGACGGCCGATACGATCGCCGGGTCATTCTCCTCCCAGCTGATCATCGATACCAACGGCAACTGGACTTATACCGCAGACGCCACCAATGCCTCGATCTCCAACCTGGCGAAGAATGACAGCCTGACCGACAGCTTTACGGTCGAGTACGACAACGGCACTGGCACGCAAACGACCACGATCACCATCACGATCAACAATACGCCATGCTTCACGCCCGGTACGATGATCTTGACGCCGCAAGGTGCACGGCCTGTGGAGAGCCTGAAAATCGGTGATCTGGTCGTAACACGCGACGAGGGCCTCCAGCCGATCCGCTGGGTTGGGCGCAAAAAGATTACCGGCGCCCGCCTTGTCGCGTTTGAGGACATGCGCCCGATCCGTCTGCCCGCAAACCTCCTCGCCCCCGGTTGGCCTGATCGCGATACCGCGGTCTCTCCGCTCCATCGGGTGCTGGTGCGAGACTCCGCCTGCAGGCTGTGGCTGAACCAGGAAGAGGTTCTGGTGCCCGCAAAAATGCTCGTGGGCTACAACGGGGTGGAGGTGGAGCGAGACCTCACGGCCTTCGATTACATTCACATCCTGTTTGACCATCACCAGGTGATCTACGCCAACGGCCTGCCGACAGAGAGTTTTCACCCCGGCCACATCGGGTTGTCAGGGTTTGAAGACGAGGCGCGGGAGGAGTTGTTGCGACTGTTCCCGTCTTTGCGTGCGGCACCAGAGGTCTATGGCCGCGCCGCGCGATACTCCCTGCGTCAGTTCGAGGCGCAGCTTTTGCTGGGGAGCTCTCGGTTCAGCCTAAATCCAACGCCTTAGGGGGCGGGGCGGTAAAGGTGTGGGGAGCGCCCCCCTCTGGATGGCGAAGCGTCAGCGTATATGCGTGGAGCATCAGCCTCTCAGCAGGTGGCCCGCCATAAAACCGATCTCCGACGATGGGACGGCTGATTTCCTTGCAATGCACGCGTAGCTGATGTGACCGCCCGGTGTGTGGGTAGAGCGCGAGAACCGTCGTCTGTGCACGGCGCTCCAACACCTCCCACGCGGTTAGCGCGGGCTTTCCAGTTTCAAAACACACCTTCTGCAGCGGTCGGTTTGGCCAATCGGCAATGAGCGGCAGCGCGATCTCTCCGCGATCCTCGCGCACGATGCCATCAACCTCTGCGAGATACTGCTTCTCGATATGCCGCCGCTCAAACTGAAGCCCAAGATGCCGCTGCGCTGCCTTGCTCTGGGCGAAAACCATCACGCCTGATGTGTCCATATCCAGCCGATGCACCAACAGCGCGCCCGGAGACTCGCGCTCAACGCGCGCCAAGAGGCAGTCCGAAAGCTCTTTGGCCTTCCCCGGTACACTCAGCAAACCTGTTGGTTTATCCACCACCAAAAGCGTGCCGTCCTGATGGATTACCCGTACCGGCCCCTTAGGCGGGTGATAGGCCTGTTGGATGGGTGGTTGCATGGTCCCTCGCAGCAGGGCTATGCGATAGCGCCCGGCAGGAGGGGCGTCCACCATGCAACAGAGCAACGCCCGCGCCGGTATCTTGCTGATGCTCGCCACGGTGTTCGTGTTCGCGGTGCAGGACGGCATCTCCAAACACCTCGCAGAGAACTACAACACCTGGATGGTTGTGATGCTGCGGTATTGGTTCTTTGCGGCATTCGTTTTGGCGCTCGCCGCACGCAGGCCCGGTGGATTACGCGCCGCCGCTTCTAGTAAACGCCCTGTGTTGCAGATTTTCCGAGGGCTTTTGCTGGTGGCAGAGGTTTGCGTGATGGTTATCGCTTTCACCCGCCTCGGGCTTTCAGAAACACACGCGGTTTTTATTGCCTACCCCCTTATCATCACCGCTCTTTCTGGTCCCGTGCTCGGAGAGGTGGTGGGCCCCCGTCGTTGGGCTGCAATCGGGATCGGGTTTATTGGTGTGTTGATCGTGCTGCGCCCAGGGCTCAAGGTTTTCTCCCCAGACGCGCTGATCCCCCTGCTCGCAGCCTTCATGTTTGCGCTTTACGGCCTGCTCACCCGTATGGTCGCCCGCGATGATGATGCGACCACCTCGTTCTTTTGGACGGGTGTTGCCGGGGCGGCTGGCATCACGCTGGTGGGTGTCTTTCACCTTGAACCGATGACCCTGACTGACAGCCTTTGGATGCTAACCTTGGGCATCTCTGGCGCATTCGGGCACTACCTGCTCATCAAAGCTTATGAGATGGCAGAGGCGAGCGTCGTGCAGCCCTTCGCCTATTTCCACCTGGTTTTTGTCACCGCGATCGGGGTGAGCGTGTTCAGCGAAGAGCTTGATCCGGTCACTTTCGTGGGTGCCGGGGTGATCATCTTGGCCGGTGTTTACACCGCGTGGCGCGAGCGGCAGGTCCGTTAGCCAAGCCCACGCGTCAGATCGGCGGAGATCCGAAGCGGCATCGCCTCACCTGTCAGACGCATGCGGTAGACGTGCAACCCCTCGACGACCCTTTGCACGTAGTTTCGCGTCTCTCGAAACGGGATGCCCTCGATCCAATCGACGACTTGATCAGGGGTCATGCGGCGCGGGTCGCCATAGCGCTCAATCCATTGCCGCGCGCGGTGCGGCCCGGCGTTGTAGCCAGCGGCAGAGAGCACAATGGAGCCGTTGAACTCATCCAGTAGCCCTTCGAGATAATGCGTGCCGATCTGCGCATTGTAGCGCCAATCTTCTGTCAAACGCGCCTCGCTGAAGGGCAGGCCAATCTCGCGGGCCACCTGTGCTGCGGTGCGGGGCATCACTTGCATCAGGCCCAGAGCGCCCGCATGACTTTCAGCCTCGGGGTTGAGCTCGCTCTCCTGCCGGGCAAGGGCCTTCACCAACTCCGGGGCGACCCCACCCTGATATCCGGCGAGTGCAGTGATCGGATAGGCGGTGTTGGGGAAAATGTATCCGTCCAGAGCCGCTTGTTTGGACAGTCGCACAGCGGTGTCCGCGCGCCCGTATTGGTCCATCGCGTATTGCGCGAGGGCCTCAATCTCTAGCGGATTGCTCAGGTCCAGCGAGATGCGGGTGAGGAACAACTCGGTTGAGATCCAGTCGCCAGATTGATGCGCAAGATCGGCGTAGGGCAAAAGTGGCGAGGCCATAAAGCTCGTGTTGCGCCAATCGACGTTGCCATTGCTGCCAATGATCCCCCGGTCCACCACGGCGCCCACGCGCTCAGCCGCGAGTTGGCCGTAGTAGGTCGTCTGAAACTGCGCTGCCTGCGCATAAGATGCGGAGGCCTGGCTCTGATTGCCCATCGCCTCATATGTACGCCCGGCCCAGTAATGCCCGCGCGCCAGCGAGATCGGTGTTTCGACAAAGGTCAGAAAACTCTGAAAATGTGGTAGCGCGCCCGCCGGGTCGCGGAGTTTGCGTAGGCGTACGAAACCGGCGAGCCATTCCATATCCGCAGGCGCGTAGCCCTCGGTCATGAAGTGGTTCGCGGCGAGGCGGTAGGAGGTTTGGTAGTCACCGTTGCGCATCATCCGCCGCGCGAGAATACGCCGCCGCTCGCCCCACGCCTCGGGTCGTCCGAGCGACTGGGCAGAGGTTGACCGGTCCAGCATCAACTCAATCGCGCTGCTGGAGAGGCTGGAGCGGTAGCGCCACTCAAATCGGTCATGGGCAAGGCCAGGATCGCCTTTCAGCGCGGCTGGGATGGCTGCGATTTTCGCATCCACCCCACTGGCACGGCGGCGCAGGGCGATGCGGGCTTCGGCCAGGCGGCGGTAGTCACGGTCGAGAAGGGGGAGCATCCGCTCCGCCTCGGTCAGGCGGCGTTGCCAAATCGCGGTGTCTACCCGCGCCCAATGCTGGCCCTGCAAAACGGCGGACCATGATTGGAGGATTTCTTGCCGCGTCTCTTCGGTGATCGAGAGGTTGCGCCACGCGGAAATCATCACCGAGCGCGCTTCGGCCTCTCGCCCGAGGGATCGGTAAGCGGTGGCGAGGCGTAGGGCACCATTGGCGGTTTGTGGCGCTTCGCTCTCAAAATACGCGACCACAGCGATTGGGTCGGCGTCGGCGGGGATCTCACCCTCTCCGACACGGCGCAGGCGCCTCAGTCCGGGCCAGTCGTCATGTTTGGAGAGAAACCGAACATATTCACCAAACTCAGCCTCTCCGCCGCGCAGACGGTGCCACTCGAAAAGGGTCGTGGCGCGTGGGTTTTGCGCCCTGGCGACCTGGGCAAGCGCCTCATCCCACTGGTTGTTTTCTTTGGCTTCATGGGCAGCCATGAGCGTTGGATTAAGCGGGATCTGCGCACTCGCGCTGCCCGCAAAAACGCAAAGACACGCGGCGAGAGCGCCGCAGACCTGACCGAACCTCACGTTGAAAACCCCTGTTTGACCGAGTGTTTTGATCCTGTGTACCACACCGAAACGCGGCTGACTCCCCCCGATTGCTTGTCGGGCGATCAAATCGTGGATAGGGAAGCGTCGTTCACCCTCGCAACACATGAGGCCACCCATGTTTCAAGGCTCGCTTCCCGCACTCGTCACCCCGTTCTCGAACGGCAAAGTTGACGTTGATGCGCTGAAACGCCTGGTGGAGTGGCACATCGGTGAGGGATCCAGCGGGATCGTTCCGGTTGGCACCACCGGTGAAAGCCCCACTCTTAGCCATGATGAGCATGAGGCGGTTGTCGTA
Source organism: Pseudomonadota bacterium (assembly GCA_038526735.1). GTDB lineage: Bacteria > Pseudomonadota > Alphaproteobacteria > Rhodobacterales > Rhodobacteraceae > Rubricella. The sequence continues at coordinate 39,083 of JBCBGM010000002.1, read as the reverse complement.
GAGGTGGTAAAGGCCGCCGCAGGTCGCGTCCCGGTGATCGCGGGCGCAGGCTCGAACAACACCGCAGAGGCGATCCGCTTTGTAGAGCATGCAAAGACGGTGGGCGCGGACGCAGCCCTTGTGGTGACGCCCTACTACAACAAGCCCACCCAACGCGGGCTGATCGCGCATTACACGGCGCTCGATGCCTGTGGCCTGCCGATCATCATCTACAATATCCCGCCGCGCTCGGTGATCGACATGTCGCCAGAAACGATGGGAGAGCTCGCCAAGTTGCCCAACATCATCGGCGTGAAAGACGCGACTGGGGATATCACCCGGGTCTCTGACACCCGCACCACGTGCGGGCCTGATTTCTTGCAGCTCTCGGGCGAAGATGCCTCCGCCCTTGGCTTTAACGCGCACGGCGGGCGGGGCTGTATCTCTGTCACGGCGAATGTGGCGCCGAAGCTCTGTGCAGAGTTTCAGGCGGCGACGCTGCGCGGTGACTATGCGAAAGCGCTGGAGTTGCAGGACGTGTTGATGCCCTTGCACCGCGCGATCTTCATCGAGCCGGGGCTTGCGGGGGCGAAATACTGTCTTTCAAAGCTCGGGATGTGCTCTGCCGAGGTGCGCTCACCGCTGACAGAGATTTTGCCAGAGACTGCGGCAAAGCTCGACGCTGCGATGGCCCACGCGGGGCTACTCTAAGCCTTCATCCCCCAACACATCCGCGATCTGGGCCTCGAGTTTGTCCAGATCGTCGAGCGCCAGATGCCCAAAGCTCTGCATCCAGAGTGCTGCGGGGGCGATGGCGTCTGGGTCGAGCCTGCACCATTTCTCTCGCCCGCGCTTTTCCTGAATGATCAGCCCGGCGCGGGCGAGGCTGCTAAGGTGCTTTGACACCGCCGCGAGCGAGATGTCGTAGGGTTCAGCGAGTGCGTTGACGGGCGCATCCCCGTTCAAGAGGCGTCGCAAGATGTCCCGACGGGTGCCATCGCCAAGTGCCGAAAAGACCGCATCGAGCTTTTCGGTATCGTTCAGGGGGGTCAGAAGCGCGCTCATACCGTGAATCATCAACCAAATCGTTGAATTTTTCTATGGCTCATCAATTCGCGCCGATCCGGGGCTTTGTGAACCTGCATACATGTCGCACCCAAATTTTATACATATTTATTAGATATTTAAGCTCTCTCTCGCCGCCAGTCGGTTTGTTGACCTTTCACTGCGCCAAGCGCTAAACACCTGACCAACCGATGTGCGCTGTGGTTTGCGCGCCAGAAGGAGAGCTGCGTGCCTGACACGCCAAAATCCGACCGGCTGAAAGACCTCGGCGCGCGCTTGGAAGCGGTGCAGCAGGAACGCAAACCTGCAAGCAGCGGTCCGGGCAAGGTCGAACAGGCCAACTGGGCCTGGCACATGGTGATCGAGCTCGTGGCCGGTATGGGCCTGGGTCTTGCGATCGGATGGGGATTGGACTGGCTCTTCGGAACCTTGCCAATCTTCCTGATGATCTTCGGTCTGGCAGGGTTTGCGGCGGGCATCAAAGTCATGCTGGAGACCGCCAAAGAAATGCAGAAGCGCACCGCTCAAGAGCGGGCCGCGTTGAACAAAGAAGAGGACTGAGCGGTGGCAGGGGAATACGTTGAAGGCGAATTCAACATCAAGCCGATGGACCAGTTCAAAATCGAAGGACTGTTCAACGGTGGTGCCGCGCCGAGTGGGTTTGGCGACATCTTTATGATCACCAACCAGACGCTGTGGCTGGCGCTCTCGGTGGTCGCGGTGATCTTGCTCTTGGTGATTGGCTCACGCGGCCGCGCGATGGTGCCGACCCGCAGCCAGTCTGTTGCGGAGCTGATCTACACCTTCATCCGCCAGATGGTTGAGGATGTGACTGGCAAGGACGGGCTGAAGTACTTCCCCTATATCATGACGTTGTTCATGTTCATCTTGGCGGCGAACTTCCTCGCGCTGATCCCCACCAGCTTTTCACCCACCTCGCACATCGCGGTCACCGTGGTTCTTGCGCTAGCGGTATTCATCACCGTGACGGTGCTGGGCTTTGTGCTGAACGGCACCGCGTTTTTGGGCATGTTCTGGCCCACCTCCGCACCGCCGATCCTGCGCCCGATCCTCGCAGTTATTGAGGTTTTGTCCTATTTCGTTCGCCCCATGAGCCACTCGATCCGTCTTGCCGCCAGCATCATGGCCGGCCACGCGGTTCTGAAAGTGTTCGCCGGATTTGCCGGTGCGCTTGGCGTGGGTGCCGTTATCCCGATTTTGGGTGTTGTCGCGATCTATGCACTCGAAGTGCTCGTCGCCGTCATCCAGGCGTATGTCTTCACGATCCTGACATGCGTCTACCTGAAAGACGCTGTGCATCCTCACCACTGAGACGCACAGTCCCCTTAGCCATTCCAACCTGAAGGAGAATATCATGGAAGGCGATATCGCAGAACTGGGCAAGTTCCTCGGCGCAGGCTTCGCTGGTGTTGGCACCGGCATCGCAGCAATCGGTGTGGGCAACGTGGCCAGCAGCTTCTTGTCTGGCGCATTGCGCAACCCGTCTGCCGCATCCGAGCAGACCGCAACACTCTTCATCGGCATCGCATTCGCGGAAGCACTGGGCATCTTCTCGTTCCTGGTCGCGCTGCTGCTGATGTTCGCTGCTTAAGACGCAGTGACAGTGTGCGCGCCTTTCGGGGTGGGCACCTAAAAACCTTCAGGGGGCCGGGGTGCCAGTCACACCGGCCCGAAACCACGATTTAGGAGCGGAGGGCCACTATGGCCGGGGACACCTCAGGCGCCAAAGCCGCAGAAGCCGCGGGCATGCCGCAGCTCGAGTTTGCCACGTTTCCCAACCAGATCTTCTGGCTGGTCGTTACGCTGGTCGTCATCTACTTCGTTCTGAGCAAGGTCGCGCTGCCGCGCATCGGAGCCATCATCGAAGAGCGTCACGACGCCATCGAGAATGACCTTGAGCGCGCCGCAGACTACAAGCGCCAGGCCGAAGAGGCCGAAGCCGCTTACACCAAAGCGCTCACCGAGGCGAAGGCCGAGGCAACCCGCATTGCGGACGAGGCGAAAGCCGCTGTTCAGGGCGAAGTGGACAAGGCCATCGCAAAGGCAGACGCCGAGATCGCCGCTCAAGCCGCCGAATCCGAGCAGCGCATCCAAGAGATCCGCGACGGTGCACTGGCCGCCGTGGATGCGGTCGCGAAAGACACCGCAGTCGCCGTGATTGCAGCAATTGACCCCGACTTGGCCGACGCAGATGCAGTGAACGCTGCTGTCGCGGCCCGGCTGAGCTAAGGAGCACACAATGGCATTGCTCTATAACACCGACATCGTCGTCACGATCGGCTTTCTGATCTTTGTGGGCATCCTGCTCTATTTTGGCGTACCCAAGATCATCACTGGCATGCTCGACGCACGGGCTGAGAAAATCCGCGCGGATATCGAAGAGGCCCGCAATCTGCGTGAAGAGGCGCAGGGCATCCTCGCGGACTATGAGCGCAAGCAAAAAGAGGTTGAGGAACTCACCTCCGAGATCGTCACCAAGGCAAAGGCTGACTCGGAGGCGAACAAGGTCCAGGCGATGGCCGACCTTGAGCTCGCAATTGAGCGCCGCCTGCAGGCCGCGAAAGATCAGATCGCATCTGCTGAGGCCTCTGCGATGAAAGACGTCAAAGATCGCGCAGTGAGCGTGGCGGTTTCGGCGGCGGCGGACGTGCTGGCGCAGAAGATAACAGCCGATAAAGCTGGCAGCTTGATCGACAGCTCCATCGCAACGGTGCAATCAAAGCTCCACTAAGCTGGCGACATTGGTGAACAGGCCCGCATTTCGCGGGCCTTTTTCGTTTTAACGGTGGGCGGCGTGGTATTCTGCGTTGGGTCGCATATCGGTGGCAGAGGCGATCCGGTTGGTCATGTTAAAGAACCCCGCGACCGAGGCGATGTCCCAGATATCGCGGTCGCTGAACCCGTGGGCGCGCAGCCCCTCGCGATCCTCTTCTTCGATCCGGTAGCTGCCTTCGGTCATTTTCACCGCAAAATCGAGCATCGCGCGCTGTTTCGCGCTGACCTTCGCGACGCGGTAGTTCATCGCCAGCGACTCTCCCAAAGCCGGATCGCCCGACAGCTCGCGCACTGCCGCACCATGCGCGACAAGACAGTAAAAGCACTTGTTCACCGAAGAGACCGCCACCGCGATCATCTCGCGCTCCAGCTTGCTGAGGCCGGAGTCCCCCAGCATCAAATCGTTGTAGAGCCCGGTGAAGGTGTTCAGCTTCTCGATATCGAAGGCATAGGCGCGCAGGACATTGGGGATCAGCCCCAACTTGTCGAGGCACACGTCAAAATACTTCTGCGTGGCCTCAGGCAGTGGATCGACCATGGGTAAGTTCAGGGCGGTCGGTTGATCGGACATCAGGGTTTCTCCGGTCGTTTTCGGTAGTGATAGCGGGCCACAGTCTCAAAGCCGAGACCTTGGTAAAGCGCCTGCGCGGGCCCGTTCGCCTCTGTCACCAGCACGGCAAAGGTTTGCGCGCCGTGCAGAATCGCCCACGCCGCGGCCCCCTGCATCATCCGCCGCGCAAGGCCGGTGCGGCGCGCGGTCGGGGCTACATGCAGGGCGTGCAGCATCGCCGTGGTCTCATGCACCGCAAGAAACGCCGCCGCTGCGGCCCGGTCTTTGTGGCGGCCAAGCAAGATGGTTTTGGGTGCTTTCGCGCGGTGCATGATTGCAAGTCGACCCGGGCCGATGCCGCCCTCACCCCAAATCTCTCGCAAGAGCGCGGGCGCGTGGTCGCAGAAAAGCACGGCATCTCGCGGCACATCAGCAGCGATGTCACCGCAGCGCGCGGTCATCACGAGCGTCGGATCTTTCCGCTTAAACCCTTTCACGGCCAGGAGCGCGTCGAGCTCTTCTTCGCCCGGGCGCACCATATAGAGCGGCGCATCGGTGAGGGTCATGTGGCCCTTGATCAACGCCGTGCTCGCTGACACGCGGTTGCCCCCCGCCGGATCATGCCGGATGCGCCACCCCCCGCGCACCTCGGTCGAGGCACTGGGCCAGGTCGCGTCGATCAACGCCGAGAGGGCCTCCGCATCCATCAACTGTGCCCCTGTGCGGCGGAGATGAATTGCGCAAGGAGATCAGGGTCAAGCCGGCCGTTTGGCCTGAGTTTTGAGCACACATCGACCCCTGCCGGGCGCACCGCACTGATGGCCTCAGCAACATTCTCCGGCGTCAGCCCCCCAGCCAACCACACAGGTTTTGCGCTTTCCGCTACGATCTTTGCGGAGAGCGCCCAGTCATGCGTTTGCCCCGTTCCGCCCAGCACTCCCGAGCCCGCCTTGCCTGAATCGAGCAAAATGACATCGGCCTTAGAGGCTTTCGCCTGCTCCAAAGCCTCCGGTCCGCTGACATGCACCACCTCGATGATCTGCACACCCGGCTGCAGAAGCCTGAGGGCTGGGATCACACCCGCTGCGACCCGGTCCACCAGTTGTACAGCGCTTGGCTGGGTCCGCTCCACATGGCTGATCACCCCCTCAACGCTGGTCTCTGACGTGAGCAGCACCGTGGTGATAAGCCCCTTCATCGCCCCGCAAAGCTCTGCAATCACCTCGTCCGGGATCGGGCCAGGGCCAGAGGGCATCGCGCTCACCAGCCCAATCGCGGTGGCACCTGCGGCGCGCGCGAGTTCCGCTTCTTCGAGCGACTGGATGCAGCAGATCTTGATTTCCATGCCACACCTGATGGCAGCACCGCCGCGCTAGAGCAACTGCATCTGATCTCCGGCACGGGGTGGGGGCGCAAACTGGCTGCAATCGAGATCATAGGTCCGGTGCGTGAGCCCAACGCGTGCCGAGGCCACCTTGAACCGCCGCGCGATGAGGTTTGCGTAGACCCCTTGCCCGCGCATCCGCTTCCCCCACTCAGGGTCGTAGTCTTTGCCGCCGTGAATCTCTCGGACATAGCGCATCACCCGGTGCGCGCGATCCGGGTAGTGCTCTTTCAGCCAATCACGAAAAAGCGGGGCGACGGCACCGGGGAGGCGCAAGGGCACGAAATGTGCAAACGAAGCACCGGCACGTTTTGCCGCTGCGAGGATCGGCTCAATCTCATGGTCATTGAGTGCGGGGATGATCGGGGCTATCAGCACTCCGGTGCGCACGCCCGCCTCGCTGAGCGCCTTGATCGCCCGAAACCTCACCTGCGGCGCAGCACAGCGCGGCTCGAGCCTGCGTGAGAGTTTGGTGTCGAGCGTCGTGATCGAGATCGCCACCTGCGCGAGCCCTCGCTTGCCCATCCGTCCGAGAATATCGGTATCGCGCGTCACCAGCCCGCCTTTGGTGACGATAGAGACCGGATGCTTATACGCCTCCAGCACCTCCAAAACGGCGCGCATCAACGCGTGTTGCTTTTCAATCGGTTGGTATGGGTCGGTGTTGGTGCCGATGGCCATCACGTCGGGTGTGTAGCCGGGCCGCCGCAGCTCTTTCTGTAGCTGAGCCGCGACATCGGGCTTCGCAAACAGCTTGGTTTCAAAATCGAGGCCGGGTGACAGGCCCAGATACTCATGCGTTGGCCGCGCAAAGCAGTACACGCAGCCATGCTCGCAGCCTTTGTACGGGTTGATCGAGCGGTCAAAGGGCACATCGGGGGAGGTGTTGCGCGTGATCGCCCGGCGCGACCGATCGATGAACACCTCTGTTTTAAAGGGGTTTTCGTCTTGCGCCTCCCACCCGTCATCTACCCGTGCGGAGGTATAAGGCTCAAACCGCCCGGCCACATTTGAGGTCGCGCCCCGCCCGCGCCGTGCGTTGGGGTCAATCTCGGGCAACAGGCTGGGGATTTCGCTCTCTGACATGAGAACAAAATAAGAACATTAGCGATTCGGGCAAGCGGCTAGGCGACGTCTTCCATGAACAAACGTTCGGCGAGGCGATTGTTGTTTTCGGTGATCTGGGCGAGCGTCACCCGGTCGAGCACGCCGTAAAAGGCATCCAGGGCCTCCTCAAAATGGCCGCGCAGGGTGCAGACACCAGCAATCGGGCAATCGCAGCCCTTCGGGTCAAAGCACTCAACGAACGGAAACTCACTCTCGATACTGCGGATCACATGTCCGATGATCACCTCGGAGGGGTCTTTGGCGAGTTTCACCCCGCCAGACCTCCCCCGCACCGAGGTGATATACCCCAATCGCGCCAAACGGTGGATGATCTGCGCCATATGATGCTCCGACGCTTTGCAGGTCTGCGCGATATCAGCAGACCGCAGCAGAACGCCCGGATTGACGGCACAGACCATAAGCACGCGCAGCGCTTGGTTGGATCGGATTGTCAGACGCATCATGCCCCCAAACTGTGGCTATGAGTCTCTTTTAACCCGAAACCCAGAGTTAGGATTTGACGCCCATCAAGTCCGCCCAGCCATTGCGCGGCCCGCAGCACGGCCCGAAAAGATACATCCGCCGAGGAATGTCCCCTCCAGGCTGCCATATCCATGCACCCCGCCGCCACCAAAGCCGGAGGCCTCCCCAGCCGCAAAAAGACCGGGGATTGGGAGGCCGTCAGCGTTGAGCGCTTGGCCCAAGAGGTTGGTTTCGATCCCGCCCAAGGATTTGCGCGTCAGCAGGTTCAGCCGCACCGCGATCAAAGGGCCATGCTGCGGGTCGAGGATGCGGTGTGGAGGGGCGGTGCGGATGAGCTTGTCGCCGATATAGCCGCGCGCGGCGCGAACCGCCTCGATCTGCGCGTCGCTTGGGCCGGCCTCATTGATCGCCGCGTCGCGCGCCTCAATCGTGGCGCGTAGTTTGGTAGCGTCGAGCGGGACGTCCCCGATCCGGTTCATCCCTTCCACCAGCACCTCGAACGTGTCGGCCACAACGAAGTCTTCACCATGCTCTTTAAACGCCTCCACCGGCCCGGTGGCCTTGCGCCCAAACGCGCGGGCGGCGACCAGACGCCAAGATTTGCCGGTGAGGTCGGGGTTTTGCTCAGAGCCTGAGAGCGCGAACTCTTTCTTGATGATCGACTGATTGAGAATGAACCACGAATGCTCAAAGCCCCGCCGCCGCAGCTCTGTAAGGGCTTTCATCGTGTCAAAGCCGGGCCAGTTCGGATCTGTCAGCCGCTCCCCGGAGGCATCCAGCCAGAGCGACGATGGCCCGGGCAAAATGCGGATGCCATGGTGGGGCCAGATCGCATCCCAGTTTCGGATACCCTCTACGTAATGCCACATCCGATCGCGGTTGATGAGGTTCGCCCCAGCGGCCTCTGCGTGGTCGAGCATGAGCCCATCCACATGCTCCGGCACGCCTGAGACCATGAAATCCGGCGGCTGACCCAGCCGCTCGGGCCAGAATTTGCGCACCAGATCGAAGTTTCCGCCGATACCGCCCGAGGCGACTAGCGTAGTCTCTGCCCGAAACTCGAATGTGCCGATGACATCGCGGTTAGTAGCGGCACCGCGCAGTGCGGTGTCGTCGGCGAGGACGTCCCCTTGCACACCGACCACGGCGCCCGCCTCCACAATCAGGTTCGTGACCCTGTGCCGAAACGCGAAGCTCATCTGGCCCTGCTTCGCCGCCTCCTGCGCCCGCGCGGCAAACGGCTCAGAGACGCCCGGCCCCGCCCCCCAGGTGACGTGAAACCGCGGAACCGAGTTGCCCGCGCCGTGCTCTGCGTGCGCCCGGCGCTCCGCCCAGCCCACTACCGGGAAAAACCGAAAGCCCTTGTCGCGAAGCCAGCTGCGCTTTTCACCGGCGGCAAACTCCAGATATGCCTCCGCCCACTGTCGCGGCCAGCCATCCTCGTTGCGATCAAACCCGGCGGTGCGCATCCAGTCAGAGGTCGCAAGCTCAAGGCTGTCTTTGATCCCAAGGCGGCGTTGCTCTGGGCTGTCGATCAGAAACAGTCCGCCCAGCGACCAAAACGCCTGCCCACCAAGGTTTTGCGGGCCTTCTTGGTCGATGACAAGCACACGCTTGCCTGCTTCGACCAATTCGTTGGCCGCCACGAGACCGGCCAGACCTCCGCCAATCACAAGCGCGTCTGCGTGGGTCATGGGGCGACGTCGCTCGTCGCGAGAACCGGTGTCTTCGCCCGAATTTCCTTCATCAACTGCGCCAACTCAGGCTCGCGTTTCAGCTCCTTTACGAGCCTGCGGTGAGAGATCACGGCCTCTCTATGCGCCAACCGAACACGCCGCGAACTGCGCATCGCCGCAAGCGCCTCCGCCCGGCGATCTTTGAGGCGCAAAACAGAGTGGTCTTGGTCGCTCGTTTCGTTAAAGGCGCGCCAGTATTTGATCTTGGGAGCTGCGGAGTTGCTCGCCCGCCCCTTCCAGGACTTCACCATAAACGTGTCTGCGTCGCGCAGCATGTAGTGGTTTACCTGCGCGATTTTCATCTGAGTGTTCGACAGCCGCCAGCCGGTTTTGAGGAACTGTTCCGGGACTTGGTTCAACTCTGCATCCAGCCAGATGCCGTTCCAATCGTGCCCCGCTGGTAGGCGTGGCCTGTGCGGACCAACGACATGGATAGGCAGGTTGCGGTGGTAGAACGACTTCACCCCAGCCTGCGCCTTTGTCGCGACCGGCGGCCCGCAGGCGGTAAAGCGTTCGGTCAACGGCTCTTGGGTAAAGTCGAACTGGCCGGTGTTGCCGAAGAGGCGCCAATTGAGCGATAGCGCTTGGCAGCCCTCTGGCAACGCATCCAAAAGCGCATTGGTCGTGCCATCCCCCTCATGGATCACCAAGAACTCATCGGCGTCAAAAACGCCGGTCCAATCCATTTCGGCTGAAACCGGCAGCGCTCTGATTTTGCGATATGCCGCTGCCTGAGCAGCGCCGCCGCGCATGCCCCGGTCATTGCGCACCGCGGTGATAAAGCCCTGCCGGTCAAGCTCTGTCAGCAAAACATCAGTACCATCGGTACAATCGTTGAAGGCGACCACGATATCGGTGAACCCAAGCGCGATGTAGTGAGAGACCCATTCCAGCACAAAGGGCCCCTCGTTGCGCATCGTGCTCATGACCATCACGCGCCCGTGGCGCGAGGTTTCGAGATTGCGGCGGAGAAGTTCGTTCACGCGGGGGCCAACTCAAACTGCGGAGATTTGTAGGGGCTCCAGTCCGATATTTCCGGGTAATGCTGCTTGCGCCAGGCCCTCACTTTCGGGTTCATCACCCGGCGAAAGAGCATAGGGTTTGTCGCCATCACGATCATCATCGGATAGCCGAACGGCAGCTGCGGTGCATCTTCTGCAGTGTAGCTCTGCAAGAGCGGATAACGCCGATCGGGCTTAAAGTGGTGGTCGGAGTGGCGCTGCAGGTTGATGACAAGCCAGTTCGTTACGCGGTGTGACGCGTTCCACGAATGATGCGGCTGCACGTGCTCGTACTTGCCAGTGCGCGCATCCTTCACCCGAACCAACCCGTAATGCTCAATGTAATTGACCAGCTCCAGGTGCAGCACGGCAATCGCCGCCTGAACGGCAAAAAGCCCAACCCCGACCCATCCAGCCAAGAGATAGGCGAGCGCCAAAAATGCGAGTCCACCGCCCAGGTACCGCCAAAAGGGGTTATGCAGAGCGAAGACGGACTGCTCACGACGCACCAGCCGCTGCACCTCTACCCCCCACGCACTGACAAACTGCTGCCAGAGCACCCGGAAAAAGAAATGCCAGAAGTTCTCGTTATACCGTGCGGTGACGGGATCGCGCGGAGTACCAACATAGCGGTGATGCACAAAGACATGCTCGGTGCGGAAATGGCCGTAGAGCACAGAGATCAGCAAAAGCTCCCCAGCTGCAGCCTCCCACCGGTTTTTTTGGTGGACGAGCTCATGCGCAAAAACGATCCCAACCGCCCCCGTCACCACCCCGATGGAGACCATCAGGCCAATCCCCTCAGCGGTGCCCATGTGGAACGCCGCGTACCAAATCCCACCGAAGATCGCGGCGAGTTGGACGGGCGGCCAGCACCACGTCACCATCTTGTGCCAAAAGAGCGTCTCGCTGGCGTTTGGGTCGGCATCCTGCCAGTTGAGGCCGCCGACGGCATCAAAGAGGGTCATCACGATCCAGGCGTAGAACGGAAAGATCAGCAGCCACCAGCCGCCGAGCCAGCCTGCGAAAGCCACAACTGGCAATAACGTGAAAGAGATCCAGAAAGGCAGAGCCGATGGTACCATGCTTTCCCCGCAGTCTTTTCCCGCACCGTCCGGTGAATTGACGGCGGTTTCAAGATCGAACCTTACGACACCTGCTTCACAGCCAGCTTATACGCTTTGGCAAAGACCGTCGGCAAATCACTTGCGGTGATCGAGTGCTTATCCCGCCACTCTCCGCGTGTGGGCTCCATGTCTGAAGTGCCCGCCATCACGGTTAAGACGAGGTGAAAATGGGTGAAAGTGTGACGAATTTCGCCGATCTCGGTGAGCGTGTCAGCGATGGGCGGCGCAGGCGCGGGCGCGTCTGACCAGTCGGTCGTGGGAAACCCCAGCATCCCGCCCAAAAGCCCTTTGGGTGGGCGCGTTTCGAGCAACCACGCTCCCGCAGAGTTCCGCACGACGTAGACAACCCCATGTCGCACCGGTTTTTGCGCCTTCGGACGTTTCTTTGGCAACTCCGCCGCAATCCCCCGTTGCCGCCCCTCGCATCCCTGCATCCAAGGGCAAATCCCGCAGGCGGGGGAGCGGGGGGTGCAGATCGTAGCGCCAAGATCCATTACCGCCTGCGCATAATCCCCGCTTCGTCGCAGCGGCGTGAGAGAGGCCGCATAGCCACGCAAAGTTTCTTTGCTGTCGGGCAGAGGCTCCAGTTCAGCAAACCGCCGCGCCATCACCCGCTCGACATTGCCATCGAGCACCGTCGCGGGCTCATCAAACGCAATCGAGGCAATGGCGGCCGCCGTGTAGGGCCCAACGCCGGGCAGTTTGAGGAGCTCCGCTTCAGTGTCAGGGAAACGCCCGCCATAATCACCCGCAATCACCCGAGCGCATTTCAGCAGGTTGCGGGCGCGGGCGTAGTATCCCAGCCCCGCCCAGGCCTTCATCACATCCTCGTCTTCTGCGGCGGCCAGATCAGTCACGCGCGGCCAACGGCTCACAAACGCCCGAAAATACCCCTCCACCGCCGCGACGGTCGTCTGTTGCAGCATCACCTCAGAGAGCCACACATGGTACGGATCAGGCTGAACCCCTGCCTGCTTCTCTGCCGGAGGGGTGCGCCACGGCATCGCCCGCGCGTGCACGTCGTACCAAGCCAAAAGCTGGTCGGCCAAACTGTCAGGATCGCTCTGGTGGTCTCGCATCGCGGTGATAGGGTGCAGAGCAATCGGAAAACATCAATGCCAACACCCAAGAAATCCTCCCCCGTGAAACGGCGCTTTAAAACGGTTCAGGCCGGAAGCGTGCTCAATGCCCATGTCCGCAAAGTGGCCGAGAAGCGGGGATTCTCTGAGACGCGCCTGCTCACCGACTGGGAGAGTATCGTCGGGGCAGAGGTTGCGAAGCTCACCCAACCCATCCGCGTGGGCTACGGCCGCAAGGGGCTGGGCGCGACGCTGCACATCAATGTGCTCACCGGGAGCGCGCCAGAAGTGCAGATGTATGAGGGTTTGATCCGCGAACGGGTGAACACATGCTACGGCTTCAACGCGATCACGAAACTGCGAATTGCAGGGACGTTCGTTCAAGCGCGCAACGCGCATTCGGCAGAGAAAACAACACAAAAGCCGCCTCAGATGACCCCAGCGACAAAAGCCACCCTCGCAGATGTGAAGGACAGCGGCTTGCGTGCGGCGCTCGGGCAATTAGGACTCTCTGTTAAACAACGACGCACGAGTGCAGGAGAGAAATCATGAGCGGCTATATGCCTTCACGTCGGACAGTTTTGGCCGGGATGTCAGCCCTCGGGGCGCTCAGCGTGACCGGCGCCTCGGCGCAAGGGGCCCCGGTGGTAAATGAGATGATCCTCGGTGACCCGGACGCGCCGGTAGAGGTCATCGAATATGCCTCCCTTACCTGCCCGCATTGCGCACGCTTCCACACCGATGTCTTCCCCCGTCTGCGAGCGGAATACATTGAGACGGGCCAAGTGAAGTTCCTGTTCCGCGAGGTCTATTTTGATCGCTTCGGGCTTTGGGGCGGAATGCTCGCCCGTTGCGACGAAAGCCGTTACTTCGGCGTGATCGACCTACTCTTGAAACAGCAGTCGGATTGGACCCGTGCTGGCGACCCGGCCTCCATCGTGGGTGCGATGCGCCGGGTGGGGGCGCAAGCCGGCCTTGATCCGCAACAAATGGAGCAATGCCTGCAAGATCGCCCGATGGCAGAGGCGCTCGCGGCGCAATACCAAGAGCATATGTCAGAGCATGCGATCTCTGGGACGCCAGCCTTCGTGATCGACGGCCAGCTTTACGGCAACATGACCTATGAGAGCTTTGTGGAGCGGATCGAAGCCGCTCTCGCCTAAAGCAATTCCACAGGGCGGATCCGCGGTGACGGCAATCATCGCGGCTTTGCCTTTGCTTGGCGCCGCGCGCGCCTATCTCCGCCCTATGCTCGATATGCTCTCCCTCTACGCGCTCGCGCTGCTGCTTGGCGGCATGGTGATGTTTTCGTTCGTGTTCTCGCCGCTCGTCTTCATCAAACTGCCGATAGAGACGGCAGGGCCGTTCATTCGAGGTGTCTTCCCCGCGTATTTCGCGGTGGTGGCGGGGCTGTTTGCGGTGGCCGCCCTCGCCACGTTCAACTGGGTCGCCGCGCTCATGTGCGCGCTGGGTTTGCTCAACCTCTTTGGGCTGATGCCTGCGATCAATCGGCTGAGAGACCGCCAACTTGCCGGGGATGAGGGCGCCAAGGCGTGGTTTGATCGGCTCCACCGCAGCTCTGTCGTGATCAACTTCATCCAGATGGCGGCGGCGGCCTATCTCATTTGGCCCTTCGCTGCTGGATGACGCCCCCCGCGCGGCGTGCTAGGGCCGCTCTATGAGCCAAGTTCCCACCAAAGCCGAGATCAAAACCTTCCTGCAGGAAAACCCCGGACGCACCGCCAAGCGCGACATCGCGCGGGCGTTTGGGTTGAAGGGCGCAGGGCGGATCGAGCTCAAGCGTCTCCTGAAAGAGCTTGAGGAAGAGGGCGACATCGTCCGCGGTCGCAAGCGCGCCTATCGCGGTGCCGGAGAGCTGCCCCCCGTTGCCGTTCTGCGGGTCATCGGGACCGATGAGTTTGGCGACCTTCGCGCGGTGCCGATAGAGTGGGACGGTGACGACGCGCGGCCCAAACTGCTCGTACAAGAGCGCAAGAAAGACAGCGCACTGGGGCAAGGCGACCGCGTTCTTGCCCGCATCGAGAAAGACGCCGGTGAGCGGATCGCTAAAGTGATCCGCAAGATCGGGTCCGGGCCGCGCAAGGTCTTGGGCATCTTTCGGCTTTCCGGAGAGGCCGCGCGCATCGTGCCGGTCGATAAAAAGGCTGACCTTGAGTTTGTTGTGGCGCCGGGAGACCGCGCAGGTGCCCGCGACGGTGAACTCGTTGAAGGGGAGCAGATCGGCCCGAAGTCCCGCATGGGCCTGCCCCGCGCGCGCATCGTTGAGCGGTTGGGTGATCCGTCTGCCCCGCGCTCTGTGAGCCTCGTGGCGATCCACGAGCATGGCATCCCGGATGCCTTTCCCGATGCCACGGTGAAAGAGGCGTTGCGGGCGAAGCCTGTCACGTTGGGCAGCCGCGAAGACCTCCGCCACCTCCCACTCATCACCATCGACCCGGCGGATGCGCGCGACCACGACGATGCCGTCTGTGCGCTGCCCGACCCTGAGACCGAGGGCGGGTTCCTCGTGTGGGTCGCGATTGCGGATGTGGCGCATTATGTCCGCCCCGGCGCTGCGCTTGACCTAGAGGCACGCAAACGCGGCAACTCCACGTATTTCCCGGATCGTGTCGTGCCGATGCTGCCCGAACAACTCTCGGGCGATCTGTGCTCGCTGCATGAAGGGGTTGAGCGGGCGTGTCTTGCGGTGGAGATGCGCTTTGCGCCGGATGGTCAAAAGATCTCGCATCGGTTTGTGCGCGGTCTGATGAAAAGCCCCGCCGCGCTCACCTATGAGCAGGCCCAAGCCGCAGCCGATGGGCGGCCGGATGACCAAACTGCGCCGCATGTTGAAACGATCAAAACCCTCTGGCAGGCCTATGCTTGCGCGCTGAAAGGGCGCCAAGCCCGCGCGCCTCTCAACCTCGACCTGCCCGAGCGGCAGATCGTGTTGTCCGAGAGTGGCGAGGTCGTCTCTGTCGCGTTCAAAGACCGCTTTGACGCGCACAAGTTGATCGAGGAGTTCATGGTGCAGGCCAATGTCTGTGCCGCCGAAACGCTGGAGCGCAAGCACCGCCCGTTTCTCTACCGCGTCCACCAAGAGCCGGAGCGTGAGCGGCTTGACGCGTTGCGAGAGGTCGTGGGCAGCATTGGGCTGTCACTGCCCAAGGGGCAGGTGCTGCGCACAAAAGACCTCAACCGTCTGCTCGATCAGGCGGCGGGCACAGCGGATGCCGAGCTACTCAACCTCAGTGTGCTGCGCTCGATGATGCAGGCGTTTTATTCGGATGAGAACTTCGGGCATTTCGGGCTGAACCTCGCGAAATACGCGCATTTCACCTCGCCGATCCGGCGCTACGTGGACCTGATCGTCCACCGCGCGCTGATCGCGGCGCATCACTGGGGTGACGACGGGTTGCGTGCGGAGGATGTCGATCTGCTGGAGGATACCGCCGAGCATATCTCCCAAACCGAGCGTCGCTCGATGCTTGCAGAGCGCGACACTACCGACCGCTACCTCGCCGCCTACCTGAGCGAGCGCGTGGGGCACGATTTTCCGGGGCGTATCAGCGGCATCGCCCGTTTCGGCATCTTCGTGAAGCTCGACGAAACGGGTGCGGATGGGTTGGTGCCGATCTCTCGGCTCGGCTTGGAGTTCTTCCACTACGACGCCGACGCTCGCACCCTGACCGGAGATCGCTCTGGCCGCCAGATCAGCCTGGGCCAAACCGTTCGGGTGCGCCTTGAAGAGGCTGTGCCCATTACCGGTGGGCTCTTGTTCGACATACTAGAGATCGAGGATAAGCCTCTGGGTTCTAGCAAGGGGGCCCGCAAGCCAGTGCGCGGCAAAGGGCGGCCCAAAAACACCGGGCGTTTGCGGCAAAACAAGCGTCGCACAAAACACTAGAGGGAGCAGATGATGTCACATGGGATGGAAGTGGATTGGGCGGATATTCCAGCGCCAGAGGATGATCGCGCGGTCGATCACCTCTCGGGTCTGACCCTGCCCGATGTGAGGTTGGAGGCCACCGACAGCACTGCCGTCTCTCTCTCAGAGCTCACCGGCACCGTGGTTTTTTACGTCTACCCCCGCACCGGACAACCCGGCATCGCACTGCCCGACGGGTGGGACATGATCCCAGGTGCGCGCGGGTGCACGCCGCAGTCTTGCGCGTTTCGCGACCATTTCGTAGAGCTCAAAGCGCTTGGCGTTGATCAGGTCTTTGGTATCTCGACCCAAGACACCGCTTACCAGCGCGAGGCGGCGGAGCGGTTGCATCTGCCCTTTTCCCTGCTTTCCGACGCCGACTTGGCTTTTACGAAAGCCTTGAAACTGCCCACCTTCGAGGCGGACGGCATGACCCTCCTGAAACGGCTGTCATTCATCGCTCGCGATGGGGTGATCGGTGATGTGCTCTATCCGATTTTTCCGCCAGACCAGAACGCAGAACTAGTGCTCAAGATGCTGCGTTAATCCTCAACCGCGCGGATCAGCTTGCGCTCTAGCACTCGCAACGTGGTTTTGAGGTCATGCCCGCGCTTGAGGATATGCCCATCCATCCCAATCACGCAATACATCCCCTGCGCCCGTGCGCGCTTTGGATGTTTTTCAATCCGGTAGAGCGGCGTCTCTGCGCTGCGGCGAAAGACAGAGAATACCGCACAGTCTTTCAAATGGCTGAGGCCATAATCCCGCCACTCACCGGCGGCGACCATCCGGCCATAGAGTGACAGGATCACCCCGAGCTCTTTGCGGTCAAACGCAACCACCTCTGGGATGCCGCGCGTTTTCGCTGAGACGTTAATCACGTTCATGTGCCTGACGTTATCCGCAAAAAGATCGGAGGCAAGCGAATAACGGATGTCCTGACTTCGCCCAAACTCTGCCCAAGACCGGCCACGTTTATCAGCGAAACCATCACCAGCGGCGGGAGAGGCTTGGTCGCTAGCCCCCAACTTTTGAGTGAGCTTCTCCCGTCCGCAAATCTCCGCCCAGTTTTTGCCAAGTTTGGGACACGTCTGCGCCCGACTCATGCGCGACGTTCTCGGCGACGAGCGGGCGTGCCGATGACATGCCCCCAAACCTGGATTTGGTCCGTTCCGCTCGTCACCCTTGCGGCTGTCGTCCAGCGCACTAGGGTCCGGGCCGCACACACATCGAGGCCCACATGCGCGACTTCCACCTTCCTGGCAGATCAACAGTTTATGCAAGCAACGCAATGGTTGCGACGTCCCATCCACTCGCCGCAAAGGTGGCGGTGGATATCCTCTCGGAGGGGGGCAACGCGGTGGATGCCGCGATTGCAGGTGCGGTTTTGCTGGGTGTGTGTGAGCCGCAGATGACGGGCATTGGCGGCGACTGCTTTGCTTTGGTGAAGCCGGCCGGGGAGGAGCGGGTTGTCGGGCTGAATGGTTCCGGCCGCGCACCTGCCGCGCTGAGCGCGGATGCGCTGCGCGCCGCAGGTCACAGCTCTATGCCGTTGTACGGTGACCCCGCCTCAGTCTCGATCCCAGGTGCGATTGACGCATTCGCCCGGCTCTCTGCAGACTATGGGCGCAAGGGGCTCGATGCCTCTCTTGCCCCGGCGATCCGTTACTTTGAGGAGGGCGTGCCGGTTGCTCCGCGCGTCGCTTCTGACTGGGCGAAGTCCGTCGGCAACCTGCACGGGCATGGCAAAGCTGCCTTTACGGTTGAGGGCAAAGCACCTGCGGTTGGAACGGTATTCAAAGCGCCCGGACAGGCCGAAGTGCTGAAGCGCATCGCAAAAGACGGTCGTGACGCCTTCTATATCGGTGAAGTCGCCGAAGACATGGTCGCAACCCTCCAAGCTATGGGCGGCGTGCACACGCTCGAAGATTTCGCCGCGACCGCCTGCGATTATGTTGAGCCGATCAGCGGGACCTATCGCGGCACCGAACTCGTGGAACTTCCTCCCAACGGGCAGGGCGCCACAGCCCTCCAGATGGCCAAGATGATGGAGCGGTTCGATATCGCATCGCTTGACCCTGTTGGCGCAGAACGCGCGCATCTGGAGGCCGAGATCGCCAAACTCGCCTACAATGCCCGCGACCGCTTTATCGCTGACCCGGAGTATGTGAACCGGCTCGACCACGTGCTCTCTGACGCGACAGCCGATGCGCTGGTTGCGCTCATCAACCCCGACACCGTGATTGCGTCTGCCCATGACGCCAGCCAAGCGGTGCACAAAGACACGATCTACATCACTGTGGTTGACCAAGACCGGATGGCCGTCAGCCTGATCTATTCGATCTTTCACAGCTTCGGCTCAGGCCTCGCGACCGAGAAATTCGGCATCAACTTCCAGAACCGCGGTGCGGGCTTTTCGCTCACCGAGGGGCACCCGAACGAGGCCGGCGGCGGCAAGCGACCGATGCACACGATCATTCCGGCGATGCTCAAGGAAGACGGCCGCGTCTCGATGTCGTTTGGGGTGATGGGGGGGGCCTACCAGCCCAATGGCCATGCGCGGTTCCTGTCAAATCTGGTGGATTATCAGATGGACCTTCAGGCCGCGCTCGACGCTCCGCGCAGTTTTGGCGCGCTCGGCCCGCTGGATCTGGAGAATGGCTACGCCCCCGATGTTTGGGAGGCGTTGCGCGCAAAAGGGCATACCGTCCAGCCCCCCGAAACGGCGATTGGCGGTGCACAGGCGATCCATCTTGGGCCGGACGGGTTGTTGACCGCGGCCTCCGACCCTAGAAAAGACGGGATCGCGCTGGGATTTTGAACGAACGCAGCGTTTTAGTGGCGGATTCTTAACAGATGCGCCACACGCTCGCCGCATTGCAACACTACCCAAATCCTTGTTTTGAGGATCGGGGGCCTTCATGACCGAATCGACTGACACCTTTGGAAACACAGTGGCAACGGCAACGCCGATTGCGCTGGGCGACGTTATTCAGGGCTCGATCAACACTGAAGGTGACCTTGACCACTTCTCGCTCACCCTTACCGGCGGAACGCAATACTACCTGCTGCTGAGCTCTGACCGCAGCGACGGGGATTCGCTCTCTGGCAATTTCGGAACGCCAGATCTTTCAGTTTTCAACGCGGCGATCACCTCGGTGCCGCTGCAAAATGGTAAGGCCTGGGATGATGAGACGGCCGCAATGGCCTTCACACCAGAGGACGACGGCACCTATGTGATCCGCGTCTCTGAGCTGTTGGACTTGGCGACCGGCGAGTACACGTTTCAGATCATTGAGGCGACCACGCCAGACGATCACTCCAGCATCTGGCAAGAGGCGACCGCGCTTACGCTTGAGGTGGAGCAGTCAGGTGAGTTTGAGCTGGCCTACGACCGAGACTGGTTCTCGATCAATCTCGCTGCGGGTGTGGAATACACCGTTGAGGTCAGCGAGATTAGTGATGCAGACGGGTTCATCTCGTCGCTGATCCCGGCGCAGACCACGCTGCGGGTCTATGATGGTGACGGCAACGCCAGTTCCATCATCGCGACCCGCACCCAAGAGAGCGGCGCGGTCAGCTACACGTTCACGGCGGAAACGTCGGAGCAGCATTACCTTGAGGTGGCTGATTTCCGCGATGCCTACACGGGCACCTATACGATCGAAGTCTCCAGCGGCAGCGGCAATGCTCCCACCAACGGGGAAGCCACCCTTGAGGGAACGGGCTTTGTCGGCACCAACATCAACGCCAATGTCAGCTCGATCGAAGATGCCGATGGCATCGATAACATCTCTTACCAATGGCGCGCGGACCTCACGCCCATCATTGGCGCAACCAGCAACAGCCTTGAGATCAGCGACGCGCTCGCAATCTCAGTGATTGATGTCATCGTGACCGTGACCGACGACAAAGGCGTCGTCACCGTTTTGCCGCCGTCTGAGCGGATTCTCACCTCCAACAGCGCCGAGATTGGCACTGAAGACAATGACCGCCTCGATGGCTCTGCGCTGAGTGACATCATCAAGGGGCTTGGCGGCAATGACCGCATCAATACCTTCGCCTCCAATGACCTGATCGATGGCGGGGAAGGCAATGACCGGATCAAGTCTGGCAGCGGCGACGACATTGTCGAGGGTCGCGAGGGCAATGACCGGATCAACACCGGCGGCGGCGACGATTTCGCGCGCGGTGGTACCGAGAATGACCGGATCAAAGGCGGCGGTGGCGACGATGACCTCAACGGGGATTTCGGCCGCGACAGAGTTCAGGGCGGTAGCGGAGATGACCTGCTCGGCGGCGGTTGGGGCAAAGACAAGCTCAATGGCGGCAGTGGCAGCGATGTGCTGATCGGCGGTATCGGCAACGACAAACTCACCGGCGGCGGTGGGGCGGATATCTTTCAGTTTGAAGAGGGGGATGGTGAGGACACCATCACCGACTTCACCATCGGCACCGATACCATCCGCATTATTGACGGCCCCGGCCGCTTCCGCCGGCTTGAGATCACAGACACCGACGATGGCGCTCTTGTTGACTACGAGACGGGCGGCTTCATCGTTGAAGGCGTCGCCGCCGCTGACCTGAGCAGCAGCGATTTCGAGATGCTTTAAGCGCTAGTGAAAGCGGCTGGAAGGTACGTACTGGTCGCCATTTTGCTGGGCAAACATGTTGCCCACCTCAGGATGCTCCACCGGATCGCCCGATGTATCCGCCAGCAAATTCTGCTCAGAAACGTAAGCCACATAGTAGCTCGTCTCGTTCTCAGCCAAGAGGTGATAAAAAGGCTGATCCTTGCGCGGACGATGCTGCTCTGGGATCGACTGCCACCACTCCTCGGTATTGTCGAAGATCGGATCGATATCGAAAATCACCCCGCGAAACGGATGCACCCGGTGGCGCACCACCTGGCCAATGCCGAATTTGGGCTTTGCTGTGACTGTTCGTTCGATCGTCATCGTCCACACTCCTAGAGCCCACAAATAGGCGGACGTTGACTTCCTGTCTACTGCACACGATCACGTCTTCGCGGTCGGGATTGCCGCAAGGAGGCGGTTTTTGTCGATTATTTTAGAGGTTCTTAGCATCGTCGCGCCGGTCTTTGTGCTGGCGAGCATCGGCTTTACCTGGGTGAAGGTCGGATGGGCGTTTGATCTGCAATTCGTCACGCGAATTGCGATGTCGCTGTCGATCCCTTGCCTGATTTTCATGGCGCTGATGCGTGCACAGATTGAGCCACAGGCGTTGCAAGCCTTGGTCGTCGCAACTCTCGTGGCTTACGGCCTGGTCGCCATCGCGATGCTCCTTTTTGTCCTGGTCACGCGCCTCGACATCCGCACCTATCTCGCCCCGCTGATCTTCGGAAACACCGGAAACGTCGGCCTCCCAGTGGCGCTGTTTGCTTACGGCCAAGAGGGCTTGGCCCTTGCTGTGGTGGTGTTTGCGGTAATGGCGCTTTTGTCGTTCACCATCGGGGTTTGGCTGGTCTCTGGCGGGGGCAACCCGTTTCGCGCGCTCAAAGAGCCGATGGTCGGGGCCACGTTTATGGGCGGGTTGTTCCTCTATCAGGGGTGGCGGCTGCCGGTCTGGGCCGAAAACACTCTCGATCTGATCGGGCAGATGGGTATTCCGCTGATGCTAATCACGCTCGGCGTCGCGATTGCCCAGCTCAAGCCGCAGGGCGTGACGCGCGGTGTGATCCTCTCGGTGATCAAACTCGCGGTCTGCGTGGCCGCCCCCGCTTGGGCTGCGTTTTACTTTGGGCTGTCTGATATGGCGACGGGCGTTTTGATCTTGCAGGTGGCGATGCCGATCGCCGTGACCTCCTACATGCTGGCGGAAAAGTACAAAGCAAAATCCGAAGAAGTCGCCGGGATGGTGGTTGTCTCTACTTTGCTTGCTGTTTTCGCAATTCCAGCTATTCTCTCTGCAGTGGTCTAAGAGGCCGTCTAAACGGTCCGGGCAGGCAGAAAATACAGGTGAAACGTGGCAGCTTCCTGGTTGGGAAGGGTGGCGCTGGTGATCGTGATGTTCGCGCTTGCGGGCTGTCATGGCGCAACCCGCGAGAGGACAACGGCAAACGATCCGGCGCGCATCCGCGGCGTTGATCAGGCGCCCACCAGTCTTGATGACGCCTGCGTGCTGCTGGCTGAGAACCCGCACTGGAAGGCGGGGCTTACGGCTGCGTCCGACAAATGGGGCACACCCCCACATGTGAAGCTCGGCATCATCTGGCAAGAGAGCCGCTTTCAGGCGCGCGCGCGTGCCAAAACCTCCACCGCGTTCGGCTATCCGCAAGCGATCAACGGCACCTGGGCCTGGTATCAAGAGGCCAACGGGCGCAGCGGTGCACGACGCGATAATTTCGCCGACGCGGTGGATTTCATAGGCTGGTACATGTCGCGCACCGAAAAGGTGAACGGCGTCAGCTTCAATGACACCTACCGCCAGTATCTCGCCTATCACGAGGGCCATGGCGGCTTTCGCAACGGCTCTTTTCGCAACAAATCAGACCTGCTCTCGATCGCGCGCCGCGTTGAAGCGCGGGCGGAGACGTATCGCGGACAACTGCGCAACTGTTTGTGAATAGGAAACGCTTGTGAAGCGCAAATCCGGTCCTATCTGCGCATCTCAGGAGGGCCATCGTGGATAGATTGGCAGAAATGGAAGCGTTCTTGGCGGTCGTGGATCACGGCGGCTTTACGGATGCTGCAAAACGCATCGGCATCTCGAAATCGGCGGTGTCAAAGCATGTCAGCTCGCTTGAGGCACGGTTGGGTGCGCGGCTTTTAAACCGCACAACGCGCCGGGTCAGCCCAACCGAGATTGGCCTCGCGTATTACGACAAGGCCACCCGCGTGATCGCGGATGCCACCGAAGCAGACGCGATGGTCAACGCGATGCAATCCGCCCCCCGCGGTGAGTTGCGCATTTCAGCCCCCGTTAGTTTCGGGACCACACATCTTGCCCCCGCCGTCTCGGAGTTTCTCAAGGCTTACCCCGATGTCTCCGTCCATATGGTGATGGATGACCGGTTCGTTGAGCTCGTCTCTGAGGGGTTTGATCTGGCGATCCGCATTGGTGAGTTGCCAGATTCGACACTCCGCGCCCGCAAACTCGCAGAGGCTGCGGTCTATATCGTGGGCTCACCGGAGTATTTTAAAGAGCACGGCCACCCCAAAACCATCGAGGATCTCTCAGAGCACACGTTGTTGCACTACTCCAACATGGCCACCGGCAACTATTGGCGACTCAAGGCCAGCTCGGGGGCAGAGCGGCAAATCCGCGTGGGCGGGCGGCTGACGGCGAACAATGGGGACGCGTTGCTAAAAGGTGCGATCTCGGGCGTGGGCCTCTCTCTTATTCCGAGTTTCATCGTCGGAGACGCGATTAAGAACGGTCTTGTGGAGGCCGTTCTGACCGATTGCGTGGTTGAGAAGTTGGGGATTTTCGCGGTCTACCCGCCTGGGCGCTTCCCGCAACCAAAGCTGCGCGCGTTCATCGAGTTCATGGCAGCGCATTTCAAGCAAACCGGTGGTGACACGCTCACCTAACTTATTCGAGGCCTCGATCCTCGGCGGCGCGATACGCGTATTGCGTGATCAGCGCGAAGGAGATCAGCGCAAGGGTGCAGTAGATCGGATAGCTCATATTCGTGACGCGAGGCACGTAGTTGATAAACGCAAACCCCCGCGCCTGGTCAATGCAATGAAAGAGCGGGTTCCAGGTGAAGAACGGCAAAAGCGATGTGGGTAAGACGTTGGCCACAAACGCTTTCCCGCTCGTGATCATCTGAACGCGCCGGTAAATCATAAAGAAACTCGACGCAAACATCGGCGCCATCGGTGCAATCGCGGCGAAGGTCATCCCAACCCCCAGCCCACTTGCCCAAGCAAAGAACATTGGCTTGATCATGTAGTGGGGCTGGTACGCCTCAAGGTAGCCCCGCACAAAATACGCGGTCGCCATAACCACCATCATCGCGATGATGTTGAGGTAGAGCTCATGGAACGCCGATGCGAGTAGGTTGAGCAGTTTTGAGGCGCGCGCGTAAAAGATCATCCCCGCAGCACCGCCACCCGCTCCCTGCAGGTTTTTGACGGCGCGGATGTGCATGAGATAGGCGAAAATACCGGTCATCATGAACATTACAAAATCGCCGCGGATCAGCATTGAGCGCCCAAAAAACTCATAGACGGCGAAAAAAATCAGAAAGAGGACGATCGGCCTGCCAAACGCCATCGCAAAGGACATCATGGCGCCGCCAGATGTTGTCCGAAACTCCCGCACAACGCTGATATAGATCAGGTCCATGAAGGACTGCGCGGCGTCCCACATGTTCTTGTTGCGATAGTATCTTTGAACCTTCGCCATTCAGCAGCCGCCCGCGTCAGTCGTTCCCTTGTCTGCGCTGATCGCTTCGCGCATACAGCGCGCGCATTAACAAGAGATGATAAGGCAGCTGAGCAGGATGGACTACGCCAAAATTATGACCGTATTCCGCGCCGCCTCGATTGAGGCAGGCGCCGCGATCATGGAGATCTACGGAACCGATGACTTCGGCACCGAGGCAAAAGCGGATGACAGCCCGGTCACCAAAGCTGACATGGCCGCCGACAAGATCATCGTCGCAGCCCTTGAGGCCTCTTTGCCCGAAATCCCGGTCGTGACCGAAGAGCGCGCAGACAGCCATTCCGTCACTGCCGACACGTTTATTCTGGTCGATCCACTCGACGGCACCAAAGAGTTCATCAAGCGCCGGGGCGAGTTCACCGTGAACATCGCTTTGGTTGAAAATGGCGTGCCGACGCGCGGGGTTGTGTACGCCCCAGCCAAAGAGCGGCTGTTCTACACCGATGCCTCTGGTCAAAGCGTTGAGGAGGCGGGGCCGTTTGTGGCGGCCAATGCTGGGGCGGTCACACCGATGAGCGTCACCCAACCGGGTGCCGAGGGCTTGATGGTTGTCGCCTCAAAGTCTCACCGCGATGCCGCAACCGACGCCTACATCGCCAAGTACTCTGTCAAAGACATGACGAGCGCAGGCTCCTCGCTGAAGTTCTGCCTTGTCGCTGCCGGAGAGGCAGACATCTACCCCCGCCTTGGCCGCACTATGGAGTGGGACACCGCTGCCGGAGACGCGGTATTGCGCGGGGCAGGCGGCCGCATGGTGCGCTTCGATGACCATACCGAATATCGCTACGGCAAGCCTGGCTTTGAGAATGTCTTTTTCATCGCCCACGCGCCCGGCGTTGAGTTGATGCCTGCCTGATGGGTGTCTTCATCGTCATACCGGCCCGCTATGCCTCTACCCGCTACCCCGGCAAACCGCTTGTTGAGCTGCGCGGTGCGAGCGGTGTGTCCAAAAGCCTGATCCAACGTAGTTGGGAGGCGGGGCAATCGGTCGAAGGGGTCAGCCGCGTGGCCGTCGCGACCGATGACGAGCGGATCGCCGAGCATGTGCGCGGCTTTGGCGGCGAGGTCATCATGACCTCCGAAGGCTGTAAGAACGGTACGGAGCGGTGCGCCGAGGTGGCAATCTCCCATGCCTCTGACGACGATATCATCGTGAATTTGCAAGGCGATGCGCCGCTCACCCCGTCCTGGTTCATCGATGCGCTGGTCGCCGCGATGCAAGGCGATGCGGTCGTGGCCACGCCAGTGCTACGCACCGATGCAGCCGCGCTTGCAGGGTTCAAAGAAGATCGCGCCAATGGCCGGGTCGGCGGCACCACGGCGGTTTTCGATACCTCCGGCAAAGGGCTCTACTTCTCGAAAGAGGTGCTGCCCTACACCGGTCGCGATTTTGCCAACGATGAGGATACCCCCGTCTGGCATCACGTCGGTGTCTACGCCTACCGCCCCGCCGCCCTGCGCCAATACATGACCTGGGTTGAGGGCCGCCTTGAGCAGTGGGAAGGGCTAGAGCAGCTCCGCTTCCTCGAAAACGGCGTGCCGGTTCAATGCGTGCCCGTTGATGCGAAAGGACGCGCATTTTGGGAGCTGAATAACCCGGTAGACGTCGAGCGGATCGAGGCGATCCTCAAAGCACAAGGCATCGATTGATCCTGATGGCCGCGCCCCGGCTTTCTGTGATCATCCCAAACTGGCGCCGTGACGCGGCGCTCGAAAAAGCCCTCGCAGGCCTGCGCCTCCAACGCGATGTGCCCTTTGAGGTGATCGTCGTTTCTGACCGCGTAGACCCCCCTCCGGGCCTGGCGGATGTGAAATGGGCAACGGTCGCGGAACCAAACGTCTCCCTCGCGCGCAATGTTGGTCTGGCACAGGCTGCGGGCGATTGGATTGCCTTTCTCGACGACGACGCGGTGCCCGAACCAGACTGGCTGAACCAGCTTTCCACGCACATAGAGAGCGGCCTCGGAGCGGTCGGAGGCCCCGTGCTCGGCCCGAATGGCGTGCGCGTGCAATGGGGCCGGCTCGATCTAGACGAAACCGGGTCAGACACCGCGCCCGGCACGGGGATGTGCCCCAAGCTCAGTGGCACGAACATGATCGTGAACCGCGCCGCCCTCGCGCAGATCGGCGGCTTTGACGCGCGCTTCGCGTATTTTCACGATGACACCGACCTGACGATCCGCCTGCACAAGGCCGGATGGCAGATCGGATGGGCTGAAGGCGCGGTCGTGCACCACGGCTACCACCCCTCCCAACGCCGTGGAAAACGTGGCCTGCCGCAGAGCCTCAGCGACATCGGCACCTCCACCGCCGCCTATCTCGCCACCCATGTGGAGCCCTCGCTCCACGCCACTGCGAAAACCGGGGTCTATGCCCGCGAGCAGCGGCGGTTGAGCAAATTGCACCGCCTCGGGCTGATCGGCGGGCGACGTTTATCGTCTCTGCTCAGGGAGTTGCAGGCGGCGATGGAACATCCGGTGTCCGCTCCAAAGATTGCTCCGGCTGACCCGGCAACGTCGGAGTTCACGCCGTTTCACTGCCACAGAGGCCAATCCATCGCGATCCTCCCGCGCATCTACAACCGCAAAGCCGCCCGCCGGGATGCGCAGAAACTCGCATCGCTTGGGCACACGGTCACCCTGATCGAGATGCGCTATAGCCCGCGGCCTCAGGCCGTCTCGTTCGCGGGGCATTGGTATCATCTCGGCGGCACCTTCGCCCTCCGCCCTGTTGGCTTATCCCCAAAATGGCGCGTTATCCCCTCAGCCGAGGCAGAGATGCAGCGCGTTGCCCACCACCGCAACTTTGCGCTTGCGCTGACCTACACCCGCGGTGGCGCGCGGCGGTGGTTCACCGTTCCAAGCGACGGCGCCCCTTGGCAAAGTCTCACCGACGCACCGTTCGATTTTTGACCGGAAGGTCAGCCTTTCCATCACGTAGTGGAGTTGTTAGACACGCGTCATCCAAGGTGTTGAAAGCAAGAGCCACTCCCGATGAAGCGCAAGGTTACAAAGGCGGTCTTTCCGGTCGCCGGTCTTGGGACACGATTTCTTCCGGCGACAAAATCTATTCCCAAAGAGATTATGACGCTCGTAGATCGGCCCCTGATTCAATACGCCATCGAAGAGGCGCGTGAGGCTGGCATCAAAGAATTCATCTTTGTGACCGCACGCGGCAAATCCGCGCTCGAAGACTACTTTGATGGTGCACCGGAGCTTGAGAAAACTCTGAAGAAAAAGGGAAAAACGTCTCTTCTTCAGGAGTTGAAAAACACCGACATGGAATCAGGCGCGATTGCTTATGTCCGCCAGAGGGAGGCGATGGGCCTTGGCCACGCCGTCTGGTGTGCACGCCGCCTTATCGCGAACGAGCCCTTCGCGGTGATCCTTCCCGATGACGTGATCATGGGCACGCCGGGCTGTCTCAAGCAGATGGCCGAAGCGCATGAAGAGACGGGCGGCAACATCGTCGCCGCGATGGAAGTGCCTATGAGCCGCGTCTCTGCTTATGGTGTGTTGGACGTTGGAGGCTCCACCGATGCCTGCGCGCGGGTGCGCGGCATGGTCGAAAAACCGGACGCGGAAGAGGCGCCCTCCAACCTCGCCGTGATCGGTCGCTACATTCTGACACCCGAAGTGATGATGCAGCTCAACCGCAAAGAGCGCGGCGCGGGCGACGAGATCCAGCTCACTGACGCGATTGCACGCGAGATTGAGGGCGAGCGCGGTGTCTATTCCCTCCGCTTCCGCGGCGAGCGCTACGATTGCGGGTCAAAAGCAGGCTATCTGCAGGCCACCGTTGCGTTTGGCCTGGCGCGTGACGACCTGCGCGATGACCTCCGCGCCTTCCTGCATGACATCGTCAGCGCGGATGTGGCGGCGGATGCGAGCGCGCAAGGCTAAGCACACATGTCGCGGGTTGTGCTGGACATAACCCGCAGTATCTCCCGCCTTGGACGAGGGCCCGCGACGGGGATCGACCGGGTTGAAGCAGAACTTTTCACTGAAGTCACAGCAAAATGGCCTGACGCGCTGCTGTCGGTCTCGTTGGGACAGCGGTTTTTCTTGCTGACGCCCGACGCCGCGCGCAAGCTCCTCGCAAGCGCGTTTCCTTCGGACTGGTGGGGCCGCCGTCAAATCGAATGGCAGATCGCCCGGCATGCGATTGCGCGCGGCGCGTTAATGGATGCAGGGCGTCTCGCGGCCAATGCCGGAGCATCGGTTTGGGTCAATGTCGGGCACACTGGCCTAGAACGCACCCTCCTGAAATCGCTCGGAGAAAACGGCATCTCCCGCTGTGTGATGGTGCATGATGTGATCCCGCTAGATCACCCGGACTGGTCTAGGCCCACCCCTACGCAGCGGTTTGTTGAGCGGATGCAAGCTGTCTCCGCACAGGCAAATGTGGTGATCTACCCCAGCAGCGCGTCGCAAAAGGCCGCCGAGCGCTGGTTCACCACTTGGGGCAGGGTGCCCGAGGGGCACGTCCTCGCGCACGGCGCAACCCGCGAATTCAAAACGCCTGCGCGCCCGATCCCCAACCACTTTCTCGCCATCGGAACCGTGGAGCCACGCAAAGGCTACGATCTGTTGTGCGAGATGTGGGAGAGCCCGGCGACCCAGCCAAACCACCTCACGATCATCGGTCAAAAAGGCTGGGCCGAGACGGCGCTTTACGACTGGATCAACGCGCTGGAGCGGGTCACATGGCTGCAAAACGCCACGGACCAACAGCTCGAAGAGGCTCTGCTTTCCTGCAGCGCTCTCCTCTTCCCCTCGCGCGCAGAGGGGGCAGGGTTGCCCGTTGCCGAGGCCTTACAGGCCGGCGTTCCGGTGATCGCGTCTGATCTGCCAGTGCTCAGAGAGCTCTACGGCGACACCCTCACTTACGTCGCCACTCCGTCGGTCGAGGCCTGGCGAACTGCGCTCAACACAGTCTCACAAAACCGGCATAACCCCCCCGTGCCGCCACGTTTTTCTTGGCGATCGCATCTTGATCTCATAGAGCGCGAAATGCGGAGGTCGTAGTTTGCTCAAGATTTTTTTCAGAACGGTGCGGTTGCGTGCAAAGCGTCGCCGCCTCCAGATCCGCGCGCTGCGACGGGGGCGCGACCTCGTTCCTTTCAAAGATCAGACACAGCACATCGGCCCGGATGATGTCTTGCTGTTTTGCACGCTCCGCAACGAGGCCGTGCGCCTGCCATTCTTCCTCGATTACTACCGCAAGCTCGGGGTCGATCATTTCATTCTTGTCGACAATGGCTCTGACGATGGCAGTGTCGAGTTTTTGTCCGAGCAGCCCGATGTCTCGATCTGGACGACGACGGCAAGCTACAAGCGCGCGCGTTTCGGGATGGATTGGATCAACTACCTCCTGGGGCGCAAAGGGGTGGGGCATTGGTGCCTGACTGTGGATGTGGATGAGTTTCTCGTCTTCCCTTACAGCGATGTCCGGCCCATTCGCGCGCTCACCGATTGGCTAGATACCTCCTCGATCAAAGCATTCGGCACGATGCTGCTCGACATGTACTCAGAGCGCCCCGTCGGAGAGACCCTCTACCGCATCGGACAGAACCCGTTCGATGAGCTCTCGTGGTTTGATGCCGGAAATTATTCGATCAAGGTCGACAAGCTCTACGGCAATTTATGGATCCAGGGCGGCCCGCGCATGCGCGCCTATTTCGCCCAGAATCCTGCCGCCGCGCCCGCTCTCAACAAAATCCCGCTGGTACGCTGGAAATCAGGATATGTGTATTTCAGCTCAACCCACAGTTTATTGCCGCGGGGTTTGAACCGCGTATTTGATGAATGGGGTGGCGAGAAAACATCAGGTTGCCTTCTTCACGCCAAATTTTTGGAACTTCTTAAGGATAAGTCCCTAGAGGAATTAGAAAGAAAACAGCACTATGCAGCAAGTCGCGAGTACCGAGCGTATCTCAGCGGTATCGAATCGAGGACCACGCTTTGGAATTCAGCTTCCGTGAAATATACGGGTTGGCGGCAGCTGGAGGAGCTGGGACTGATGTCCACGGGGGGGTGGATTTAATCACATCATGAGCATTGGCATCAGCATATTGGCGCATAGCAGCCTCTACCGGGTGGTAGAGGTCGCACAGCACTTTAGTGCCGCCGGATGCCGTGTTGCTGTTCACATCGACAGCAAATCCAACAAGTCCGAGCGGGCTGAGCTTGAAGCGGCCCTCGCAGAGGATCCGTCGGTCATCGTTGTGAGCCCCACGCGCTGCGAGTGGGGCACATTCGCGCTGCATGAGGCGGGCCTGACCACCGCAAGACACCTGATCGAGACGTTTGAGGACGTCACACATGTCGCTCTGATCAGCGGCTCTTGCTTGCCCATTCGACCCATCACTGAGCTTGAAGCGTTTTTGAACGCACACCCCAACACTGATTTTGTGCAAAGCAAGCGGTTGGGGGAGTCGAAATGGGTGCAAGAGGGGCTCGAGGAAGAGCGCTTCACCTTGTTCCATCCATTCTCTTGGCGCAGCCAGCGCTGGCTGTTTGACCGTTCAGTAGAACTGCAACGGCGCCTCCGGGTAAAGCGTAAGGTGCCCGCAGAGCTTGAGCTCTCCATCGGCTCCCAATGGTGGACGCTGACCCGCAAAACCCTGCAGGCGATTCTCTCTGATCCGCGCAAGGCAGAGTGGGACGCCTTCTTCAAACAGTGCTGGATCGTTGATGAGAGCTACGTTCAAACGCTCGTGCGGCGCCACTCTGAGCGGTTTGAAGATGTCTCGTTGACGCTGACGGAGTTTGACCCGCAGGGCAAACCCTTCACTTTCTACGATGACCATGCCCAGATTTTGGAGGACTCAGACAAGTTCTTCGCTCGCAAGGTCTGGCACGGGGCAAGCGCCCTCTACAGCAAATATCTCTATGGTGCTGAACCGCTCGCTGCTGCGCGCCGCGCTGAAACGCTCGACCTGAGCAATCTGATTGCCCAAGGGCGCGACCGGCGTTGCCGGGGGCGCACCGGGTTGCTGTCGGTCAGCCGCTTCCCTTGCTCAGGGTTTGAGCGGCAGCATGCCTCCGCTCGCCCCTATGTCGTGCTCGATGGCTATGATGCACTGTTCAGCGGGCTGCGCCCCTGGCTCACGGCCTGCGGAGTTGATCTGGCCCATGGTCGCCTGTTCCACCCCGGCGCGGTGGAGTTTGATCCGGCCACATCACAACTGGGCACCGGCTTGATTGAAGAGCCAAAGATCAGGGACTGGAACCCGGAGCAGTTCCTCACCTCGCTTCTGTGGCACGGCCGCGACAAGCATCAGAGTTTCTATTTCCACGCCGCTGACAATGAGCGTGTGGCGCGGTTTGTGTTGAGAGATCCCAACGCCAGCATCTTTGCCATTTCTGACGCATGGATGCTTTCTCTGCTGCCCTCCTTGGGCGAGGCGGATGAAGAATTTCAGCGTCGCGCCCTGCGCCTTAAGGCGCTCGACGCCAAATACCGCCGCCAGATCAATATGCCAACGACCCGCGCGCAGGTGGTTCAGTTCACGCTCGAGGATATTCTCGTCGCCCCCGAGATTGCCCTGCGCGCCATCGGGGTGGAAAACAGCATCGCCGTCTCAGGCGGCGTTTCGATGATCGCGCCCGTGCCAAAACTGCGGCACGATCTGGGCTCAGCCCTCAAGCGCCTAGCCTCCTGTGGCATTGATACTGCGCATCTTACCGCTCTACACTCACGGACCAATAGCACTGGCGGCGCTGCCAGTGCGGTACGTGAAGCGGTGACATGACAGGGCCAAACTACCGGTATTTCATCATTTTTGCAGCGATGCGGACGGGCTCTAACCTGCTCGAGCGCCTCCTCGCGCAGCTTGGTGGGATCGAGACGCACGGTGAGCTCTTCAACCCGTCCTTCGTCGGCAAACCCGGCCAGGACAGCGCCTTTGGCATGACCCGCATGTCGCGGGAGGCGCGCCCCTTTGGCCTGATCGACCGGATGGTCCAAGACAGTGACCAAGCGCTGCCCGGCTTTCGCCTTTTCAGCGGTCACGATCCGCGCGTTCTGCGCCGCGCCCTCAGTGACCCAGACTGCGGAAAGATCGTGCTCAGCCGCAACATGCTCGATAGCTTCCTGTCGCTGCAAATTGCGCGGCAGACCGACCAGTGGATGCTCAACAACATAAACAAGCGCCGCGATGCCCGCATCCGCTTCGACGCGGGCGCTTATCTGAAATACCAGACCGACACCGAGGGGTATTACGCCTCTGTCCGTCGCACGCTGCAGGAGCACGGCCAAACCGCCTATTTCATTGACTATTCCGAGCTCAAAGAGCTCCCCATCCTCAACGGCCTTGCCGCTTTTTTGGGGGTGGAGGGGCGGTTTGATGAGCTCAAAGAGCCGATCCTCCGGCAAAATCCCGGCGCTGCTACTGACAAGGTCACCAATCCTGACGACATGCTCGCTGCGTTGCGCGGGATGGGGGGCGACAGCGGCCTCGTTGGAGGCCCCGAAAGCGCCAAGCGCGCCGATCGCGGCGGCCTGCGCCTTTTGCGGGGTGCACTGACCCAAAGCATCCTCTTCGCCGCCATCCCCGGCGGCCCGGAGGAGCAGGTTTTGCGTTGGATGCATGGCGCAGACGGCGGCGTGCCAACCCGCCCCGATTTTGACGATGCCCGCAGTCAGGGCGAGATTGATCTGGCGTTTCAGAACCGAAAAGCGCTGCAAGACTGGTTCGCCGAGCGCCCGGGCGCTGTCTCTTTTGCCGTCGTGCGCCACCCGGTGGAGCGTGCGCTGCGCGTCTTTGAAGAGAAAATCTTTCTCGGAGGGGAGGCTGGCTTCCCAATGATTCGCGAGCAATTGCGCCAAAACTTCGGCATGCGCGTCCCGGATGAGGCCGATGTGGTGGGCAAAAACTGCTCAGATCTTGAGCGTCAAGGCTACGGCGCCGCGCAGCACCGGGAGGCATTCCATGCCTTTCTCGATTTCATCAAGGCCAACCTGTCGGGCCAAACCTCCCTGCGCACAGACCCGCGGTGGGAGCCGCAGCGAAGCTTCATCGACAGCTTTAACGCGATGCTGCCGCTCACCTTCGTCCTGCACGAAAACCAGCTGGTGAAGGGCGCAGCCTTCATGAAAAACCTGCTCGATCTGGGGCAGGTAAAAAACGCGGTTCTGCGCACGCCACCATCACCAACGCTTTTTGCGATGAACGAGATCGTGACAGCAGAAACCAACAAACTCGCCCGAGCCGCCTATCAGGCCGACTACCGCGCATTTGGTTTTTCAGACTGGGGAGACGGTCAGGCCGCTTTGGAGGCCTCAGCGTCCGTCAAAAGTGCATAAAGCGCCGACGTATCGGTCGCAGAACGCAATTTTTCGCAAATCGACGCATCTCGCAGCGTGCGAGAGACCTTGGCCAAAGCCCGCAAATGCGCCGCTCCGGCCTCTTCGGGTGCCAGGAGCACAAATACGAGGTCAACCGCGCGCCGATCTACAGCTTCAAAGTCCACCGCTTTTTGCAGCGTCGCAAACAGCCCGACCACCCGGTCAAGCTCGGGCAGGCGCGCATGTGGGATCGCCACACCCCCGCCCATACCGGTGGGGCCCAAGGACTCGCGCTCTTGCATCGCGGCAAACACCTGCTCTGCGTTCAGGCCATACTGAGCTGCGGCCAGCTCTGCCATTTCCTGCAGCAGGCGTTTTTTGCTGGATACATTGATGTCCACCCGGACAGCATCC
This sequence comes from Pseudomonadota bacterium, assembly GCA_038526735.1. Lineage (GTDB taxonomy): Bacteria > Pseudomonadota > Alphaproteobacteria > Rhodobacterales > Rhodobacteraceae > Rubricella. Next base: position 4,731 of record JBCBGM010000002.1, on the reverse strand, counting down.
GGCGAAAGAATAGCGCTGAGCTCCATCTAGGGCCCCATCTTACTGTGTTGCGTGCTGGCTAGTTCGCTGCAGACGGGTCAATCCACCCGACGTTTCCATCCTCGCGGGTGTAAACCACATTCACCCGACCATGTGAAGTGTTCCTAAATACCAGAAATTTTTCGTGCTTTAGCTCCATCTGCATCACCGCTTCCCCGACCGAAAGCACCGGAACGTTGGTCTGCGTCTCGGCGATAATGATCGGCTCGTGCAGGTCTGCGTCGCCCCCTTCATCATCGCTTGAGGCGGCCAAAACGTAGGATGGCGCGCCAATCATCTCGATCGGATCGCTCCTGTCTTTGTGGTGGTCTTTCAGGCGGCGCTTGTAGCGGCGGAGCTGTTTCTCAATCTTCTCTGCCGAGAGATCAAAGGCCGCATAAATCTCAGAGGCGCGCGCTTTGGCCTGGCTCGACATGCCCGTTGAGAGGTGCATTGAGGCATCGCACACATACTCATGCCCATCCTTAGAGAAGGTCACGACAGCCTCTGTGGCGCGGCCGACGTACTTTCCTGCAACATCCTCAAGCCGGTCCATCACATGGGTCTTAAGGGCTTCGCCCGTATCGATATGTTTGCCGTTCACTTGGAGACGCATGGTGCTTCCTTTCCCACTGGTGCCGAGACGTGCCCGGCTGTTCTTTATATGGGAAGGCCCGCACCGATCCGGGAGGGCCACCACCTGCGACGTAGGCTACAGACCCCTGATCGAGGGGCCGCGACGACGAACGACCGAAGATGGAATACCCATGGCCTCACGATATTTGGCAACCGTCCGTCGTGCAATAATGATACCTTTTTCAGAGAGCTGCGATTGAAGCCGCGCATCAGAAAAAGGTTTATTCTCAGGCTCTTGGGCCAAAACCTGCCGCATGTGATATTGGATGACCGGCGCCGTGAGTGCCTCCGCATCGGCAAATCCGGAGGTGAAAAAGAATCGCAGCGGCCAAATCCCATGCTGGCACGAGAGGTGCCGGTCAGAGATCGCGCGCGAGATTGTCGAGTGGTGCACCCCGAGTGCCTCGGCCATCATGGGCATCGTCAGCCGCCGCAATCCCGTCAGCCCCTCGACAAAAAACGCGGACTGAAACTGCAGCAATGCTTCCCCGATGGCACGCATCGTTTTGGCGCGCTGTGCGAGGGCGGCGACCAGGCCGTTGGCCTCCTGCCGCAACCCCTGAACAAAGACCTTCGCCTCTTGCCCACCCTGCGACAACTCCTTCGCGGTCGCCTCGCGGATCGCCAGCGATGGCAACGTCTCGCTGTTCAACTCAATCCGAAACCCACTCTCCGCATCGCCATAAACGTAAAGCTCCGGGATCTGCGGAGGCGCGCTCACCTCGTGCAACCGCGCGCCGGGCCTGGGATCAAGCTTGAGAAAAACCGCCCGCCGCCGCTCTGCCTCTGCCACATTCACCCCCAAAAGCGCGGCCAACTCAGCGATACGACCCGGTGCCGCCAACAGATCCGGATGGTCAAGGATCGGGGCAAACGCCGCCGCATCCTCCCCCAAAGCCTCGAGCTGCAAAGACAGGCATTCGCGCAGGTTGCGCGCACCTATTCCATGCGGATTACAGGCCTGCAGCGCGGCAAGCGCTTCATCAATCAGACCTGCCTCCACCCCGTAGCGGTCAGCGACTTCAAAGAGCGGCACCGCCAGATACCCCCGCTCATCAAGCTCATGGATCAGCAGCTCAGCCGCGTCACAGACCCGAGCCTCCAGCCCGCCCCGGGTGCGAATTTGCAAGATCAAGTCCGCCGTCATTCCACCGCCAGCATCCCCGATGGCATCGATCGACGCGCCTGAGATTGCCTTCAGATTGGGCGGGGAATAATCGATCAGCGGGTTTTCTTGGGCGGCTTTGGTGAGCACCTCGACCAGCTCAAGGTTGCTCAACTTCATCAACGCAATCGACTGGCGCAACTGCGGCGTCATCGCGAGCCGCTGTTTTTGTGTCAGGTTGAGTTGCGGTGAAAGTGCCACCCGACCTCCCCAAGGGGTTTAGAGCCGGAACCCCTCGCCCAAGTAAACACGCCGAACGTTGGCGTCGGCAACAACATCCGACGGCGCGCCCGACATCAGCACATGCCCATCGTGCAGGATATAGGCCCGATCAATGATCTCGAGCGTCTCGCGCACGTTGTGGTCGGTGATCAAAACGCCAATGCCACGATCTTTGAGATGGGCCACGAGATCCCGAATCTCCCCCACCGCAATCGGATCAACCCCGGCGAAGGGTTCATCGAGCAGCACGTAAGACGGGGCCCCGGCGAGGCACCGCGCAATCTCCACCCGCCGCCGCTCACCGCCCGACAGGGCCATCGCAGGCGTGCGCCGCAGATGCGTGATCGAAAACTCCGCGAGCAGCTCATCAAGCGCCGCCTCGCGCTTTGAGCGCCGGCGATGGTGCAGCTCCAGCACCGCGCGGATGTTGTCCTCGACTGAGAGCCCGCGAAAGATCGAGGCCTCCTGCGGCAGATACCCCAGCCCAAGCTTAGCCCGGCGATACATCGGCAGCGTGGTCACATCCTGCCCGTCCACCGTGATGGTGCCCGCTTCTGGGATCACCAGCCCCGTGATCGAGTAAAAACACGTCGTCTTGCCCGCACCGTTCGGCCCCAGCAGCCCGATCACCTCACCTCGGTGCAACTCCAGCGAGATGTCCCGCAGCACCGGCCGCCGTTTGTAGCTTTTGCCGAGCCCTTTAACGTGGAGGCCCTGGGTGCCGTCAGTGACTGTAAAGGGTTCTACCACACTCATAACTCACTCAGTCTCCGGCACAAAAGTGCTGCGCACACGCCCGGTAAAGCTGCCCGTGCCGCCCTCGATATCAATCGACGCTGCCTCCGCCGTCAGCGCATTGCGCCCTTGCAAGAGACGCACATTCCCGGTCGCATCCAGTGTGCCCGCCGCAAGATCATAGACTGCACGCTCCGCCTCAATCGTCTCTTCCTCGCTCTTGAGGCTCACATCCCCCTCCGCCACCAGCCGGGTGACCCCGTCAGAGGCTTCGCGCCCACTTTCGGTGTAAAACACCTCGATCTGGTTCGCGGTCATCGTCAGATCACCCTGGATCAGCTGCACATCCCCGCTGAACACCACCGTCCCCGCCTCTCTGTCAAAGGTCAGGCTGTCTGCGGTCACATCGACCGGCTGATCTGGGTTTTGCTGAAAGCTGGCAAAAGGGGTCGCCCCTTGGGCGAAGGCGAAACTTGCCGACAGCGCAAAACCAATCGCCAAAAACCACACGCGAAACAGGGAGAGAGAGGTCACTGCGGCTCCTCGTCAGACATTTGCACGCTCGGGCGCAGGACGAGATGCACGCCACCGCCAAAGGTCACCACTTCCTTTAGCCTGTCGCTCCCGGCCACTTCAACAGTGTCGATCTCCATCCAGCTCGCTTTGAGAGAGCCATCTGCCCAGCTCGCCACAACCCCACCGGAAAAAAGACCTTTGCCGGTGTGAAACGCAAACACCGCATGTTCTGCTGAAAAGACCACACCGTCACTGCGCAGCGCGCTCACGCCGCCATCCGCCGTGAGGGTTTCGGATCGCAGATCATACACGCCCGAGGGCGCGCTCATTTCACCCGACAACCCGCCCGCAGTATCGGCTTCAACACTCAGCCCGTCGATCTGAAAGTTGTGCCCATCCTGAGAGATTGCCTCGGCAGAGAGGGCCCTAATCACAAACGGCTCGCCCTCCCGGTTCAGCCCAGAAAAGCGAGGCCCCTCCACGCCCTGCCGCATCAATTCACCCTCGGCAATGTCGGCGAAGACTTCGGAGAATTCGTCCATCTCCGGGTCATTGCCCACCAGAAAGATCGTGCTCATCAAGAGGATCGCCAGCAGCGGCAAGCTGATGCGCAAAAACCGAACGATGCGGCTATATCCGGCGACAGACACGGGCGGAGCCTAGACGCCGTTAATGCGCAAAAATGTCGACATCGGGCCATCCCTCGAGGTCGAGCATCGCGCGTTGCGGCAGAAATCCAAAGCAGGCCTGCGCCAACTCGGTGCGCCCCTCGCGCGCCAGGCGCGTATCAAGCTCGGCCTTTAGCCGGTGCAGATAGAGCACGTCAGATGCAGCATACGCTTGCTGCGCATCGCTCAGCACCGGCGCGCCCCAGTCTGAGGATTGCTGCTGTTTGGAAATATCCACCGACAGCAGCTCTTGCAGCAAATGCTTCAGGCCATGCCGGTCAGTATAAGTGCGCACCAACTTGGAGGCGATCTTCGTGCAATAAACCGGTGCGGCCAACGCCCCGAGCGCATGCGCCATCAGTGCGATATCGAACCGGCCGAAGTGGAACAGCTTCAGCACGTTTGGATCGACCAAGAGCTTCTCCAGATTCGGCGCGCTCGTCTGCCCGCGCTCGATCTGCACCAGATGCGCGTTCCCATCCCCCGACGACAGTTGCACCAGACACAGCCGGTCGCGATGCGGGTGCAGGCCCATCGCCTCGGTATCAATCGCCACCACATCCCCAAGATCGAGACCCTCGGGCAGGTCATTTTTGTAAAGCGTCGTCTTACTCATCCAGCGCGGCCTCTTCGTCGTGTCTATGCGACCTAGCCTCCGAACCGAGCGCTCGCAATGCGTTAGCGGGGCGCGGGGGGGCGTTTCAGCACCTTGGTTGATAACGACCGCGAGATCATGCCCCCTTGAAAGATCACCTCCAAAAGCGCCATCTC
>JBCBGM010000001.1:0-278550 GCA_038526735.1 Pseudomonadota bacterium | reverse complement strand
CAGCGTTTAGTGTGTGTACTCAGGCGGCGCAAGGGCTGTGCGCGACTTAGGACGGTGCCGCCTCTGGCTTGGGCGCGGTGTCGCTTTCAGTCTCGGCAGCGATTGCTTCCGGCGCCTCGGCTTCCTCTTCGGGCGCTTTGAGGAGCGGCATCAGCGCTTTTGCGCCGTCGTGGGCGGCACTGGGTGCTTTTGAGTTCACCCACACCAGCGAGTCGAACGCGTTGCAGCTGCGGCACACGGGCGACCACACCTCTGCCACGGTGCCACAGACCTCGCAGGTCCACTCAGGGCCGCGCGGTGCGCTTAGAGCCTCGGCAAGAACGCCGCGCACGACGTCGTCGTTGGCTCCTGTACCACGCTCAATCGCAGCTTGCAGGGCCAGCGCGCGGGTGGATGGCTCTTTTTCCGGCAGGTCGCCCAGCGCTTTGCGGGCCCCGGTGAAGTCTTCGGCAGAGAGGGCCAGCTCGGTTTTGAGCATGATCGTTTCGGGATGGGCCGGATGGATCGCCAGTAACGGCTCAAAACGCTTGCGGCGCGCGGCGGGCTCTTCTTTGTCTTTTAACTCGGCAAAAGCTGCGGCGAGGTCGGGGTGCGGCGCGTTCGTCCAGGCTTTGATTAGGATGCGGTTTGCAGCCCTTGGCGCGCCCGCTTTGATTTGCTCGCGTGCAGCTGCCACCGCTGCGGGAACAAGGCCCGGAGCCAGGCGGTTTGCCTCAAGTGTCGCTTTTTTCGCGGCGTCGTCTTGCCCCTCTTCGCGGGCGATCTCGGCGTCGGCGTAGCTGAGGAGCGCATCGCGGCGGAGGGCGACATCTTTGGTCAGGGCAGGGGTCTTTGCCTTTGCGGCGAGGGTTTTGCGTGCGCCTTTCCAGTCGCTGCTGCCGGTTTGCAGCGCAAAGAGCGTGTCGAGCACGCCCTCGTGCTTGGGCTTCAGCGCAAAGGCTTTTTCGGCGAGTTTGAGCGCGGTCTCTGTGTCACCCTTTGCGAGGCGTTGGCGCATCAGACCGTGCACGCCGACGAACCGTGTGCGCTGATCCTCAAGCATACGGGTATAGTAGGTTTCAGCCTGTGAGGCGTTGCCGGACAGTTCCGCTGCTTGCGCATTGACCAAGCGGGTGAGCTCCGGGCGGTTGAGCAGCTTTTCCGCCTTTTGGGCCTTGCTGATCGCGGTGCGCCCGTCACCAGAGGCGAGCGCCATCATACCGTCCGCCAAAGCGGCAAAGCCGCGACGCTCGCGGTTGCGGTCAAAGAAGCGAGAGATCGCCGTCTCGTCCCCCATCAGCATTTTGAGCGTTGCGATGGTGAGGCCGATGGCCATTTGCACCAACCAAAACACCGCGATGGCGAGGCCAAGCAAGATGAGCGTTTCGACCGGTGAGAAGGCAAATTCGCGCCCCCCAAAGGCGAGGGTCATGCCGCCGCCATTGTCCATCACATAGAGCACGCCAAAGGCGCCAGCCGTGACCAGAACGAGGAAAATCAGAACTTTTGCGAGTGACCAGAGCATCAGCCATCCTCCGCCGGGGTTGCTGAGAGGGCGCTTTCGACGGCGGCGAAGGCCTCGAGCGCGGCGGCGCGCAGGGTGACCGCGTCGAGCCATGAGGACAGCTCAGCCTGTGCGGCGTCACCCAGAAAGCTTGCTTCCCTCAAGGCGGTCTCAAGGTCGCGCTCTTTTAAGCGTGCCTCTACCCGCGAAAGGGTTGCGTCGGTTCCTTCGCCCGGTGTCTCGACGATCAAGCGCCCAGCGGCGCGTGCGCGCACTTCGGCAGCAGCTCGTGCTAGGGTGCTGTCTCCCGCCGAACTTAGGATATCAGCGCGGATTGCGGCATGCGCGAGGTCTGGGAAGGTGCTTTCCAGCTCTGCTTGTGTTGCGAGCCCGGTTGTCGCCGGTGTTGCAAGTGCGGGCGGAATGTCTGTCATCAAGCCCACAGGCTGAAGCGCTGCGGCGTAGGGGCCGCCGCTTTCGAGCGCGGCGCGTAGCGCATTCAATTCGGCGCGGGCGGCGGCTGCGGTCACATTGGCGGCAGCGGCAGCCTCTGTCGCGGCCATTTGCTCTTCGGCTTCGGCGACGCGTCGGTCTGCGTTTGCCGCAACCAAGTCAATCCGCTGAGACAACTCGCCCTGGCGCGCGGCGAGATCGCTGAGCTCGGCGCGCAGGCCAGTGATTTCAGCCGTGAGCGCCTCTAGCGCAGTGTTGGTAAGCTCTGGAAGGTCAGCGGTCTCGCCTGCAAGGCCGGTCAACGCGCCCGAAAGCTCCGCCAGTTGAGCGGAAATACCAGCAAGGCTTGTCTCCGTCTCCGCAAGCCGGGCCTCGATAGCGCCGCTGTCTGTCGCGGTGACCTGATCGGTGAGGTTGTTCACCTCGCCCCGAAGTGCGGCGGCGCGAGCCTCCATCTCACTCACAGCGCTCTCAAGACCGGGGGCGGCTTCGAGGGCACCCAAACGCTCGGCAAGGATGGTGTCGCGTTCAGCCAGCTCTGCGCGCAGTGCTTCAATCTCTGCAGGGCTGCCGGGCGTCAGCCATGCAGCAACGGGTGAGAGACCAGAGGGAAGGTTCGGCGCGATGCGCGGCCCCGCCCAGAGGAACAGCGTGCCACCGATGATCAGGAGAAACAGCGCATAGAGCACGCGAGAGGCTAATGAGCGCTGCTCTTGCTCTTCAATCTCGTCTTGGACGATTTCCTCAGACTCTTGCACATCCTCTGGTTCAGGCGTTTGCTCGGTGGCCTCGGGTGTCTCTTCTACAGGGGCCTCGGGCACATCTTCGGCGCGCGCATAGACCGCGCCAGATTTGGGATAGTGCCACTCCGGATCTTCTACGGTTTTTTCAATTGGCTCGTCACCCGTGACGCCCTCGTACTCCTCAGACCAATGCTGGCTGTCGGTGTCTTCGGTAGCCTCATCAGAGGCTGTTTCGTCAACATTCTCCGTATCTACAACGTCCTCAGCGCGCTCCGCCTCGACCTCATTTTCCAAAGAGTCAGCTTCGATTTCCGTCGCCTCTTCACCCTCTGGAGCAGTCTCGCCCTGCTCCATCTTAGGCTCGAGGATTTCACCCTCCAACGCGGTGTCGGTGTCTTCGGTGTCCTTTTGGCGGTTTTCCGTCACGCGTTCAGGCTCCTGCTCAGTGCGTTGGGGCAGTTGGCTTTGATTGAGCGTAGGTAGGCTCCGCCGTCCTCTCAAGACGATGCAGAGTCACACTTGCACCCTCGGCAAGCCGTTTTGATCTATTCTGGCGATTGCACGGAGCATTCCGGCGGCAGTTGGCCGATCCGCGATCGCAATCTGAGCAAAAGGGACCTGCTCCAACGGTTTGGCAGCGGCCGTGCTGATCGCGACGAGCGTAGTTGATTCGAGGGTCCAGCTGGGTGTTTGCGCTTTCGCGAGTAGAGTTGCCCCACCGGGGGAGAAGCTGGTGATCGCGTTTAAAGCGTTGCTAGCCAACGCCTCTTGCGCCTCCGCGCTCAAAGGCAGCTCTTTCGCTTCGTAGACAATCCGCTCCTCGGCGAGAAATCCGGCGTCTTGCAGGGAGGGGACGATGCGCTCTCGCACCTCTTTCCCCCGAAAGTGGATGTAGAGGTAGGTCTTGGGCGCAGTCTCTCGTATCAACTCCAACAAGTCCTTCGCCGTGCCGCTGCCAACGCGAGTGTCATAACCTTTGGCCGAAGCCTCCTGCGCTGTGCCAGGGCCCACGCACCAGGCGGTGCGCCCAGCACCATCGGGGGCGAAGGCGACGCCAGAGCGCGAGGTGAAGATCGCAGCGGTAAAATCGCCGGGTGCTTCGGATTGAACAGAAGAGATTTCCGTCAGCGGCGCGATCACAGCCTCCCATCCGTCGGGCAGATTTTGCGAAAACGCCAGCGACATGGCCTTGGGTCGCGTGAGCAGGATCTTATTCAAAGAACCCGTCCCCGGCGGCCTCTCTCAGCTTTTCACCTTCGGCAAAGGCGCGCTCTGGGGCGGTTGCGACACTCTCGGTGAACGCGCAGCGGTGCACTTCAGAGCCATCGGGGCGCAAAATCTCTCCGGTAAAGTGGATTTGGTCGCCTTGAAGCGTCGCAAGCCCCGCAAGAGGTGTTCTGCAAGAGCCATCCAGCGCCCGTAAAAACGCGCGCTCCACCGTGACTGTTGTGTGGGTTTCGGCATGGTCGAGTGGGGCGAGCGCCTCGGATACCGCGTCGTCGTCCATCCGCTGCTCAATCGAAATCGCGCCTTGGGCGACAGCGGGCAGCATTTCGTCTGTGTCGATGGGGTTGGCCAGCTCTGGCGCGTTCAACCGGTGGAGGCCAGCGGTCGCAAGGAACGTCGCCTCCGCCAAGCCATCGTCGAGCTTTTTGAGGCGGGTCTGCACATTCCCGCGAAACTCGACAAAGGTCAGGTCAGGGCGCTTTGCGGCAAGCTGCGCACGGCGACGAATCGAGCTCGACCCGATCACGGCGCCCTCGGGCACGTCAGCGATGGAGCCGTATTTGCGCGAGATAAAGCTATCGCGGACATCCTCGCGCGGCAGATAGGTGGAAAGCACCAACCCATCCGGCAGCGTTGTTGCCACGTCTTTGGTGGAGTGCACGGCGATGTCGATTTCGCCGTCGATCAGCGCGCGCTCAATCTCTTTGGTGAAAAGGCCCTTGCCACCAATCTCTGAGAGGGGCCGGTCCAGCACCGCGTCGCCCGTCGTTTTGATGATGTGGACCTCAAACGCGGCCTCTGGTAGCCCGTGCGCCTCTGCCAATCGGCGGCGCGTCTCTTTGGCCTGTGCGAGGGCGAGCGGGGAGCCCCGTGTGCCGATGCGCAATGGGGTGTCGGGCGAGAAGGTTCGGCGTGTCATGAGGGCTTTCTATATGTCAACTTGAGTTGACGCAATCTGGGAGGCGAGGCCTTTTGGGCAAGTCCAAGCTCTTTCTCGGCATAGAGTCGAGTTGCGATGAAACCGCTGCGGCGTTGGTGCGCAGCGACAAAGAGATCCTGTCGAACGTGGTGTTTGATCAGCTCGATCTGCACGCAGCCTTTGGCGGTGTTGTGCCAGAGATTGCCGCGCGGGCGCATGCAGAACGCCTCGACCTAGTTACGGCACAAGCCTTGCAAGAGGCAGGTTGCGGTTTGGCTGATGTTGACGGGATCGCGGTGGCCGCCGGGCCTGGTTTGATTGGCGGGGTGATGTCGGGTGTTGTTTTTGCCAAAGCGCTTGCCGCCGCCTCTGGAAAACCACTCTTTGGGATTAACCATCTGGCCGGGCACGCGCTCTCTCCGCGGCTCTCCGATGACCTCGCGTTTCCGTTTTTGCTTTTGTTGGTTTCTGGCGGACATTGTCAGTTTTTGCTCGTGTCTGGCCCGACGGAGTTTACCCGCCTAGGTGGCACGATCGATGACGCGCCTGGGGAGGCGTTTGACAAGTCCGCGCGGCTGATGGGGCTGGGGTATCCTGGTGGGCCGTTGATTGAGCAGGCGGCTGCACAGGGTAATGCAGAGCGGTTCTCATTCCCGCGCCCTCTGCTTGACCGGGAGGGCTACGATATGAGCTTTTCGGGGCTCAAAACAGCCTTGCGGCGTGAGGTGGATGGGCTCGCCGCTGAGCAAGGTGGGCTCTATCGGCAAGACATCAGTGACCTAAGCGCCGCGTTTCAAACCGCGGTTGCTGATGTATTGCGGATCAAGACCGCGCGCGCCATCTCCGCCGCGATGAACCAAAATCCTGTCACCGCGCTGGCAGTAGCGGGGGGAGTGGCTGCGAACCAGACATTGCGCGCGGTTCTTGAGGGTGTCGCGCAAGACGCGCAGATCGGCTTTGCCGCGCCGCCTCTCTCTCTCTGCACCGACAACGGCGCGATGATCGCCTGGTCCGCGTTGGAGCGTGCGGCTCTCGGCGAAGGTGGCGATGATCCCGCAAGCATTGTAGCGCGCCCGCGTTGGCCGCTCGACACAAATGCCACACCCCTGCTTGGATCGGGAAAAAAGGGCTCCAAGGCTTGACGGAGTTGCGGTTTCACTCCAACGCCTTGCCATGCTTAGCCAGGATCACATCTTAGCCATACGCAACAGCTGGTCACGGGTCGCGGCGGATCGCCAACGCGCCGGGGCGCTGTTCTACAGTACATTGTTTCGGCTCGCTCCAGACGTCAGGCCACTCTTCCCAGCCGAAATGCGCGGGCAGGAGCTTAAACTGGTCAACACGCTCGGTGTCGTCGTCGACAGTCTGCACTCGCTCGAAGATATCCTTTCCGAGGTAGAGAGCCTGGGCGTCTCTCATCGCGGCTATGGGGCGGAACCCGCTCATTATGCCGTCGTCGGGGAGGCGCTTATCGCAACGCTGCAAGAGGCGCTGGGCGATGAGTTTACCGCCGACACGCGGGAAGCGTGGACGCGAGCGTATTCGACCCTCTCTGCCGCGATGATCGCAGCAGCGGAGCGTGAGGTTTGAGGTTTACTCAGTTGGCGTTAGCGGCCAACGCTGACCGATTTAAAACCAGCAGCCTTCAAAGTGTCGGGCGCATAGATGTTCCGCAAATCAGCAACGTTGCGAGCGCGCATCGACGCGCCCAGTCGCTGCAAGTCTAGAGCGCGGAAAGCGTTCCACTCGGTCAGAATGACAATGCAATCGGCCTCGTCCGCGGCCTCATAGGCATCGGCACACCAGGTGACGCCGGGGAGCAACGCCTCCCCTTCTTTGCGGCCCTCAGGGTCTGCGACGCGCACATCGGCGCCCGCACCAACCAGCGCCGGCACAATCGTGAGCGAAGGGGCGTCGCGCATGTCGTCCGTCTCTGGCTTAAACGTCACGCCGAGCACCGCGATACGCTTGCCGTTGACCGAACCGTCCATCAGGTCGAGCACCTTGTCGACCATCTTGCGTTTGATCGCCTCGTTTACCGCGATGACGGTCTCAACAATTTGCACCGGGGCTGCGTGGTCTTGCCCAATACGTGCCAGAGCTTTGGTATCCTTCGGAAAACACGATCCGCCATAGCCGGGGCCCGCGTGCAGAAACTTGTTTCCGATGCGTTTATCGAGGCCCATGCCATTGGCCACGGCCTGAACGTCTGCACCCACCTTTTCGCAGAGCGCCGCGATCTCGTTGATGAAGGTGATCTTGGTCGCCAAAAACGCATTCGCCGCGTATTTCGCCATTTCAGCCGACTCGAGATCAGTCGTCAGAATTGGCGCATCCCGCAGGCTGAGGGGGCGATAGATCTGCTCCATCACCTCAGCTGCGCGCTCTGATTCTACACCCACCACCACGCGGTCGGGGCGCATGAAATCTTCAATCGCGGCCCCTTCGCGCAAAAATTCGGGGTTGGAGGCGACGTCGAAATCCGCCTCCGGGGCGGCGGCGCGCATAACCTTTTCAACCTCTCGGTTGGTGCCCACTGGCACCGTCGATTTGGTGACGACCACGGTGTAGCCATCGAGCGATTGGGCGATCTCTTCAGCTGCCGCATAGACAAACGTGAGATCAGCGTGCCCGTCGCCGCGGCGCGTTGGTGTGCCTACAGCGATGAAGACGGCATCTGCCCAGGCAACTGCCGAAGCGAGGTCGGTTGTGAAAGACAGTCGCCCCGCCTCTACATTGCGGCGCATCAGATCATCGAGACCCGGCTCAAAGATCGGCACCTCGCCGCGCTCAAGCATCTCGATCTTTGCAGTATTTTTGTCGACGCAGATCACATCGTGACCGAAGTCTGAAAAACACACGCCAGACACAAGCCCAACATAGCCTGTTCCGATCATCGCGAGCCGCATTAGAGGTCTCCGTCCTTGGTTGCGAGGGCGGAGTAGCCCATGCGCGCGGCTAGGAAAAGGGCGAGCTATGGCCGCAGTTTGGCAAAAGCCTCGCAAAATCATCGCAGCGCCATAGCTCTCGGCGCATGAATGATTTCTCTGCCGATGCCCCAAAAGGCGCGCCCGTTCCGACAGGGCGCTTAAAACGTGCCTCTGTTCTGGGCGCGACAACGGCGGCGATTGCCGGGGATGTGGCGCTCGGGGGGTTGAAGCGTCTTGCCCAGGGGGAGCGGCCGAAGCTGTCAGACCTGCTGCTCACGCCCAACAACGCGCGCCGTATCGCTGATGACATGGCGCGCCTTCGGGGGGCCACGATGAAGGTGGGTCAGCTGATGTCGATGGAGGTGGGCGAGCTGATGCCCCCGGAAATCGCCCAGCAGTTTGAACGGCTCAGAGCTGCCGGAGAAACCATGCCCCCCGCGCAGGTGCGGGATGTTTTGCAGCAAGAGCTTGGTTGTGATTTCACACGCCATTTCAAACGCTTCAACCCTCGCCCAATTGCCGCGGCCTCTATCGGGCAAGTGCATCGTGCGATGCTGAAAGACGGGCGCGAGGTGGCGATTAAGCTGCAGTATCCAGGCGTAAAAGAGAGCATCGACAGCGATGTTTCGAATATCGCGCGGCTGATGAAACTGAGTGGAGCCATTCCATCGGAGTTTGACATGGGCAGCTTGTTGGAGACTGCGCGCCAGCAGCTCCACGAAGAGGCTGACTACGAGCGCGAAGCCGCTCAAATGGAGAGCTTTCGCATTGCCCTTAAGGCTGACCCGCGGTTTGTGATCCCAGAACATCTGCCCGATCTGAACACGCCACATGTTTTGGTCATGGAGTTTCTCGAAAGCCAGCCACTTGAGAGCGTCGAGACTGCGCCGCAAGACCAGCGGGATACCGTCACCAACGCCCTGATTTCGCTGCTTTTGTGGGAGCTTTTTGATGCTCGCCACATGCAGACCGATCCCAACCTCGCGAATTACCGGATCATGGGCGACGGCAAAATCGCCTTGCTCGATTTCGGTGCAGCCCGGCGCTTTCCGGAGCCTTTGGTCGAAGGATATCGCCAGTTGTTGATCGCGGGCCTCTCAGGTGTGCCGGACGAGATCAACGCCGCTGCGACTCAGTTGGGGTATTTTGAGGACGCTATGCCCGATGCCCTGCGCCAGCGCCTGCTTGTCCTGTTCGACATGGTGATGGAGCCGCTGCGCACTGCGGGCACTTATGACTTCGGCAAAAGTGACCTGCTCCCCCGCCTTCGCGATGCTGGGATGGAGATGGCGATGGAGCGCAGCCTCGGCCCTACACCGCCGCCTGACTCACTTTTCTTGCACCGCAAAGTCGCGGGGATGTTTTTGCTGGCGGTTCGCATGAAAGCGCGCCTCGACGTGGGCGCGATGGTTGCGCCCTACGCCACCTCTGGCCGTTAGAAGTCCAGGTTTTCGACGTTGAGCGCGTTTTCTTGGATGAACTGCCGGCGCGGCTCCACCACGTCGCCCATCAGCTTGGTGAAGATCTCATCGGCTTCATCGACCTGCTCGACTTCCACCCGCAGCAAGGTGCGCGCCTCTGGGTCGAGCGTGGTTTCCCAGAGCTGATCAGGGTTCATCTCTCCCAGACCTTTGTAGCGCTGCAGGCTAAGGCCCTTTTCCCCTTCTTGCATCGCCAGATCGAGCAGTTCGGTCGGGGCATAGACAGTGGCGTGTTTGTCTTTGCGGTGAAGCTTCGCGGGGGTCGCGTAAATCTCGCGCAGAACATCCGTCATCGATGCAAGTCTCCGCCCTTCGGCTGAGCGTAGCGCCGCAGCTTCCAACGTGCGGACCTCTTCAACGCCCCGCACAACCCGCGAGAAGCGCAGGCCGCCATCCTGCGTCGGTCGCCCTTGCCAGCCGCGCTCCGTCTCTGGCGCGATCATGTTTAGGCGCTCTGCCACGCGCTCTGCCGCCTCTTGCGGTGCGCCTTGCAGGCTCTCGGCGAGCAATGCGCCCGCAATTGCCGCCTGTTCGATGACAAAGCGCGGGTATTGGGTGGGGAAGGTCGCCAGAATGCTGCGCACCTGCCGCGCCTCGGTCAGCACGCGGGCAAGGTCTGGCCCGGCCAGCTGACTGCCATCACCCAGCTCCAGCACGGCGCCGTCAATGCCCTGATCGAGCAGGTAATCCTCAAGTGCCGTCTGATCCTTCAGATAAACCTCTGACTTGCCGCGCGCGACCTTAAAGAGCGGCGGCTGCGCGATGTAGAGGTGCCCGGCCTCAATCAACTCGGGCATCTGCCGGTAGAAGAAGGTCAAGAGCAGCGTGCGGATATGCGCGCCGTCCACATCTGCATCGGTCATGATGACGATCTTGTGGTAGCGCAGTTTGTCGATGTTAAACTCATCGCGGCCAATCCCGGTGCCAAGCGCCGTGATCAGCGTGCCGATCTCTTGGCTGGAGAGCATTCGGTCAAACCGTGCGCGTTCTACGTTCAGAATTTTACCGCGTAGGGGGAGCACCGCCTGATTTGAGCGTGCGCGACCTTGCTTGGCGGAGCCGCCCGCACTGTCACCCTCGACGAGGAAGAGCTCGGACTTAGCCGGGTCCTTCTCTTGGCAATCGGCGAGTTTGCCAGGGAGGGAGGCAACATCCATCGCGGTTTTGCGCCGGGTGAGCTCGCGGGCCTTGCGGGCGGCCTCTCGTGCGAGCGCAGCTTCGACGATCTTGGTGACAACGCCCCGCGCCTCGGCCGGGTGCTCCTCAAACCACTCGGAGAGCTTCTCGTTCATCAACCCCTCAACCGCCGGGCGCACCTCGGATGAGACGAGTTTGTCTTTGGTTTGGGACGAGAATTTGGGGTCAGGCACTTTGACGGAAAGCACACAGGTCAGCCCCTCGCGGGCATCATCACCCGAGAGCGTGACCTTCTCTTTCTTCGCCAGTCCACTGGCTGCAACATACTGGTTAATCGTCCGGGTCAGCGCGCCCCTAAAGCCCGCTAGATGCGTGCCGCCATCGCGCTGGGGGATGTTGTTGGTGAAGGGCAAAACCTGCTCGTGGTAGCTGTCGTTCCACCACATCGCGACATCAACCCCGATGCCGTCTTTCTCCCCGGTCACGAAGATCGGCTCGGGCATCAGCGGATTTTTGGAGCGGTCGAGGTAGCGCACAAACTCCCGCACGCCGCCCTCATAGACAAGATCGGTTTCTAGCGGTTCAGCGGGGCGCTCATCACGCAGGATGATCCGCACGCCGGAGTTCAAAAATGCGAGTTCCCGCAGGCGGTGCTCCAGCGTTTTGAAGACGTAGTTGACGTTAGAGAAGGTTTCGGTCGAGGCGAGAAAACGCACCTCGGTGCCTGTCTCTTTGGTGTCGCCAATGACTTCGAGATGGCGTGCCGTCTCCCCCTTCTCGAAGCGGGCAGAGTGCAACTTGCCATCGCGTGCGATGGTCAGCTCCAGCCATTCAGAGAGCGCGTTCACAACCGACACACCCACGCCGTGCAGCCCGCCCGAGACCTTGTAGGAGTTGCTGTCGAATTTACCGCCAGCGTGCAGCTGGGTCATGATAACTTCGGCGGCGGAAACACCCTCTTCCTCGTGGATGCCCACCGGAATTCCGCGGCCATTGTCAGTGACAGAAACAGAGCCATCGGAGTGCAGAGTGACCGTCACGCGGTCGGCGTGACCGGCCAAAGCCTCGTCAATTCCATTATCTACGACCTCATACACCATATGGTGCAGGCCCGAGCCATCGTCGGTGTCGCCGATATACATCCCAGGGCGTTTGCGGACGGCCTCTAGCCCCTTGAGAACCTTGATAGAATCAGCGTCATAGCTTTCAGATGGCTGCGCGTCGGTCGCCATGCGGCATCCCCTTTATCTTGTGGGTGTCAGTTTAACGACACACGACCAAGATGTCACGCGATGGCGGCGATTATTGGGCCTACTAAACACCTGTCTGCGTTGCAGCCAAAGCGCTTAGGCAAACGCCTCTTTTCGCTCTTCCCGCACGGGCAAATGCACAATCGCAGAGAACGCCCCGACCGCCACGCCAACCCACCAAACGAGGTTGTAGGAGCCGTGCAGATCATAGAGCTCCCCGCCCAACCAAACGCCCATGAAAGAGCCCAGCTGATGGCTGAGGAAGACGATCCCGTAGAGTGTTCCCATGTAGCGCAGACCGTAGATATGCGCGATCAGACCAGAGGTGAGCGGCACCGTCGCCAGCCACAACGCGCCCATCGCGGCAGAGAATACGATGACCGTTGCAGGCGTCATCGGAACGATGATGAAGGCCGCCGCGATGACGGTGCGCAGCGCGTAGATGCCTGAGAGGAGGTACTTCTTGGGCAATGTCGCGCCAAGCTTTCCGGCGTAAATCGTCCCCGCGATGTTGGTCAGGCCGATCAGCGCGATCGCCCAGGCACCTAGGGCTGTCGTCGTGGAAACGCCTAGCGAGTCTAGCACGCCTCCTGGAGAGATCGGGCCGCAAACCTCTGCCACAAAGGCCGGGAAATGCGCGGTGATAAAGCCGAGCTGGTAGCCGCAGGAAAAGAAGCCAACGAAGATCAAAGCGTAGGACGGGTCGCGGAAGGCGCGGCCCAAAATCTCGCTCATGCTCTCGTTCATTTCGGCTTTGTTGACCTGCGAGGGCGCTTTCATGAACGGTAGAATGAGCAAGATCAGCAGCGTCGCGGCGGCCAGCACCAGAAACACGCTCTGCCACGCCATCACTGCGAGCAGGGCGGCGATGACCGGAGGCCCCACCACCTGCCCGACAGAGCCCATGGCGGTGACAATCCCGAGTGCCATTGAGCGGTGCTCTTCAGCGGTCGCGCGCCCTACGACGGCCAGCAAAATCCCAAACGCGGTGCCCGAGATGCCGAAGCCGACGAAGACTTCTAGCAACTGCATTTGGCCGGGCGTGATCGCAAACGCCGTCATGGCCAGGCCGAATGCGTAGCAGATCACCCCGAGGACGATTGCTTTGCGGTCGCCAAACTTCTCCGCAATCGCAGAGAAGATCGGCTGTCCGATGCCCCAAGCGAGGTTCTGGATTGCGATTGCCATCGAGAACTCGGCCCGCATCCAGCCAAACTCTTCTGCGACGGGGATCTGGAACAACCCAAACCCCGCGCGGATACCAAAAGACAAGATCAGGATGATCGAACTGGCGATCAGAACGGGCGTGATCAGGCGGGCCTGGGTTTGGGTCATGGTCGATCCTCCGACCGCGCATGTTTGCGCGGCAGAGCGGAATTACACAAACGAAAGGTTTTGCGCTGTCACATAAAGAAAATTGAACTTAAGTGCCCGTCTTCCCCGTGCCCCCGTTCACTGCTAGAGCCGCCCTATGAGCGCAGGCCCACTCGAGATTTACCGTGCAGGCGTTGCCGACGGCACCTTGAAGGACGACCCGCACCAGCGGGCGATCGTCGAGATATTCCAGCTTCTCGCGGTGCGCCTGAAGGGTTACCGCGCCTCCCAACCCCGCAAGGCCAAGATCGGCCTGTTCGGATGGGGCCGCGAGCCGGTGAAAGAAGCGCCTGTCGCAGGGCTTTACCTCTACGGCGGGGTGGGGCGCGGCAAGTCGATGCTGATGGACCTCTTCTTTGATGCGGTGATGGTCGAGAAAAAGCGCCGGGTGCATTTTCACGCCTTCATGCAAGAAATGCACAACTCCATCGGCCTAGCGCGCAAAGAGGGGGTTGAAGATCCGATAGAGCCGGTGGCCGTGCGCGTCGCCTCGCAGGCGCATCTGCTGTGCTTTGACGAGATGCAGATCACCGATATCGCCGATGCGATGCTCGTGGGCCGCCTGTTCGAAAAGCTCTTTGAGCGTGGTGTTGTGGTGGTCACGACCTCAAACCGCCATCCGGATGACCTGTATAAAGACGGGCTCAACCGAAACCTGTTTTTGCCCTTCATCGCGTTGATCAAGGAGAAGCTCGATGTGGTGGCGCTCGACAGCCCCACCGACCACCGCCTTGATCGTCTGCGTGGACGGGAGGTGTATTTCTCGGGTCCTGACCGCGATCTGCGCATGGCGGAGGCCTGGATGGAGCTTGCGGGCGGAGAGGGAGATCGGCTGGTTTTGAGGCAAAAGGGCAGGGATGTGATCATCCCGCGCTACCGCAACGGCATCGGCCGCGGCAGTTTTCGGTCGTTCTGCGCGGAGGCGCTGGGCCCCGGAGATTACCTCGCCATCGCAGAGGCCGTTTCGACCCTGTTCATCGACAACATCCCCCTTCTCACCCGCGCTCGCGCCAATGAGGCCAAGCGCTTTGTGACCTTGATTGACGCATTGTATGAGGCGCAGGTTCGGCTCATAGCCTCGGCCGAGGCAGAGCCAGAGGCGCTTTACCCGGCCGGCGAGGGTGCATTTGAGTTTGAGCGCACTGTTTCGCGGCTCAATGAGATGCAAGGTGATGCGTGGGGGCAGCGCGAATGACATTTGTTGACGAGGTACACGCCGCCGCTGACGCGTTGCATGAGGTGATGCCGAGCTCTCCGCTACAACGCGCGCCCGATATGTCCGCGAAATATGGTGCGGAGATCTGGCTGAAGCGCGAAGACTTAAATGTGGTGCGCTCCTACAAACTGCGCGGGGCCTACACGTTCTTTCGCAAGGCGCTGGCGGCTGAAAAGCCTGCTGAGCTGTTTGTCTGTGCTTCTGCGGGAAACCATGCCCAAGGGTTTGCGTGGTGTTGCTCGCGTCTGGGCGTGGAGGGCGTGATCTTTATGCCCACTACGACGCCCGGGCAGAAGGTCAGCAAAACGCGCAAGTTTGGAGGCGCCTCGGTGCGGGTGGAGCTTGAGGGCGACACGTTTGATGAATGCCTTGCCGCAGCCCTCGCCTATGCCGAAGAGCAGAAAGCCGCGTTCGTGCCCCCGTTCGACGCGCCCGAGATTATCACTGGGCAAGCGACCGTCACCGCCGAGGTCGTGCAAGAGCTCGGGCGCGCGCCGGATGTGATGGTGCTGCCGGTTGGGGGTGGTGGGTTGTCGGCCGGGGCCACATCTTACCTCCAAGCGCTGGGAGCAGAGACGGAGATCATTTGCGTTGAGCCGCGCGAGGCGGCCTCTCTCAAAACAGCGCTTGAGGCGGGCGGGCCGGTCGCGCTCAACGAAATCTCCACCTTCGTGGATGGTGCAGCGGTGGCGCGGATCGGGGCCTATACCTTCGACTGCCTCAAGTCGCTGTCGCCCGAAAGCGTGCAACTGGTGCCAGAGAACCGCCTCTGCGGCACGATCCTGCACCTTCTCAACGAAGACGGCCTCGTGTTGGAGCCTGCGGGTGCACTCGCCATCGACGTGCTGCCCGACATTGCCGACAAAATTCGCGGAAAGACCGTGGTCTGCGTCGCCTCGGGCGGCAACTTCGACTTTGAACGTCTGCCGGAAGTCAAAGAGCGCGCGCTCCGCTTTCAGGGGCTGAAGAAGTACTACGTCATCCGGATGCCCCAGCGACCCGGTGCGCTGAAGGACTTTCTGTTCATGCTCGGCCCGAACGATGACATCTTTCGCTTCGAGTATCTCAAGAAGTCCGCGCGCAACTTCGGTTCGGTTCTGATCGGGATAGACTCGCCCACGCCCGAGAGCTTTGCAGAGCTGCAAACCAAGATGGAGCAGGGTGGTATTGGATGGCGCGACATCACCGACTCCGAAGATCTCGCTGACCTGCTGGTCTAGCCGCTAGCCCTTATTCCATCGTTTGTGTCGCCGGGCATTTGCTCCAACATCGATGCCCGCCTCTTCCTTGAACTGTATGTGGCGGGCCTGCGTTTCCATCGAGAGCGCCACCAGATCGTTGATATCGCCGAAGTCCTCATCATCGCGCAGCAGCATGTTCACGATCCCCATACCAAGGTTGCGCCGCAGTTTATGTGTCCGGTTTCCGCCGTGGTAGTGGAGGATTTTGGGCATGCTCCGCAGCGGTTCGAGGTCATTGACGAGGCTGTGGTTCCAGCTGTCATCAAGCGTTCTGACACTCTCAGGCGGCAGCATCCGCGCCACGATACAGAGTGAGAGTTGGTCAACCCAGGGGCGGCGGTCTTGAAACTCCAGCCGGTCAATGCGGCTAGCCATGTCGAGCCACGCCTCGCCAAGGGTTTGGTCTCCCGTTGGCCCAAACACGCGCTGATCGCGAAAGAAGATCACCCCGCCGTTGAGATGCGGAAGGGTTTGTTCAAGCGCCTCGCCGTCACTGGGCGGATACCCCGCAGCGTTGAGCAACTCCGCCCATTTCGCGGTTTTGCGCGTGGCCCAGAGTTGACCTTTGGTCGAGACGCCAGCGAGGAAAGCCTCTCCGAGCGCCACGCTGACATCCGTCTCCCGGCAAAAAACCGTGTCTGTGTCGAGGAACAGCGCATCGCCCCGCCCCGACATCGCCTGCGCCGCCAAGACCTTATTGCCGTGGTCATAGCGCGAGGCGAAAAAAGCGTCGTTGTCTTGCAGCGTGTCGATGGCAACGCCCATCCGCTCCTGAAACGCCAGCACTTTGGGGGAGATGACGGAGACCCTCCGCTGAGGGACAAACGCGGTGACATGCTCAACCCCGGATGCAAACTGCCGCAAAGAAGCCGTGAGCAGCACCGATTGCCACTCGTATTTTCCAGCATCGATGACGAAGAAAACGTGCACCCTGCGCCCCTCAGATTGGGCGCAGAGTGGTCGTGTTAGCAGTGGGGATCAACCCACGTGGATCAGGCTCTGGAAGAGATGCGGGTCAATGCTGGTGTTGGAGAAGGTCTCTCCGCGCGTCAGCACCGACACGGCATCATGGCTGTGTAAGCTTTCCTGATGGCTTGCGACGATCCGAAAATCGCCAACTTGGCTGGTTTGCTCCAGCGCTTCACACATCAGCCGCGCAGCATCCTCAACGAAGATCGGGTTTGAGCCGTTCAGTTCCGCAAAGGCTTGCTCATCCTCGCGTTTCACCATGACCTGCGTCTCGGTGACGATTGCCTCTTGGCAGCGGGCGACCAATTCCTCGACCGACAGTGTCTGGCCCTGCTCAACCGTTACCGAGACACGCGCAACCGAGCGCTGAGAATGCGGCGTGGCGATCTGGCCGCGCTCTTGGCGGGCATGCTCTGACAGCTCCAGCGAGCACGGGCAGGTGGAGGAATACACGTAGTCGAGGTGCATCACCCGCGTGGTGCTCCCCCCTTCGCGGATCACTTCGAAGGCGACGTTGTAATACTGATAACCCTCCAGCCCCGACCGCAGCGACGGCTTGAGCATCGGATAGCGCAGCCGCAGCATCAGGCGCGCGTCAAACGAGCCGAGATCATCCACATAAGCCTGCAAAATCGCCTCGATCGCTTCCAGGTTCATGGGCGTGTCTTTGAAGCGGTAAAATGAGCGCATGATGCGGCTCATGTTGATCCCCTTCTTGGACGCTTCCAGGCTCACGGATCCGGTGACCGACGTTTCCAGCAACAAGGGCTGACCGTTTGCGGCGGTGTAGGTCAACGGCAGCGCGAAGTTGGAAATCCCAACATGTTGAATCGGCGCGTGCGCGCCCTTGATCAGAGACTCCGGGCCGTTCTGTAGGTCAGGCAGGGTCTCTTTGTAGCTTTCGGTGACACGAAAATCAGCGGGGTAGGTGCGGTTCAGCTCTGCGCGGTAACCGAGCGCCTTGAGCGCGTCGAGGTCCAGCGAGGTGGCGGCTTCCGGGTGGTCTTTGAGATGGGCCATCAGTGTCTTGAGTGCTGCGGCGGCATCTTCTTTGGTCGGGCGATCAGCCCGAATATCGGTGACCAGCATATTCATGATCATTCTCCCCAGGGCAACTTTTGCCCATGATTGTTACGCAGGGGTCGGCGTTTAAGATCAGCGCGGCCTGCGTGTGCCGCACTGCGCATCGAACAGGTAGGATGGCGCAGTGGACTGTCAATCAGCGCAGCGGTTGGTTCTAGGGAGAGTGATGACGCCAAACAAAAAGCGCCGAGCGAGGGGCCCGGCGCTTTGTAACTTGACGGAGAGGTGCTGGGTTAGACCCGGCGCTCCACCATCATTTTCTTGATCTCAGAGATCGCTTTTGCTGGGTTCAGACCCTTGGGGCAGGTCTGCGCACAGTTCATAATCGTGTGGCAGCGATAGAGCTTGAACGGATCTTCAAGGTAGTCGAGCCGCTCGCCGGTGCTCTCATCCCGGCTGTCGATGATCCAGCGATAGGCGTGCAGAAGCGCTGCGGGGCCAAGATACTTGTCGCCGTTCCACCAGTAGCTGGGGCAGGAAGTCGAGCAGGACGCGCACATCACGCACTCATAGAGACCGTCGAGCTTTTTGCGGTCTTCGATCGACTGGCGCCACTCTTGCTTGGGGCGCTGCGTCTTCGTCTCCAGCCACGGCATGATCGAGGCATGCTGGGCGTAGAAATGCGTGAGATCGGGGATCAAATCCTTGATCACTGGCATGTGCGGCAGAGGATAGATCGAGATCGTCCCTTTCGGTGCCTCATCGATACCGTGGATACAGGCCAGCGTGTTGATCCCGCCGATGTTCATCGCGCACGAGCCGCAGATGCCCTCGCGGCAAGAGCGACGGAAGGTCAGCGTTGGGTCGATCTCGTTTTTGATCTTGATGAGCGCGTCCAAAATCATCGGGCCGCACTGATCAAGATCGACGAAATAGGTGTCGATCCGTGGGTTCTCTCCGGTGTCAGGGTCCCAGCGGTAGACCTTGAAGGCACGGACATTCGTACCCTCAGGCTTTGGCCAGGTCTTGCCGACCTTAATCTTGGAGTTTTTCGGGAGGGCGAATTCAACCATCTGCTGCGCTCCTTAGTAAACCCGCGCCTTGGGCGCGATTTTTGCCAGATCGATGCCACCTTCGTTGTGGCCGGTGAGCGGGTCGAGATGCACCGGGCGGTGGCCCAGTTTCACGTCCGTGTCGCCGTTCATCCACGAAAGGGTGTGCACGCGCCAATTCTCATCGTCGCGGTCGGGGTAGTCCTCGTGCGCATGCGCGCCGCGGCTCTCTTTCCGGGCCTCTGCGCCGTAGATGGTGCAGAGCGCGTTGGGCATGAGGTTGGTCAGCTCAAGGGTCTCCATGAGGTCAGAATTCCAGACCATGCTGCGGTCGGTGATCTTCACATCCTCAAGCCCCTCGGCGACCTTCTGCATCTTTGTAACACCCTCAGCGAGCGTCTTGTCGGTGCGGAAGACTGCTGCGTCGGCCTGCATCGTTTTCTGCATGGTCAGCCGCAGCTCAGCGGTGGCGGTGCTGCCATCTGCGTGGCGGATCTTGTCAAACCGCTCCATCGCTTGCTCGACGGAGCGCTCGTTGAGCGGGCGGTTCTTCTCGTTCGGGTCAACGACCTCACCAGCCTTGATCGCCGCCGCGCGGCCAAAGACCACCAAGTCGATCAGCGAGTTGGAGCCAAGGCGGTTTGCGCCATGCACCGAAGCACAGCCAGCCTCACCCACGGCCATCAGGCCCGGAGAGATTGCATCAGGGTTTGACTCGGTCGGGTTGAGCACCTCACCCCAGTAGTTCGTCGGAATGCCGCCCATGTTGTAATGCACCGTCGGCAGCACCGGGATGGGCTCTTTCGTGAGGTCAACGCCGGCAAAGATGCGTGCCGACTCGGAGATACCGGGCAACCGCTCCGCCAATGTCTCCGGCGGGAGGTGGTTGAGGTGCAGGTGGATATGGTCGCCATCAGCGCCGACACCGCGACCATCGCGGATCTCCATCGTCATGCAGCGCGAGACCACGTCGCGAGACGCCAAGTCTTTGTAGGTTGGCGCGTAACGCTCCATGAAGCGCTCACCTTCGGAGTTGGTCAGATAACCACCCTCGCCGCGGGCACCCTCGGTAATCAGGCAGCCTGAACCGTAAATGCCGGTCGGGTGGAATTGCACGAATTCCATGTCCTGCAAGGGCAAGTTCTGGCGTGCGACCATCCCACCACCGTCACCGGTGCAGGTGTGCGCGGATGTTGCTGAGAAGTAGGCGCGGCCGTAACCACCCGTCGCGAGCACCACCATCTTGGCGTTGAAGCGGTGCAGGGTACCGTCATCCAGCTTCCACGCGATCAGACCCTGGCACTGACCATCTTCGGTCATGATCAGGTCGGTCGCGAAATACTCGATGAAGAACTCCGCGTTGTTCTTGAGCGACTGGCCATAAAGCGTGTGCAGGATCGCGTGGCCGGTCCGGTCAGCGGCGGCACAGGTGCGTTGCACCGGGGGGCCCTCGCCAAACTGGGTGGTGTGGCCCCCGAACGGGCGCTGGTAGATCTTACCCTCTTCGGTGCGGGAGAACGGCACGCCGTAATGCTCCAGCTCATACACTGCTTGGGGCGCTTCGCGGGCGAGGTATTCCATCGCGTCGGTGTCGCCGAGCCAGTCTGACCCTTTCACAGTGTCATACATGTGCCACTGCCAGTTGTCGGGGCCCATGTTAGAGAGCGAGGCTGCAATGCCGCCCTGTGCTGCAACAGTATGAGAGCGCGTCGGGAAGACTTTGGTCACACAGGCGGTGCGCAGACCTTGCTCAGCCATGCCGAGGGTTGCACGGAGGCCGGCGCCACCGGCGCCAACGACAACAACGTCATACGTGTGATCGATAAATTCATAGGCGGACATGCGGTGGTGCTCCTCTCAGGCCCCAAGGGCCAGTTTGGCTACGGCGAAAAGACCCGCCGCGGCTGCCGCGTAGCAAAAGAACGTGTTTCCAATCAGCACGGGGATACGCGCTGCGCCATGGACATAATCTTCAATAACAACCTGAAGACCTATTTTCAGATGGTAGAAACCCACCCCAATCATCAGAACGGTTACGACCGCGAAAAACGGGTTCTGAAATGCTGCCACAACGGTTGCATGATCAGAGCCGAGCAGGCGCCCGAACTGGAAGAGGAAGAGAGGTGTGAGCAAGGCCAGCGCGACGCTGGTGACCTTCATCTGCCAGAAATGCTCAACACCATCGCGCGCGGAGCCCATGCCCTCGGCGCGTTTGCGGTTCGTCAGAAACGGAGATTGGCTTTCCATTACATCACCACCAAAATTGTGAATGCGGTCATCACCGGCGCGGCGATGATCGAATAAAGGGAGAGACGGTTGGCTGTGTTCAGGTCAAAGCCGCGCCCAGTGTCCCAATAGAGGTGCCGCAGGCCGCCGAAGAAGTGCCACCAGAGCGCCAAGGCCATCCCGACCATGACCAGATCGCCTAGGATCGACGTCATCAGCCCGTCAACAAAAGCAAATACCGACGGCGAGGTCGCCGCTGCCATCAGCCACACAACGAGCAGAACGCCACCGCCGGCAAGCGCGACGCCCGCGATGCGGTTTGTGATCGAGGCCAGCATCGTGATGTAGAAGCGGTAAACAGAAAGGTGCGGAGAGAGCGGGCGGTTTCCGCGGTTTACATCTGCCATGGCGGACCTTTCGGTTTAGCTTTGAAACGTATTGCGTATCGCATAGAAACGACGTGTCGCCAAATTAATCCCGTGTTCAGAAGTGAAAAGGGCGGGTTTGCCACAGGGGCGGGGTTTGTTGTCGCATTTTAGCGGCTTTGTGATCACAGGAAAGAAACGTGTGATCACAAAGCTAAATGACTCTCATCGGGGGCAATGCCTGGCGACTCGGTCTTGCGCATACCTCTGCAAATCCGAGTCATTTACTAATCGGGCCAAAGACTACAGCGGCATCAACACCCAGTAGTCGAGATCAAGCAGGATGTGGTCGAGGTATTTGCCATCCTCTCCACGAAGCTCCCCAGCTGCGCTGTCAGATGTTGCCACTAGCCTCAGCCGAACCGCACCCACGCCGGGGTGATCCGTCTCGGCCTTGTCGAGCACCTCTGACCACGCGCGCACAGTGGTTCCGGCAAAGCAGGGGTTCACATGGGCCCCGGCGTTAATGGCAACGATCATCGCGGCGTTTGCCAAACCATTGAACGACAAGGCCCGCGCCATGGAGATGACGTGGCCGCCGTAAATCAGCCGCTTCCCGTCGGGGCGGGCGGTTGCGTCGAAATGGACCTTGGCCGTGTTCTGCCACAGCCGGGTCGCCATCATATGCTCGGCTTCCTCAATCGTGATGCCGTCGACGTGGTCGATGATCTCTCCGACCTCGTAATCCTTCCAACGATGGGCCTCACCCGTCGCCCCAAAGTCGTAATCGCTAAAGTCGAGGCCCTCGGGCAGCACAAGATCGCTCGGGCTGACTACTTTGTTGAGCTCCGGGAGCACTGTCTGCGGCGCGGGGGCATTGATGTCCCGCTTCCGGACCATAACCCAGCGCACATAATCCATCACCGCCTGGCCGCGTTGGTTTTTCCCGGTGGAGCGGACATAGACGATGCCCGTCTTGCCGTTGGAGTTCTCCTTCAGTCCAATCACCTCGGACGTGGTCGAAAGCGTGTCTTGCGCAAAGACCGGGTGCAGAAAGCGCCCCTCAGCGTAGCCAAGGTTAGCGACAGCGTTGAGAGAAACATCCGGCACGGTTTTGCCGAACACCGTGTGAAACGCGATCAAGTCCTCCATCGGAGAGCGCATCAGACCGCAGCTGCGTGCAAACTCGTCGGATGAGTAAATCGGAAAGCGCGCCGGATAGAGCGCGGTGTAGAGCGCGCGCTCCCCATTCGTCAGGGTGCGCGGCACGGCATGCGTGATGCGTTGCCCGATCCGGTAGTCTTCAAAAAAATTGCCAGCGGTCGTTTTGCTCATGATCAGAGTTTTCCAAGTTTAAGGTCGGGCGAATACGCAGCATCCACCTCTTTTGTCACCGCTTGTGCGCAGCGCATCACACCGCGCTCAGCATCAAAAGCGTATTGCGGATCGCCATAAAGCTCCCACCCGGCGGCGAGTGCGGCCGAGACTTTGTGGCAAAAGGCTGACGTGTCATCTTCGGTCAGGAGGCGGTAGGCGATCATAGCGGAAACGGCCACGGCCCAAGCCAGCTGTGTAGGGCTGTGATGACGGCGAACAGAACGGCCGAGATTATCAGAAGCCGGATGTCCCCGCTTACTGGCCCCGGCTTTGGGCGTACCCACTCCGGCTCAGCAAGGTTGATCACGATCATCTGCAGAATGACCCAACCGGCGATGCCGCCAAACAGGATGATCGAGGCAAGATCACCGTTCACCAGCAGATGTGCGAGCCCGAAGACCAGCGCTCCGGTCAGCATCGGATGGCGCAGCCAAGACCGCGCTGTGCCTTTGGACGAGCCCATCCCGAACAGTGCGATCGCGGCAAACATCATCAGATTGTTGAGATGCACCGCCCAGGTCGGCGGCCACCAGACAGGCACGAACTCAGCTGATCGGTAGCCCCAGATCATCAATCCCAATCCCGCGGCAATAATGAGTGCAGAAACCCCTTTGCCAGCATTGCCGAGCCCGTTGCGCAGGTTTGGCAACGTGCGTTTGAAGAAATGGCCAGCCCACCACAGGCCGACACCCGTTGATAAAAGAACCATAGCTTGCATCCTCAGGATGGTGGCAGTTCGTCGTAAAGTCGCGCTAGGCCGCCGCCGCCTCAAGCTCTGCGATGGCCCTAGATTCGGCGAGCAGGCGCTTTGCGTTCTCGACGTGTAGGTTTTCGACGATACGCCCGTCTACCACGGCCACGCCACCGCCCGCCTCTTCAAACGCTTCGACATAGCGCTCAGCGAGGGTGATCTCATCGGCGCTGGGGGCGAAAACCTCGTTGGTGACCGCAAGCTGCGCCGGGTGAATCAGCGTCTTGCCATCAAAACCCATGTCCTTGCCCTGCTGGCAAACCGCGCGCAGACCGTCGTCATCTTTGAACGCATTATAAACGCCATCGATGCAGGCGAGGCCATTCGCACGCGCTGCAAGCAGACAGATCGAGAGGGAGGTGATCAGCGGCGTGCGCTCGGGCGTGTGGGCGGCGTGCAGGTCTTTCACCAGATCGTTGGTCCCCATGATGAAGCAGGTCAGGCGCTCCGCCGCCGCGATCTCCTGCGCGTTCAATATGCCCAGCGGCGTTTCCATCATCGCCCAGACCGTGGTGTGCGCGGGGGCGCCTGCCGCCGCCATACGGGTGCGCACATCAGCGATGTCGGCGGCGCTGTTCACCTTGGGCACCAGAATAGCATCGGGCCCGGCCTTAGCTGCGGCGATCAGATCAGCCTCTCCCCACTCGGTATCGAGACCGTTGATGCGGATCGCCACTTCGCGTGCCCCAAACCCTTTGGCCTTGGTCGCCTCAGCCACCAAATCGCGCGCCATGGGCTTGTCCGGAGGGCTGACCGCATCTTCAAGATCGAGGATCAGCGCATCTGCGGCCAGCGTCTTTGCTTTTTCGAGCGCGCGCTCTTTGGCCCCTGGCATGTAGAGAACAGAACGACGCGGACGTGCAGTTGCGGGCATGGGAGCCTCCAGCTGAGAAATGTGCGGCGCAACATACTCAGCTTAATCCGTTGCGCAAGATCATTGCGTATCCTGCGACAAACAAGAAATTCTCTAAATTAATAAGTTGCGTTAACCTACTTTCTACTCTCCGCATGCAATCTGTCCTGATTGTTGTGTGAGTGCGGGATCACCTCCCGCAGATAGGAGGACGTATGAAAAAGATCGTTTTAGCCACCGTGTTGCTTGGCTCAGCGATAAGCGCATCGCTCGCGCAGGCATCTCAACCGCGCTGTGCGCCGCGAGATACCGCTCTCAATACGCTTGCTGACAAATATGGTGAGGTGCGCCGCAGCATGGGGCTTAACAAACAGGGCATTGTTGAAGTGTTTTCGTCTGATGACTCAGGGTCTTGGACGATTACCGTCACAACTCCTCAGGGCATGATGTGCATCGTCGCTGCTGGGGAGGCCTACACCGGCGATCCGGGCCCCGCGCTTGAAGCGGAAGCGCTCTAAGTCACGCCGTCAAAGATCAGCTTGCTGCCGGTAATCGTCAGGAAGATGTATGTCAGACGAAAGTACCACTTTTCGGAGATCACGCGGTGGGCGGCGACCCCGAGAAGTGCGCCGGCCACCGCAACCGGCACAAAAATAGCGTTCGCAATGAGCGTTTGCTGCGTGAAGAGGCCCAGCGCTGCATAGGGCACAAACTTCACCACATTGATCCACCAAAACAGAATGACAGTCGTTGCCTGATAGGTTTGTTTATCGAGGCGTTGTCCCAGCAAGTGTACCGCGGCAGGGGGCCCGCCTGCGTGGCTGACAAAGCTGGTAAAGCCCGCGACCCCGCCCCAAAACCCGGCCCGCGCATTTGAGAACGGCCGCTCAGGGATGCTGAACCACCCCGCGCCCTTCATCAGCTGAAACGCTACAAATCCTAGGGCGATCAGCCCGATGAGAATACGGATCGTGTCGGCATCCGCATAGCCAAACACCGCCACGCCCACCACGACACCGGGCACGCCACCGACCATCATGGCCTTGGCGTTCTTCCAATCCCACTTGCGCCAATAGGGCCCGAGGTTGGTGATATCCATGATCATCAGGAGCGGTAGCATGAATGCGACTGCCGTTGCCGGATCCATTACCAGCGCCAAAAACGGCGCTGCTGCAAAAGCCGCGCCCGAGCCAAAGCCACCTTTTGAGATACCCGCGAAAATGACCGCCAGGGTCGCCATTACGTAGAACGTGGCATCAAATTCCAAAAGACACTCCTCCGGTTGGCCCTCAGATACGCCCTAACCCTCGTGCACATCTGTATGCCGAATCGACGCAACCCACTGCCTTGTTGTTGCGCGCGAGAGGCTGTGCCGCTACGCACCCCGCGACATCAATCTTGATAGGAGACGGAATCGCATGGCACGGGCGAAGATTGCGCTGATCGGCGCAGGTCAGATCGGGGGCACGCTGGCGCACCTCGCGGGCCTGAAAGAAATGGGTGATGTGGTTCTGTTCGACATCTCCGAAGGTATCCCGCAGGGCAAGGCGCTCGACATCGCAGAATCCTCCCCGGTGGATGGGTTTGACGCCGCGATGAGCGGCTCGACCGGTGATTACTCCCTGATCGCGGGTGCCGATGTCTGCATCGTGACCGCAGGCGTTCCGCGCAAGCCGGGCATGTCGCGCGATGACCTCCTAGGCATCAACCTCAAGGTTATGAAGTCGGTGGGTGAGGGCATCAAAGAGCACGCACCCGACGCATTTGTCATCTGCATCACCAACCCGCTCGACGCGATGGTCTGGGCGCTGCGTGAGTTCTCAGGCCTCCCGGCAGAAAAAGTCGTCGGGATGGCAGGCGTTCTGGATAGCGCGCGCTTCCGCTACTTCCTCGCCGAAGAGTTCAACGTGTCGGTTAAAGACGTCACCGCATTTGTGCTCGGCGGCCACGGCGATACGATGGTGCCGCTGACCCGCTACTCAACCGTCGCCGGCATTCCGTTGCCCGACCTGGTTGCAATGGGCTGGACCACGCAAGAGAAGCTCGACGCGATCGTGCAGCGCACCCGTGACGGCGGCGCAGAGATTGTGGGCCTCTTGAAAACCGGTTCCGCCTTCTACGCACCTGCGGCATCTGCAATCCAGATGGCTGAAGCCTATCTCAAAGATCAAAAGCGCGTTCTGCCGTGCGCTGCGTTCTGTGACGGTCAGTATGGCCTCGACGCGATGTATGTCGGTGTCCCGACCGTCATCGGCGCAGGCGGCATCGAAAAGATCGTCGAGATCTCGATGAACGCCGACGAGCAGGCGATGTTCGATAACTCGGTCAACGCTGTGAAAGGTCTCGTTGAGGCCTGCAAAGGGATCGACCCGTCGCTAGCATAAACCTTTGGGTCACCCCAACACTGCACCCCGGCCTAGGCTGGGGTGTATTGCGTTTTGGAGGATGCTAAGACGGTTGACGCAGACTGTGGAGGCAACCACTTGGCAGACCCAAACGTGAGCAACGGCATCCTCTTTATCGCAACGGGTGCTGATTATCTCCGCATCGCTGAGCGTGGCGCCAAAACCGCGAAAGCGATGATGCCAAACCTGCCCGTTGACCTTATCACCGACGGGCTACACCCGGTTGAGGAGGGTGTTTTTGACGACGTGCGCATCGGCTCTGGCGAAACCGGCCCCCGTGCCCGCCTGCGCTGGTTGAAAGAGACGAGGTTCGACCGCACCCTCCACGTCGATGCCGATGTGACTTTTGTCGATGACCTGCAGGATGTCTTTCGCCTGCTCGACAAATATGAGCTCGCGGTTGCCCAAGACCAAAGCCGCAATGCCATCGGCAACTGCCAACCCCTGGAGCACAACCTGCCCGACAGCTTTCCGCAGTTTAACTGTGGCGTGATCGCGTATCGGAGCACGCCGCCCGTGATGTTATTCTTCGAGGACTGGAACCGGATGTATCACGAGCGGGAGGATCCGCGCGATCAGCCCACCTTCAGGCTGTTGGTCTGGCAAAGCGATCTGCGCGTCGGGGTGTTGCCGCCCGAGTATAATCTGATGAATTTGGCGCTGCTCAACGCATGGTCCGCTGAGCATGCAAGCCCCCGGTTGCTGCATACACCGCGCTTGCACCGCAAAATCAAACAGGGCGAGGGGCTCTACGGGGATATTGATGACCTTTTGGGGGAGCGTTTTGCCAACCGCGTGAGGCTCCTGATCGAAAAGCGGTACATAAACCTCGAGCGGCGGCCCAGGTTTATGAGAAAGTTCATTCGTGAGCGTCGGCAGCGGCGCTTGCAGGCGAAGCACATGAGCACCGCACAAGAGTAGCGTCGCGTGGCTTTTCAGCTGTTTTCTGTGATCCGTGACGAAGGTCCGTTTCTGCTTGAGTGGATCGCGTATCACAACTCTATCGGCTTTAATCGGATCGTACTCTTTGACGATGGCTCAACTGATGGCACCCCAGAGCTTTTGGCTGCGCTGAGCGAGCACGCGGAGATCCGCCACGAGGTTCTGACAGTTCCACACGGCCGGGCGCCGCAGACCTTTGGCGGAGATATTCTGCGCACGGGTCCCTACTGGCAAAATGGCGAATGGATGCTTTGGCTCGATCCTGACGAGTTTTGGGTGCCGGGGGATGCTGAGAACTTGAACAATTGGCTAAAGGCGCTTGGGAAGAGGTTCCCGACAGACTTCGACGGCATCTGCCTTCACTGGCGAATTTTTGGCGACGCAGGGCGAGAGCAATGGCCTGGATGGCAACTTGGCACTGGATTTGAGCGCGCCTCTTTGCGTCGTTTTTGGCCCGGTCAGTTCTTTAAAACCCTCTTCAGAATGAACGACGCTTTGGCGGAGATCAGAGTGCATCGGCCCGTCCTAAGCCGTCAAAAGCAGACGGTGCCTCCGGTTTTTTACGCAGGCAACGCGGCGGTCGTGCCGGAGGGGTTTTGGTCTCACGACATGCCGCAGGGCGTTCCGCCCTCGACGCTTTCATTTTCAGGGCGGCCCTACGCATTGGGTCAGGTCAATCATTACATGGTCCGCACGCCCGACGCATTTTCCCTGAAATCGCACCGCGGCCGTGGTGCCGTCGCGCGCGCAACCGCACAAGATCGCCCGCGTTATACCCCGGGCTATTACAGCCGTTTCAATCGCAACGAGACCGGCGACAAACGGATTGATCCGCTCCTCCCCGCCTACTTGACCCGCCGAGAAAGCTACCTCGCAGACCCCAAAGTCCGGGCTGCGCATGAGGCATGTTGCCGTGCGGCGGGGTTCTTGCACTTTGGCTGAGCCTGCGCCCATTGCCATTTCGCTGCGAAAAGACTACCGCAGTCGCTGATCGCGCGGCGATCCCTCCTTTGGGCGGCGGCTTCCTGCTTCTCTTGGGTTGTAACCTTAAATTCGGAGCGCTCTTTCATGACCCGCGAAAATTACCTCTTTACCTCAGAGTCGGTCTCTGAGGGTCACCCTGACAAAGTCTGCGATCGCATTTCCGATGCCGTTTTGGACGCCTTCATCGCTGAAGAACCCAATGCGCGCGTCGCCTGCGAAACCTTCGCAACGACAGATCGTGTGGTGATCGGAGGTGAGGTGGGCCTGTCCGACCCAGAAAACCTCAAGCGCATGCTGGCCAACGTTCCGGACATCGCACGCGAGTGCATTAAAGACATCGGCTACGAGCAGGACGGCTTCCACTGGGAGAATTGCGAGGTCACGAACCTCTTGCACGAGCAATCTGCGCATATCGCAATGGGTGTCGATAAGGATGGTGCTGGCGACCAGGGCATCATGTTTGGCTACGCCACCGATGAAACGCCCGAGCTGATGCCCGCACCGATCCAGTATTGCCATGCAATCCTGCGCAAGCTCGCAGAAGTGCGGAAGTCTGGAGAGGCCGCCGTGCTGGGCCCAGACGCAAAATCCCAGCTGTCCGTGCGTTACGAGAACGGCAAGCCGATGTGCGCCACCTCCATCGTGCTCTCAACCCAGCACTTGGATGAGGCGATGTCGTCAGCCGATGTCCGCGCCGTCGTAGAGCCCTACATCCGCGAAGTGCTGCCCGAGGGTTTCATCACCGCAGAGACTGAGTGGCACGTGAACCCGACCGGCAAGTTCGTCATCGGTGGGCCTGATGGTGACGCAGGTCTGACTGGCCGCAAGATCATCGTCGATACCTACGGCGGTGCCGCGCCCCATGGTGGTGGTGCCTTTTCGGGCAAAGATCCGACCAAGGTTGACCGTTCTGCCGCCTACGCCGCGCGCTACCTCGCCAAGAACGTGGTCGCTGCCGGCATGGCCAAGCGCTGCACGATCCAGCTCTCCTACGCCATTGGTGTGGCCAAGCCGCTCTCGATCTATGCCGATACTTACGGCACTGGTGAAGTCTCAGAAGAGGCCATCGAGCAGGCGGTTGCGGGCGCGATGGACCTTACGCCTCGCGGCATTCGCACCACGCTCGATCTCAACAAGCCGATTTACCAGCGCACGGCTGCGTATGGTCACTTCGGTCGTGATCCTAGCGCGGATGGCGGCTTCTCTTGGGAGCGGACAGACCTCGTCGACACGTTGAAGAAGCTCGTCTGATATGCGCAGCGACGCGGAGCTTGTCGATCTTATCGCAACAGCAGAGGAGCGGGCACAGCCGCTCCCACCGCTGACCGATGAAATCGGCGCCGCGTCGCGCGGTTACAACGTTCAGTCAGGTTTGATTGAGCGCGCGCTTGCCGATGGGCGGCGTTTGGCTGGTCGCAAGATCGGCCTGACCTCCAAGATCGTGCAAGAGCAGCTTGGCGTGCACGAACCGATCCACGGCCCTATCTTCGTAGATCGTGTGTTGCCAACGGGCTCTGTGCTGCCGTGGTCAGAGATGATCGCCCCCAAGGTAGAGCCCGAACTGGCCTTTACCTTTCGGCACGACGTCATCGACAGCGGGCTTTCGCAGTCTGAGCTGGCAGAGCACATCGCCCATGTCCGCCCCGCGATTGAGGTGGTGGACAGCCGCATCAAAGACTGGGGCTTTGGCCTGCCAGACATGATCGCGGATTACGCCGTGGGGCGGTTTGTCGTGCTGTCTGAAATGTCCCTCGATGCCCGGAGCCTGGATCTGGCCAGCCTCGGTGTCACGGCCTTCCGAAACGACGAAAACGTCGGCCACGGCACAGGCGCGGCCTGTCTTGGGCACCCGCTCACCGCGTTGCAGTGGCTCGTTGAGCAACGCATCACCGACGGTGAGCCGATGCGCGCCGGTGACCTTGTGATCACCGGCTCAATGACCCCGGTTCTGCCCTTGGAGCAAGGTGATGTGTATCGCTGCGTCTTTGACCATTTGGGCGAGGTCAGCTTTTCCACCCGGTAGCAGGGTTTCAAAGCTGATTTCACGTTTCTGGACGTGAATACAATTGCGCGGTTTGGGCGGGTTTCGTACGGTTCGACCGTTTTTAAGTCGGACTAAGAAGCCCCCCCCAATGAATCTCAAGCTCACCATCGCGGCAACCGCCGCAGCCCTGACCCTTACCGCCTGCGGAGGCGGATCGCTGGTGCAACCCGGCGTCCCCACCGGTTTTCTGGAAATCCAGAACGACACCCGTGAAAACCTTGGTGTGGTTACGATTTCCCAGTGCTCAGCCTCCAGCCATGGCGGCAACCGCATGGGTTTTGGCAACTGGATTGAGCCGGGCGACAGCGCCGAGTTCGAGATTTCAGAGGGCTGCTACGACATTCAGGCCGGGGGCAGCATGGAGATCGATGGCAGCTTTCGCGCCGCCACCACCCGCATGAACATCGTTGCCGGTCAGCGCAGCCGATTTACCGTTCGCTGAGTGTTTGACAGCGCCGGGTGGGCGCTCTAGCCCCCCGGCATGACTGACGAGCCTCTCTCCCCTAGCGGTGCCCCTTGGCGCAATTTCTACGGACGGCGACACGGCAAAAAGCTGCGTCCGCGCCAGCAAGAGCTGATGGAAAACGCGCTTGCGGCCCTCGCACCGCCCAATGTCACCTGGGACGATAACCCAGATCGCACGCCCCTCGAGCTGCCAGAGTTGTTTGGCGACACACGCCCGGTTTGGCTGGAGATCGGCTTTGGTGCCGGAGAGCACATGTGCGCGCAGGCTGCCCAAAACCCTAACGTCGGCATCATAGGCTGCGAGCCATACATTAACGGCGTTGCAGCACTCCTCTCAAAGATCGACCGAGAGAATTTGCAGAACGTCCGCGTTCACGCCGGAGATGCGCGTGACCTGCTCGATGTGCTGCCCGCGCAGTCCCTCGATCGTGCATTTCTGCTCTACCCAGACCCATGGCCCAAAACCCGTCACCACCGTCGCCGCTTCGCCAACCCTGAAAACCTGGAACCACTGGCCTCTGCGATGCGCCCTGGTGCCAAACTCTTTGTCGCCACGGATATCGAAGACTACGTCCGCCACACGCTTGAGGTGATCGACAAACTGCCCGCATTCCGATGGCTCGCGCAGCGCCCGTCGGACTGGCGCGAGCCATGGGAGGGGTGGCACCGCACGCGCTATGAGGCGAAGGCGGTGCGCGAAGGGCGCACACCGCATTACTTGGCGTTTGAGCGGGTTTAGTCGGAGTTAACCGTGTGTCGCATCGGCCAGTGAGGCCACGAACGCCAGCACATCCTCTACGCTTTCACCGGCCGCGATCTTGTCGACAATCGCGGAGCCTACAACCACGCCGTCAGCGACTTTCGCCATCTCTGCTGCCGCCGCGGGTGTCTTGATGCCGAACCCAACGCACACGGGCAGGCCCGAGGCCTCACGTATCCGCGCCACATCTGGCGAAACGCTGCCCGCGTTGGCCTCAGCCGAGCCGGTGATCCCAGTGATTGAGACGTAATAGACAAACCCAGAGGTGTTTTTCACCACCGCTGGCAGGCGCTTGGCGTCGGTCGTAGGTGTCGCAAGGCGGATGAAGTTCAAACCCGCCGCCTGCGCGGGCAAGCAAAGCTCTGCATCCTCCTCGGGCGGCAAGTCCACCACGATGAGGCCATCGACGCCAGCATCGACTGCGCGGGCCAAAAAGCTCTCCACTCCAATCGAAAAAATCGGGTTGTAGTAGCCCATCAAGACAATCGGTGTGGTCTGATCCTGCTCGCGAAACGCCGCGATCATGTCGAGGGTGCTCGCGAGGGACATCCCAGCCTCAAGCGCCCGCTGGCCTGCAAGCTGGATGGCTGGCCCATCCGCCATCGGATCGGTAAACGGCATGCCGATCTCGATCACATCGACACCTGCCGCAGGCAGCCCTTTCAGGATCTCCTGAGAGGTCGCTTGGTCCGGGTCACCCGCCATCACGAACGACACGAAAGCGGTCTTGTTCGCGGCTTTCAGCTCGGCAAATCGACTGTCTATTCTGCTCATGGTGCCACTTTCCCTAGGCGCGGGTGCCTGTTACGCCAGCACAGGGGGCAAGGCCAGTCCGGTTGCAAAAAAGCTCGATCATGTTTTGCGAGCAGCACGTTTTTCTGCCAGCGCTTGCCGAATTTCGACCCAATCGTAGCGTGGATCATCCTCGACGGCTGACCAAAACAAATCTCCGCCATCGCGCCACCCATCCAGAACAATGCCGCCGTCGATACCCTGTCGAGGCAAGGTCACAACCAGAGCGGAATGCTCAATGCGCCAACTGTTCACGTGGTTCGCCAGAACCCGCTGAAACACCACGGTGCTGACGTCGAGCTGCTGCAGGTGTTTTCTTAGGTCGTCGGCCCAGTGATGGCACAGACCACGCTCTTTCAGCCCGCTGTTTACGAGAATGTTGTGAGTCAGGGCAGGTGTCGAAACCCCATAAAGCCTGCGCTGCTCCAGCGAATAAGACAGCGCGCTTTGCGCGATTGCGAAGGCTTCACTGGCATCCACAGCAGGCCCAAGCGCAGTGATCGTGTCGGCAAGGGCCTGTACCTCGGCGTCCTGCGTAAGTTGCGTTCGCGGTTCAGTCTGCTCAACGCAGGCGGTGAGGGCCAAGAGGGCCATCACCAAGCTCAGTCTCATTAGGCCGCGTGAGATCATGGGGTCACGCTAACCGCAATCAGTCTTTGCGGAAGAACTTCTTGTCGCGTGGCTTGCCATCACGGCCCATGGGGCGGTCATCCCGGTCGCGGTCGCCTTTGTAGCCGCCGCGATCACCCCGATCGCCGCTTTTGTATCCACCCCGGTCGCCGCGATCTCCGCGGTCGCCACGTCCACCAAAACCGCCGGGCTTGCCGCGGGGGCGGTCATCCTCGCCGCGCTCTTCCCACTTGCGCAACAACGCGCTGGGGAAGCTATCGCGGCCAATCGTGCCCTCGTGGCACCAAACCGTCTGCACCAGGTCGCCCTCAACACCCTCAACAGCCATACGCATGGAGCCCGCGGTGAGAACAACGATGTCCCCCAGTTTCAAATCGCTCATCATCTTTTCCTGAATACCAACCGGCGGACACTCCGCTGGGTCGCGCTCTCCTGCGCCTTTTGGGGGAGTGTTGCAAGGCTATTCAACTGCGTCATCTGCGTGGGGGAGGGGCACCGACACCAGTGCTGAGAAGCCAACGCGACACGACGTGGCGCCGCAGTTTAGATGTCTTTGCCGAGGGCCTCCGCGACGGTGAAGATGTCTTTGTCACCCCGCCCGCACATGTTCATGACCAACAGGTGATCGCTCGGCAAATCGCCCGCGATCTTGGCCACATGAGCGAGCGCATGCGAGGGCTCAAGCGCGGGAATGATCCCTTCGGTGGTGCAGCAGAGCTGGAAGGCATCCAGTGCCTCGGTATCAGTGACCGAGACATACTCGACGCGGCCCATGTCGTGCAGCCACGAGTGCTCTGGCCCGATGCCCGGATAGTCTAGCCCGGCAGAGATCGAGTGCCCCTCGATGATCTGACCATCCTCATCCTGCAGCAGGTAGGTGCGGTTGCCATGCAGCACGCCAGGGCGGCCACCAGTGAGAGAGGCCGCGTGCTCCATCTTTTCATCAACGCCGTGGCCGCCGGCCTCAACGCCGATGATCCGCACGCTCTCGTCATCGAGGAACGGGTGGAACAGGCCCATCGCGTTGGAGCCACCGCCGATACACGCGACGAGGCTGTCGGGCAGTCGGCCCTCACGCTCCATCATCTGCTCTTTGGTCTCTTTGCCGATGATCGACTGAAAATCGCGCACCATCGCCGGATAGGGGTGTGGGCCTGCAACTGTGCCGATGCAATAGAACGTGTCGGCGACATTCGTCACCCAGTCGCGCAACGCCTCGTTCATCGCGTCTTTGAGCGTGCCCCGGCCAGAGGTCACCGGGATGACCTTTGCGCCCAAGAGGTTCATCCGAAAGACGTTGGGCTTTTGCCGCTCAACGTCTGTCGCACCCATAAAGACGATGCACTCCAACCCGAAGCGCGCGCAGACCGTGGCGGTGGCGACACCATGCTGCCCTGCGCCGGTCTCTGCGATGATGCGGGTTTTGCCCATGCGCTTGGCAAGCAGAATCTGCCCCAGAACGTTGTTGATTTTGTGCGCACCCGTGTGGTTCAGCTCATCACGCTTGAGGTAAATCTTCGCCCCGCCAAAACGCTCTGTCAGACGCTCTGCAAAATACAGCGGGGAGGGGCGGCCGACGTAGTGCTTCCAGAGATCGTCCATCTCGGCCCAAAACGTCGGGTCGGTTTTTGCGTTCTCGTACTCGGCCTCAAGATCGAGGATCAGCGGCATGAGCGTTTCAGAGACGAACCGCCCGCCAAACTGGCCAAAACG
The DNA here is from genome assembly GCA_038526735.1 of Pseudomonadota bacterium. Classification (GTDB taxonomy): domain Bacteria; phylum Pseudomonadota; class Alphaproteobacteria; order Rhodobacterales; family Rhodobacteraceae; genus Rubricella. The sequence continues at coordinate 243,745 of JBCBGM010000001.1, read as the reverse complement.
GCCCTGGGCATCTGGTCCGGCGGAGAAGGCGTTGGGTGCGTGCGTGTTCATGGGCGGATCCTCTAGCGTTACAGGGTGTGTAGCTCTGCGCAGACACAAGAGGAAGCCGCGCAACTTGTGAATTTCATTTCAACTGCGGCGCGGTCTGCGGCGTGTGGCCGGTTTTTGCGGCACTGACAAAGGCACGTACTTTCGCGTCGTCTTTCACCCCTGGCGCGCTTTCCACACCGCTGGAGACATCAAGCTGCTGTGCGCCCGTCAAATTGGCGGCACGGGCGGCATTCTCTGGCGTGAGGCCACCTGCCAGCATCCAGGGTTTTGGCCAACGGCGGTCGGTGAGCAGGGTCCAGTCAAAGGACAGGCCATTGCCGCCGGGAAGGGTCGCATCTTTCGGCGGTTTGGCATCGACCATCAGTTGGTCGGCGACCGCTGCGTAAGCGTCGATGGCCTCAAGATCGCGTGCCTTACGCACGCCGATGACCTTCATCACTGGAAGCCCATGCTCCGCTTTGATCTGGGTGACTCGCTCTGGGCTCTCCTCGCCATGCAGCTGGATCATGTCGAGGGGCACGGTGCCTAAAACCTCCTCGAGCAAGGCATCGGTCGGGTCGACAAACAGGCCGACCTTGACCACGCCCGGCGGCACCTCAACGGCCAGTGCGCGCGCTTGATCGACGGTCACATTGCGCGGGGATTTGGGGAAAAAGACGAAGCCGACATAATCCGCCCCAGCCTCGACAACCGCCGTCACAGCCTCGGGCGAGGTCAGTCCGCAGATTTTGACGCGCATGAGCTTACTTCAGAAGGGCGAGAACGTCGTCTTCTTCGACGCCCTGCTCAGCCTTCATCGACTTGATCTCACGCTCCAGCGATTGCGCGGCTTTCTTGGCGCGCCGCGCCTCGGCCCGGATGCTCCACTCGCGCAGATACTCCCACGAAAAGCCAAGGGCAAAGCCACCGCCGCCGAGGATCACCATCAACACAAACAGCGGCACCTCGAAGTTGAGGGCGAAGATGCCAGAGAGGTCAGATGGCAGCAGTTGGACAACAACGGTGTCGCGATTGGCAATCGCGATCACGACCAGAATCAGGGCCAACACAATCACCAAACCCAAACGGATCAACCGAAGCATGGTTGCCCTCCTTTATTCGGCATTCAGCCGTTCGCGCAGGAGCTTACCAACCTTGAAGAACGGCACGTATTTCTCTTCCACATCGACCTGCTCGCCAGAGCGCGGGTTGCGGCCGACACGGGCATCGCGCTTCTTGACCGAGAAAGCCCCAAAGCCCCGAAGCTCTACGCGCTTGCCAGAGGCCAATGCGTCGATGATCTCGTCAAAGATGGTGCCAACAATTCGTTCGACATCGCGTTGATACAGATGTGGATTTTCATCTGCAATTTTTTGGATAAGCTCAGATTTAATCACGTCTGCCGCCCGCTGTGATGATGAAAGACAATCTCACACCCGGATCGCTTCCGTCAACGCGCCAACGTGGTCATGGCAGCACTGAAAGCAGTCCACCGCCTGAACTTGGGCCTATGTGGGGTAAGAATTGGCCAGCACTCGCCCAATCTGTAATCAGTTCAATGACATTTGGGTCGTCTTGCGGCTCAAAGAGCGGCGCTTGTGGCAAGTCTGCGAAGCTTGAGTCGACGGATGCGAGCCACGATTCGGCCTCTTCAAGCCCGCCGATCTCATCAATCAGGCCCAAAGTGAGTGCTTGTCGCCCAGTAAAGACCTGGCCATTGGCAACCGCATCCAGCTCTGTACCTGAAAGCCCGCGATCCGTGGCAACAAGGTCACGAAACCAGGCGAAGGCATCGGTCACAATCGCGGCCTCTGCGTTGCGCTCTGCCTCGCTGCTGTCGCGGAAGGGGGAGGGGCCGCCTTTGAGCTCAGAGGAGCGGAACGTCTCCATCTCCACGCCAAGCCGGTCCATCAGCTCGGTGAGGTTGGGGTATTGCAGGATCACCCCGATAGAGCCGGTCAGTGTGTTGCCACGCGCGATGATGTGGTCTGCGGGCAGGGCGGCGATGTATCCGCCAGAGGCAGCAACCTCGCCCATGACGGCGACAACGGGTTTCTCGGCAGAGAGCTTCGCTAGAGCCGCGTGCAACCCTTCTGAACCGACCGTCGTGCCACCCGGGCTCTCGATATAGAGGATCAGCGCACGCGCCGCGTCGTCCTCGGCGAGTTCAGCGATTTCGAGGTCACGCTCCGGATCGTTGAAGATCACGCCGCTGATCTGATGCGTCACGATATGTGGAGTGCTCGGTCGACCGGCTTGATCGGGCATGCTCATCGCACCGATCACCGAAAGCGCCACCAACACCCCCAGCGTGACGAGAACGCCCCGCCAAAATGCGGAGCGGCGCCACTGACGGCGCCGCTCCTCATAGAGTTCTGCTTCCAGCGACATTAGTCGTCGTTGGTCTGCTTCAGTGCTGCACCGAGGATATCACCCAGCGATGCACCGCTGTCGGACGAGCCGTACTGCTCAACCGCTTCCTTCTCTTCGGCGATCTCACGCGCCTTGATCGAGAGCGACAGGCGGCGCGAGTTTTTGTCGATGTTGGTGACGCGCACGTCGACCTTATCACCCACAGAGAACCGCTCAGGGCGCTGCTCGGCACGGTCACGGCTGAGGTCAGAGCGGCGGATGAACGACTTCGCGCCGTCATACTCCACTTCAACACCGCCATCTTCGATTGCGGTCACCTCAACGGTCACCACATCGCCGCGCTTCACGCCAGAGGTGGCCTCGGCAAACGGATCGCCATCCATCTCTTTGATCGAGAGGGAGATGCGCTCGCGCTCGGTGTCGACCTCAAGCACTTTCGCGGTGACGACGTCGCCCTTGCGGAAGTCTTGGATCGCATCCTCGCCGGAGCGGTTCCAGTCGATGTCGGAGAGGTGAACCATCCCGTCGATGTCGCCTTCGAGGCCAACGAACAAACCGAATTCTGTGATGTTCTTGACCTCGCCCTCGACCGTGGCGCCCTGCGGGTAGTTGGCCGCGAAGTTTTCCCACGGGTTGCCCTGGGTCTGCTTGAGACCGAGCGAAACACGACGCTTCGAGCTGTCGATCTCAAGCACCATCACGTCCACTTCCTGAGAGGTGGAGACGATCTTGCCCGGATGGACGTTCTTTTTGGTCCAAGACATCTCAGAGACGTGCACGAGGCCCTCAACACCCGGCTCCAGCTCCACAAAGGCGCCGTAGTCGGTGATGTTGGTGACACGACCCGTCCAGCGAGAGCCGATCGGGAACTTCGCCGCAACATCATCCCACGGATCAGCCTGAAGCTGCTTCATGCCGAGCGAGATGCGCTGGGTGTCTTTGTTGATCTTGATGACCTGAACGTTGACCGTCTCGCCAATGTTAAGGATCTCAGACGGGTGGTTGACCCGGCGCCAGGCCATGTCGGTGACGTGGAGGAGGCCATCAACGCCACCCAGATCCACGAACGCACCGTATTCGGTGATGTTCTTGACCACACCTTCAACCGCATCGCCTTCCTTGAGCTTGCCGACGATTTCGGCGCGCTGCTCGGCACGGCTCTCTTCGAGCACTGCACGGCGGGAGACGACGATGTTGCCGCGGCGGCGGTCCATCTTCAAAATCTGGAAGGGCTGGGGCAGACCCATTAGAGGGCCAGCGTCGCGCACGGGGCGCACATCAACCTGCGAGCCGGGCAAGAACGCAACGGCGCCGCCAAGATCGACCGTGAAGCCACCTTTGACGCGGTTAAAGATAGCGCCCTCGACGCGCTCCTCTTTCTCATAGGCTTTCTCAAGCCGGTCCCAAGCCTCTTCACGGCGGGCCTTCTCGCGAGAGATGACCGCTTCACCGCGGGCGTTCTCGACGCGCTCAAGATAGACCTCGACGGTATCGCCAACGTCGATCTCGGCGTCTTGGCCGGGCTTGGAGAATTCCTTCAGATCGACACGGCCTTCCATTTTATAGCCGATGTCGATGACGGCATTGCCGGCCTCAATTGCCAGAACAGTGCCTTTTACAACCGAACCTTCTTCGGGGGTAACGAGCTCAAAGCTGTCATTCAGCAGTGCTTCAAACTCGTCCATTGATGCGTTTGCAGCCAATGGGCTTTCCTTTCGATGTGTTTTTGCGGGCCGGGCGGTTGGGTCCGCCGGTCTTTAACGAAACTGGTCGCCGGGGTGGTGAATGCACAAAAGGGCTGCGATCAGGAGCTTTCCCGATCCAGCCGATTCTGCACAAGGCGCACCGCCTCTGCGACGGCGCGGTCTATAGTCATATCAGTCGTATCTAGCAAGTGCGCGTCTGCCGCTGCCTGCATGGGCGCGTCTTTGCGGCCTGCATCGCGCGCGTCCCGCTCTTCGATTTGATCGAGAACCTCGGCGAAGGTGATGTCAGGCGCGGCGGCCTGAAACTCCGCCAAGCGCCGCTTCGCGCGCGTTTCGGCGGAGGCGATGACGTAGAGCTTCACCTCCGCATCGGGGCAAATGACCGTCCCGATATCTCTGCCATCGAGCACAGCGCCGCCCTCCCGCCGCGCAAACCCCCGCTGCCAGTCTTTGAGGGCTAGGCGCACAGCCGGGATCGCGGCGACCACACTCGCCGCCTCCCCCGCCTCTGGTGAGCGCAAGTCTGGATGCGCGAGGCTGCTTTCAGTCAGTGTCCGCGCTGCGGTTTCGGCGTTGACCGCTGTCAACTCCCCCAGCGCAAGTGCTGCGACCCCAGTCGCACGATAGAGCCGCCCCGTATCGAGATGCGCAAACCCAAACCGCTCCGCCAAGGCCCGCGATATGGTGCCTTTGCCAGAGGCCGCAGGCCCATCTATCGCTACGGTGAACTGCATCAGCGGTTGGTCAGTGTCTCGCTGTCCCCGGCCGAGGCCGGGAGGGTTTCGTCAAGGTCGTAGTATCCGGGCTTTTCGCCGACATAAATGTGCCCGGCGAGGGTGAGGTCCGTCTCCCTATCAAACGCGCCCATCATGATCGACATCGAAGGCTCTCCGCGTTTGCGCCAAAACAGCTGCGCGCCACAGGTGCCGCAAAACCCGCGCTCTGTGCCGGGTTTATAGGCGTACCACGCGACAGTGCCCGAAATGCTGATCGCATCAACCGGCGCGGCGGTTGCGACCACATAGTGGCCAGACCCTTTGCGGCATTGCGCGCAATGACAGCCCACGGCCTTGCCCAAAGGCCCCTCAACCTCAAACGTGATCTGCCCGCAAATGCAGCTGCCAGAATGTGTCATTCCGTGGCGCCCCGTCGAATGTCCCACCAGCGGGCGATGATCAGTGCAGCCGTGAGGATTGCGCTGATCGAGAAAAAGCTCGCTTTCATGACGGTGGCGCGGCTTGTGAGCTCCACCAACTCCGGCGTGATCCTCTCCGCCCCGAGGGAGAGCATTCGCGCCATCAGGATGTTTTCGGTGTAATTGTTCACGGCGGCAAACATCGGGATCAGCACACCGATCAAGCGAAACCCGATCAAACGTCCGTGCAATAGCCCGTTGACCGGCAGCGCCATGCTCAAGGCCAAAAGTGCAGGGAAGAACGCGAGCAGATAGGCGTGTGGCCCGCGGTAGAGTGCCAACCCCGCCGGAGAAAGCTCGTTCAAAAACGCGACCGCATCGAAATACGTGTAGCCTGAGAGCCGAAGCTCCAGCGGGATCAACCCTCCAGCTTCTGCCAGAATTCCGGGCAGCGTCCAGGTCAGCATCGCGAGGTAGGTGGCGACCGTGAGGGCCACGAGACTCAGATATGCGACCCGGTTGATCACCGGTTTTTGGCCTCGATCTTCCCTCCGAGGGAGGTCATCAGGCCTCCAAAATCCGGAAAACTCGTGCCAATCCCACCGGCGTCATCAATCGCGACAGGCTTTTGGCTGGCCAAGCCTAGGCACAAAAAGCTCATTGCAATGCGGTGGTCGAGGTGCGTTTCGACCGTTCCGCCCCCCATCACCCCATCCGCACCGCGCCCGTGGACGATAAGCGTGTCTTCGTCTTCTTCGATCTGCACGCCCTGCGCCTCCAACCCGCGCGCCATCGCGGCGATCCGATCGGACTCTTTCACGCGCAGTTCTTTGACGCCACGCATGACGGTCGTGCCCTCAGCCGTTGCCGCGAGGGCTGCGAGGATAGGATACTCGTCAATCATGCTCGCCGCGCGCTCTGGCGGCACTTCGATGCCTTTGAGAGCGCTGAACCTCGCGCGAAGGTCCGCGACAGGCTCGCCGCCCTCTTCGCGCATGTTCTCAAAGGTCAGGTCTGCGCCCATCTCTTGCAGTGTCGTGTAAAGGCCCGCGCGCGTTGGGTTGAGGCCGATGTTGGGCACCAAAACATCGGACCCATCGACCATCAGCGCTGCGCAGACCGGAAAGGCCGCTGAGCTCGGGTCGCGCGGCACATCGATCTGCTGCGGTTGCAACTCAGGCTGACCCATCAGCGTGATCACCCGCCCCTCGTCGCTCTCTTCGGTGGTGATCTGTGCGCCGAACCCGGCGAGCATCCGCTCTGAGTGATCGCGCGTCGCCTCTTTCTCGATCACCACCGTCTCACCGGGCGTGTTGAGGCCGGCAAGCAACACGGCGGACTTCACCTGTGCAGAGGGCATCGGCACCGTGTAGTGCACTGGCACCGGGTTTGCGGCACCTACCAGCGTGAGCGGCAAGCGCCCGCCGCGTCGCCCAAACGCCTGCGCGCCAAACTGAGAGACGGGGTCAGTGATACGCTGCATAGGGCGGCTGCGCAGACTGGCATCGCCCGTGTAGGTGACCGAGATCGGATGCGTCGCCGTCAGACCCATCAAAAGCCGCACACCCGTGCCCGAGTTGCCGCAGTCGATCACATCCTCGGGCTCTTGCAGGCCCCCAACGCCAACACCATGCACATGCCAAGTTCCGCACTCATCGCGATCAACATCCGCACCGAGCGCCGCCATTGCCTTGGCGGTGTCGAGCACGTCTTGGCCCTCGAGCAGACCCGAAATCGTGCTCTCCCCGACCGCCAGGGCACTCAGAATGAGCGAGCGATGAGACACCGACTTGTCGCCCGGTACCACAGCAGTTCCCCGCAGCGGCCCGCTCGCGCGTGATTGCATAGGGTATCCAGCGGCGTGGCCTGCCATGGGTGTCTCCGTTTGGTTCAGCGCCGCTATATCGCTGTCATGGATGCGGCAAAACCCCAAACAAAACGCCCCGCCAAATCTGACGGGGCGCTCTGGGTATTTGGGAAGTGTTTACGCGTGGATTGCGCCATCTCCGCAGGCGAGGGCCGCCTCGCGCATTGCCTCAGAGAAGGTCGGATGCGCGTGGCAGGTGCGGGCGAGATCTTCGGCAGCCGCGCCGAATTCCATCGCGACGCAAACCTCGTGGATCAGATCGCCCGCCATCGGGCCGATGACATGGCAGCCAAGGATGCGGTCCGTCTCTTTATCTGCGAGCAGCTTTACAAAGCCGTCGCCGGCAAAGTTCGCCTTCGCCCGCCCGTTGCCCATGAACGAGAATTTGCCGACCTTGTAAGCGCGGCCCTCTTCCTTGAGCTCTTCCTCGGTTTTGCCGACTTGAGCGACCTCAGGGTGCGTATACACGACACCGGGGATCACGTTGTAATTTACGTGGCCATGCTGCCCGGCGATGGTTTCGGCGACGGCCATGCCCTCATCCTCGGCCTTATGCGCCAGCATCGGGCCCGCGATCACGTCGCCGATGGCGTAGATGCCGGGGACGTTGGTTTTCCAGTGATCGTCGGTCTTGACCATGCCGCGGTCGGTCATCTCAACGCCCGCTTCGGCAAGGCCCAACCCTTCGGTGTAGGGGCGACGACCGGTGGCGAGGAGCACGACATCCGCGTCCATCTCATGCTGTGAGCTGTCTTTGCGGAGCGTGTAAGAGAGCTTCGCTTTCTTGCCCTTCGTCACCGCAGACGACACGGCAGCACCCATCACAAACTTCAGGCCCTGCTTGGTCAGCGTGCGTTGGAAGGTCTTGGCAACCTCCGCGTCCATGCCTGGCAGAATACGGTCGAGGAACTCAATCACGGTCACCTCAGAGCCAAGGCGGGCATAGACCGACCCCATCTCGAGCCCGATCACACCCGCGCCGATGACGACCATTTTCTTTGGCACCGAGGTCAGCTCAAGCGCGCCAGTGGAGGTGACGACCACCTTTTCATCCACCTCAACCCCATTCAGCGGCGCCACGTCAGAGCCCGTGGCGATCACGATGTTCTTGGCGTTGTGGACCTCGCCCGAGACATCTACTTTGCCCGGCGCTGTGATCTTGCCCCAACCCTTCAGCCAGTCGACCTTGTTCTTTTTGAACAGGAACTCGATGCCCTTGGTGTTCTGGCCAATCGTGTCGGACTTATACTCCATCATCTTTTTCAGATCGACCGAGGGCGCTTTGCCCATGATGCCCATCTTGGTGAAGTTGGTGTGGGCCTCGTGGTAGAGCTCAGAGGCGTGCAGCAGCGCTTTGGACGGAATGCAGCCCACGTTGAGGCAGGTGCCGCCGAGCGTTTCGCGCCCCTCAACACAGGCAGTTTTCAGGCCCAGTTGGGCGCAGCGGATGGCGCAGACGTATCCGCCCGGGCCAGATCCGATCACGATGACGTCGTAGTCAGCCATTTTGTAGGTCTCCTAGTGTTAGCGGGGGCAGGGGGCTCGCCGCCCCCTCTGTCCCCGTGCCGGGGCCATTCACCCCGCAGGTATTTGGGTCAAGATGAAGGTCATTAGAGCGCCGCGATCAGCATGGTGAGGGTCGCGAGAAACCCCACAAACCAGATGGCAGAGCGCCACGGGGCCCAGCCGTAATAGTAGGCGGGGATGTAGAGGACGCGCGCACCGAGGTAGAGGAAGGCGCAGGTCATGGTGAGGTACGAGTTTTGGCCAGAGAGCTCTGTCACGACCACGGCCATGGTGAACAGGATCAGCCCTTCGAAATGGTTGTTGAGCGCGCGGTAGAGGCGGGCGGTCTTCGTCGAAAGTTGATCTTGCAGGTCGCCACCCAAGCGGTTGCGGTCGCGGGGGGAGGCGGTTTTGCCGGGGCCGACCTCAAGGTTCGCCTTCACCGAGACAAGGGCGAATTGCGCGGCTTGGAGCAGGCCAGCAAGGGCGAGGGCGATGAGTTCGGGGGTCATGCGTTGTCGTCTTCCAACGCATTCCGCAATCTTTCCAATTCTTCTAGCACGGCTTTGTCGGTTTTGCTGGCTATCCACAGCAAAACGAAACCACCGATAAGAGGAATTGATGCTGCAAGAACCGCGCCGCTTCCTAAGCCTTTGCGGTTTACCATGGCAACTGCGACGAGAGCTTGACTCAGCACAATTGTCAGAAGCGGGATTAGCTGGATGAAGGCTTCCAAGACTTGATCTCCTTGCAATCAAAAGCATGCGCCGAACGGTCGTGCCGTTCGGCGCTTTAGCCTCACAAATCCATCAACAACCGTCGTGGATCCTCCAGCGCCTCTTTCACCCGCACGAGGAATGTCACAGCACCCTTTCCGTCCACGATCCGGTGGTCGTAGCTCAGCGCGAGGTACATCATCGGGCGGATGACGATCTGGCCGTTTTCGACCATCGGGCGTTCCTGGATTTTGTGCATGCCCAAGATGCCCGACTGCGGGGGGTTCAGGATCGGCGAGGACATCAACGAGCCGTAGACACCACCGTTCGAGATGGTGAACGTGCCGCCCTGCATATCTGCCATCGACAGTTTCCCGTCGCGGCCGCGCTTTGCAAGCTCAGTGATTTTGCCCTCGATCTGGGCAAAGCTCATCTGATGCGCATCGCGCACCACCGGCACCACAAGGCCTTGCGGCGTACCCGTCGCAATCCCGATATGGGCATAGTTCTTGTAGACGATGTCGGTCCCGTCGATCTCTGCGTTGACCTCGGGCACTTCGTTGAGCGCGTGGCAGACCGCCTTAGTGAAGAACGACATGAAGCCGAGGCGCACGCCGTGCTTCTTTTCGAACTGGTCTTTGTACTCTTTGCGCAGCGCCATCGTCGCGGTCATGTCCACCTCGTTGTAGGTGGTCAGCATCGCGGCGGTGTTTTGCGCGTCCTTCAGACGGCGGGCGATGGTCTGGCGCAAGCGGGTCATCTTGACCCGCTCTTCGCGCGCCGCGTCATCTGCAGGCACAGGCGCACGCGGCGCTGTGGCTGGGGCAGGCGTTGCGGCGATGACCGCAGCCGGGTTCGGCGCGGGTTGGGCGCGCATCGCGTCCTCTTTCATGATGCGACCGTCTTTGCCGGTGCCCCTGACGGTAGATGGGTCGATGCCCTTCTCCGCCATGATCTTATTGGCGGACGGCGCATTTTCGACATCCTTGCCACCCGCAGACGGGGCGGCTGCTGCTGGGGCCGGGGCAGCTGCCGGGGCCGCCGCCGCTGCACCTGCGCCCGCAGACATCACGGCCAGCTTGCCGCCTGCGTTCACAGTCTCACCCTCAGCGGCGAGGATTTCGGTGATCGTGCCAGCGGCGGGGGCGGGCACCTCTACAGAGACTTTGTCGGTCTCCAGCTCACAGAGCATCTCGTCTGCGGCCACGGCATCGCCGACCTTCTTGAACCAGGTGGAGACGGTCGCCTCGGTGACAGACTCACCCAGGGCCGGGACCATCACGTCAACGCTTTCAGCACTCGCAGCCGGGGCCGGAGCGGCAGCGGCCGGAGCAGCTGCGGCAGGCGCACCGGCGCTCGCCCCCTCGGAGATCATCGCGAGGAGGGCGTCCACTCCGACAGTGTCCCCTTCGTTCGCAACAATCTCTGCAAGCGTGCCGGCGGAGGGGGAGGGCACTTCGACGGTGACCTTGTCCGTTTCCAGCTCACAGAGCATTTCGTCTGCGTTCACCGTGTCACCGGGCTTTTTGAACCAGGTTGCGACGGTTGCTTCGGTCACGCTTTCGCCAAGCGTCGGTACTCTGACTTCGGTGCTCATGTCAGTTCTTCCCTTCAATGGTCAGCGCCGCGTCGATGAGCGCTTGCTGTTCTACTTTGTGTTGGCTGGCGAGGCCCGTTGCCGGCGAGGCGGCAGCGGAGCGGCCCGCGTAGGTTGGTCGGCTGACCTTGGCTTTGATCCGGGTGAGGACCCATTCGATGTTGGGCTCCACAAAGAACCAGGCGCCCTGGTTCTTGGGCTCTTCCTGGCACCAAACGACATCTGCGTTGGTGAAGCGCCCAAGCTCCTTGGAGAGGGACTGCGCCGGGAACGGATAGAACTGCTCCAACCGCAGGAGATAAACATCGTCGATGCCGCGGGCATCGCGCTCTGCGAGCAGGTCGAAATAGACCTTGCCTGAGCACATCACCACGCGCTTGATCTTGTCGTCCGCCACCAGTGTGGTGTCGGAGTTGCCTTTCTGGGCGTCGTCCCAAAGCACGCGGTGGAACGAGCTGTCAGGCCCCATATCCTCCATCGTGGAGATGCAAAGCTTATGGCGCAGCAGAGACTTTGGCGTCATCAGCACCAGCGGCTTGCGGAAGCTGCGGTGGATCTGCCGGCGCAGGATGTGGAAGTAGTTCGCCGGTGTGGTGCAGTTGGCCACGATCCAGTTGTCTTGTGCCGACAGCTGCAAGAACCGCTCAAGCCGCGCAGACGAGTGCTCTGGCCCCTGGCCCTCGTAGCCATGGGGAAGCAGCAACACGAGGCCAGACATCCGGAGCCATTTGCTTTCGCCCGAGCTGATGAACTGATCGATCATGATCTGCGCACCGTTGGCAAAGTCGCCAAACTGCCCTTCCCACAAAACGAGCGTGTTGGGCTCTGCCAGCGAATAGCCATACTCGTAGCCGAGCACCGCGTATTCAGAGAGCATCGAGTCGATGACCTCATAGGCTGCCTGGCCCGCCTCGATGTGGTTGAGCGGGTAGTAACGCTCTTCGGTTTCCTGATCGATGATGCCTGAGTGACGCTGAGAGAACGTACCCCGCGTACAATCTTGCCCAGACAAGCGCACCGGATACCCCTCAGCCAAAAGCGTGCCATAGGCGAGCGCTTCGGCAGTGGCCCAGTCGAAGTTTTCGCCCGTCTCGACCATCTTCATCTTGGCGTCCATCAAACGCTCAATCGTCCGGTGTGCTTTCACGCTTTCCGGCAACGTGGCGAGCGCAGTGCCCACCTTCTTGAGCTTGTCGAGGTCCACGCCGGTTTTGCCGCGCTGGTACGTCTCTTTCGAGCGATCAAGGCCTGACCACTTGCCATCCAGCCAATCCGCTTTGTTGGGGCGGAACTCTTTTCCGGCCTCGAACTCTTCGTTCAGATAGGCTTGGAACTGAGCTTTTGCGTCTTCGATCTCGCCCTCGGGGATGAGGCCGTCTTTCACCAGGCGCTCGGTGTAGAGCTGCAACGTGGTTTTGTGGCCCTTGATGGTTTTGTACATCTGGGGCTGGGTGAACATCGGCTCGTCACCCTCATTGTGCCCGAACCGGCGGTAGCAGAAGATGTCGAGCACCACGTCCTTGTGGAACTTCTGGCGGAACTCGGTCGCCACCTTCGCCGCGTGGACCACAGCCTCTGGGTCATCACCATTCACGTGGAAGATCGGCGCCTCTACCATCAGGGCGATATCCGTTGGATACGGGCTGGAGCGGGAGTTGTGCGGGCTGGTCGTAAAGCCGATTTGGTTGTTGACGACGATATGGATCGTGCCGCCGGTCTTGTGCCCTTTGAGACCCGAAAGACCAAAGCACTCCGCGACAACACCTTGCCCCGCAAAGGCCGCATCGCCGTGCAGGAGAACCGGCAGAACCGTATGGTGCTGGCCGTCGCCGCGCTGGCTTTGTTTGGCGCGCGCCTTGCCGAGAACCACAGGGTTGACCGCCTCAAGGTGGGAGGGGTTCGCGGTGAGCGAGAGGTGCACCGTGTTGCCGTCAAACTCACGGTCGGACGAGGCACCGAGGTGGTACTTCACGTCGCCGGAACCCTCGACCTCATCGGGCTTGTAGCTGCCGCCCTGAAACTCGTTGAAGATCGCGCGGTAGGGTTTGCCCATCACATTGGCGAGCACCGAGAGGCGTCCGCGGTGGGGCATGCCGATGACAATCTCGCTGACACCGAGCGCGCCACCGCGCTTGATGATCTGCTCCATCGCAGGGATCGTCGCCTCGCCGCCATCAAGACCAAAACGCTTGGTGCCGGTGTATTTGACGTGCAGGAATTTCTCGAACCCTTCGGCCTCGACAAGCTTGTTCAAGATCGCTTTCCGCCCCTCGCGGGTAAACGCGATCTCTTTGCCGTAGCCCTCGATCCGCTCTTTCAGCCAAGCGGCCTCATCCGGGTTTGAGATGTGCATGTACTGCAGGGCGAAGGTGCCACAGTAGGTGCGTTTCACGATCTCAAGGATCTGGCGCAGGTTCGCGGTCTGCAGACCCAACACCTGATCGAGGAAGATCGGGCGGTCATAGTCTGACGCGGTAAAGCCATAGGACTTCGGATCAAGCTCGGGGTGATCCTCGGGCTCTTTGAGGTTCAGCGGGTCAAGGTTTGCCGCCAGATGGCCCCGGATACGATAGGCGCGGATGAGCATCAGCGCGCGCATCGAGTCGGTGACGGCCTGCTTGACCTGCGCCTCGTTGACCACAACCCCTGCATCCGCCGCCTTCGCCTTCACCTTTTTGGCAACAGTCTCTGGCGTGGGCTCGTCCCACTGGTAATCCAGCGCGTGCAGCAGGTCGCCGCCAGGTGCGGGCGGCCAGTCGTTGCGCGCCCAAGAGGGGCCCTGCGCGGCGCGGGAGGCCTCTGCCTCTTCACCGAGGGCGGCAAAGAACTCCTGCCAGCTTTCGTCAACCGAGTTGGGGTCGCGGGCGTAGTTGGCGTGGAGTTGCTCCACATACTCCTGATTGTGCCCCTGAAGGAACGAAGAGTTGTGGAACTGGTCGTTTGGCGAGTGCTCTGTCATGTCGTTTCCTCCTCGGCAGCATCCCTGCCTGCTGCGTTAGGCAACCAATGTTTCGCTGGCGCGATGGGCATCGCGCGGATCGGGTGAGTAGCCTCCAGCTTCAAACATCCAGCCATAGGCATGGCGGATCAGGTCTGCGCTGGGGGTGTCGTAATAGTCGGAAATGGCCAGATCATCGGCGGGCCTGCGGTCGATCTTTTCGCGCCCCATCTCAACGGTCGCGGGGGTGATGCCAAGCTCGGCCAGCACGGCATCAAGATCGGCGCGCAGCGCCTCCAGCCGCAAAAAGCGGTCGATAACGCAAGCACCGTTGATATGGCACACCTTATAGTCTTTGGTCGCGCGCGGTTTGAGATTGTCGTTGGCCGCTTGCGCTGCGAGGTCGGCGCGAAAATTCTCAACCTTCTGCGCGTTTGAGAGACTGCTCCGCCACGCGGTGGCGGCGTCTTTCCCTTGGTGGCGCGCGATCTTTTTGCCCTGGCTGTAAAAGAACCAAGATACGGCCTTGTCGAATGGATTTCGCACGGGTGCGATCTTGAGATAGGTCTCAAACACCTCGGCACCGATGAGCCGTTTCACAAACCGTGCATTGCTGTGCGCCCATAGCCCGGGCTCAAAATCACGACGAGAGCTGTGCCTGACGCCAATGATCCCCTCGGGACCAGCATATCCCTCACTCGCGGTATGAGCGACATGCCCCTCTGGCGCGCAGAGGGGCTCAAGCGCCATTTCCAATGAGGTTCCGGCGGTTTTCTTCGTCCTCAGGAGGACGAAGTGATGCTTATGAGAGACCAGTGTCACCCGATCGCTTTGAGAACCGCCTCACCCAGATGGGCAGGGCTTTCGGCGATGGCGAACCCAGCAGAGCGCATGGCCTCGATCTTATCCTCGGCACCGCCTTTGCCGCCCGCGATGATCGCGCCGGCGTGGCCCATGCGGCGGCCCGGAGGGGCCGTGCGACCTGCGATAAAGCCGGCGATGGGCTTGGAGCGACCGCGCTTGCGCTCATCGGCGATGAACTGTGCCGCTTCTTCCTCAGCGGAGCCACCGATCTCACCGATCATGATGATGCTCTCGGTCTCGTCATCGGCGAGGAACATCTCCAGCACGTCGATATGCTCGGTGCCTTTGATCGGGTCGCCACCAATGCCCACACAGGAGGACTGGCCCAAGCCGGCAGCGGTGGTTTGCGCCACGGCCTCATACGTCAGGGTACCCGAGCGAGAAACGACACCAACGGAGCCACGCTTGTGAATATGACCGGGCATGATGCCGATCTTGCAGGCATCCGGGGTGATCACGCCGGGGCAGTTGGGGCCAATCAGAAGAGAGCTGGAGCCTGCCAGCGCCCGCTTCACCTTCATCATGTCGAGAACCGGGATCCCTTCGGTGATGCAGACGATCAGCTCGATCTCTGCGTCGATTGCCTCAAGGATCGCATCCGCCGCAAACGGTGGCGGCACATAGATGGCAGAGGCATTGGCGCCTATCGCCTCTTTCGCGGCACCCACAGTGTTGAAGACGGGCAGACCGATATGCTCGGTCCCGCCTTTGCCGGGGGTCACACCACCGACCATCTGCGTGCCATAAGCAATCGCTTGCTCGGAGTGGAACGTGCCCTGCGAGCCGGTAAAGCCCTGGCAGATCACTTTGGTAGTCTTGTCAACGAGTACGGCCATCGGGGCCTCCTGTTATCTTGGTCGAGCGCTCAGCTCGGAGTTGTCCCGAATTCAGCCTTTGACGGCTTGCACGATTTTCTCTGCTGCATCCGCGAGGTTGTCGGCGGCGATGACGTTGAGGCCGGAGGTGTTGATGATCTCCTTGCCCTTCTCAACGTTGGTGCCCTCAAGGCGCACCACCAGCGGCACCTGCAGGCCCACTTCGGTCACAGCCGCAACAACACCCTCGGCGATCACATCGCAGCGCATGATGCCACCGAAGATGTTGACGAGAATGCCTTTCACGTTCGGATCGGAGGTGATGATCTTGAACGCCTCGGTCACCTTCTCTTTGGTGGCGCCACCGCCGACATCGAGGAAGTTCGCCGGCTCAGAGCCGTAGAGCTTGATGATGTCCATCGTCGCCATGGCAAGGCCTGCGCCGTTCACCATGCAGCCGATCTCGCCATCAAGCGCGATATAGTTGAGATCAAACTTGGAGGCGGCGAGTTCTTTGGGGTCTTCTTCCGTCTCGTCGCGCAGCGCCATGATATCGGCGTGGCGGTAGAGCGCGTTGCCGTCAAAACCCATTTTACAGTCGAGGCATTTCAGATCGCCGCTGTCGGTCACGATCAGCGGGTTGATCTCGAGCATCTCGAGGTCTTTCTCGGTGAAGAGCTTGTAGAGCTGCGAGATCAGCTTCACGCACTGCTTGACCTGACCGCCCTCAAGGCCGAGCGCAAAGGCGATCTTGCGGCCATGAAAGCCCGAAAGGCCAGACGCCGGATCGACGGAGAAGCTGAGAATTTTCTCAGGCGTCTCTGCAGCGACTTCTTCAATATCCATCCCGCCCTCGGTGGAACAGACGAAAGAGATGCGCGAGGTGGCGCGGTCGACCAGCAGCGAAAGATAGAGCTCACGCTCAATGCCGGAGCCATCCTCGATATAGATGCGGTTGACCTGCTTGCCCGCCGGGCCGGTCTGATGCGTCACCAGCGTGCGGCCGAGCATCTTTTGCGCTTCCTCGGCGGCTTCCTGCACGGATTTCGTCAGGCGCACGCCGCCCTTCTCACCCGCCTCGGGCTCTTTGAACGAACCTTTGCCGCGGCCACCGGCGTGGATTTGCGCCTTTACAACCCAGAGCGGGCCATCGAGCTCTCCGGCGGCGGTTTTGGCTTCTTCCGCCTTCAGTACGGCACGGCCATCAGAGACGGGCGCCCCATAGGCCTTGAGCAGTTGTTTGGCCTGATACTCATGGATGTTCATCGGCGCGTCCTCTCTCGACAATTGCGGCACGGATACCGCCCAGTGGAATTGCGAGGGAGAATACGTCTGCATACAAGTTGCACACCACCACGAATGGCCGCAGTAGATGCGCGCATTGTCGCAATGCTGATAGTTTGTGATCACACCCGAAAATTATGTGATCACATTAGGTGATGTCGTGTTTTCCGGTGAGTCGATCAATCGCGCGAACTGCAGCGAATCCCAGAAAGGCCAGCAAGAGCAGGATGATCGCGGGTCGGTCTCCGGTTTGGCTGTAAAGGGTCGGCGGCTTGGGCGCGGGGAGTGCCGCGTCCACAAAGCCATGCTGTCCGAGCGGAATTGAAGCCAGCACCTCCCCATCCGGCCCGATCATCGCGGAGACGCCGGTGTTTGCCGCCCGCGCCATCGGCAGACCCTGCTCAATCGCGCGGAACCGGGCCTGTGCGAGATGTTGGTAAGGGCCGACGAACTCTCCGAACCACGCATCATTGGTGATGTTGACCAACCATTCGGGGCGCTCACCGGCAGCTCGCATCTGGTGCGGAAAGATCGCCTCGTAGCAGATCAGCGGTAGGAAGGGGGGCAGGTCTGCCGTGGAAAGGGTCAACGGCCCCTCCCCGCCCGACATAGAGCCGCCAAGATTGGACAGCGCGGAGGCGAGCCCCTGCATCCCGAGGCCAGGCAGATATTCGGCGAGCGGGATATACTCTCCAAATGGTACGAGATGGTACTTTTTATAGATGTCCGTGACGGTAGCGTCCTGCAAAACGGCCAGCGTGTTGAACCACTCAATCGACGGATCAACGCGCCGCTGGCGCGCGCCCACAAGCGCGGGTTTGCCATTGGCGGCGGTGCTGATGTCGCTCCATTGAAACAGGGTCTGGCCGTATTGCCGCGCGGGCTCATCCACGAGCTGTGGGACCGAGACCTCGGGCCAAATCACCACATCGTACTCACCCGGAGCGGCAGTGCCGAGGAGGCCGCGCAGGTATTGCGCGCGCATGCCTTCAGCCGTCCATTTCTCGGTTTGCGGGGCGTTTGGCTGAACAAGGCGGACGATAAGAGGGTCAGCACGCTCTGCCGTATCGCTTTGCAACAGAATGTTGCCATAGCCCCACCCGGCCAACACGCTGAGAGCGGCGATCCAGACAGGCCATCCGCGCCACGCCATCGCGACCACTCCGCCCACGAGCACAGTTGCCAAGCCCAGCACATGCGGCCCAACGAGTGCTGCCAATTGCGCGACGGGCGTGTCGAGCCAGCCGTAGCCCAGCAAATTCCACGGAAATCCGGTGAGCACATAGCTGCGCAGGAGTTCTGCGAGGGTCAGAGTGACGGCGAGGGCGGGTGCGAGGAGGAAGCCCTTGGCGACGAGATGTGTGGACGCAAAGGCCAGCGCCCAGAACAGGGCTAGCCCCCCACTCATCCCTAAAATCGCGAAAGGGGACAGCCAGCCGTGGCGCAAAGGGTCCACAAAGAACGGCTCAACGATCCAGTGCAGCCCGGCCCCGAAATAGCCAACGCCTGCGAACCAGCCGATCCAGGATGCGTGGCGCCAGCCGGTTGCGCCGGATATCAGCCAAAACAGCACCGGAATGGAAAGGAAGAACGCCGGAAAAAACCCGAGCGGCGCTTGAATGCTCGCCAGAAAAACCCCGCACACAAAGGCCGCCCCCCGACCTTGCCATTTGGGCAGCGCCGCGATGCGCTGGGCGAAGGGGGGCATCCCGAATGACAAGACTAGCGCCCGATCACTCCGCCGCCTGGCGCATCGAAATCGCACCAGCGAGGCGCACGCGCATGCGCTTGATCCGCCGCCCATCCGCCTCGATCACCTCAAACTCGTGGCCTTCCGGATGGCAGATCACCTCCGCCCGCTCCGGCACACGCCCGGCGAGTTTGAAGACAAGGCCACCAAGCGTTTCGATCTCTTCATCCTCACCCGCTTGCGTAAAGGAGGTGCTCGTCGCCTGCTCAAACTCCTCAAGCTCAGCCCGCGCGCTTGCGAGATAGACGCCCGGAGCCTCTTCGCGCCACGCGGCGACCTCGGCCTCGTCATGCTCATCTTCGATCGCGCCGACGACCTGTTCGAGCACGTCCTCGATGGTCACCAGCCCATCAACCCCGCCGTATTCATCAATCACTAGCGCCATATGGATCCGGCTCGCCTGCATCCGCCGCAGCAGCGCGGCGACGGGCATCGAGGGCGGCACGTAAAGCACGCGCCGCATCAGCGGGGTGATGTCAAAGGGTTGGTCCTGCGCCTCAAACCCGTGGTTCAGGGCGAAATCCTTCAGATGCAAAAAGCCCAAGGGTTCATCGAGCGTGTCGCCATAGACGGGCAGGCGCGTGAGCGTCGTCTCCCGATACATCTTTACGATGTCATCGAGCGGAGCATCCGATGGGATCGCGTGGATATCCGCACGCGGCACGGCAATATCCTCAACCCGCAGCGCGTGCATCTCGCGCAGGTTTCCGATCATCACCCGCTCGCCCGCGTCCACGGGGCGCGTGGCATTGCTATCCCCCGCTGCGGCTCTTTCCGCAGTGTTGGACGCGCGTTTGAATATCCTGTCGAGGAGGGAAAGACCCTGCTTGGGGTCTTCGGTTGTTGCTGTCTCTTGCGCGCGTTGCGCCGCGCTAGAGGACCCGGTTGTGTCGCCCATGGCTCCTGAAACTCAAGCGCGGCCTTCGAGGGCCGCTGGGGGTGAATATGGGTCTGGAATACCCAGTTCGGCAAGTACTTCTGTCTCTATGCGTTCCATTAACGCGGCATCTGCGTCAGTTTCGTGATCGTACCCCAACAAATGAAGCGTTCCGTGAAGGATCAGATGCGTGACATGGTCCTTTAAAGCCTTGCCCTGTTCTTCTGCTTCGCGTGCGCAGGTTTCATAGGCGAGGGCCACATCGCCCAAGGAATCATCGAAGCCTGAGGCACCGGGCGCTTTTGCGGGGGTCTCTCCGGGAAGGAGTGGCGCTAGGTCAAGGGTCGGCCACGAGAGCACGTTGGTGGGTTGTGGTTTGCCGCGGAACTCTTCGTTCAGTTTGGTGATGGTGAGGTCATCGCAGGCGAGAAGCGCGATCTCGTAGCCTTCGGGGACTTTGAGTTTAGACGTGACACTGTCTGCAACGCGCGTGGCGATGGGCGTGAGCTGCAGGTTCTCCCACCGCGCGTCTTCGATAACGACATCGACTGTTGTCATCGTTTGCTCCAAAACGGAAATGGCCCCGCGCGATGCGAGGCCATCCGACGCTGTGACACTATCTAGGCTGTCCTGTTCTTGTCATCAAACGCCGGACAACCTGCCTAGATTTCTAGGTCTTTCGGCCCGACGAGCGGGGACAGCCGAAATATCGTGATTAGGCCCCTAAATGTCAATCATTCATGAATCCCAGTCCAGCTTTCACACCCTTTCGTACAGCCGCAAGGTCCTCAGGAGAAAGTGATGGATGCTCGTACTTGCGGCGCCCGACCTTGAAACCGTTCAGTCTTTCGAACTTCACGGTCATCAGTAGATCACATTTTGCCCATGTCGTAAGGTCGTCGTCGGATAATGGGGAGTAATTGCGGGATAGTTGGACGCAGTACGGCACCTCCCGCCGCGGCGCTGTTGTGCTCACAGGTACAACAGTAACGAGTTTATCTCGACCAGGCAGTCTCGGGGAGACAACAATCACAGGCCGCACTTTACAAATTTCTGGCGGGCTAAGGTCTTTGAAGTTACACATCAAAACCTGACCGGCCCGCGGGTGATACCCGATCATACGCTTACCTTTCGGTAGTCACCTCTCCCGTGCCGCCCCGCGGTCATAGGCTTCGATGATGCGGCCCACGAGCGGGTGGCGGACGACGTCTACGGCGGAGAAGCGAGTGAAGCCAATGCCCTCTACCCCCTTTAAAAACTTCTCTGCCTCCACGAGGCCTGACGGCACACCGCGTGGCAGGTCGATCTGGCTGCGGTCGCCGGTGATGACCATCCGTGCGTTCTCGCCCAGACGTGTAAGAAACATCTTCATCTGCATGGTCGTCGAATTCTGCGCCTCATCGAGGATGACGAACGCATTTGAGAGCGTGCGCCCGCGCATGAAGGCGAGTGGCGCAATCTCGATCCGCTTTTCTTCCATCATTTTGGTGACCTGGCGGCCCGGCAGAAAATCATTCAGCGCGTCATAGAGCGGCTGCATGTAGGGATCGACCTTCTCTTTCATGTCGCCGGGCAAAAAGCCGAGCCGCTCCCCCGCCTCAACGGCAGGGCGGGTCAGGATGATCCGGTCCACATGCCCCTCAAGGAAGAAGTTCACCGCAGCGGCGACGGCGAGATAGGTCTTGCCTGTTCCTGCGGGCCCGATGCCGAACACCATTTCGTGCTCGAAAAGCTGTTTGACGTAGGCTTTTTGCGTGTCTGTGCGGGGCTCGACGGTTTTCTTGCGGGTGCGAAACTCCAGCGGACCGCCGTCAAACATCTCCATCTGGCCTGCGGTTGGGGCTGGCTCTTGCATGGGGCGCATGCGCAAAGCAGCGTCCACGTCGCCCGCATCGATTGGCTTTCCCTCAGCCAAACGCTCGCGAAGCGCGTGCACGACATCGGCCGCAGCCTCCACATCTGCAGCGCTTTCTCCATGGATCGAGAGGCCATCTGCCGTGCGCAGCACGATCACGCCCATGATCTGCTCAATCTTGACGATGTTAAGGTCGCCGGGGCCGCAGATCTCTGCCAGCGCTCCATTGTCGGTGATGGGGATGCTACGCTCTGCGACGGGCGCTGAGGGCATCGGTGTTTCAGGCGGGATGGAAGCAGCCAAAGGGAGCGCGATCCTTTCGTCGGTTCAGAGCATCAAACCCGTGCAAACAGTGCTGCGCAAGGCCCAAGCCCGTCATGCGCCCGTCATTTTTATTCAAAGCGCTCCGGGCGGACGACTTCGCAATCGGTGATGCTGACCAGACCGATATGCGGCGCGACCACCTCATAGGCTGCATCGAGGATTCCGCTCGCGCGGTCAGCGGCGCAGACCAGCACAACGGCGTTCATGCCGCCTGCTTTCGTAACCTGCCCTTCGCGTGTCCATGGTCCAGAGCGGCCTGACCCAGCGCGCACGGGCAACACTGTGTAGCCGGGCACGTCTGCTTGATCCAACACGCGGGTCAGGCGATGCAGAAGCGGGGCCTCGATGATAATCTCGATGCGTTTGGCGGGATAGGTTTGCATGGATCAACCTCCGACGAGCTGGGACAGGGCGAGGTAGAGCGAGATACCGACCGTCAAGTTGAACGGGAATGTCACGCCCAGCGACAGTGTCAGATAAATCGATGGGTTCGCCTCTGGCAACGCCACGCGCATCGCGGCGGGCACGGCGATATAAGAGGCGGAGGCGCAAAGCGTCATCAGGATCGCTACACCGCCCACGCTGAGGCCGATCAAATTTCCAACCGCCAGACCCAGCACCGCGCCGATCAACGGCATCATCACGCCGAACAGGATGACCGGAGGGGCGAGGTACTTGCGGCTGTCGCGCATCCCACGGCCCGCAATCAAGCCCATGTCGAGGAGGAACAGGCAGAGCACGCCTTGGAAGGGAGACACAATGAACGCTTCGATTTTTGCTAGCCCTTCGGTTCCGGTGATCCAGCCAATGGCAAACGCGCCGATGAGGAGCACGATGGAGGAGTTCAGCATCACCTCGCGCATCAACTCGGGGTCCATCTTGCCACGCGATTGCGCCGCGCCGCCGGATTTCGCGCCGGAAACGAGGAAGAGTGCTGTCAGAATGGCCGGTGCTTCCATGATTGCTGCGACGGCCACCATGAACCCTTCAAACTCCACCCCGGCGGTGTCGAGCATCGAGGTCATTGCCACGAAGGTCACGATGGAGATTGAGCCGTAATGCGCTGCGACGGCTGCTGCATCTGTCACCGAGAGTTTGGAGATCGCTCGCAACAGGAAAAACGCGATCAATGGAATAGCTGCGGAGAGAGCGGCTCCTGCGACAAGTGCCAATCCTAGCTGGAACGTCAGCCCATTCTCCGCCACACCTGCGCCGCCTTTAAAGCCGATGGCCATAAGCAAGTAGATCGACATGCCCTTGGCCACGGCCTCTGGGATCGACAGATCCGAGCGCGCCATTGCTGCGGCAAACCCGAGCGCAAAGAACAAAACGTTTGGTGAAAGCAAGTTTGCAGCGGCAAGGGCGATTATGGCTTCCACCGGACACTCCGAGTTTGACTACGGGGTGCCCCGTAAATGAGCGGTGATGTGGTGGCAAGCACAGTCCACGCGCGTAGTTTAGAATGTTTCCAAAACTAATGCTTGATTTTTAAGAGGCTATTCGCCAGATCAGACCAATTGAGGGAGACACCGATGTTCATCCAGACCGAAGCGACGCCAAACCCCGCAACCCTGAAGTTCCTGCCTGGTCAGGCCGTGATGGAGACGGGCTCTGCCGATTTTCCGACACTTGAGGCAGCGGCAACATCTCCGCTCGCGAAGCGTATCTTTGAGGCCGAGGGCGTCGCCGGCGTGTTCCTTGGCCCCGATTTCATCACCGTGACCAAGACCGATGCAGTCGATTGGGGGCACATTAAGCCTGCTCTTCTCGGTGCGATCATGGAGCATTACCAGTCCGGCGCGCCCGTGATTGAGGGGGATGCTGGTGCTGTAGATCACGCAGAGCATGACGGGCCAGATGCCGAAGTGGTGGGCCAGATCAAAACCCTACTAGACACCCGTGTGCGCCCAGCTGTGGCGCAAGACGGCGGTGACATCACCTTCCATGGGTTTGACCGGGGTGTTGTCTATCTCCACATGCAAGGTGCATGTGCTGGGTGCCCATCCTCGACGATGACCCTGAAGATGGGGATCGAGAACCTGCTGCGCCATTACATCCCAGAAGTGACAGAAGTGCGCCCGGTTGCCGTCTGATCCGATTGTTCTGAGCATTGATACATCGGCCGCGTTCTGCGCGGCCGCTGTTGTTTCTGGTGACAAGGTTCTGGCTGAGACGTCTGAAGAGATGACTCGCGGCCAGGCAGAGGTGCTGCTGCCAACAATTGAGCGCGTTTTGGGTGAGGCTGGTTGCGGCTGGAGTGATCTGGCCGCGGTGGCCTGCTGCACGGGGCCGGGGAACTTCACTGGCATCAGGATCGCTGTATCGTGTGTGCGGGGGGTGTCTCTTGCGCAAGAGATACCTGCCATCGGTGTGCCTGCCTTTGAGGCGCTGGGCGGCGCGCCAGGGCTGATCCGCGCGGCAACTGCGGGGCGGCGCTATGTGTGGGATGGCACCTCGCTGCGGATTGAGGAGGGTGAGGCTCCGGTAACTGCGCCATTGCACGTCGAAGTGGGGCGCTACGCGGCATTGAGGCTCAACGAGACCCATCTGCCGCCTGCGCCGGTGTATATTCGCCCACCGGACGCAGCACTCCCCAGCGAGGCCCCGCCGCAGGTTCTCGACTGATGTCACCCGAAGCACTCGCGGCCCTGCATCGGCTCTGCTTCACCGACGCTCCCCCTCCTTGGACAGCCAAAGACTTCGAGGAATTGCTCGGTCAACCGGGGGTCATCCTCCTGACGCATCCCAACGGCTTTATCTTGTTACGCAGCGCTGCCGACGAGGCGGAGGTCCTGACCCTCGCCGTTGATCCCACTCATCGTCGGAAAGGCATAGCACAAGCGCTGCTGGATCAGAGTTTTGAGCATCTTGCTGGTCACGGGATCACGGAGGTTTTTCTGGAGGTCGCGGTGGACAACGCGCCAGCACAGAGCCTCTACACCAAATGCGGATTTAAAGAGGTCGCCCGTCGCCCGCGGTTTTATCGCTCCGGGGCCGATGCGATAGTAATGCGGGTAACTGTCACCGAAGTGTCATAGAGCGAAGGTTAGGGCCCTCGGAATGACATGTTGCGAAGACAAATGACCCCTCTGATCCACTCTATCCTAAACCTGTCCGCGGTAGCCCGATGACCGCTCAAAAACTGGTCGCAGAGGCGCTGGGCACGGGGCTTTTGGTGTGTACGGTCGTTGGCTCCGGCATCATGGCTGAGACCCTCACAGATGACGTCGCCCTTGCGCTTCTTGGCAATACGCTGCCCACCGGGGCGATCCTCGTGGTTTTGATCACAGTGCTTGGCCCTGTCTCTGGCGCGCATTTCAATCCGGCTGTCACCCTCGCCTTTTTCATCCGCAAAGACATCGACGCTCCCTTGGCCGCCAAATACGCCATTGCCCAAATCGTCGGCGGCGTGCTCGGCACGATCGTCGCGCATTACATGTTCGCGTTGGACGCATTGCAGGTGTCAGAGACGATCCGCACAGGCCCCGCGCAGTGGTTTGCGGAGGTCGTGGCGACCTTCGGTCTCGTCTTGGTCATCTTCGGCGGCATTGCTGCAGGCGGCACCGCTGTGCCTTGGCTGGTCGGTCTCTACATTACCGCCGCGTATTGGTTCACCGCCTCCACGTCCTTTGCGAATCCGGCGGTCGCGATTGCCCGCTCGCTCACCGATACGTTCAGCGGCATCCGGCCGGAGGACCTTGCCGGGTTCATCGCCGCTCAGATTGTTGGGGCGCTGCTGGCTGGTTTCGTCGCAGGTTGGCTGTTTTCAAAGCCTCAAGCGGAGTGATCCGGCTTCTGCCGCTTGTCGGAAGCAGTTGCATTTTGTAACGGGTTCGTGACGCCTCAGCCTACGGAGCCTCCCCATGCCCGAGTTTTCCAAGATCCTCGTCGCCAATCGCGGCGAGATCGCCATCCGCGTAATGCGCGCCGCCAATGAGTTGGGTAAGAAAACCGTCGCGGTTTATGCGGAAGAGGACAAACTCGGACTGCACCGGTTCAAGGCGGATGAGGCCTATAAGATTGGCGAGGGGCTTGGCCCGGTTCAGGCGTATCTTTCGATCGAAGAGATCATTCGCGTGGCCAAGATGTCGGGCGCGGATGCGATCCATCCCGGCTATGGCCTGCTGTCGGAAAACCCTGAGTTCGTGGATGCCTGCACCGCAAACGGCATCACGTTCATCGGCCCAAAGGCCGAGACGATGCGCGCGCTGGGCGACAAAGCCTCCGCCCGCCGTGTGGCAATTGCGGCGGGTGTGCCGGTTGTGCCCGCGACAGAGGTGCTGCCCGACGAAATGGACGACGTGCGCAAGATGGCCGATGAGGTGGGCTATCCGCTGATGCTCAAAGCCTCCTGGGGTGGCGGCGGGCGTGGGATGCGTCCGATCATGAAGGCAGATGAGCTGGAGGATTTGGTCCTCGCTGGTCGGCGCGAGGCTGAGGCGGCCTTTGGCAATGGTGAGGGCTATCTTGAGCGCATGGTGATGCGCGCCCGCCACGTCGAGGTGCAAATCCTCGGCGACCAGCACGGCAGCATCTACCACCTCTATGAGCGGGATTGCTCTGTGCAGCGCCGCAACCAAAAGGTCGTGGAGCGCGCGCCCGCGCCGTACCTCTCACCTGCGCAGCGCGAGACGATTTGTAACTTGGGCAAAAAGATCGCCGAGCATGTGAATTATGAATGCGCAGGCACCATCGAGTTTTTGATGGATATGGACTCTGGCGAGTTCTTCTTCATCGAGGTGAACCCGCGTGTGCAGGTCGAGCACACGGTGACCGAAGAGGTCACCGGGATCGATATCGTCCGGGCGCAGATTTTGGTGGCAGAAGGCAAAAGCCTCGTGGAGGCCACCGGCGTTGCGAGCCAATACGACGTCAAACTCGACGGCCACGCGCTGCAATGCCGGGTCACGACCGAGGACCCCTTGAACAATTTCATCCCCGATTATGGCCGCATCACCGCCTATCGGGGGGCAACCGGGATGGGCATCCGCCTTGATGGGGGCACTGCGTATTCGGGTGCGGTGATCACGCGCTTCTACGATTCGCTGCTGGAGAAGGTCACAGCCTGGGCCCCGACGCCCGAGGCCGCGATTGCGCGGATGGATCGGGCGTTGCGCGAGTTCCGCATTCGCGGTGTCGCGACCAACATCGCCTTTGTTGAGAACCTGCTCAAGCACCCGCAATTCCTCGACTATACCTACCACACCAAATTCATCGACGAGACGCCCGCACTCTTTGCCTTTGAAAGACGGCAGGATCGGGCGACGAAGATTTTGCGCTACATCGCCGATATCACCGTGAACGGGCACCCGGATGTCGAGGGTCGCCCGCGCCCGCATGCGCAGGCAAAGCCGCCAAAAGCGCCGGAGGTGCCTGCGCTCGCGCCGCCGTCCGGCTCCAAACAACTCCTTGAGGAAAAGGGCGCAAAGGCGGTTGCCGACTGGATGCTCGCCGAAAAACGCTTGCTGTTGACCGACACCACCATGCGCGACGGGCACCAGTCGCTGCTTGCGACGCGGATGCGTTCCATCGATATGCTGAACGTGGCGGATGCTTACGCCCACCACTTGCCCGAGCTCTTCTCGGTTGAGTGCTGGGGCGGGGCGACGTTCGATGTGGCCTATCGCTTCTTGCAGGAATGCCCGTGGAAGCGCCTTGTCGATCTGCGCGAAAAGATGCCCAACCTGCTCACGCAAATGCTGCTGCGCGCGTCCAACGGGGTGGGCTACACGAACTACCCCGACAACGTGGTGCAGGCCTTCGTCAAACAGGCGGCTGAGAGCGGGGTCGATGTGTTCCGCGTTTTCGACTCGCTCAACTGGGTTGAGAATATGCGCGTCGCGATGGATGCGGTGGTGGAGACGGGCCGCATCTGCGAGGGCACGATTTGCTACACCGGCGATATCCTGAACTCCGCGCGCCCGAAGTATGACCTGAAATACTACGTTGCGATGGCCAAAGAGCTGGAGGCTGCGGGCGCGCATGTGCTCGGCCTCAAGGACATGGCCGGGTTGCTGAAGCCTGCCGCGGCTACGCAGCTGATCACGGCCTTGAAGCAAGAGGTGGGCCTGCCGGTTCATTTCCACACCCACGACACCTCCGGCATCTCCGGCGCGACGGTTCTCGCTGCTGCGGCCGCTGGAGTGGACGCCGCTGACGCCGCGATGGATGCCTTTTCGGGCGGGACATCGCAGCCGACCCTTGGCTCAATCGTCGAAGCGCTCGAGTCGACTGAGCGGGCCACCGGCCTCGATATCGAGAAAATTCGTACGATCTCGAACTATTGGGAGGGGGTGCGCGAGCTTTACGCGCCGTTTGAGGCGGGTCTCAAATCGCCGGCCTCTGAGGTCTATCTCCACGAAATGCCCGGTGGGCAGTTTACCAACCTCAAGGCGCAGGCCCGCTCGCTTGGCCTTGAGGAGCGCTGGCACGAAGTTGCTGCCGCCTATGCCGAGGTAAACCAGATGTTCGGCGACATCGTGAAAGTGACGCCGTCTTCTAAGGTCGTTGGTGACATGGCGCTGATGATGGTGACCCAGGGCCTGACCCGCGAGCAGGTCGAAGATCCGGTCCGCGATGTGGCCTTCCCCGATTCTGTGATCGACATGATGAAGGGCAACCTTGGCCAACCGCCGGGGGGCTTCCCGCCTGCCTTGGTGGAAAAGGTGCTTAAAGGGGAGAAGCCCAACACTGACCGTCCGGGCAAGTCGTTGCCGCCGGTTGATCTGGAGACGATCCGCAAAGAGGTCTCGGTCAAGCTGGGTGGCGCGGAGATCGATGACGAGGACCTTAACGGCTATCTGATGTATCCCAAGGTCTTCACCGACTATATGGCCCGGCACGAGGAATACGGCCCCGTCCGCATTCTGCCGACGCTGACCTACTTCTACGGCATGGACGTCGGCAGCGAGATTGAGGTCGATCTGGCACCGGGTAAGACATTGATCATCCGTCTATCCGCCGTCGGGGAGCCAAATGACGATGGCGAGGTGAAGGTCTTTTACGAGCTCAATGGCCAGCCGCGCACCATCCGCGTGCCGGATCGCAAGATCGCTGCCGCCACCGCGAAACGCCCCAAGGCGGACCCTGCGAATGCCGCGCATATCGCAGCGCCGATGCCGGGCGTGATTGCCTCTGTTGCCGTCTCTGCAGGCCAAAAGGTTGTGGAGGGCGACATGCTCCTGACCATCGAGGCGATGAAGATGGAGACGGCTATTCACGCGGATCGTGCCGGGACAATTGCCGCTGTGCATGCGCCCGCAGGCAGCCAGGTGGACGCGAAGGATTTGCTCGTCGAGTTTCAAGACGGTTAACGATCAGGGGGCTTGAAACACCCCCCGCGCATCCACATTTGCACGCATCCGCTGCACGGGTGCCTATTCCACCAGCAGGGGGCCGCTCACGCGGCCTTTTTGCGCCTTTGCCCTTGATCAATTCAGCCGTTAGCCGAAATGATAGGGTTGAGCACCTAGCCTGGTGACGCCGAAAGCCCATTTGGCTTTCTGGAACCGAAAGGATGAATGAGGAATGCCGTCGTTCTCACCGACCCTCGAAGCTGCCATCCACAACGCGCTCAGCCTTGCGAATGCGCGACGTCATGAGCTCGCCACGTTGGAGCATCTGCTTCTTGCGCTGATTGATGAGCCGGACGCTGCGCGCGTCATGAAAGCGTGCCGCGTCGACCTCGACAGTCTGCGCACAACCGTAACCAAATTTCTCGACGAAGAGCTCGAAGCGCTCGTCTCTGACATCGAAGGGTCAGAAGCTGCACCAACCACCGGCTTTCAGCGGGTGATTCAGCGTGCGGCGATCCATGTGCAATCATCAGGCCGCACCGAGGTGACCGGGGCCAATGTCCTTGTCGCGATCTTTGCGGAGCGTGAAAGCCACGCGGCCTACTTCCTGCAAGAGCAGGACATGACCCGGTATGACGCGGTGAACTACATCTCTCATGGTGTCGCCAAAGACCCGGCGCATTCCGAGCCGCGTCAGGTCGCCGGGGCAGAGGGCAATTCTGAGGAGGCGCAGTCTGAAGAGAGCGCAAAACCCTCGAAGGATGAAAGCGCGCTCGGAAAGTACTGCATCGACCTCAACGAAAAGGCCAAGAAAGGTGATGTTGACCCGCTGATTGGCCGTGATGAAGAGGTTGAGCGCTGCATTCAGGTGCTCTGCCGCCGACGCAAGAACAACCCGCTTTTGGTGGGTGATCCGGGCGTTGGTAAAACCGCGATTGCCGAAGGTCTCGCGCGCAAGATCAACGATGGGCAAACGCCTGCCGTGCTCGGCGGTGCCACGATTTATTCGCTCGACATGGGCGCGCTTCTGGCGGGCACACGGTATCGCGGTGACTTTGAAGAGCGCCTGAAGGCGGTGATGAAGGAGCTCGAGGATCACCCCGACGCGGTGCTTTTCATCGACGAGATCCACACTGTGATTGGTGCTGGCGCAACCTCTGGCGGCGCGATGGACGCATCCAACCTGTTGAAGCCAGCGCTGCAAAACGGCGGGCTGCGCTGCATGGGCTCGACGACTTACAAAGAGTTTCGCCAGCACTTCGAGAAAGATCGCGCGCTGAGCCGCCGGTTCCAGAAAATCGACGTCAAAGAGCCGTCGGTTGATGACGCAATCAAAATCCTCAAAGGCCTCAAGCCGATCTTCGAGAAGCATCACGAGATCCGCTACACCGCCGACGCGATTAAAACGGCCGTTGATCTGGCCGCGCGCTACATCAATGACCGCAAGCTGCCCGACAAGGCGATTGACGTGATTGATGAGGCGGGGGCCGCACAAGCGCTGCTGCCCGATAGCAAAAAGCGCAAGACGATCACCGCGAAGGAGATCGAGGCGGTCGTTGCCAAGATTGCGCGCATCCCACCCAAGAATGTCACCAAGTCTGACGCAGAGCTGCTGAAAGACCTGGAAGCGAACCTCAAGCGGGTGGTCTTCGGGCAGGATTCGGCGATCGAGGCGCTGTCTTCGGCGATCAAACTCAGCCGTGCGGGCTTGCGAGAGCCTGAAAAGCCCATCGGGAACTACCTGTTCGCTGGCCCAACCGGTGTGGGTAAGACCGAAGTGGCCAAGCAACTCGCTGACACGCTCGGCGTGGAGCTGCTGCGCTTTGACATGTCGGAGTACATGGAGAAGCACGCCGTGAGCCGCCTGATTGGCGCCCCTCCGGGCTATGTCGGGTTTGACCAGGGCGGTCTGCTCACGGATGGCGTGGATCAGCACCCACATTGCGTGCTCTTGCTCGATGAGATCGAAAAGGCGCACCCGGATGTGTTCAACATCCTGTTGCAGGTCATGGATCACGGCACGCTGACGGATCACAATGGTCGCTCGGTCGATTTCCGCAATGTCGTCTTGATTATGACCTCCAACGCAGGCGCTGCTGAGCAGGCGAAAGAGGCGATCGGCTTTGGCCGGGATCGGCGCGAGGGTGAGGACAAAGCCGCTATTGAGCGGATGTTCACGCCGGAGTTCCGCAACCGCCTTGATGCAGTGATCAGTTTCGCACCGCTTGCGAAAGAGACGATCAACAGCGTGGTCGAGAAGTTCGTGATCCAGCTTGAGACCCAGCTGATGGACCGCAACGTCGCGATTGAGCTGACGAAGCCCGCCGCCGAATGGCTGGGCGACAAGGGCTATGATGACAAGATGGGTGCGCGGCCTCTGGCTCGTGTCATTCAGGAGTACATCAAAAAGCCGCTGGCCGAAGAGCTGCTGTTTGGCAAACTCTCCAAAGGCGGTTTGGTCCGGGTGACGGTGAAGGATGGCGAGTTGCACCTCGATATTCGCGACCCGGATGCCAAGCGGCTGTCGGGCGACAAACCGAGGCTTTTGCCTGCAGACTGAGCTCAAGCGAAGCGATAAGAAAAGGGCCGGGTCATCCGGCCCTTTTTCGTTTAGACCAGTCGGGGGGGCTTGTTCGGGTCCATCCCCGGTGCCGAGACCTCCAACACCTCAACGGGTTCAGGCTCGGGGATGTCGAACCGGAGGCCATTGCGGGCAAAGGCGGCGGTGATTGGGTTATCTTCCTCCACGAACAGCACATCGAGCGCCGCGGCATCGAGGCCCGAGAGGCGCAACCCTTCGGCGATAGCGTTGGCGAGGGCGGGTTGCGCGTCTGGTTGCGCGCCCACCATGGCGAGTGCGTGGCCCTGCACACCGCTCGCGTAGCGCACCTTCGCCAAAAGCGCGGCCTCTGCGAGGCCCGCCATCTGCGCGAGCTTGCGGTCCACGCTCAGCACAAATGCCTCGGGCAAGTCGCGCGGCGGGAAGACCTCAAAAATCACCTGTTCCGCCTCATCGACCTCGCCAGCAAGCTGCGTGAGCATCCAGGCGAGGGTTGCGGTGTCGAGCACGGTCTCATGCTCGGTGCCCACATTTAGTGCAAGGCCGGTATCTCCGCTCACCAGCATCTCCGCGATCCGCCGCCCGGACATGGCGACGAAATGCGTGGCTTCACCGGTGAAGCTGACCATGCGCTCTTCACGGTCAAACGCGAGGGCCAGAGCCCCGGCGGAGGTCTGCAGGATGGTGGGCTTAACGCGCTCTTCGTCGGCATCCTCGTCGAGCACAAGGTAGAGCTCAGCCTCGGCCACACGGGCCAGCAGGCTCAGTTGCGCCTGGTCGCTGTCGGGGTTGGCGCCGCGCTCGGCGACGGCGGTGTCGATGGGTGTGTTCATACCGCTTAAAATGCGGTTTCACTGGCTTTGTGCAAGGCCGCGACCTGTTCGCGAAGAACGGGCAACACATCACGCTCGAACCACAGATTCTTTTTCAGCCACGCGGTGTTGCGCCAGGACGGATGAGGCAGGGGGAGCGCGTGGGGCAAAAACTGCTCCCACGCTGCGACGGTTCTTGTGACGCCACCCTTGGCAGCTGCGCCGAGATGCCACTTCTGGGCGTATTGGCCGATGAGCAGTGTAATCTTGATCTGCGGCATCGCCGTAAGTGCACTCTTGCGCCAAGTCTCTGCGCAAACCTGTGGTGGAGGCAGGTCTGAGCCGCGCGCATCATATCCCGGAAAGCAAAACGCCATGGGCAGGATCGCAAACCGGTTCGGGTCGTAGAACGTTGCGCGGTTCACGCCCAACCACTCCCGCAAGCGATCGCCTGAGCGGTCGTCGAAGAACTTTCCGGTCTCATGTACCCGTGCGCCAGGGGCTTGCCCGCAGATCAAAATCTGAGCCGTGCCAGAGAGTTGCGTGACAGGTCGCGGGCGGTGACGTGTGTGCGTTGCAGCGAACCGCTCATCGCAGAGTGTGCACGCCTCTATTTGGCGGGCGAGCTCTTGGAGATGTGACGGAGTGTGCGATTGCAATTTGCGGCTTCTACTTGCTATTTGTGTTAAATCTTTCCGCCATCCGGAAATTCACAGGAGAGACAGGATGTATCGTGTCTGGAACTTCATCTCGGATTACTCCCTCCTGTTGATCAGCGGGGCGATCATTGCACTGGTCTGGGCCAATCTTGACTATGGCAGCTATCACCACCTGGTCGAGACCGTCTTGTGGGATCATGCGCCCATCGGTCACCTCCACGATGACGGCCACGGGCATGTTCACCGGACGCTGACACTCCATTACCTTGTGAATGACGTGCTCATGGCGCTGTTTTTCGCCATCGCCGGTAAAGAAGTGTGGGAGGCTGTTATTCTCAAAGATGGCAGCCTGCGGGGCAAAAAAGCGCTGACACCGCTGATTGCGACGTCTGGCGGGATGTTTGGGCCGATCCTCGTGTATCTCGGGATGGCGCTGTTTTTGGGCACGCAAACCTTTGGCGATGTGGCGAACGGATGGGCTATTCCGACGGCCACTGACATCGCGTTCTCGTATCTGGTCGGGCGGCTGATCTTTGGCGCTGGGCACCCAGCGGTTGGGTTTTTGCTGCTGCTCGCGATTGCGGACGATGCGGCTGGGCTGATCATCCTCGCGATTTTCTATCCGTCTGGGGAGCTTGCTCCGGTCTGGCTGCTTTTGTCGCTGGCCGCCGCGGTGAGCGTGTATTTCCTCTTCAACTGGTTGCCGCGCCGCCTTGATGGCAACGATCCGGCGCGCCCTGTCTCGACGAAGGTGCGCAAAATGCTGGGCGGTTTGCCCTATATCATTGGCGGGTGCGTGTCTTGGTATGGGTTTATGCGCGCTGGTATTCACCCAGCCCTGGGCCTGCTGCCGATCATCCCGACGATACCGCACGCAGACCATGCCTTTGGCATTTTCTCGGACGCGGAGAAGCATCTGCACGACCTGCTGAACGAAATGGAGCATGCGCTCAAAGCGCCCGTAGAGGTCATTCTGCTGCTCTTTGGCTTTGCGAATGCTGGCATTGCTTTCTCCGCGATAGGGGATGCGACTTGGTTGGTGCTGGCAGGTCTGTTGGTGGGAAAGCCGTTTGGCATCTGGCTGATGGGCTATATTGCGGCACGGCCAATGGGGCTCGGTCTGCCCGAAGGGATGAAGACGTCGGACCTGTTCGTGCTGGGAGCTGTCGCCGGGATTGGCTTTACCGTGTCGCTGTTTGTGGCCGGTGTGGCGTTTGATCCGGGCCCAACGCAGGATGCCGCAAAGATGGGCGCGCTGATGAGCTTCTTTGCGTGTCTGCTCGCCTATGGCGCCAGCGTCGTCTTCAAAACTGAGAAAAAGGTGCTGCCAGCCACCGCATAACGCGCAGATTTGCGGCATCTGTGACCGCGAGCTAAAACTGTGGTAACTTCTACCCTCTAGCCAATGGGGGCAGCAGAGCTGCGGCGGGGCACTCATGATCGAGTTTCAGAACGTCAGTAAGTCCTTTTGGACGGGCGAACGCCGCAAGGTGATTCTGGATCGTGCCTCGTTTCGGGTGAACCTGGGCCGCTCGCTTGGGATCTTGGCCCCCAACGGCACCGGTAAAACCACCATCGTGAACATGATGGCCGGGATGGAAAAGCCTGATGAGGGCATCATCCTGCGCACCTCGCGGATTTCGTTCCCGATGGGGTTTATGGGCTCGATCTCTGACAACCTCTCTGGCGCCGAAAACGCCCGCTTTGCAGCACATTTCTACGGTGTTGACCCAGACTATGTGGAGGCGTTTTGCCGGTGGATGTGCGAGCTGGAGGAGTATTTTGACCAGCCCGTCTCCACCTATTCGTCGGGGATGAAAGGGCGGCTCTCGATGTCGCTGATGCTGTCGCTGGAGTTTGATATTTTCCTTGTGGATGAGGGCATGCCGACCACGGCGGACGCATCATTCGTGCGCAAGGCGGGCGATGTCTTGCGCCAACGATTGGAGCATGCCACGCTTGTTTTGGTGTCTCACCAGCCAAAGCAGATTGAGGTTTTTTGCCGCGATGTCGCGGTGTTAAGGGGCGGGCGTCTCCATTTCTTCGACAGCCCAGAGGCCGCGAAAGAGATGTATGACTATGGTCGATAAGTCGCCGGAAGAAATCCAGCCCGACGAAAAGCCAGAGGCTGAGAGTGCAGCTGAAGAGAGCGCGACAGAGGCATCTGATCCGCCCGTTATGGACGAGGAAAACCTCACACCCCGCCAAAAACGCCTGCGCATGCGCGAAGAGCGCCGCCGCCAAGCGCTTGAGAAAAAGCAACGCCAAGAGGAAAAGGCCGAGGCGCAGGCCGATGAGGAAGAGAAGGTAAAGTCAGGCCAAACGGGCAACCGCAAGCGCCGCGATCTGCTCAACGCCGCGCGCCAGCAAACCGAATACATCCGTAAAGAAAGTGACCAAGGTGCCCCGGTCGAAGGGGACGATCTTTTGGCCGAGGGTGTTGCGCAAAAGATGGCGCACAACCGTGAGCTTGTTCCGGCCAAGCAAAAGAACAAGAACCTCACCAACGCCCCCGCGAATGCCGTCACGCCGATGACAGAGGCAGAGCGCGACGCTGAAGTTGCTGAGATTCAACGCGATCTCGTGCGCCGCCGGCGCTTGCGGTGGACATATCTGTGGCTGCGCCTTGCGTTCTTCGTGGCGCTGCCGACCTTCCTGGTGAGCAACTATTTCTACAATTACGCGAGCCCGTTTTACTCCACCAAGGCTGCTTTCGTGATTGAGCGGGGCACAAATCCGTCTCAGGTCAGCGGTGGGTTGTTGTCTGGCACCGCTTTTTCCACGGCGCGCGAGTCGATCTCGGTTCAGGAGTTTTTGGTGTCTCGCGAGGCGATGCGCATCATTGATGAAGAGCTCGGAATTCTTGAGCATTTTCGCCTGCCGCAGATTGATCCGATCCAGCGGCTTGAGCGTGACGAGTCAGAGACTGCGGCCTACTCGATCTATCGAGATCGAGTTCTGGTGAGCTTCGACACCACCGAAGGCATCATTCGGCTTGAGACCATCGCAGCCACCCCCGACATGGCGCTCGCGATGTCGCATCGCTTGGTCGAACTCGCCGAAGAGCGGGTCGATAACATGGCCAGCCGCGTTCAAGCGGATGCAGTGCAGGCCGCCCAGCGCGCCGAAGATGCCGCAAGTGCAGAGGTCGCCCGCCTGCGAGAAGAGGTGTTTTTGCTGCAAGAGGAGCTGGGCATTCTGAGTGCTGAAGATGAGATCGCCATCGTCCAGGGGCAGATCGTTGCGCTCACCAATCAGCTTGAACAAAAGCGTCTCGAACTTGCCAAACTCCTTCAGAATGCGCGGCCCAATCAGGCGCAAGTGAGCGTGCTCGAAACCGAGATCGCCTTCTTTGAGCAGCGCATCGAGGAATACAAAAACCAACTGCTGCGCACCGATGAAGATCGACAATCCCTCGCGCGGCTCTCTGCACGGTTGCAAGCAGCAGAGGCCGATCTTGCGCTCGCCATCGAGTCGCGCATTTTCGCTGTCCAAGGTCGCGCCTTGGCAGAGCAAGACGCGGCCGCGCAGTCGCTCTATCTCGCTGAAGCGGTCCAAGCGGTGCGGCCGCTGGTACCCAGCTATCCGCGCTCTTTTGAGTACACGGTGTTGGCATTTGTCATTTTCTTTGCGATCTACCTGCTCGCATCGCTGACCGTGTCGATCCTGCGAGAGCAGATGAGCTACGGCAACTTCAACTAAAGGAGCCTCATGATGAGTGCACCGCGTGCCGTCTCCGTCGGGCAATTGTCCATTGCAAACGACCAACCCCTCACGCTGATTGTCGGGCCCTGCCAACTCGAAAGCCTTGAGCATTCGCTGATGATCGCCAGCCAGGTGCAAGAGGCAGCGGCGAAGGTCGGCGCGCAGTTCATCTTTAAGGGCAGCTTTGACAAGGCGAACCGGACGTCTTTGTCTGGCAAGCGCGGGCTTGGCATCGGCAAAGGCCTTGAGGTGATGGCGGCGGTCAAAGAAAAGCTCGGCTGCCCGGTGCTGACCGATGTCCATACAGAGGCGCAATGTGCTGAAGTCGCCGAGGTGATGGACGTGCTTCAGATCCCTGCATTTCTGTGTCGCCAGACCGATCTCTTGATCGCAGCGGGCAAAACCGGCCGCGCAATCAACGTGAAGAAGGGGCAGTTCCTCGCACCCTGGGACATGCCCAACGTGGCCGCCAAAATTGCCAGCACCGGCAACGAGAACATCATGCTTTGCGAACGCGGCACCAGCTTTGGCTACAATACGCTGGTGGCTGACATGCGCGGCCTGCCGCAGATGGCCAAAACCGGCTACCCGGTCGTGATGGATGCGACGCATTCCGTGCAACAACCGGGCGGGCAGGGCGGCAGCTCTGGGGGTCAGCGCGAATTCGCCCCCGTGATGGCGCGCGCTGCGGTGAGCCTGGGCGTGGCCGCGGTGTTTATCGAATGCCATGAGGACCCGGACAATGCCCCCTCCGATGGCCCAAACATGATCCCTCTTGAGAAGATGCCCGCGCTCATCGAGGAGTTGATGGCGTTCGACAAGCTGGCGAAGGCGCACCCGATCACGATCTAAGCTTAACCTTTTTGTAGGGGTTGGAGCGCAGACTTGGGCTGACTGAAATACGCCTCTCTGCCCAGAAAAGGCAGTGTCGGGGTCGGGGC
This sequence comes from Pseudomonadota bacterium, assembly GCA_038526735.1. Lineage (GTDB taxonomy): Bacteria > Pseudomonadota > Alphaproteobacteria > Rhodobacterales > Rhodobacteraceae > Rubricella. The sequence goes on along the minus strand of JBCBGM010000001.1, from coordinate 206,136 downwards.
AGAATCGCCTCGCGGGTGGTTGCTTCTGTGCACCACCACCGACCATTCGCGGCGTTTCCGCATCCTCAGGTCCTCATGTCGCCCGATCATTTCGAGGCTGAACTCGCTCACACTTTGCCTGCCCTCACGCAGTTTGCCCGCCGCCTGCTGCGCGGCGACAACGCGCGTGCGGATGATCTGGTGCAAGACACAGCGCTCAAAGCCTGGATGTCACGGGAGAGTTTGCGCGACAGCACCGCATTCGCCCCCTGGCTGCGGAAGATTTTGCGCAACCAACTCACCGACCAATACCGACGCATCAACATCCTACATGGTGCAGCGGAACTGAGCGGGGAGGAGGCCGCAGCCCCCCAATCAGTTTTACCGGAAGTAGCGCTCGATGAAGGCTTGGCGCAGCTCTCGGTCAGCCAACAAAACGCTCTGGTCGAGGTTATGGTCGGGGGGGCGAGTTACAGCGACACGGCAAAGAGACTCGGCATCACAGAAAGCGCGGTGCGCTCTCGCGTATGTCGCGCGCGGGCCAAACTGCGCGCGCTAGACTGACACTCCTAACCGAGTGGCGATCACCACTCCGACGACGGCAGCCGCACCCGAAAGCGCCGTGCCCCAGCCGGCGTCAAGGATCACCATGTGCCAGGTCCAGCCCTTCAAAGTGCTGAGATTGGTGAGTTCATAGGTGCCATAGGCCATCAACCCCAGCATCGCCCCGCGCAGCGCGACCTCAAACAAAGACAGCCCCTGCGTCACGCCGGGGGCAGCCGCGAAAAACACCAACCCAACGCCGAAGAGAGCATAAAAGGCGACAGCGGCAGACCACCGCGGCGCCTCAAGCATGATTTCGCCGATGTTCTTACGAAACTCAGGTGCGGTAACGAACGTAAGCCAAATCGCATCAACCACGATGAACGGCAGCAAACAGGCTGCGTATAAAATCACATAGTCTAGCACACTCATCGCGCTCTCCTTCTTTGAGAGCGGAGCTAGCGCGATCTTAGCGCCCGAAAAGCCGCTGCCAGACTGAGGGCGGCTCTCCGATCAAATCAATCGGCGGGCTGGCGTTTCCATCGGCCAGATATCCGGCAAAACCATCCGTGCCATCGGCGCGCGTGACCCGAAGCACAATCGGCCCGAGGCTGGCATCCCACGCGAAGACGGCTGTTTGCGCATCGCCTATATCAAGGGCGAAGATCAGCTCGGTTTCGCGCGGCAAAGCGGTATCCCCGATCTCCGGCACACGCGGCGCACTCGGCGTGAGGGTAAGGGGCCCACCCTCTGCCGAGAGCGAGATCAGCCCCGCGACCTCTGGCCCATCGATGCGGTAGCGCGCGGCCAAAGCGTCGGCGGGCAGCGCACGCAAGTCATTATAAAGCGCCTCCGCCGGGGTGCCGACGGTGCTGTCATGCTCGGGACCGATGCGCGCGACGATCGCCTCAAGGTTGGTTGTGATGCTCAGCGTCGCCCGGTCGCGGTCAACCACAAGATCAGCGATTGCGGGGGAGAGTTCGTGCGCGTGGCTGGCGCCTGTCGTGAGCCCAAACCACAGCACCGCAGCGCCGAGAATAGATCGCATTTGAGTAAAACTCCCCGCAAGTGGTGTGCTGGCGTTTACCTCTGGTCAACGGAGCGCGGCAATAGTCATCCCAACTTGATTGTGAGAGCGCCATGTCAGAGCATTCTGTTGACCTGCCCCCACGCCTCCGATTTTCGGAGGCGCAGGCCCTACAGCAAGAGATTTTGGCGCAGCCAGCGGACACAGTCCTCACGCTGAACGCCTCTGGTGTGGAGGAGATGAGCACCGCTGCGGTGCTCGTTATCTTGGCAGCACAGATCAGCGCAAAGGCACAACAGATCGCAGCCCTGCAAATCAGCGGCGCATCAGATCCGTTCATGGATGCCTTCACGCATCTGGGGCTTTTTTCCGAGCTTATGAAATTGGAGTTCACGCTATGAGCGTCATTCTCGCGGTGGACGACACGCATGCGCTACGCCGCATGCTCGCCAATTGCCTACGCGGCGCCGGACATGAGGTGGTTGAGGCCGAAAACGGTGAAGAGGCCCTTAAAAAGCTACGCGCAAACCGGCCCGACATGGTGATTACCGACCTCAACATGCCAGTGATGAACGGGCTCGATTTTATCATGCACGCGCGTCAATCGCCTGAGGGCGCAGCGCTACCGATGCTCCTGTTGACGACTGAGACGGCTCAAACCCTCAAAGATCGGGCAAGAGAGGTGCGCGCCACGGGCTGGATCGCCAAGCCCTTCGATCCGGACCAGATCCTTGATCTCGTAGACCGGCTCGCCTGACGCATGGACGATGAGGAGGATTATACCGCCCTGTTCTTCGCCGAATGCGACGAGTTGCTGGGTGACCTGCAAGAGCATCTCGAAACGCTGCTTGCCGGGCAGAATACAGATGATGCCGAAGAGGCCGTAAACGCAGCTTTTCGAGCGGTTCATTCTATCAAAGGCGGCGGGGCGGCTTTTGGCTTTGAAGCCCTCACAAGCTTCGCCCACCAGTTCGAATCGGTGATGGATTTATGCCGCTCGGGCACGCTCGTGCCGACTGAGTCGGTGGTTCAGGTGATGCTGCGCGCAAGCGACGCGATCGAACTCCTTGTGAATGCTGCCCGCGAGAGCCAGGACTGCGACGATCCGTTGATTGCGCGCGTTAGTGCAGAGTTGGCAGAATTCCACGATCAACCTGCACCCGCTGCGCCTCCAGTGGAAGAGGTACAGACCGAGCCGGCCCCCGCCACGACGAGTGAGCTTACAGAGCACAGCAAAATAAGCCTCATTCCACACCCAGACATTTTTGCCTCTGGGCACGATCCACTGAAAATACTGCGCGACCTCGGTGCGCTCGGAGCCGTGAAAGCGACCTGCGTCGGAACGCTTCCGAAACTCTCTGACCTTGATTTGATGTCTTGCCCCCTAAGCTGGGACATAGAGATTGATACCCAAGAGCCGCGTTCCGCCGTTTTGGACCGGGTGAGCCTGTATTCAGAGTTCGCAGATTTCGAACGGGTGAGTAAGGAAGCGATCTTGCCCGAACCGGTGCCAGAACCCCCGCTACGCGCCGAAGACCCCTCAGTGGCACCCCAAAGCCCCCCCGTATCCACGCAACAACGTCGCGCTCCAACAGAGCAGAACGCCCGAAAATCCCTGAGGGTAGAGGTACAGCGCATCGATAGGTTGGTGAATCTGGTCGGCGAGATCGTAATCACTCAATCGGCGCTGGCGCAGCGCTTAGAGCATTTGGGCAGCCAAACCGATGATGCGTTGTCGCACGCGATCGAAGCGATGGCTCACCAGACCCGCGAATTGCAAGAGGGTGTGATGGCGATCCGGGCGCAACCGGTGAAATCGGTCTTTAGCCGCTTGCCCCGCATCGTGCGCGACCTTTCAGACAAACTCGGTAAACCCGCCCGGCTTGAGCTTTCAGGTGAGCACACAGAGGTCGATTCGACCGTGATCGAAGAATTGACCGAGCCGCTCACCCATATGCTCCGCAACGCGATGGATCATGGCCTCGAGCCGCCCGATGACCGCATCGCGGCTGGGAAAGATGCGACAGGGCTTATCACTCTCAGCGCCGAACATCGCGGTGAGCGGGTGCTGATTAAACTCAGTGATGATGGCCGTGGGATTGACCGTGACCGGGTGCTCGCGAAAGCGCAAGCAAACGGGCTGGTTGGCGAGAGTGAAACGCTCGCACCGCATGAGGTCGATCAGCTGATCTTTCACCCTGGATTCTCGACGGCGCAGACGGTTTCAGATGTCTCTGGGCGCGGCGTTGGGATGGATGTTGTGAAGCGCAAACTCCAATCCCTGGGCGGGCGCTGTGTGCTTAATAACCAACCCGGCAAGGGTACTGAGTTTATTATAACGCTGCCACTCACGCTCGCAGTTCTTGAGGGCATGGTCATCGTCAGCAACGCGGCGCGGTTCATTTTGCCGCTTTCGGCCGTGATTGAGGCATTGCGCATCGATGATTGCAGTGTCGAGATTCTGCCAGAAGGGCGCAAAATTCTGTTCTACAGAGGCGAGTATTTGCCACTCTTTGACCTGTCTGACTGCCTTGGCATGCCAGCGCGCGACGGTTCGGCGGGGATGGCAATTATCCTCGATAGCGGCACCCACGGGCTGTTTGCCCTGCAAGTCGACGATTTGTTGGGGCAGCGCCAAGTCGTTCTCAAAAGCCTTGAAGCAAATTATCGCCAGGTTGAAGGCGTGTCAGGCGCAACAATACTCGGTGATGGCTCGGTTGCACTGATCATCGATATCCCAGCGCTCACTGCGTTGGGAACCGCCGCTCAAATCACTCTTCACCCAAAGCAGGAGGTCGCGTGATGACCGTGAAAGCCGCTGCCGCCTCTGATGACGCTCACTTCCAGTTCGTTTCGTTTCGCGTGGGGCTGAGGGCGTTTGGCGTTGATATTGTCAGCGTGCGCGAGATCACCCAATGGGCGCCAACGACTGCCTTGCCAAACCAGGCAGCCTACACGCTAGGGGTTTTAAATCTTCGCGGTACGATCATTCCCGTGCACGACCTTCGTGTCAGGTTTGGTGAAAACCCGACGCCCCCTGATGAAACGCATGTCATCCTGATCGTAAGCATCTCTGGGCAAACCATCGGCCTCTTGGTTGATGCCGTTTCTGACATCGTAACGATCCATCCCGATGCGATTTTGCCCGTGCCCGCACAGGTTACCACCGCACAGGCCGACGCACTCTGTGGCCTCGTGCAAGGGGATGACGGGATGGTTGCGATCCTACGGCTCGATCACCTGTTCGAAACACCTGCGAATGCCGCGTGACCATGTCAATCGATCTGCTTCCAGATGATATCGAAATGACAAAAGCTGATTTCGCCAATGTTGCACGGCGCGTTCGTATCAGTACCGGCATCGTCTTAAAGCCGCACAAAGAGCAAATGGTCCGCGCCCGCCTATCGCGGAGGCTAAAAGCGCGGAGCATCCGCACCGTGAGCGCCTATCTCTCGCTGCTAGAGCGCTCTGATGAAAGCACTGAAAACACAGCGTTTATCAATGCGATTACCACGAATTTGACGTCGTTCTTTCGCGAACGGCACCATTTCGATCATCTCAAAACGGCACTCTTGCCCAACGCCCCCGGAGGTGACCGCATCCGCATTTGGTCTGCCGGGTGCTCTACCGGGGAAGAGCCCGTTTCAATCTCGATCACGCTAGACCAGGCCAAGCAAAATGCTCACGTCTCTCAAGCGCGAATTCTGGCCACCGACATCGATACTGCAGTGCTTTCGCGGGCCAAAACTGGGGTTTACCATGGCTCAGGAGCGTTAGACGCCGCTAACGCAGATCAAAGCGCTTTTCGGCGGGGCCCAAACGAGGGCTCAGTCGAGGTAAGGGCAGAGATTCTGCGGCGTATAGCTTACTTGCCGCTCAACTTGCTTGGCCGGTGGCCGATGCAAAAGCGCTTTGATGCCATCTTCTGCCGCAACGTGCTGATCTATTTTGATGCTGAGACGAAGGCCGCGCTCATTGACCGGTTTGTCGCGCAGCTTCACCCCGGAGGTGTGCTCTACCTCGGTCACTCAGAGGCCTTGCTCTCACAGCATCCGCAGCTTTCTGCCGAGGGGCAGACAACCTATCGAAAGTCACTATGACCGCCGCGTTGAAAGAGGACAGCCGGGTCTACTTCGACCCCAAGCTTGGCATGACGCTGCACACGGTTATGCCCGGAGAGCACAAAGTGCTCGCGGGTACGGGGGGTGCGGTGATGACGTTGCTCGGCTCTTGCGTCGCGGCCTGCCTGAGAGATCCGCGTGGCAGGGTTGGGGGGCTCAATCACTTCCTCTTGCCGCATGACAAACAGTCAAGCAGCCAAGCCAACGCCAGATACGGCGTTCACGCGATGGAGTTGTTGATGAATGATATCCTGCGCACCGGCTCGCTGAGGTCTGATCTTGAGGCTAAGGTCTTTGGCGGCGGTAACGTTATGCGATCAAGCGCCAAGAGCACCGTTGGTGATCGCAACGCCGCCTTTGTGCGCGAGTTTTTGCGAAATGAGGGCATCCGCTTGGTGGCTGAGGATTTGGGCGGCTGCCATGCGCGCCGGGTTATCTATGTGCCAGCAACGGGCAAAGCCCATGTTCAGCATACCTCACCCGGGCTCGAGCGGCAGATCTATGCTGCGGATGAAGCGCTTGAACGCACGCTGCCGCGCCAGACCCGCGCCAGTGTCGAGCTGTTCTAAAGGAGGCTCGCGATGCCCCGCGTTGTGATTGTGGATGACAGCAACATCATGCGGCAGCTTCTCGCGCGGGTTTTGTCGCAAGAAAGCAACATAGAGGTCATCGCAACGGCACCTGACCCCAATACGGCCCGGCGCGTGATCCGCGAACTCAGCCCTGACGTCATCACACTCGATGTAGAGATGCCTGGGATGGACGGCATCAGTTTCTTAAAGAAAATCATGACTTTGCGACCGATGCCGGTCGTCATGGTCTCAACCCTGACGGACCGCGGTACAGAGACGGCCCTTTCAGCCCTTGAACTCGGCGCGGTCGACGCCCTGCCCAAACCCGGGGGCGACTTATCGTTAGAGGCGTTTGGCCGCGCTTTGCGCAGTGCTGTTCTGGCCGCGGCCCGAGCGAAAGTGACCCGCGCAAGCTCACCGCGCGCCAGCATCGAAAGTGGGCCCAAAACGCGCCCAAAACTGATCACTTTGGGTGCGAGTACGGGCGGTGTCGCTGCGCTGTCTGAGGTTTTGAAAGGCTTGGGGGGCGATGCACCCCCCGTGGTGATCGCCCAGCATATGCCCGAGAGTTATGTTCCCCGTTTTGCGGCACGGTTGGCGCACTCCCTGACACGAGATGTCGCTGTGGCCCGTGCGGGGGAGGTTTTAAGCGATGGCATGATCCGCATCGCCCCTGGGGACGCGCATTTGCGGGTAGCATTAAATGCCGGGAGGCTAATCACATCGCTGTCAAACGCCCCGCCAGTTAACGGCCATGTTCCCTCGGTAGATGTGCTGTTTGATAGTGTCGCGCAAATAAGCGCGACTTGCGCTGCGGCGTTGTTGACGGGCATGGGCAAGGATGGGGCGCAAGGTTTGCTGCAGCTGCGCCAAGCTGGCCACCGCACAATCGCCCAAAGTGAAGAGAGTTGCGTTGTTTATGGCATGCCGCGGGCGGCGGCTGAGTGTGGCGCTGCGCAAACCGTCGCGGATCTTGGGCAAATTCCTGAGCTGCTCTTCACCCTTTGTAAGGATTGCACCCCGATGATGTCGCCACGCCCCACAAGACAGAGCGCCTCACATGCCTAGTGCCAAATCTCTCAAAATTCTCGTTGTCGATGATCAGCAAACCATGCGCGGCCTCGCGCGCCAGTGCCTTACGCGGCTTGGGGTGCATGATGTGGCTCTTGCAGCCTCAGGCGATGCGGCGCTCGATGTGATGGCTGAGCAAAAGTTCGACGCGGTGATATCCGATCTCAACATGCCGGGCTTGAGCGGGGTAGAGCTTGCGCGCAAGGTTAAGGCTCACCCGGCCTTGCGCAACACACCGTTTTTCCTGGCAACGTCAGAGGCGTATCGCGAAGAAGCCGATGATCAGACCGTTGATCGTTTTGTCGCAAAACCGTTCAGCGTCGCTGACATCCGCACCGCACTTGAGGCGCATCTCGGTGAGCTCGACTAACTAAAACGCTCATGCTCGTGGATCGAGGCCACTGAAAAACAATCGTTCGAGAAAGTCAGCGGCATCGTGAAACCGCCCTTCGTCATCGCGGCCCAAAACAGCGCGCACCTGAACGTCAAAATCGGCGTAATGCTGGGTTGTGGCCCAAATCGCAAAGATCAGGTGATGCGGGTCCATCTTGGTGAGTTTGCCTGCGGCCATCCAGTGTTTCAAAATCTCCGCCTTTTCATCGACGAGGGATTTCACGCGCCCGGTTAGCGCATCGGTTGAGCGGGGTGCACCATGGATGATCTCATTGGCAAAGAGCCGGCTTTCGCGTGGAAAGTCTCGCGACATCTCTAGCTTTCGCAGGATGTAGGCGCGCAGTTCTTTGCGGGGCTCGCCCGCGGGGTCAAGCTGGTCGAGCGGGGCCAGCCAACTGTCCATCAACCGATCCAGCAATTCCGTGTGGATCGCCTCTTTTGATGGGAAATAATACAGCAAGTTCGGTTTTGAGATCCCGGCCTGTTGGGCAATCTGATCCAGCGTTGCCCCGCGAAACCCGAAAGTCGAAAACACCTCCAGCGCCGCCTCCAAAATCAGCTCGCGCTTTTCGCGCTGAATGCGGGTTTGGGGCGGGGAGGCATCGTTCATGTGCTTCGCGCTTTTGCTTGACGAGACGGTGGCGAGTGGTAGCGTTTTCTTACCAGACGGTCAAAAGGCGAGGAAGTCTCCATGTCGCAGCGCGCTCCATCCAACCCCAATGACCTTCGCGCGTTTTGGATGCCATTTACGGCGAACCGGCAGTTCAAGAAAAATCCGCGCATGTTCGTCTCGGCAGAGGGTATGCACTATACGACCTCAGACGGGCGCAAGGTGCTCGATGGTACGGCCGGATTGTGGTGCTGCAACGCCGGGCACAAACGGCCTAAGATTGTCGAGGCGATCCAAGAGCAAGCGGCTGAGCTTGATTACGCGCCCGCGTTCCAGATGGGCCATCCAAAGGCGTTTGAGCTTGCAAACCGCCTGACCGACATCGCGCCAGAGCCGTTTGAGCACGCGTTTTTCGTCAATTCCGGGTCGGAAGCCGTGGATACCGCGCTCAAGCTTGCCATCGCCTACCAGCGCAGCATCGGCCAAGGGACCCGCACGCGCCTGATTGGCCGAGAGCGCGGCTATCACGGCGTTGGATTCGGCGGCATTTCGGTTGGCGGCATCGTCAACAATCGCAAGTTTTTTGGCAGCCTTTTGAACGGCGTCGATCATCTGCCGCACACCCACGCCCCCGAACATAACGCGTTCACGCGCGGGCAGCCCGAGTGGGGCGACCACCTTGCTGATGAGTTGGAGCGCATTGTCGCCCTCCACGGGCCAGAGACGATTGCCGCCTGCATTGTTGAGCCCATGGCTGGTTCCACCGGCGTGCTGATCCCACCGAAAGGATACCTGCAGCGCTTGCGTGATATCTGCACAAAGCACGGCATCCTGCTGATCTTTGACGAGGTGATCACTGGGTTTGGCCGGATCGGAGATGCGTTTGCGGCAGAGCGTTTCGGCGTGATGCCCGACATGATCACCTGCGCCAAAGGGCTCACGAACGGCGTTATCCCGATGGGCGCGGTCCTGACGACGGCGCAAATTCACGACGCGTTCATGCAGGGGCCAGAGAACACGATTGAGCTCTTCCACGGCTACACTTACTCGGGCAATCCGATTGCCTCTGCCGCGGCGCTTGCCACGCTCGAAACCTACGCCGACGAGGACCTGTTTGAGAAGGCGCACACCCTTGGCGCCTATTGGGAGGATGCGGTTCACAGCCTCAAGGATCTTCCCCATGTCATCGATTGCCGCAACCTTGGCCTGATTGCGGGCATTGAGCTTGAACCGATTGAGGGCAAACCAACGGCGCGTGCCTTTGAGGCGTTTTTGCGAGCCTATGATAAGGGCGTCCTGATCCGCACCACAGGGGATATCATCGCGCTGTCACCGCCGCTGATCATCGAGAAGCAACATATCGACACGCTCTTCGGCACATTGCGGGACGTGCTCAAGGACCTGCCATAGGAAAATCGGCCGCTTCGGCGCGGAGGATCAAAAAGGTTTAGCTTGAGGAAGCGTTCAGTGTTTTACTCCGCGACGTTGTATACATACGGGAGAACCCCATGAAATTTCTGCTTCCCTTGGCAGTTCTTGCGCTGCTCGTAGCGTGCGGTAGCCCAGATGAACGGATGAAGCCGGACGATATCGCCGAAGATACAGACATCGACGGTGCCTGGTTCTCCAGTGATTTTGAGGCTGAAGGGCCAAAGATTTTCGTTCGCCGCACGGATGGTGTGATCGAGTATTTCATGACGGCTGAGCGGGACGGAGATACACTCTATTACAGCGTGGGGGCAGATATGGTGCTCACGGGGAGCGCAGGTCTGGGCGACGGGCGTGTTGGAGACACGGGCCCGCGCATTCCGCTCCGTATTATCAGCGCGGATGAAACATGTGATCCCAATTGTGCCACGCGCGCGACGGTACAGATCGACCTGACCGAAGCACAATTCGAGGCCGGGCAAACTGAGGGTCTGTTGGTGTTTTTCTACGGCAACAAGGACGTTAGTTTCCGAGTTCAGCGTGAGTATGTGCAGGGGTTTGCCATGGCTCTGGACGCTGAGTCCTAACCGACCATAATCAAAAAGGCCGATGCTACACGGAAGCATCGGCCTGTGACCTACTGGTAGGCTTCGTGGGTTTTACGCGGACAAAGCCGATTTGAGCGCATGCCAGCTTGCTTTTGGCGTGCGCTCCAAACTCTCGAAATCCACATGCACAAGGCCAAAGCGCTTGTCATAGCCGAGCGCCCACTCGTAATTGTCGAGCAATGACCACACCGTGTAGCCGCGCACGTTAATCCCCTCATCCGCGGCGCGGCGCACTTCCGCCAAATGCGCGTTGAGGTAGTGGAGACGCTGCTCATCCTGCACCACGCCATCGGCCACAGTGTCGTACGAGGCGAGCCCATTCTCGGTCACATAAATCGGCAGATCGGTGTAACTGGCGGTGTGGCGTAGGAAATGTCCGAGACCCTCCGGGTAAATCTCCCAGTCCATCGCGGTTTTTTCGAGCGGGCCTTCGCGCTCTTCGAGAAAGGGAAAGATGCCAGAATTGTCGGGCCCGATGAGCTTGCGGGTGTAGTAGTTGATCCCAACCCAATCGAGCGGCTCTGCGATCACCTCGAAATCATCCTGCCAACCGTTGGGCATATGCGGCTCAAGGTATTCCAGCACATCCTCCGGATACGCCTTGCGAAAGATGCCGCCGAGGAACCAACGGTTGTAAATACCATCATAGAGGCGGGTGAGGCGGGCGGTTTCTTCGCTGTCATCGGCGGGGGCGGCGAACTCGTGGTTCATCACCGCGCCAAGGCCGGTCATACCGAGCGCGCGCATCGCTTGGGTGGCGCGGCCATGGGCGAGCATGACGTGGTGCATGGCACGGGTGGCAGCGCGAATGTCTGTGATCCCTGGCGCGTGCAGCCCCATGAAATGCGACAGCCACGCCACGCACCACGGCTCATTGATCGGTGCCGCCATATGCACACGATCGCCGATGCGCCCCATGATATGCGTCGTGAAATCTGCGAAATGCTCCGCAATATCCCGGTTGCGCCAACCGCCGATGTCAGCCAGCGCGGAGGGCAGTTCCCAGTGATAAAGCGTCGCCATGGGTTTGATTCCGCGCGCAAGCATGCCATCCACAAGCCGATCGTAAAAGTCGAGGCCTTCGGTGTTGACCGAGCGACCATCCGGCATCACCCGCGCCCAACTGGTAGAGAAGCGATAGGCGTCAAACCCGGCACCTGCGATTAGGTCCAGATCCTCCTCCCATCGGTGAAAGTGATCGCAGGCCAGCGCGCCATTCTCTCCGCGCACGACATTTCCGGGGGTCGCGGCGAAATCATCCCAGTGAGAGCGCCCCGCACCCCCAAACGATGACCCCTCGATCTGATAGGCGGAGGTCGCTGTGGCGAACAGAAAGCCATCGGGAAAATCTGAACGCGCATGGTCGAGGGTCATCTCGCTCTCCGAATTTTGGGTGTCAGGTCGGGGCCGGCCCGGTGGAGGGGCCGATGATCAATTCCGTGTCCCAGACTTGGCTCACTGGCGGGGCCGCGGGTGTGTTGATTAGCTTCAGCAGCATCTGTGCCGATTTCGACCCAGCTGCCCGAATAGACGAGACGGTCGCGGTAAACACCGGCGCCCCCTCCACCCCGTTCGACATGTACGACAGCACGTCATCGTGGGTCAGTACAGAGACATCTTTGCCCATCTGCAACCCGGCATCCGAAAGCGCCCGCGCGGCCCCCATCGCGGTGAGAATCGATGCCGTCAGGATCGCGGTAGGCGGATGTGGCAGGCGCAGCATTTCCTGGGTTTTGAGGTAGCCAAAGCTGTCGCTCATTTCCGCAGAATGGAACAACGTGTCAACAGGCGCGATACCGGCGCCCGCCAGGGCGCGGTGCACACCATCCTCGCGGCGTTGTGCGAAGGACAGATCAGTGAGGCCGTTCAGCAGAGCAATCCGGGTGTGGCCAAGCGCGATCAGATGCTCCGTCGCGGTGGCAAACGCATCATCGTTGGAGATGTCGAGATAGGTGTAGGGGTGCTCATTACCCGCCACGCGCCCATGCACGACAAAGGGCAAGCCGAGCGACTGTAGCAGGGGAATCCGCTCATCGTCGCGCCGCACATTGTGCAAGATCACGCCATCCACAGAGCGCCGCGCTGCCATTGAACGATAGATATCAAGCTCCGTCTGTTGCGAGCAAACAGAGAGCGTCATTTCATATCCGGCAGCGGCGTAGGCCTCCCCGGCGCCGGCGACGAACTCGGCAAAAAACGGATTGATGATCTCGTGGTCATCAAGGCTCACAACATGGCCGATGGTTTTGGCCCGCCCGGTCGCAAGCCGCTGTGCGCCAATGTTCGGGACGTAACCCATTGCATGCGCTGCATCTTTCACCCGCGCACGGGTTTGCGCATTAACCTCTGGGTAGCCGTTCAACGCACGGCTGACGGTTGTCGGAGACAATCCCAAATGGCGTGCGAGGTCTTTGAGCGTCACTTAATTGCCTGCCTGTTCGTTCTGCGCCGGGACTATAGAGCGGGCATTTTTTGAAAGGCAAACGCTTCTAAAATCGCTGCATTGCAACATGAAACCCGTTCTTGACAGTGACGAAACGACACAACAGTGTGCCTCCACTCAAAGCGCTTTGGTAAAAAAGGGCGCGTGGGAGGAAACAAAGATCACACTGATCATATGGCCGCTCTGCACGCACGGCCGATAGGGAGAAACCGATGAACAAGACGCTTCTTGCAAGCGCCGCTCTTATTGCGCTTGGCACAACCTCAGCCTTTGCCGGTGGGCACGGAAATCTGATCTTCGCACCCGGCGAAGATGACCGTTTCAACTGGTCCAGCTACGAGGCTTACTCTGCCGGCGCACCCGACCTCTCCGGTCAGACCGTCACGGTCTCTGGCCCGTGGTTGCAGCCTGAGGATGACTTCTTCCGCTCCGCTCTGGCCTATTTCGAGCACGCGACCGGCGCAGAGGTGATCTACACCGGCTCTGACAGCTTCGAGCAGCAGATCGTCATCGACGCCGAGGCAGGCTCCGCGCCCAACGTCGCCGTGTTCCCGCAGCCGGGCCTCGCAGCTGACATGGCCTCCCGCGGGCTGCTGACGCCGTTGCCCGACGGCATGGACGATTGGGTTGCCGCAAACTACGGCGCTGGCCAGTCCTGGGTTGACCTTGGCACCTATGCCGACGGCAGCGGCAACGATCAGCTTTTTGGTTTCTTCTACAACGTGAACGTCAAGTCGCTCGTCTGGTACAACCCCGAGAACTTCGAGGATGCGGGCTACGACGTGCCCGAGACGATGGAAGACCTCCGCGCCCTCACCGAGCAGATCGTTGCGGATGGTGAGACGCCGTGGTGCATCGGTCTGGGATCAGGTGCCGCGACCGGCTGGCCCGCAACCGACTGGGTTGAGGATCTGATGCTCCGCACCCAGCCTGCCAGCGTTTATGACGACTGGACGAGCAACAACATGCCGTTCAACGACCCGCGCGTCATTGAGGCGATTGAAGAGTTTGGCTGGTTCGCACGCGACGACGCCAAGGTTGCTGGTGGCGCCGGTGCGGTTGCTTCGACCGACTTCCGCGACAGCCCCGATGGCCTCTTTGCATCGCCGCCGCAGTGCTACATGCACCGCCAGGCGTCTTTCGTTCCGGCCTTCTTCCCCGAAGATGTAGAGTTTGGCCTCGACGCTGACTTCTTCTACTTCCCGGCCTACGAGAGCAAAGACCTCGGCAACCCGGTTCTGGGCGGTGGCACGCTGATGGCGATCACCAACCCGTCGGATGCCACCATGGCACTGATGGAGTTCTTCCAGCAGCCGATCGCCCATGAGGTGATGATGGCGCAGACCGGCTTCTTGACGCCGCACACTGGTGTGAACCTCGATGCCTACCTCAACAACACGCTGCGCAAGCAGGGTGAGATCCTGATCAACGCGACCACGTTCCGTTTTGATGGTTCTGACCTGATGCCCGGCGGTGTGGGTGCAGGCACCTTCTGGACCGGCATGGTCGATTTCACCGGCGGTAAAGACGCACAAGCCGTCGCCGATGAGATCCAGGCCTCTTGGGAAGCGCTGAAGTAAGCGCCCCCGCCACAAGATTGAGGGATCCGGCGCAACGCCCGTCGGGCCCCTCCCATAACCATAACATCTGACGATCTGGGGAGAGCGTCATGGATGCTGCACTCTTAGGACTGGTGACAATCGCGCTCGGTGTGGGCGGCTGTGTTGGATATTTCTACTTTTCCAACATCATCCTCGACACGGTCATTTTCCCAGCCAAAGGCCCCAACGCGGGCCGCAACATCAGCCGCGCAAACCAGGTTCGCCCGTGGCTCTTTCTGGCACCCGCGATTATCGCGCTGAGTCTCTACCTTGTCTATCCGGTCATAGAGACGCTGCGCCTGAGCCTCTCGGAGCGTTTGCCGGGCGGTGCCTCGCAGTTCGTCGGTCTCGACAATTACGCGCAGATGATGTCGGAGGCGAAGTTCTGGGAGGCGATGCGCAACAACATGCTGTGGCTCATCGTGGTGCCCGCAGCCTCCACCGCGTTTGGCCTGCTCGCCGCCCAACTCACCGACCGCATTTCGTGGGGCTCTATCGCCAAGTCGCTGATCTTCATGCCGATGGCGATCTCGTTTGTCGGCGCCTCGGTGATCTTCAAACTGGTCTATGACGCCCGTGCGGCGGACGCGAACCAAATCGGCGTGCTCAACGCGGTTTGGATGCAATTCGAGGGCGGTATCGGCTCGGTCTTGTTCCTGCAACTTCTGCCCAGCATCGTGCTGCTCGGCTTTGCGGGCATCGTCGCCTATATCGGCTACATCCTCGCCCGCCCGATTTGGGAGGGCAGCCGCACAGCGGGCCCGATGCTGCTCGCGCTGCAAGGCGCGTTGGGCCTCGGCGCGCTTTACCTCGCCTTCATCTCACTCAACTCCGCTCTCGGAGTTTGGACGACCGCACTACCCTACGGCCAACCGCAGCAATGGCTGACGATCCCGTTCTTTAACAACTTTTTCCTCATGGTCGTGCTGATCTGGGTGCAGACCGGCTTTGCGATGGTGATCTTGTCGGCAGCCCTGCGCGGCATCCCGGAAGAAACGATTGAGGCCGCCGTGATCGACGGCGCGAACCCGTTCCAGATTTTCTTCAAGATCAAGGTGCCGCAGATCATGTCCACGATCGTGGTGGTCTGGACGACGATCACGCTGACGGTTCTCAAGGTCTTTGACATCGTGTTCGCGATGACCAACGGCCAGTGGGAGACGCAGGTCCTGGCGAATTACATGTTCGACAAGCTGTTCCGCGCCAATGACTGGGGCGTCGCCTCGGCCTCGGCGATGGTGATCATGCTGCTGGTGACCCCGATCCTCGTGTGGAACGTCTACAACGCCCGGAAGGAGATGCGCTGATGAGCACTGGAACCGTAGGCGGCAAATCCCCCCTGACCTGGGCGGTGCATCTCTCGGTCGTGGCCCTTGTGGCGCTTTGGCTGTTCCCAACTTTCGGCCTGTTCGTGTCGTCCTTCCGCACGGCCGACCAGATCAGCTCCACCGGATGGTGGGGCGCGCTGGGCCCGTCAGAGCAAAATCTCGTCGCCCGCGCGCTCGATCCGGATGACAACCGGGTGGAGGAGAACGGCGTCTTCGTCGTGCGCGGCAGTGTCTTTGACGAGGGGATTCAGGCCGACATCAGCGTTTGGGGCACGTCCTCCCGCGCGATCGACATCTATGTGCCTGGCGACACCGCTGATCTGGGGGACGGTGAAACGCTCACTCTCAATCCGGATGGCACTTATGTGTGGTCCGGCAAT
Source organism: Pseudomonadota bacterium (assembly GCA_038526735.1). Classification (GTDB taxonomy): domain Bacteria; phylum Pseudomonadota; class Alphaproteobacteria; order Rhodobacterales; family Rhodobacteraceae; genus Rubricella. The sequence goes on along the minus strand of JBCBGM010000001.1, from coordinate 190,032 downwards.
GACGATCAGATTTCGGGCCGGGGTCAGCGGATATTCCTGACGGCCGTCACTCCGCCCGAACTGACCACAGAGAACTACGAGACGATCTTGTTCTCCGGCTCTGGCCAGGACAATCTCGGCAAGGCGTTCTTCAACACGCTGACGGTGACGATCCCGGCGACGATCATCCCGATCCTGATCGCGGCGTTTGCGGCCTATGCCCTCGCGTGGATGGAATTTCCGGGGCGTGCCCTGCTCATTGCCGCCGTCGTTGCGCTCTTGGTGGTGCCGCTTCAGCTGGCCCTCATCCCACTCCTGCGGTTCCACGAGTTTATCGGCATCGGCAAAGGTTATCTCGGCGTTTGGCTCGCCCACACCGGGTTTGGCCTACCGCTCGCGATTTACCTTTTGCGCAACTACATGGTCGGCCTGCCGCGCGACATCATCGAGAACGCAAAGGTTGATGGCGCGACGGACTTTCAGATCTTTGTCAAAGTGATCCTGCCGCTGAGCTTTCCGGCGCTCGCGTCTTTCGCGATCTTCCAGTTCCTCTGGACGTACAACGACCTGCTGGTCGCCCGCGTCTTCCTGATCGATGCGACCGGGCAGACCACGGTGATGACCGCTCAGATCGTGGAGCTCCTCGGCACCCGCGGCGGTAATTGGGAGATCCTGGCCACCGCCGCTTTCGTTTCCATCTCGGTCCCGCTGGCCGTGTTCTTCGCTATGCAACGCTACCTCGTGCGCGGTCTATTGGCCGGCTCTGTTAAGTAAGGAACTGCACCAATGAACGTGCAATCTCAGCCCATCGCTCACACCCAAGCCGCTGATGACAAAGACTGGTGGCGCGGCGCGGTGATCTATCAGATTTATCCGCGCTCGTTCCAAGACAGCAACGATGACGGCATCGGTGATCTGGCGGGCATCATTCACCGCCTGCCCTACATCGCTGATCTGGGGGCCGAGGCGATCTGGATCTCGCCCTTCTTCCGCTCCCCGATGCTCGATTTCGGCTATGACGTCTCGGACTATTGCGATGTCGATCCAATGTTCGGCACGCTGGCGGATTTCGACGCGCTGGTGACCCGTGCGCATGAGCTCGGCATCAAAGTGATCATCGATCTGGTGCTCTCGCATACCTCCTCGATCCACCCGTGGTTTCAGGAGAGCCGGACCAGCCATGACAATGCAAAGTCCGACTGGTTCGTCTGGGCAGACCCCAAGCCCGACGGCACCCCGCCGAACAACTGGCTCTCGATCTTTGGTGGCTCCGCATGGGAGTGGGATGGCGGCCGGATGCAGTATTACCTGCACAACTTCCTCGCCGATCAGCCTGACCTCAACCTCCACAACATGGAGGTGCAAGACGCGCTCCTCGACGTCACCCGCTTCTGGCTGGAACGGGGCGTCGATGGCTTCCGCCTTGATACAGTGAACTTCTACTTCCACGATCAAGAGCTGCGGGACAATCCGGCGCTGAGCGCCAACGAGATCGACGCGAGCATTGCGCCATCGGTGAATCCGTACAATTTCCAGGATCACCTCTACTCCAAGTCCCGGCCCGAAAACCTCGACTTCCTCAAGCGCTTCCGCTTGCTCTTGGATGAATACGGCGCGACCACCAGCGTCGGCGAAGTGGGCGACAACGAGCGCGGGATGGAGATTCAGGGCCAGTACACCAAGGGCGAAGAGCGCCTGCACATGTGCTACGGCTTTGAGTTCTTGAGCGCTCCGCCCGCCACCGGCCTGCGCGTGGCCGATGTGATCGGCGAGGCGGAGAATGTTATGGAGGGTGGCTGGGCCTGCTGGTCGTTCTCCAACCACGATGTGGAGCGTCACGCCTCCCGCTGGCAACTCAGCGATGCTGCGCAGAAGGTCTACGCCGGGCTGATGATGGCGCTGAAGGGCACGGTTTGCCTCTATCAAGGGGAAGAGCTGGGGCTGACCGAGGCCTATGTCAGCTTCGAAGACCTGCAAGACCCCTACGGCAAACGCTTCTGGCCCAACTTCAAAGGACGCGATGGCTGCCGCACGCCCATGCCCTGGACCTCTGACAGCCCCTATGGCGGGTTCAGCACCGCCAAGCCTTGGCTGCCGGTTGCGATGGAGCATTTGAGCAACTCGGTCGCTGCGCAATGCGCCAAGGAAAACTCGCTGCACGCTGCCTACAAGCAGCTTATCGCGCTCCGCAAAGCGCATCCGGCGCTGCAAAAGGGCAGCATCGAGATGGTGGATATCGCCGAGGGCCATGTCTCGTTCATTCGCGAGCATGCCGGGCAGCGGATTTTCTGCGCGTTTAACCTGTCTGACACGGAACTGACCCTCAGCCTGCCCGCAGGCACCTGGCGCACAGACAACGCGACACCTTTCACCGCAACGGCCACCGAAGGCGCGGTCAGGCTGCCCGCCTTCCAAGCTTATTTCGGGATCGCTGACGACAGCGCCACACCCGCAACCACATAACAAAACGACGGGGAGACACTCATGGCATCGCTGCTGCTCAAGGATGTCCGCAAATCCTACGGCACCGTAGACGTGCTGCAGAACATCGACCTCGACATCAAAAAGGGCGAGCTCATCGTCTTTGTCGGACCGTCGGGATGTGGCAAGTCTACGCTTCTGAGGATGATCGCGGGGCTGGAGACGATCACCGGCGGTGACTTCTACATCGACGATGAGCGCATGAACGAGACGCCGCCCTCCAAGCGCGGCATCGCCATGGTGTTTCAGAGCTATGCGCTCTACCCGCACATGACCGTCTACGACAACATGAGCTTCGCGCTGAAGATCGCGAAGATGGACAAGGCCGAGATTGATCAGCGCGTGCAAAATGCCGCGCGGATTTTGCAGCTGGATCAGTATCTTGATCGTTTGCCCAAGGCCCTCTCGGGTGGTCAGCGGCAACGCGTTGCCATTGGCCGCTCGATTGTGCGCGACCCCAAGGTCTATCTCTTCGATGAGCCGCTCTCGAACCTCGACGCCGCCCTTCGCGTCGATACCCGCATCGAGATCGCGCAGCTCAAAGAGAATATGCCCGACTCGACCATGATCTACGTAACCCACGATCAGGTGGAGGCGATGACGCTCGCCACGCGCATCGTGGTGCTCAACAACAAGACGCACACCATCGCGCAGGTCGGCACGCCCTTGCAGCTCTACGAGCGGCCCGAAAACACCTTCGTCGCGCAGTTCATCGGCTCGCCGAAAATGAACCTTTTTCCCGCGACGATCACCTCGGCCGGTGAGGCAACTGGCGTTTCTGTGACCGCCGGTGGTGAGGCAACCGTGCCTGTGTCCTCAGGCGCGGCTGGCCCCGGCACGGCAGTGCAACTTGGTGCGCGGCCCGAGGATATGCTGCCCGCGCAAGAGGGTGATCCGGTCGTCTTCACCGGGCACGTCGAGATTCTTGAGCGCTTGGGCGAAGTCACCGTCGTCTATTTCAAGGCGCGCGAAGGTGAGGCGCAGACCATCGCCAAAATCCCCGGCATCGCCCATGTGGATCGCGGCGCGACCCTCAGCCTGACGGCCAAGCCAGAGAAGCTTCACCTTTTCGACGAAGCGGGGCATAGCTTCTTTTACAAATAACTGACCAAGGCCCACGCTATGATCCTCGTCTCCGGCGACGCCCTCTTCGACTTTTTCTTGGAGGCGGAGGCCTCGCCCAGTGCGCTGTCATTTGAGGCCCGTGCGGGCGGCTCTCCACTCAATGTTGCGATTGGTTTGGCCAGGCTGGGTGGTGAGGCAGGGTTCTTCTCTGCCTTTTCGAACGATCTCCTCGGCACCCGCCTGCGCAAGGTGCTGGAGCTTGAGGGCGTTGATACGCGTTACGCGCTCACCACTGATCGCCTCACCACAGTTAGCCTTGTTGGCCTCGACCCCGAGGGCGTGCCCGCCTACGCCTTTCACTCCGCTGAGTGCGCCGACACCGGGATCTCTCCCACCGAAGTGCCAACTCTGGGGCCAGAGGTGACGGGCCTGCATTTCGGATCGTATTCCATCGCCGTCTCTCCGACCGCGGATGCAGTTGCATCGCTCACGGCGCAAAACACCGAGCTTTTCATCTCGCTCGATCCGAACATCCGCGCGACCGTTGAGCCAGATCTCGACGTCTGGAAAACCCGGATCGCTGCCTTCTTCCCGCATGTGAACGTCCTCAAGGTCAGCCAAGAGGATCTTGATATCCTACACCCGGACGTCTCGACCGAAGATTTCGCCTCCGGCGCCATCGGGGCCGGAGCGGAGCTTGTGGTGATTACGGATGGCGGCGACCGGGTACGCGGCTACACCGCGACCGGGCACTACGCCGAGGCCACCCCGCCCAAGATCGACGTGGTCGATACCGTCGGCGCCGGAGACACCTTCATGGCCTGTTTGCTGCATTTGCTCAGCAATAAGGGCGATCCAATATCAGCGATTGCTGATTTCAGCGTTGCCAGCCTCACTGAAGCCCTGCAAACCTGCGCTACGGCGGCCGCGATAACCTCAATCCGCCGGGGGGCGGACCTGCCCCGCATGGATGATTTGAGGCAGTTCCTGAAAGGTTGAGACATGGTCTCCCGCGTAATTCCTGTCGCGCCCTTCGACCTCGTGGTATTTGGGGGCACCGGCGACTTGGCGCGCCGCAAAATCCTGCCAGGGCTGTTTCGCCGCCGTATCGCCGGGCAAATGCCAGCAGAGGCGCGCGTGATCGGTGCCGCCCGCACTGACCTGACCGTCGAGGCCTATCGCGAGCGGATAGCAGAGGCGCTTGCGGAGCATCTGACACCGCAAGAACAGGATGAAGCGGCAATTGCGGCCTTCCTCGCGCAGCTGGAATACGTCCGCGTAGACGCGCAAGAGGAAGATGGCTGGAAGATCCTGAAAACCCTTTTGGATCAGAAGCCTGGCCGCATTCGTGCGTTTTATCTCTCTGTCGCGCCGAGCCTGTTTGCGCCCATTGCGGGGCGGCTTTCGACCTCTGGCATCGCGACCGAGAGCAGCCGGATCGTGATCGAAAAACCCCTCGGCACCGACCTCGCTTCTGCCCAAGCGCTGAACGCGCGGTTGGCGGAGTGTTTTGACGAGAACCAGATCTACCGTATCGACCACTATCTGGGCAAAGAGACAGTGCAAAACCTGATGGCGGTGCGCTTTGCCAATGCGTTGTTTGAGCCACTCTGGAACGCCCGCCACGTCGATCATGTGCAGATCACTGTCGCCGAGGCGCTCGGTGTGGGCGGGCGTGGCGCTTATTATGACCGCTCGGGCGCGATGCGGGATATGGTGCAAAACCATATGATGCAGCTGTTGTGCCTGACCGCGATGGAGCCTCCGGCGAAGTTTGATGCCGACGATGTGCGCGACGAAAAACTCAAGGTTATCAGGGCCCTAGAGCCGGTGAAGCTAGACGAGACGGTGCGCGGGCAGTACCGCGCGAGTGAGACGGCGCAGGATTATCGCAGTGACGCCGAAAACCCCGACAGCCTGACCGAGAGCTATGTCGCGATGAAGGTGCATGTCGCCAACTGGCGCTGGAACGGCACGCCGTTTTACCTGCGCACCGGTAAGCGGCTGAGGGCGCGGCTTTCGGAAATTGCGATTGTTTTCAAGGAGCCACCGCATTCCATCTTTCCCGACGCGGGCACGACTGAGACGAATGCGCTGATCATCCGGTTGCAGCCCGATGAAGGGATCACCCTGCGGATGACGATCAAAGAGCCGGGGCAGGGGGGGATGCGGTTGACCGATGTGCCGCTCGACATGTCCTTCGCAGAAGCTCTTAACGGTGACCTGCAAGCACCTGAAGCGTATGAGAGACTGGTGATGGATGTGATCCGAGGAGATCAGACTCTCTTCATGCGCGGCGATGAGGTGGAGGCGGCCTGGGCTTGGGCTGATCCGATCATCCTGGGTTGGGAAGAGCAACGCAAAGCCCCGCAAGCCTATGATTCCGGAAGCTCTGGGCCGGATGATGCGCTGGCTCTCTTGCACCGTGATGGCCGCCGTTGGCGCGAGATTTCCGCGTGAAACCAGAGATTTACCCCGATAAGCAGGTGCAGGCTGAGCGGTTGGCGCGGGCGGTTGTCATCGCGCTCTCTAATACGATCGAGGCGAAGGGCCGGGCGGTTTTGGCGGTGCCCGGAGGCACCACACCGGGGCCGTTTCTGGAGGCGCTCAGCCGGGAAAAACTGGCGTGGGACCGGGTGACAGTCCTTCCAACCGATGAGCGCTGTGTTGCAGAAATGCATGACAGATCGAATGCAAAGCTCATCCGTACTGCATTTTTGCAAAATGATAGTGCGAGATCGTACTATTTTTCGCTCACGCCCCTCGACAATGAAACTCCAGATGACGCCGCCCGTCGCCTCTCAAAAGCCGTCGCAGAGGTCGCTCCGGTGGATGTGGTCGTGCTCGGGATGGGCGCGGATATGCACACAGCGTCCCTCTTTCCGGGTGCGGATGGGCTGGAGGCTGCACTTGCGTCCGGTGCCGATCCGGTGATGGCGATCACCGCGCCGGGTGCGCCAGAGCCTCGGTTGACCCTCTCCGCGCCAGTGCTGCAAACGGCGACCCACATTCACCTCCTCATCACCGGGGCCGAGAAGCGGGCGGCGTTGGAGTTGGCCCAAGCCCTGCCGGTGACGGACGCGCCCGTTCGGGCGATCCTCGATGCCCCCGCGGGGGTGACGGTGCATTACACCGACTGATCGCCCTCGGGCTTTGGTGCTGCCACGGGCAGGGGGGCGGGCGGTGCGGTGCCGTCTTTGCCAACGCCAAACCAGAGCGTGCGCTGCGGGAACGGGATCTCAATATCACGCTCGTCGAAGACCTTTTTCAGGTAGTACTTGTAGGCCCGGCCCACGCCCCACTGCTGGCCAGCGATGGTTTTGATGCGGGCACGCAGGATCACGGCGTTATCCCCCATCGAATTGACGCCGAACCATTGCAGGTCTTCGAGGATGAAATGGCCGAATTCGTCATCCGCGCGTAGCAGTTCAAACGCGTCGAACATCGCCTGCTTCGCCTCATCCACGTTCTCGCGATAGGCGATGCCCATATCCTCGACGTGGAAGGCGAAGTCTTTGCTGAAGTTCGACACGGAGGAGACGGCAGAGAACGGGATTACGTGGAAGATACCGTTCACGTCGCGCAGGCTCACAGAGCGCACAGTGAGCTTTTCGACCACGCCTGTGACACCACCCAGAGTGACGACCTCGCCGACGTTCACCGCATTCTCAAACTGGATGAAAATGCCGGTGATGATGTCCTCGACCATCTTTTGCGCGCCAAACCCGATGGCAAGACCCAGCACACCGGCAGAGGCGATGAGCGGGGCGATGTTGATGCCGAGCTCTGACAGAACGATCATCAAAACGATGATGATTAATGCGATCGTGGCAGCGTTGCGCAGGATGGAGAGTAGGGTGGTCTCCCGCGCGGTGGCGACCGATCCGTAATTGGGGTTAAGCCGGTATTCGACCCAGGACGAGAACACGAGCCACAGCCCCAGCCCGATGCCGAGTGTGATGAGCACTGACACGGCGCTGCCCAGAAGTGCCGTTCCACTCCCAAAGATCCAACCGCCGATGTCGGTCAGGTCGGTGGCGTCGAGCACGATGGCGATGATCCCCAGCAGCACCACGGTCCGGATCGCCGTGAGAGCGGGTTGAACAAATCTGTTCAGCCGCTTTTCGAGAAGGGGGAGGCGGCTGCGGATGCCGTCGCTGAGGCGAACTCCTTGTGCAGTGTAGCGGGTCAGGCCACCGGCGAGCAGGATCCCGACCCACGTCATCAGCAGAGCCTGGATGCCTGAGAGCAGGGCAGAGATCACCGCGTCTCCGGATTGGGTGAGCACGCGGCCTGCGAGACTAACCCCGTAGAGCGACACCGGAATCCACCACTCCCGCGTGATAGAGCTGAGCAGTGTGCCGGGTTGGGTGGCGAGTTGCGTGTCGATCCAGGCGGCCACCGGTTTGCGGGCGCGGATGACGAAGATCACAGAAAGCAGGATCGCGACAAGGCTGATCACCACCATCACCGCATCCGCGGCGCGAGGCGAGATTTGCGCGCCCAGCACCGGCACGAGCAGCAGTAGCCCGTATCCAAGGATAAACGCCTCCAGCCGGATAAACCGCGTGATGCGTTGGGCGGCGGCGTCTGACATGCCGGTAAAGCGCAACTCCGGCGTGCTGGGGGCAAGGATGGTGCGCACAAGCGCGCGGGTGCTCACCACCGCGACGAAGGCGTTGAGATAAAGCGTCTGGATCACCGCGATGGTGCCGGAGGGGCCCGCAAGCACCAGCACTGCGCCGTAACCCGCGAGCCAGGCGAGTGCGATTGTGGCGATGTCGGCAGCCAAGAGCGCGAGGATCATCACGACCCGCTGGATCAGTGGCGCCCCTTCAGCGCGCACTCGCAACCGGTTGCGCAGAGTGTTGCGCGCGATTCGGAGCAGCAGAAACGCGCTGTAGGTGGCGATGACAGTGATCGCTAGGTCGGTGATGATCGCGGTGATCACCGCCAAGTCACCCGCCTCCCGCAGCCCATCGAGGGTTTGGGGCAGGGTGTTGAGCGCGGCAATCAGGCCGCTGAGCCACTCTAACAGGGCCTCTGCCGCCGAGAGGGTGGAGTCTGCGAGGGCGCGCGCGGTGGAGGTCGCCGTCTCGACCGGATCAGTGGCCTCTTGTGCGAACACGACTGTTGGCAACAGAGCTAACGCCCCTACGAGCAGCGCTAGGATACGGCGCATTCCATCCTCCCCGGTTGGACTGAGTGCATCACTGCTGATGCCGCGCTTCAAGAGGGTGGTGGTGGCGGGGGGGAGACTTGAACTCCCGACCTCACGATTATGAGTCGTGCGCTCTAACCAGCTGAGCTACCCAGCCACACCGCGCGCTAGCTACGCCAAGGGCTGGGGGGCGTCAAGCGGATGCGACGTGCTCTGCGAGCGCGCGCCCGCTTTTCACAGCGTCGCCGGCGCTTGGGCCGAGGCACCAGTCTCCGCAGAGGCCGAGGCGGAGGGTTGGGTCCCAGAGGAAGGGCTCTCCTAGGGGTGTGGCTGTGCGGGCATAGCGCCAGCGGTGGCCTGCAGCGTAGGTGGGAGCGGTTTCTGAGGCGGCCTTGGCGAGGAGCTGCGCGATTTCGGCTTTTTCTTTTTCGAGGTGGGTGGCGGTGAACTCCGGCGAGCCATGAACAACCCAGCGGGTGTGGCTTTCGTCCATCGGTTCGACCTGGGTGATGGTCTCGTTCGGGGTGACGTGCTGCGGCGTGTCATAGGCCAGCATCGCTGTGAGCTGCGCGTCGGCGGTGACCGACTGGAGGCGCGTCGTGAAGGGGTGGTTTTTGAGCAGGCGCGCTGCCTGCGGTGCGGGGATCGCGAGGATCAGAGTTGCGTAGGTGGCTTGGTCGATCTGCCAGCCTTCGGGGGTGTGGTGCAGGGCATCGATCTCGTGGCGCAGATGGACTGTGAGGTCTGCGGCGAGGTCTCGGGCGAGGGTGCTGATACCTTGGGGTGGGCGGTAGCCGTCTTGGTCTTTGGTGAGGTGTTCGGTGAGGTCTTCGGGCAAGTTATGCAGCCGCGGGGCACCGTGGTTGAAGGGGCCGAAGTCGCTCCGTCGAGTGGCGCAACGCCCGCCAAACCCGCCAGATTTCTCGAAGAGCTCGATGGGGTGGTTTTGAGGCTGAAGGGCGCGTGCAGCAGACACTCCAGCCAGCCCGGCTCCTATGATCGCAATAGACATGGAGCGGAGGGTAGGACGTTTGGTGAGCATGTCATTGGAGGGGCGGATCATCGGGGCCTTGGATCAGGTCCGGGCCCTTCAAGAGTGATGCACAACACACCGCACGCCAGACTTGACGGTTGCTCTGGCGCGCGCGGCGTCGCTGCGCGATTTGATTCCGCGCCGTAGCTGCTTTCCTAGACCATCGAGGCCCCAAATCAGGTTCGGGGCGGTTGTCGCTCTAAATAGCCCACCGCGGCTTTCGCTTCTCGAAGAAGGCGGAGATGCCTTCTTGGGCCTCGTCGCTTTCCCAAGTGTCGGCGAGCGCCTCAACGGTGGCGTCGATCACTTCGGGGGTGATCGCAGGGCCAAGCGTCCTTGCCAGCTTTTTCGCACGAGCGACCGCGCCCGGTGCAGCGGCAAGGTAGGGTGCAACCTCGCGCTCCACAGCCCGGTCGAGGTCGGTTGGCGGCACGGCGCGGGCGGCGAGGTTGAGGGTCACGGCCTCTTCTGCGGTGAACCGGCGCGCGGACATAAAGACTTGGCGCGCCTTGCCTTCCCCCATCCTGGCCAGAACGTAGGGAGAGATCGTTGCCGGGATCAGGCCGAGGCGGGTCTCGGTGAGGCCAAAGCGAGCGGCGTCGGAGACGATACACACGTCGCAAACCGCCATAAGGCCCACGCCGCCGCCGAAGGCTTGGCCTTGGACTTTGCCGATGAGGGGTTTGGGCAGCGTGTTGAGCGTGCCGAGCATGTCGGCGAGGCGGCGGGCCTCGGCCATGCGGCCTGCGCGGTCCGCCTCAAACTGCGTGCGCATCCAGTCGAGGTCTCCGCCCGCGCAAAAGCTCTCACCCGCACCAGTGAGGATGACGGCGCGGCTGTTGTCTTTGGCCAGCGTGTCGGCGGCGCTGTGCAGGGCATCGATCATCTCGGCCGACATCGCGTTGTGCTTGTCGGGGCGGTTGAGGGTGAGGGTGGCGATGCCTCGGTCGTCAGTGGTGAGGGTGATCATGGGCGGTGGGTGATTGTTTGGTTGTCTGCGCAGCCCCGGATCAAGTCCGGGGCCGGGTGTGTTGGTACGAATGTCATGCGGGCGCCCGCAGGCGTCGGGCGAAGTCGGAGGCGCGGGCGAGGGCGGCCGCGTCTATGCCGGTGGGGTGACCAAGGCGTTCGAGCAACAGCACCACAGCCTCTGTCGCGACATTGCCAGAGGCGCCGGGGGCGTAGGGGCAGCCGCCGAGCCCTCCGACGGCGCTGTCGAAGGTGCGGATGCCCCGGGAGAGTGAGGCCTCGATGTTATCGAGCGCGCGGCCCCCGGTGTCATGGTAGTGGCCGGCGAGGCGGTCTGGGGGCAGCACATCGAGCACCGCAGAGAGCATTTTGTCGATGGTTTCGGGCGTGGCTTTGCCGATCGTGTCTCCGAGGCTGATCTCGTAGCACCCAGCCTCTGCCAAAGCTGCACTCACCCGCGCGACGTTCTCGGGTGGCGTGGGGCCGTCATAGGGGCAGTCGGTCACGCAAGAGACATAGCCCCGCACCGGCAAGCGAGTGGATTGGGCGGCGGCGATGACCAGGCGCAGGCGCTCAAGGCTCTCTTCGATGCTGGCGTTGATGTTGGCCTTAGAGAACCCTTCGGAGGCGGAGGCGAAGACTGCGACTTCATCGGCTTTGGTGGCCATCGCGCCCTCTAGCCCGCGCAGGTTGGGGGTGAGCACGGTGTAGCTCACACCCGCCGCGCGTGTGATGCCCTGCATCACCTCAGAGGCATCGGCCATCTGCGGCACCCATTTTGGCGAGACAAAGCTCGTAACCTCGATCTTTTGCAAGCCCGTCGCTGAGAGGAGGTTTGTCAGCTTGATCTTGTCGGCGGCGGGGATGTGGCGCGCCTCATTCTGCAGACCATCGCGGGGCCCAACCTCGTAGATGGTGACCGGCTCAGCGCTCATTCTGCGGCCTCTGCAAGAGTGAGCAGAATGTCCCCATCCGCCACTTGCGTGCCCTCGGCGGTGGCGAGGGTGCCTACAGTGCCGTCACGGGGCGCGCGGAGGGTGTGCTCCATCTTCATCGCCTCAAGGATGACAAGCGGGTCGCCTTTGGTGACGGATGCACCCTCGGTGGTCATCACGGCTTTGACGAGGCCCGGCATGGGGGCGGCGATGTGGTTGGCGTCAGTCGCATCGGTTTGGCCGATGGCGAGCGGGTCGGGCCGGGTGAAAGTGTAAGGGGTGGCGCGGTGGAAGACGGTGACTGTGTCACCGTGGCGGGCGACGCCGAAGCGGGTGCTGCCCAGCTGCGCGGTTTTCCCATCGCTTTGGAAGGTGATCTCCCGCCCGTTGATGCGCGCTTTGCCGGGGCTGAGGGGCTCTACGGCGAGGGTGTGGATCTCCCCACGATGCTCCAGCGTGATGCTTTGCTTAAGCGGTGCCCAGAGGGTGAAGCCCATGTGGGGTTGGAGGGTGTCGAGGCCCATCAGGAGGATGCCGGCGAGGGCGATGATGTCTTCGCTTGCTTCGGGCATTTGGGTGAGCGTGTCGCCGCGCCGGGCGATGAGGCCGGTATCGACTGTGCCGCTGGCGAAATCCGGGTCGCGCAGCAGCGCCGCGAGGAAGGAGAGGTTGGTGGTGGAGCCTGCGATGCGCGTCTCCTCCAGGCCTCGGAGGAGGGCGAGGCGGGCCGCGTCTCGGGTCGGGCCATGGGCGATGAGCTTGGCGATCATAGGGTCGTAGTGCGGGGAGATCGTGTCGCCAGCGCGCACACCGGTGTCAGCGCGAAGGGTCGCTGGGAAGTCGAGCGTGGTGAGGGTGCCGGTGGCAGGGAGGAAGCCGCGCTCGGCGTCTTCGGCATAGAGCCGTGCTTCCATGGCGTGGCCTGTGAGGGGGATGTCGGCCTGCGCGAGCGGCAGAGGCTCTCCGGCGGCGACGCGGAGTTGCCACTCGACGAGGTCGATCCCGGTGACAGCCTCGGTAATGGGGTGCTCGACTTGCAGGCGCGTGTTCATCTCCATGAACCAAAACCCGTCGGGCCGCAGCGGGCCGGAGCCATCGACGATGAACTCGACAGTGCCTGCGCCGGCATAGCCAATCGCCTCTGCGGCGCGCACAGCGGCGGCGCCCATGGCGACGCGCATTTCGGGCGTCATGCCGGGGGCAGGGGCCTCTTCGATGACTTTTTGGTGGCGACGCTGGAGGGAGCAGTCGCGCTCATAAAGATGCACGGCGGAGGTGCCGTCGCCGAACACTTGCACCTCGATGTGGCGGGGAGACGTAATGAACTTCTCGATCAGCACCGCGTCATCGCCGAACGAGGCAGCAGCCTCGCGCTGACAGGCGGCGAGGTTTTCGGCAAAGGTTTCGGGCGTTTCGACAAGGCGCATGCCTTTGCCACCACCTCCTGCGCGGGCCTTGATAAGGACAGGGTATCCGACATTTGCGGCCTCTTGCGCGAGGTGCGCGGGCGCTTGATCGCTGCCGTGATAGCCCGGCACGATGGGCACGCCCGCCTCGGCCATCAGGGCTTTCGCAGCATCCTTCAAGCCCATCGCACGGATCGCAGGCGCAGACGGCCCGATGAAAGCAAGGCCTGCAGCCTCCACCTGCTCCACGAACTGCGGGTTCTCGGACAGAAAACCATAGCCCGGATGGATCGCCTGCGCGCCGGTGGCAATTGCCGCCTCAATGATCCGGTCGCCGCGCAGGTAGCTCTCGGCAGAGGGCGCGGGGCCAATGCGCACGCTGGTGTCGGCCATCGCGACATGGCGCGCGTTTGCATCTGCATCCGAATACACCGCCACCGTGCCCACGCCGAGGCGGCGGCAGGTGTCGATGACACGGCAGGCGATCTCTCCGCGGTTGGCAATGAGGATGCGGTCAAACACGCGGCGCACCCCCAGCATAGCATGCGGTCATGCGGATAATCTCGCCTTCATCGTTTAGCTCAATCGTATCGGCGACACGCATCCCATTCTCCCGCTTATAGAGTACGACGGCGGCGTTCACACCGAGCCGGACCCCCTCAAAGGTGAATGCAAGATCGGGGTTCGACATACCCGTTGCGAAATAGGCGCGCAGCGCGGCCTTGCCCGAGAGCCGCCCATCCGCACGACCGAGGCGCTTGGCCACGAGGGGGGAACAGACCTCAACCTCGTCGGCATAATGCGCCATCACCCCGTCAAGATCGCGTGCGTTCCAGGCATCACACCAATGGCGCGCCCGCGTCTCTGCCGCGAGGATATCTGCCGCACCGCTGGTCACACCTCGCACCAATCCACCCGTGTACCAGTGAAAGGCACTGCGTGACCCGCCGCGATCATCCGCTCACCAAAATCTGTTCCGTCGAGAATGAACCGCGCGGCCCTGCGATTGTTTTGCGTGCCCTCAGGGATGATCCGCACCCGTGCGGCCGTCTCAAAGAGGCTGGTCGCGTAAATCCGCGCCGCGCGCCCCATCAACTCCTCGACCTCGCAGCTGGCAAAGTCGATCTGCGGGGAATTGATGCCCGCCACCTGCACCGGGAACATGCCCCGGTCGAGGCAGGACACAAAGATCACGTCGCCAGCAGAGACGCCGTTGACCCCGCAGTTGAATTCACGGGTCTGCTCTCCGGGCTGTTGGGCGCAGGCAGTAAGCAAAACAAGGGCGCTGAAAAGGGCGATAAGTCGGGTCACATTCTGAACACGCCGAAGCGCGTCTCCTCTATCGGGGCGTTGAGGGCGGCGCGCAGCGAGAGCGCCAGCACCTCGCGGCTTTTGCGCGGGTCGATGATGCCATCGTCCCAGAGCCGCGCAGAGGCGTAAAGGGGATGTGATTGCTCCTCAAACATCGTGGTGGTGGGCGCTTTGAAGGCGGCCTCTTCCTCGGCTGACCAGGTGCCGCCCGCGCGCTCAATCGCGTCACGCTTGACAGTTGCGAGCACACCGGCGGCCTGCTCCCCGCCCATGACGGAGATGCGAGAGTTGGGCCAGGTCCACAAAAACCGCGGCTGATAGGGCCGCCCGGCCATGCCGTAATTGCCCGCCCCGAAAGAGCCGCCCACGAGCATGGTGATTTTCGGCACAGATGTGGTCGCCACGGCGGTTACCATTTTGGCCCCATGCCGCGCGATGCCCTCATTCTCCGCCTTTTGGCCAACCATGAAGCCGGTGATATTTTGCAGAAAAACGAGCGGGATTTTGCGCTGCGAGCACAGCTCGACGAAATGCGCGCCCTTCTGCGCGCTCTCGGAAAACAGCACACCGTTGTTGGCGATAATGCCGACGGGGCAGCCCTCGATATGTGCGAACCCTGCTACGAGCGTTGTCCCGAAGCGGGGTTTGAACTCATCAAACCGCGAGCCATCGACGATGCGGGCAATGACCTCGCGGATGTCATAGGGCGTGCGCAGGTCCGCCGGCACCACCCCGAAAAGCTCTGCCGGATCATAGGCTGGCGGCTCTGGCGTTTGCCATTGCACGGTGTCGGGTTTGGAGAGGTTCAGGCTGCCCACCGCCTGCCGGGCAAGGGCGAGCGCATGGGCGTCATCCTCTGCCAGATAATCCGCGACGCCCGAAAGGCGGGTGTGCACGTCGCCTCCACCCAAGGCCTCGGCACTCACCACCTCACCGGTCGCGGCTTTCACGAGCGGCGGGCCCGCCAAAAAGATCGTGCCCTGCTCTTTGACGATGATCGTCACATCCGACATCGCGGGCACATAGGCGCCCCCGGCAGTGCAAGAGCCCATCACCACGGCGATTTGCGGGATGCCTGCAGCACTCATCCGCGCTTGGTTGTAGAAGATGCGGCCAAAGTGATCGCGGTCGGGGAAGACCTCATCCTGGTTCGGCAGATTGGCCCCGCCGCTGTCGACAAGGTAGATGCAGGGCAAGCGGTTCTCAGCAGCAATCTCCTGCGCGCGGAGATGCTTTTTGACGGTGAGCGGGAAATAGGTGCCCCCCTTCACAGTCGCATCATTGGCCAAAACCAGACAGTCCTGCCCCGCAACCCGCCCGATGCCCGCAATCGCTCCGGCGCTGGGGGCGGCCCCACCGTATAGCCCATGTGCCGCGGTGGTGCCGATCTCCAGAAACGGGCTGCCGGGATCGAGCAAGTTGGCGACACGCTCCCGTGGAAGCATTTTGCCCCGCGACAGATGCCGTGCCCGCGCTTTCTCCCCCCCACCGGCCTGCGCCGCGGCTACCGCGTCAGCCACCTCCGCCAAAGCCGCCTCATGCGTTGCGACATTGCTGCGAAACACTTCACTTCCCGGCAAAACCTGAGACACCAGCTTCATTGCCCCACCCTCGGAAACGGACGGTGCTGTCGCACCGACCCCTTTTGTTTGGTGCCTCCGGCGGAGGTATTTGTCGTCAAGATGAAGAGGGATCTGCCTTCATCTTGATCGAAATACCTGCCTGCGCGGCGAGCGCGTTTGCCTGAGCGTGAGCGAAGGCTCAAGGGGCGTGCGCCGCAGGCGCTCGATTGTGTCATGCTTGGGCCTCGGCGATGGCTTGAGCGCGGAGGGTTTTGCGGATGATCTTGCCCGTGACGGTCATGGGTAGTGCGTCAACGAATGTGATCTCGCGGGGGTATTCGTAGGCGGCGAGATGGGTTTTGACATGGGTTTGCAGGGTGTGAGTTATCTCAGGCGTGGCTGCGTGGCCGGGTTTGAGCTGGATGTAGGCTTTGACGATCTCGGTGCGTTGCGGATCTGGTTTACCGACCACGCCAACACTTGCGACGGCAGGGTGTTTAAGGAGGCAATCCTCGATCTCTGCGGGGCCGATGCGGTATCCGGCGGAGGTGATGACGTCATCGTCCCGGCCGAGGAAGCGGATGAAGCCATCGTCCATGATCCCGCGGTCGCCGGTCAGGAGCCAGTCGCCGCGTAACTTTTCCGATGTGGCTTCCGGGTTGTTCCAGTAGCGCAGCATCATTACCGGAGAGCCTTTTCGGATGGCGATGTCGCCTTCGTCGGTCGTGGGGTGGCCGGTGTTGTCGATTACTGCGACCTCATGGCCCGGAACGGGTTTCCCGGTGGCGCCGGGCCGGGGTGGAAAGAGCGCGCTGCAGGAGGAAACGACCATGTTGCATTCGGTTTGGCCGTAGAATTCGTTGATCGTGACGCCCAGCGCTTTTTCGCCCCAGGCGAGCATTTCGGCCCCAAGGGGCTCGCCACCGCAGGCGACGGTGCGCAGGTTTTTGAGCGTGGTGCCTGACGCTTTGAGCATCCTCAGCGCGGTCGGTGGGAAGAAGACGTTTTTCACGCCCACGGTTGCGATAACCTCTGCGCAGGCCTCGGGCGTGAATTTTGGCAGGCGGGCAGCGACCACGGGGACGCCGTGATGCAGACCCGGCATCAGCACGTCAAAGAGCCCGCCGATCCAGGCCCAGTCGGCGGGCGTCCAGAGTACATCTCCGGGCTGCAACCCGCCGTCATGGGACATCTCGACCCCAGGCAAGTGGCCGAGCAGCACCCGGTGGGCGTGGAGCGCCCCTTTTGGCGCGCCCGTGGTGCCGGACGTATAGATCAGGACGGCGGGGTCTTCGGCGGCTGAGTCATGCGCGGGGAAAGGCGTGTCGTATAGCGGGAGGTCGTCTGGGATGACCGTTTTGATCGCGAAATGGGCTAGCCTGTTCGCGTTCTCCGCGTCCGTGATCACCGCTTTTGCACCCGAGTCGTCGAGGCGGGTCTGCAGCGCCTCTTCCCCGAATAGCGTGAAAAGCGGGATCGAGATCGCACCCATCTTCCAGATCGCGATATGGGCTGCGGCGGTCCAAACCGATTGCGGGCGGAAGACGCCGACGCGATCTCCGGGCGCGACACCTAGGGCGCGGAGGTGGTGGGCGAGAGTGTCTGCCAGCCGCTGTAATTCCGCGAAAGACACATCGCGGCGGGCCTCGCCCGTGAGGTCGATGATCGCCGTGCGCTCTGGCTCTGACGCGGCCCACCGGTCGCACACATCTACGCCCATATTGTAGTGCTCGGGGATGTCCCAAGCGAAGGTGGCGCAGAGGGCTTCATATGTCGGCGCGGAGGGGAGCATCGCCCTTTACGCGGTCAGCTTCATCAGCTCGCGGCCGCAGAGCATGCGGCGGATTTCTTGGGTGCCTGCGCCGATTTCCATAAGTTTGGCGTCGCGCATGATGCGGCTGACCGGATGGTCGTTGAGGTAGCCGGCGCCGCCCATCGCCTGCACGGCTTGCACCGATTGCTCCATCGCTTTCTCGGAGCAATAGAGCACGCAGGCGGCCGCATCCTGGCGGGTGACCTCACCGCGATCGCAGGCCGCCGCGACCGCGTAGAGATAGGCGCGCGCGGTGTTCATCGCGGTGTACATGTCAGCGATTTTTGCCTGCATCAGCTGGAAGTTTCCGATGCTTTGGCCGAACTGTTTGCGCTCATGCATCCAGGGCATGATGTGGTCGAGCATCCCGTGGATGAGGCCTACACCAATGCCGCTAAGCACGACACGCTCATAATCGAGGCCAGACATCAGCACCGCGGCCCCGCCACCTTCATGCCCGAGAATGTTCTCATAGGGCACCTCGACATCCTCAAAGATCAGCTCCGCGGTGTCAGACCCACGCATCCCCAGCTTGTCAAAATGTGGGGAGACGCTGAAGCCCGTCATCTCTTTCTCGATGATAAACGCAGTGATGCCCTTTGAGCCGGCCTCTGGGTCAGTCTTGGCATAAACCACGAGCGTGGAGGCTTCGGGGCTGTTGGTGATCCAGTATTTGTTGCCGTTCAGAATGAACCGGTCGTTGCGCTTTTCGGCTTTGAGGCTCATCGACACGACATCCGACCCGGCTCCGGCCTCTGACATGGCGAGGCTGCCGACATGCTCTCCGGAAATCAGCTTGGGCAGGTATTTGGCCTTTTGGTCGGGTTTGCCGTTCAGAGCGATCTGGTTCACGCAGAGGTTCGAGTGCGCGCCATAGGAAAGCGAGACGGAGGCAGATGCGCGGGCGATCTCTTCCACAGCGACCGAATGGGCGAGGTACCCCATCCCGGCGCCACCATCCTCCTCAGAAACGGTGATGCCATGCAGGCCCAGATCGCCCATCTCGCGCCACAGCTCGGTGGGGAACTTGTTGGCGCGGTCGATCTCGGCGGCCATCGGGGCGACACGGTCTTGCGCCCAACGATGGACCATTTCGCGCAGGGCCTCGACTTCTTCGCCCAAGGCAAAATTCATGGATGCGTGAAACATGCGCCAATCCTCCCCTATCGCGGTTGTTCCGCTTTTGGGGATATGAACATACGTTCAGTTCTGGGGCAAGAGGTTTGACGGCTCGGTCTCAACAGGCGGAGCGCGCGTGCCGCGCGCGAGACATTTGTCAGATGCGCTCGCCGCGCGGGCAGGTATTTGGGTCAAGATGAAGATATCATCCCTCTTCATCTTGATAAAAATACCTCCGCCGGAGGCATCTAACAAAAGACCTCGGTGCGCTAGCACCGTCCTTTTCATCGTATCGCGCGCGGCGTATACCGCGCCGCGACAGCGGGGAGCAGCGATATGCGCAGCGCGACAGTGAGCCGGAAGACCGCCGAGACCGACATCTCGGTCGAGATCAATCTCGATGGCACCGGGGCCTATGATATGGCCACGGGTGTTGGATTTTTTGATCATATGCTCGACCAACTGGCGCGCCATGCCCTTGTGGACATGACCATTCGCTGTGCCGGAGACACCCATATCGATGACCACCACACCGTTGAGGATGTGGGGATTGCGTTGGGGCAGGCTCTGATGCAGGCGATGGGCGATAAGCGGGGTATCCGGCGCTACGGCGAGTGCCATCTGCCGATGGATGACACGCTGGTGCGTGCGGCGCTCGATCTCTCCGGTCGGCCCTGGCTGGGCTGGGAAGTGGAGATGACCGCGCCTCAGATCAAGTCGTTCGACACAGAGTTGGTGCGGGAGTTCTTTCAGGCGCTCTCCACCCATGGCGGGATCACGCTGCATGTCGATCTTATTCGCGGGGTCAACAGCCACCACATTGCCGAGGCGTGCTTCAAGGCCGTGGCGCGGGCGTTGCGTGATGCGCTGGAGGTGGATCCGCGCAAGGCGGATGCGGTGCCCTCGACCAAGGGCACGCTGTGAGCCAGACCACGGCGATTGTTGACTATGGCTCGGGCAATCTGCGCTCGGCGGAGAAGAGCTTTGCCCGGATGGCCCTAGAGCTGGATGCGGGCACGATTGTCGTGACCGCAGACCCGGAGGCTGTTCGCGCCGCCGACCGGATCGTGTTGCCGGGCGTGGGCGCTTTTGCCGATTGCCGCGCTGGGCTTTTGGCTGTCACGGGGATGTATGAGGTGATCGTTGAGAAGATTGCCGCAGGCACGCCCTTCTTTGGCATTTGCGTGGGGATGCAGCTATTGGCCAGCGTGGGCCGCGAGTTTGGGGAGACGCCGGGGTTTGATCTTATCCCCGGCGCGGTTGTCGCTTTGGAGCCCGGTGATGCTGCGCTGAAGATCCCGCATATGGGGTGGAATGCGCTCTCGGTGGAGCGGGTGCATCCGGTTTTGGCAGGAGTGGAGGAGGGCGATCACGCCTATTTCGTGCACTCGTTCCATTTGGTGCCCGACGATGAGGGGCACCGCGTGGCCACGGTTGGATATGGCCAGCCGGTGACGGCTGCTGTCGCGCGCGACACGATCTTTGGCACCCAATTTCACCCCGAAAAGAGCCAGAAGACTGGGCTGCGCATCATCGGGAATTTCTTGGAATGGCGGCCTTGAGGACCCTCTTCACGGCAGCCGCTGCATCTGGACCGTTTGGCACACCAGGAGGATGCAGCCACGCACCTCAGCTTGGGTATTGTTTGAAGCCAGCGTGATCTCGGCACCGATGCTTCGGTTGAGCGGCACGATGAACAGAGTTCCGTCGTCATAGCGGCCGCCGCCCTGAGGGGCCATGTCAGAGATGAACTGGGTGCCGACCTCTTCATTGTTGGCATCGCCATCGACCGCTTGCACTAGACCGCAGACATGCTCTGCTTCGGTCGCGCCGGGGCTGAGGGCGAGGGTCATAACCGCGCCATCGGGGCGCTCGATTTGCCAGGTGCCATGGATTGGATCGGCCAAAGCCTGAACCGGAAGCGCAAAAAGTGCCGCGAAGGCGAGACGACCGAATATCATAATGACCTATCGTTCAGTAACCTCAGGCGGAGGTAGGATCGCCGGGCGCTCCGTCAACTTAAGGGCTTACTGTTCAGCAACTCAGAGGGTGGTTCCCACTCTAAACTGAAAACGCCCCGGCGAAGGGCCGGGGCGCTGAGACGAATGTCGAAGGCGGTGATCAGTTCACCGCTTCCCAGTTTTGGCCGCGGCAGATGAAGAGGAAGCATCCTTCGACTGCGAGCGTGGTGCCGGAGAGTTCCATGTTTGAGCGGTAGGTCTCATCATCATCGGGGGCCCAGATCGTGCCGTCGGACCATTCGGTGGGTCCGCCGTCCATGTTTTCAACGATCAGGCGGCCGAGATGCTCGTAGTCTTCGCCCGGTCCTTCAGGGGTCATGGCGCGGGTGATGGTGCCGCAGGTGAGCGAGGCATCTGCATCGCAAGCGCCGAAGGTGACTTCCAGATAGGCGCCTTCCTCGTTCGCCTCGGTGCGGTAGACCCCTTCAAGGATCTCGGCGGCCGCCAGCGTGGGCGTCAGGATCAGGGCAGCGGCAAGGGCTGTGCGTAGCATCGAAGTCTCCCAGTTCATGTGTTTTGCGGTAGCGTGGCCAAAGGCTGTGGCCTTCGTCAACATTGACGCAACGCCACGCAGCGCTGGAACCTGCGGCGGATGAAGAGTAAGAGGCGCCCGCCTGACCGGAGAGCGCCATGATCCTTTACCCAGCGATTGACCTGAAAGACGGAGCTTGCGTGCGGCTCTACAAAGGGGAGATGGACCAAGCGACGGTGTTTAATGACAATCCGGCAGCCCAAGCGAAGGCGTTTGAGGACGCGGGCTGTGAGTGGCTGCATCTCGTTGATCTGAATGGCGCCTTTGCCGGTGCGCCGGTGAATGGGGCGGCGGTTGAGGGTATTCTGGAGGCGGTTTCCGTGCCGGTGCAGCTGGGCGGCGGTATCCGCGACATGGCGACCATCGAGGGGTGGTTGGAGCGGGGCATTCAGCGGGTGATTTTGGGGACCGTGGCTGTGCGCGACCCAGACCTTGTGCGTGCGGCGGCCAAGGCGTTTCCGGGGCAGGTGGCTGTGGGCATTGATGCGCGCGATGGGATGGTTGCTGTTGAGGGCTGGGCGGAGACGACGGATATGTCTGCCACAGATCTCGCGCGCTCTTTCGAGGACGCAGGTGTTGCGGCGATCATCTACACCGACATTGAACGCGATGGCGCGATGCAGGGGCCAAATGTGGCTGCGACTGCGGCGTTGGCCAACGCGGTGACGATCCCGGTGATTGCGTCGGGTGGGGTCTCTAGCCTTGCGGATTTGGCGGCGCTCAAAGCCTCTGGCGCGCCGCTTGATGGGGCGATTTCGGGCCGGGCGCTCTATGACGGGGCGTTTTCGTTGCGAGATGCGATAGAAATCCTGAAATAAACGCCCTGATTGATCACGATCACGGGAAACTGTGATGCGGTGCGCATACATTGACCTGTCGCATTGGTATCGCGGTTTGGGGGCGTCGCTAATCGAGGTAGGAGCGGTCTATGGGCGTTGTCGGGGTCGCCGGCTCTGTCACCACCGGGAGCCCCGGTGAAAATGACCCGATTGTCGTCAACTTCGGGACGACGATCGAGAATGCTGTGGTTGCCCTCACGGCGACCGGAAACGGTGCCGACCCCTACACCATTCGCGTTATCGATGTCACGGACACCTCGTTCACCTTCATCATTGAGGAGTGGGAGTATCTCGACGGCCCGCACCCTGCGATTGAGACGATCAACTGGGTTGCGGTGGCAGAAGGAACGCATCGGCTTGATGACGGACGGATCATCGAAGCCGGATTCGCGAGTGCCACAGAGACGACTGGTGACGCCACATTCTCGAGTGAGTTTCAGAATGAGGTGACGAGCGCGCCAGTGGTGCTGACCTCGGTGATGTCGAACAACGATGCGATCGCCGTCGACTCTGACCCGCGCGATGTGACGACCTCTGGCTTTAACGTGCGCCTGCAGCAAGAAGAGGCGCAGCGCCCGCTCAACACGCATGCCGCTGAAACCGTGGGCTGGATCGCCTTTGAGACAGGCGGCGGATCTGGTGCCTCTGGTCTTGCGCTGACAGGCGAGGGCCTTGATGAAGGCAATGACGTCTATGATTTTGACACGACATTCGGGTCTGCGCCGATTGTTGTTGCAGACACACAGACGGTCCTTGGCGGAGATACCGCACGGGTTGAGCTGGTGGCGACCTCCACCACGACCGTAACGCTGAACCTGCAAGAGGAGCAGTCGCAGGACACAGAGGTCAACCACATCGACGAGACGGTGGGCTTTGTTGCCTTTGCCAGCGGCACGTTTGAGGGGCAGACGATTTGCTTCACGCCAGGTGCGCTGGTGGCAACACCGCTTGGCGCGCGGCCTGTCGAGACGCTGCAGGAGGGTGATCTGGTCATCACGGCTGATGACGGGTTGCAGCCAATCCGCTGGATCGGGTCGCGGGAGATGACGGGGGCGCGCCTGCACACGCTGCCGCATGAACGCCCCGTGATCATCCGTGCGGGGGCGCTTTGGCCCGGTTGCCCGACGCGAGACATCCGCGTCTCTCAACAGCATCGGGTGTTGTTCAAAGGGGCATTGGTGGCGTTGAACTATGGAGTGCCCGAGGTCTTGGTGCCCGCCAAGGCGCTGATTGGCCTGCCCGGAATTGAGCGCGATGACAGCCTGAGCGCGACGCGGTTCATCCATATGCTGCTGCCCCAGCACGGTGTGATGACCGTGAACGGAATGCTGACCGAGAGCTTTCATCCGGCGATGGACACGCTCTATGGCCTGAGCGATCAGCATCGCGCGCGGCTTTTGGAGGAGGTGCCGGGGCTTGCGACTGGCTCGTACGGTGCCACGGCGCGCAAATGCCTGCGGGTGCGCGATGCGACGGCGTTGCGGGTGGCGTGACATCGCCCGCGGCGGAGGCTAGGACACGCTTATGTTGAAAACCCGCGTCATACCCTGCCTAGATGTCAAAGACGGCCGCGTCGTGAAGGGCGTGAATTTCGTTGATCTAATCGATGCTGGCGACCCTGTGGAGGCGGCAAAGGCCTATGACGCCGCCGGGGCCGATGAGCTCTGCTTTCTCGACATTGCCGCAACTTTGGAGAATCGCGGCACCATGTATGACGTCGTGCGCCGCACCGCCGAACAGTGCTTCATGCCGCTCACGGTGGGCGGCGGGGTGCGCACCGCTGAAGATGTGCGCGCGTTGCTCCTGGCGGGAGCTGACAAGGCGAGCTTCAACTCCGCCGCGGTGGCAAACCCCGATTGTGTCGCCGAGGCCGCCAACAAGTTCGGCGCGCAATGCATCGTTGTGGCGATTGATGCGAAGGCCGTTGCTGACGGTCGGTGGGAGATTTTCACCCACGGCGGCACCCGCGAAACCGGGATCGACGCCGTAGCCTTCGCCCGCGAGATGGAGGCGAAGGGGGCCGGCGAGATCTTGCTCACCTCGATGGATCGCGATGGCACTAAGGCCGGGTTCAACCTGCCGCTCACGCGCGCCATCTCAGATGCAGTGGGCATTCCGGTGATTGCCTCGGGCGGTGTGGGTGAGCTTGATCATCTGGTTGAGGGTGTGACTGAGGGGCACGCGAGCGCGGTGCTTGCCGCCTCTATCTTTCACTTCGGTACGTTCACCATTGGCGAGGCCAAGGCGCATATGCATGCCGCGGGTGTGCCGGTGCGGCTGACATGAGTGCGCTAGAGCGGCTCGCCGCCACGATTGAGGCGCGCAAAGGCGCGGATGCTGGTGAGAGCTGGACGGCCAAGCTCCTCTCCACAGGCCCAGAGAAATGCGCCGAGAAGTTTGGTGAAGAGGCTGTTGAGGCAATCATCGAAGCGGTTAAAGGTGATCGCGTTGCACTGACTGCAGAGGCGGCAGATGTGCTCTACCACCTCTTGGTCATGCTGGCCGCGCGAGATGTCGCGCTGGCCGATGTTTTGACGGAGTTAGAGCGGCGCGAGGGCCGCTCCGGCCTTGCGGAAAAGGCGTCTCGCTCAGATCTTGTCTGAGGGCGTGGTGCCGCCGAGCGTCACCCACATCAGCAGGCCAAAGCAGATCGCCACTTCGCTGAGCGCGCCGATGATAAA
Organism: Pseudomonadota bacterium; assembly: GCA_038526735.1. GTDB lineage: Bacteria > Pseudomonadota > Alphaproteobacteria > Rhodobacterales > Rhodobacteraceae > Rubricella. Next base: position 165,125 of record JBCBGM010000001.1, on the reverse strand, counting down.
CGCCGGATAGCCAAAAACGACGATGGCGGCGACCCAGAGGACAACTGCGAGCAGCAGGCCAAGCGGCACTGCCAGCCAGCCGATCTTGGCGAAAAGGCTTTTCGCTTCGGGAAGTGCGGGAACGTCGAGAATCGGGTCTGCGAGTGCGGCGGCCATGATGTTTCCTTCCATTTATGTTGCGCCGCACAATATGCGATTACTGCGCTGCACAAATAGGCCGAATTGCCGCGCCTATGTCAGTTCAGGAATACATCGGCCGAGATCGGATAATGATCGCTGGGAAAAACTCCGTCATAGCGTTTGCGCAGCACATGCACCTGCCCGCCTGACAGCCCCTCAGACACCCCGATATGATCAATCGCACCAAAGAGATTGAGCCCGCGGTTGAAGTGATACGTGGCCCCGCGCACCGGCAGAAAGCTGATCCCTTCATCCTCCAACTTTGTGAGCGTTTCCCACCCCGAGAGCGCGTTAAAATCCCCCAACACGATCACGCGCTCACCGGCGGCAATCCATGGCCGGATGCGCTCCGCCACCAAATCGATAGACCTTAAGCGGTTCGATCCGCTGGAGAAATCTGTGTGAAGGTTCACGACCTTGAACCGCTCCCCGGTGCTTATTTGCTCAAACTCAGACCAAGAGGCGAACGCGGCGAACCCGCCGTTGAAGGTGCGGGCATAGAGGACATCGGGGGTGTCAGAGAAGAAGAACCACCCCTGGTCAAGCTGAGTGAAAAGGTCCTCCCGGTAAAAGATCGGCTGCGTCGGCGGAAACTCCCGCCACGGCCCCGTCGCCCCGACCGCATAGCCGGGGTTTTGCTCAAGCAACCAGTCGCGCGCGAGGTTGATGTCAGAGCCGGAGCGACCGGCGAAACTCTCCATCTCCTGAAAGGCGATGATGTCCGCGTTTAGCTCTTTGAAGGCGGCATCGAGCGCGGGTTTGCGTCTCTCCCAATCGGCCAGTGACCACGCACCCGTTTCGCGCCGCAACACGATGTAGTGAACGTTATGCGAGGCGATGCGCACGGCGCCCTCCTGTTTTTGAGGGGGTGAGGAGACGTTATTCCCACAACTGGCCAGCAGCGTGACTGCAACGAGGCCGAAAAGCCAATTCAGGCGCATTTTTGCCTGATCGCGTGAAAGATCGCAGGGTTGCTCACGTTGTGCCTCTTGCTCATGGCGCGTCAGAGTGTAGGTCTTTCACGCAGGTAAACCTCTGTTCCGTCGTCGCAAGGTCACCCGATGAGCCAGCATAGCACTCCGCCCGAAACCGAAATCGTCACTAAGACGCGGATTTCCTGCGATGGCGGAGAGGGCGCGCTGGGGCATCCGCGGGTTTGGTACTCCATCGATCCGAGCATTGGATATGTGGAGTGTGGGTATTGCGGAAAGATGTTCATCTTGAAGGGCGGCCCGGCGGATAAGGGCTAACGCGCCAGGTCTTCGTCGGTTTTAAAATATTTCGGAGGTGAGCCCAAAGGGCGAGGGGGCAGCGCCCCCTGACCCCGCTTCAGCCCTCGCCACCGGCGTGTGGCTGGCCTAGTCTTCGCCCCAAACACTAGCGGAGTGCTGCGCATGAGCATCGGACCAGGTCATCATCTTCACCTCATTGACGGGTCGGGCTTTATCTTTCGGGCGTTCCACGCACTGCCGCCGCTCACGCGCAAGTCTGATGGGCTACCGGTCGGTGCCGTCTCCGGCTTTTGCAACATGCTCTTCAAGATGGTCGAGGGGAACACCGGGCCTGATGCGCCGACGCATGTGGCGGTGATCTTTGATGCCAAGGGCGACACGTTCCGCAACGAGATCTACGACCTCTACAAAGCCAACCGCCCGCCGATGCCCGAGGAGTTGCGCCCGCAAATCCCGCTGACGCGCGAGGCGACGCGGGCCTTCAACATCGCCTGCATCGAGCAGGTCGGCTACGAGGCTGATGACCTGATCGCGACCTTCGCAGTGCAGGCCCGCGATGCCGGGGCGCGTGTTACGATCATCTCGTCCGATAAAGACCTGATGCAGCTCGTGGGCGGCGGGGTTGAGATGGTTGATGGGATGAAAAACGTCACCATCGGGCCGGATGAGGTCTTCGCCAAATTCGGCGTGCCGCCTGAAAAGGTCATTGATGTTCAGGCGCTTGCGGGCGATTCGGTCGATAACGTGCCGGGCGCACCGGGCATTGGGATCAAGACCGCAGCGCAGTTGATTTCCGAATATGGCGATGTCGAAACGCTCTTGGAGCGGGCCGAAGAGATCAAACAGCCCAAGCGCCGGCAAACGCTGATTGATCATGCCGAGCAGGTGCGGATTTCCAAGCAACTCGTGACGCTCAAACAGGACGTACCGGTCGAGGTCGGCTTTAACGCGATGGAGGTGCAAGACCCCGACCCGACCACCGTACTTGGCTTTTTGTCGGAGATGGAGTTCCGCACGATCACGGCGCGGGTGGCGGATCGGTTGGGCGTGGAACCTCCGGTGATGAAGGCCGCGCCGCAGTCAGAGATGAGCGGCAGTGGCGACACGGCGGCCGCGCCCGAGGCCGCTCCGATCACGCATGACAACTATGAGATCATCCGCGACCTCGCAGCTTTAGAGCCGTGGATCGCGCGCATCCGCGAGCGCGGATATGTGGCGGTGGATACGGAGACGACCGGCCTTGATGAGATGGTGGCGGGGCTTGTGGGCATCTGCCTTTGTGTTGATCCGGGGCATGCCTGCTACATCCCGCTCGCGCATGTGGAGGGTGCTGGCGACCTATTGGGCGGGTCAGCGCTCTCGCCTGGTCAGATCGAGATGGAAGCCGCACTTGCCGCGCTGCGCCCGGTGCTCGAAGACCCCGCGATCCTGAAAATCCTGCAAAACGCCAAATACGATCTAAAAATCTTCAAACGCCACGGCGTCGATCTGGCCCCGATCGAGGACACGATGCTGCTGTCCTATGCGCTGCACGGCGGTTTGCACGGGCATGGGATGGATGCGCTTTCGGAGCGATATTTGGAGCACAAGCCCATCGCGATCAAAACGCTTTTGGGCTCGGGCAAGTCGGCGATCACCTTTGACAAGGTGAAGATTGAGGATGCCGCGCCCTATGCGGCGGAAGATGCCGATGTGACCCTGCGCCTCTGGCAGCAGTTCAAGCCGCGGTTGGGGTTTGAGCGGGTCACGACGGTCTATGAAACGATGGAGCGGCCGCTCGTGCCCGTGCTCGCCGAGATGGAGATGCACGGCATCAAGGTTGACCGCGACACGCTCAGCCGGATGTCGAACGCGTTCAGCCAAAAGATGGCCGGGCTGGAGGATGAGATCCACACGCTGGCTGGGCGGCCCTTCAACGTGGGCAGCCCCAAACAGCTGGGCGAGATCCTGTTTGACGAGATGAGCCTGCCGGGCGGCAAAAAGGGTAAGACCGGCGCCTATGCGACGGGCGCCGATGTGCTGGAGGAGTTGGCAGCACAAGGGCATGACCTGCCCGCCCGCGTGCTCGACTGGCGGCAGCTCTCGAAGCTGAAATCGACCTACACTGATGCGCTACAGGAGCACATCAACGCCGAGACGGGGCGGGTGCATACGTCGTATGTGATTTCAGGGGCGAACACGGGGCGGTTGGCCTCGACTGATCCGAACCTGCAGAACATTCCGATCCGGACGGAAGAGGGGCGGCGCATTCGCGAAGCGTTTATCGCGGAGCCGGGGAACTGCCTGATCTCGCTTGATTATTCTCAGATCGAGCTGCGGATTTTGGCGCATATCGCCGGGATTGATGCGCTGAAACAGGCGTTTCATGAAGGGCTGGATATTCACGCGATGACCGCCAGTCAGGTGTTTGACGTGCCGCTCGACGAGATGACCTCAGAGACGCGGCGCAAGGCCAAAGCGATTAATTTCGGGGTGATTTACGGGATTTCGGCCTTCGGTCTCGCAAACAACCTGCGCATTCCGCGCGATGAGGCGAAGGCGTTTATCGACGCGTATTTCGAGCGGTTTCCGGGCATTCGGAAGTATATGGACGACACCAAGGCCTTCGCCCGCGAGCACGGGTTTGTGCAAACGCTCTTTGGCCGCAAAATCCACACGCCTGAGATCAATGCCAAGGGGCCGCGCGCCGGATTTGCGCAGCGAGCGGCGATCAATGCGCCCATTCAGGGCTCGGCGGCTGACATCATCCGCCGCGCAATGATCCGCATTCCGGGCACGCTGGAGGCCGCGCGCAGCCCTGCGCGGATGCTGTTGCAGGTGCATGATGAGTTGATTTTCGAGGTGCCCGAGAGTGCTGCTGAAGAGACCATCGCGCTGGTGAAAGGCGTGATGGAGGGGGCCGCGGAGCCTGCTTTAAAACTGGATGTGCCGTTGGTGGTGGACGGCGGCAAGGGCGAGAGCTGGGCGGCGGCCCACTAAGGGGCGTTTGAGCTTGACGGTCGGGCGGTGACCGACCTCGGGAGGGTGCTTAGCTTGGGGTATGCGACGCGGTTTATGGTCGGGTGCTCTGATTTTACTGAGGTGGGCGCGACGGTGACATGCGCCCTCCCATTCGGGAGGTCGGGCGCCGCCGGATGCTGGTCGCATCCGGCTGGGTGATGCGTTTCGCGAGGCCCCGGATCGAGTTCGGGATGGGGAGACTAGCGTCCAGCTTCACGAAAGGTCCGGAATATGCGCGCAGCGCCCACCTAGGGTCATGCGCTGCCCTTTTGCTTCGATCAGTCCGCAGCTTTCACCAACGCCACCTCCTTCTTCAGCGCCTCCATCAGAACGCCGAGGAACTCCACCGCTTTCGGATCAGCCAGTTGTCCGTCTTCGTTAAATGCCCCCCCAGCGCCCGCGATCATCACTTCGGGGTTTTGCAGGATGCGCGGGTTGAACGGGGTCAGGCAGTGGCGCAAGGAGAATTGCGCGCGCTCGCCGCCTGCACGACCTGCAGCGGCGGAGACGATGGCCAAGGGTTTGCCAACCAATGGCCCCGGGCGAAAGCGGGAGATCCAGTCGAGCGCGTTTTTCAGGCCGCCGGGGAGGTTTTTGTTGTACTCGGGCGTTGAAATCACCACCGCATCGGCCGCGCGGATCTGTGCCACTAGCGCCTCCACCTCGGCGGGTTTGCCTTGCGCCTCAAGGTCTTCGTCGAACAGAGGCAGGCGAATATCGGCGAGGGTGAAGCTCTCGGGCGCGTAAACGCGGGCGCATTCCTTCACCAGTTTCGTGTTGAACGATCCGGCGCGCAGGCTGCCGGAGATGCCGAGGAGGTTTGTCATGGGGAGGGCCTTTCAAGCGGGTACGGAGGCGCAGGTAAGGGTTTGGCCGATGAGGGCAAGGGCAGGCCCATATCTTGTGGATAAGTCGCATCGCTTGGGCACATGCTGCGGTTGTGATTGACTTGCCCGCTGCTGCGGCGGACACTTTCGCGGAAGAATCGTGCGAGAGATATGCAGTTTTCCAAACTCAGACTGACCGGTTTCAAAAGCTTCGTCGATCCGACGGAACTGCTGATTCAGGATGGGCTCACGGGCGTTGTGGGCCCCAATGGCTGTGGAAAATCCAATCTTCTTGAGGCGTTGCGCTGGGTGATGGGGGAGAACCGCCCGACGGCGATGCGCGGTGGCGGGATGGAGGATGTGATCTTCGCTGGGGCCGCCTCGCGCCCCGCGCGCAGCACGGCCGAAGTAGCTTTGTTGATCGACAACTCCGATCGTGTGGCCCCGCCGTCCTTTAACGACAGTGACATTCTCGAGGTTGTGCGGCGGATCACTAAGGATGCGGGCTCTGCTTATCGCGCCAACGGCAAAGAAGCGCGGGCCCGGGATGTGCAGATGCTGTTTGCGGATGCCTCCACCGGGTCGCATTCGCCTGCGCTGGTGCGGCAGGGGCAAATCTCTGAGTTGATCAACGCAAAACCGCGCGCGCGCCGGCGAATTTTGGAGGAGGCGGCGGGCATCTCCGGCCTTTACCAGCGGCGGCATGAGGCGGAATTGAAGCTCAAGGCAACCACGGCGAACCTTGAGCGGGTTGAGGATGTGGTGACGCAGCTTGATGGGCGGCTGTCCTCCCTCGCCCGGCAAGCGCGTCAGGCGGCGCGTTACCGCGAAATTGCCGCCGAGTTGCGCAAGGCCGAGGGGTTGTTGCTCTACCGCAAATGGCAGGAAGCGCGGGATGCGGCGGCGGAGGCTGATCAGGCGCTGACGGCTGCGACACGGGCTGCGGCGGAGGCTCAAGGGGCAGCGCAACGCCATGCGGCGGACCGGGCTGAGGCGGCTGAAGCGCTTCCCCCGTTGCGAGAGGAGGAGGCAGTTGCCGGTGCGGTCTTGCAACGGCTGACGGTTGAGCGTGATGGGTTGAAGGATCGCGCGCACCGCACGCAGCGCGCGATTGAGCGTCTGCAAGAGACGATCGCGACGCTTGGGCAAGACCTTGAGCGGGAGGCCGCGCTGAACCGCGATGCGGGAGAGACAATCTCTCGCCTTGAATGGGAAGGACGCGCGATTGCGGAGGCCCGCGAGGGCGAGGAGGTTGCGCAGGAAACGGCCGACGAGGCTGCGCGGGCCGCGGGTGCAAAGTTGCGCGCGGCTGAAGAAGCGCTCGACCGGCTGGCCGAAGATGCGGCGCGTCTAAAGGCGCGTGCGCAGGCAGCGCAACGGCGCGAGGCGGAAGCGCGTGGTGCGCAGGCGAAGGTCGCTGCTGCTTTGGAGCAGCTGCATGCGGATGCGGCGGCGCTCGATGGTCAGCTTGCGGATGCGCGGGCGTCCCAGGCAAGCGCGGCTGAGGGCCTTAGCGCGGCGGAGGCCGTTTCCGCTGAGAGCGAAGCGCGGTTGACGGAGACGGAGGCGACGCGCGCCGCCGCCCAATTGCAGGAGGCTGAAACGCGGTCAGCCTTGTCGGCGGCACAGGCGGAGGCCAAGGCGCTCGCGGCGGAGGTGGATGCGCTGGAGCGGTTGCTCTCTCGCGATGCGACGGGCGAGGCTCAGTTGCTCGATCAAGTGCGCGTGGCGCCGGGGTTTGAGGCGGCATTGGGGGCGGCTTTGGGCGATGACCTGCGTGCGCCCGAGAGTGACGACGGTGCTCGCAGTTGGGCTGGTGGTGTTTCCGGTGTTGGTGCCGCTTTGCCGGAGGGGGCGCAGTCGATTGCGGAGCATGTGACCGCGCCTAAAGTGCTTGGCCCTCGTCTCGCCATGATCGGTGTCGTTGCCGCAGAAGATGGCCCGCGCTTAGCGAAGCTCTTGAAGGCGGGTCAGCGGCTTGTGTCCCGTGGTGGGGATATGTGGCGTTGGGATGGGTTCCGGGTTGCTGGTGGAGAGACCTCCGCCACGGCTTTGAGGTTGGAACAGCAGAACCGGCTCGATGCGCTGGCGGCGCAGTTGGATGAGGCCCAGCGGGCTGTGACAGAGGCTGAAGCCGCGCAAGTGGCAGCGGCGGATGCGCTGAAAGCGGCGGCTGAGGAGGATGCGTCTGCCCGCGATGCGCGGCGTGCGGCGGAGGCTGCGTTAAGCCAAGCACGGCGCGCATTGAGCGATGCGGATGCCGAGCTCTCCATGCGCACCGGGCGGCGGGAGACGGTGGAGAATGCCATCGCGCGGCGGCTTGAAGATCAGACAGACGCAGAGGCCGCACTTGCTGAGGCGTTAGCACTGTCCGCCGATTTGGGTGATCCAGAGGCGGCGGATGCGGCGGTGGAGGCGCAGCGCACCGTGGTGGGCGATGTGCGTGGGGCAATGCTCTCTGCCCGGTCTGCCGCGGATGCTTTGCGGCGCGAGGCCGAGGCGCGGATCAAGCGCCAGCAGGAGCTGACCAAAGAGCTCTCGGGCTGGCGGCATCGCCTCGCAACGGCTAAAAAGCGGGCCGAAGAGGTTGAGGCGCGGCGAGCCAAGTCGGAAGAGGACCTGAAGTCTGCGCAGGCTGCTCCGGCGGAGATCGCCGCACAACGCGACAAGGTCGAGGCGGAGATGGAGCGAGCAGAATCTCGGCGCAAGTCTGCCGCCGATGCGGTCGCGCTTGCAGAGACGCGGTTGCGGGGTGCTGAAGAGACTGAGCGCCAGGCAGAGCGCACCGCCTCTGACGCACGCGAGGCGCGGGCGCGGGCCGAGGCAAAGGCAGAGGCGACCGCTGCGCATCTGCAAGAAAGTGCCGGGCGGATTCAGGAAGAGTTGGAATGTGCGCCCGAGGCCGTGCTTGAGACGTTTGAGAGCACGCCAGACGATGTACCGCCTGCGCTACGTCTGGAAGAAGAGATCATCACCCTGCGTCGTCAGCGGGATGCGCTGGGCGCTGTGAACCTGCGTGCAGAAGAGGACGCGCGTGAGGTGCAGGAGGAGCGCGACGCGCTCGCGACAGAGATTGCCGACCTTGCAGGTGCCGTTGAGGCGCTGAAAAAGGGCATCGCGGCGCTGAACTCGGAAGGGCGCGAGCGGTTGCTGACAGCCTTTGAGGAGGTCAACCGCAACTTCGCAGAGCTCTTCACGCATCTCTTTGGCGGGGGCGAGGCGCAGTTGGAGCTCATCGAGTCGGACGATCCGCTGGAAGCAGGGCTGGAGATTATGTGCCAGCCGCCGGGCAAGAAGCTCTCCACTCTCTCGCTCTTGTCGGGCGGTGAGCAAACGTTGACCGCGCTGTCGCTGATCTTCGCCGTGTTCCGGGCTAACCCCTCGCCCATCTGTGTGCTCGACGAGGTGGATGCGCCGCTGGATGATGCCAATGTGGGGCGGTTCTGCGATCTTTTGGATGAAATGACCCGCCAGACACGCACGCGGTTTCTGATCATCACGCACCACGCCGTCACCATGAGCCGGATGGATCGGCTTTTTGGCGTGACAATGGTGGAGCAGGGCGTGAGCCAGTTGGTGAGCGTGGACCTCAACCGTGCCGAGGCGATGGTCGCGAACGGCTAGGGCCGAAACCCCTCGAACGTGATTTGATTGGCGATGCGGTAGGCGTCTTGCGCCTGCTCTGCGCTGCGGACCGTCCAGCAGAGCACAGGCATACCGCGGGCTTTAACGGCAGCAACCGGCGCGCTGTTTAGGTAAGCGCGGTTGTGTGAGATGAAGCTGGCGCTGCTCGCGTGCAGGTCAGGGATCATCGCCAAACGGGCGCGACGGGCTGCGGGCACGAGCGGCCAGTCCTCTTTGCGGAACGGGTCGGTGACCAGGCCGCGCGGGAGGCCCGGGCAATGCTCCGCCAACACGCGGGTGGAGTTGGGATTGAACGACATGAGCGCGACGGCGCCCTCGTAGCCTCTCAGCGCGTCCCCCACTGCTTTTTCGAGCGCGCCGACGCCGGGGCCCAGCTGGCCGTCTTGGTCTTTGATCTCGATGAGAGCGGGCGCGCGGCCTGCGACTTGGGCCAGCACCTCACTGAGCGTGGGCACCGTGTCGGTGCTGTCGATGAGGAGGAGTTCGCCCAGTTCAGCGGCGGTTTTGCTGCTGATCGGGCCGTTGATCCCCAAGAGCCGGTCCATCGCGTAGTCATGAAAGACCATCGCCTGCCCATCAGCAGAAGGCTGGATGTCGATCTCGATGCCATAGCCGCTCGCGATCGCCAACTCGATTGCGGAGAGGGAGTTTTCGATGATGCCTGCCGCGCGGTCATGCAGCCCGCGATGGGCGATGGGCCGTGCATAGAAGCTGGGGTCGAGGGGGATCATGCGATCTCGAAGATGCCTTCGATCTCAACCGAGACGTTGAAGGGCAGGGCAGGGGCGCCGACGGCTGCGCGGGCATGGCGGCCCTTGTCCGCAAAGACCTCGACCATCAGGTCAGAGCAGCCGTTGGCGACGGCGGGCTGCTGCTCAAACTCAGGTGGGCAGTTCACGAAGCCGGTGAGTTTGACGACGCGCACGACCTTTTCGAGATCACCACCGCAGGCGGCTTTCAGCTGTGCGATCAGCGCGAGGCCACAGGCGCGGGCGGCGGCTTGGCCGACCTCGACCTCAACATCAGCACCGACTTTGCCGGTGATCAGCGCGCCGTCTTTGAACGGCAACTGACCCGAGATGAACACAAGGTTTCCGCTCTGCACATAGGGCACGTAGTTGGCGGCGGGGGCGGCGGCATCGGGCAGGGTGATGCCAAGCTCGGCGAGGCGGGCTTCAATGGTCATGTCAGTCTCCGGGGTGGGCGCTCAGCTTTCGCGGAACGCTTTAGTAAAATAGTCGGTCAGCGGTTTTGTGAGGTAGTTGAGCGGTGAGCGGCTGCCGGTCTGGATGAAGGCCTCCACCGGCATACCGGGGATCAGCTCTTTGCCCTCTAGACGGTCCATCTCTCCAGGCAGCGGCGTGATCTCGGCCTCGTAGTATTGCAGGCCGGTGTTGGGGTCCTGGATGATGTCGGCAGAGACGCGAGAGACGACGCCGTTCAGCTCTGGCGTGGTGCGAAAATCGAGGGCTGAGAAGCGCAGGCCCGCCTCTTGCCCGACGCGCACCTCATCCACATGGATCGGCTCCACCTGGCTGATGATTACCAGTGGGCTGTCTTCAGGTACGATGAACATGAGCGGCTCCGCGGGCCGGATCACAGCGCGCACCGCTTGAATTTGCCGGTCGAGCACAAAGCCTGACACGGGCGCACGAATGTCGAGGCGGGAGAGGCGGCCGATGAGGGCAGAGCGGCGCTCTTCCAGCTCGCGCTCGTTGAAGGTGAGGTCGCGGAGTTGCTCGAGTGCCTGCTCGCGCACACGGTCGGCAAGGCCCAGCTTTTCAGTCTCCAGCTCAGAGATGCGCACACGGCCTTGCGCGACAGAGGCGTCGAGGGCGCCGGCGCGGCCGAGCAAATCTGCCTGCCCGCGGCGCAGTTCCAGCACGCGGCTTTGCTGTGTGAGGCCACGGTCGAGGAGCGATTGCAGTGCGTCGACCTCTTGCGCGACGAGGCGCTGTTGCTGGCGGTTGGCCTCGCGTTGGGCTTGCAGGCCGATGATCTCTTGCTCAATAGCGGCTTGTCGCTCGGAGAGTTGCTCAATTTGGCGCTCGCGGGTTTCACGGCGCGCCAGAAAGAGACTGCGCTGGCCCTCCATCAGGTCGGCAACTTCCGCTGTGCGCGCGGCCTCCGCAATGAGCTCGTCATCGAAGGTGATCTCGGTCAGGTCGCGGCTTTCAGCAAAGAGGCGCGCGCGGCGGGCCATCAGCTCGTAGTATTGACCCTCGATGATCGTGAGTTCGCTGCGCAAGTCGGTGTCGTCGAGGCGCATGACGATGTCGCCTGCGGTCACGAAATCCCCGTCATTGACCGGCAATTCCCCGACAATGCCGCCGTCGATGTGCTGGATGACTTGCCGCTCTGACTCAACCTGAAGCTGGCCGGGCGCGATCACCGCTCCGGCAATGGCCGTAACGACGGACCAGGTGCCAAAGCCACCTACGAGGATGATCACCGCCGTCAAGCCAACGATCAGCGGGGTGCGGGCGGACCATTTCGTTGGGGCACTCACGACTTTTCCTTTGGCGCGTCGGCCTCAGCTTCGGCGGTGGGCTTGTCCACCACTGGCGCGCCCGTCGCCTGCGCGTGGATCGGGCGGGTCATTGAAGCGCTGATCGGTTGGATCGCGGTTTCAACGGTTTGCGCTGGGCGCGGGCGCTTTGGTGGCTCAACCTGCGCTGCTGTGCCCGGAGATTTGATCGCCGGGGCGACCTCTTGATAGTTTTTCACCGTTTCTTTCAGCACTTCGTCGCGGGGGCCGAACGCCTTCATCTGGCCACTCTCCAGCACCAGCAGGAGATCACACATCGCGATGCCGGAGGGTCTGTGGGCCATGATCACGACGGCGTTGCCTTGTGCCTTGAGCTCTTCAATGGCGCGGTTGAGCGCGTTGGATCCTTCTGCGTCGAGATTGGCATTCGGCTCATCAAGAACAAGCAACACCGGATCACCATAGAGTGCGCGGGCGAGACCCAGCCGCTGCTTTTGCCCGCCCGAGAGGCGGCTACCCCCGGCAGAGATGCGTGTGTCATAGCCATCGGGTAGACCCACAATCATCTCATGCGCGCCGGCTTTCTTGGCCGCGGCGACAATCGCCTCGGCATCCGGCTCTTTAGAGAGGCGGGCGATGTTGTCGGCGACGGTGGCATCAAAGAGGGTGACGTCTTGGGGCAGGTAGCCGATGTAGCTGCCGAGCACGTCGTCTTCATATTGCTCAAGCGCGGCCCCATCGAGGCGGACGGTGCCGACCTGTGGCGTCCAGATCCCTGTGAGCACCCGCGCGAGGGTGGATTTGCCGGAGGCCGACTGCCCGATCACGCCCAGAGCTTGGCCCGGCTGGATCGAGAATTTGATGTTGCGGAGCGTGGCGGTCTTGTCTCCGGGAGGGGCAACAGAAACCCCCTCAACCGCGATGCGCGCGCGCGGTTTTGGCAGCGCGGTTTTCTCTTCTTCGACGGGAGTTTTTTCGAGGAGTTCGGCCAGAGAGGCCCAGGCCGCCTGCGCCTGCTGTACCATCGGCCATTGCCCGATGGATTGCTCGATGGGGGCAAGGGCGCGACCCAAGAGGATGGAGCCTGCGATCATTGCACCCGGTGTCAGCTCTTGCAGCAGAACGAAATAGGCGCCCGCCGCGAGCATCGCGGATTGCAGAAAAAAGCGGAAGGCTTTGGTGAAGTTGGTGAACGAGCCGCCCACGTCAGAGGCTTTGATCCCGGTCCTTAGGCTCTCGTCCCGTTGGATTTGCCAGCGGTCCAGCACGGCCTGCCGCATGCCGAGCGACTGCACCACCTCAGCATCCATCCGGATTTGATCGGCGAAGTTGTTAGAGATCGCGGTGGCTTTGCGGTTCTCTAGCTGCGGTTCTTTGGTCAGCCACTGGTTGAGGAATGTTGCGACGACCAGCACAGACCCACCTGCAATCGCCAGCCACCCCAGCATCGGATGGAAGATGAAGATTGCGGCGATGAAAACCGGCGTCCACGGCATGTCGAAGAGCGCGAGCAGTGCTGGCGACGAATAGAGCCGCTGAACCGACTCCAGATCGCGCAGGCCGAGGGCCGGGCGATTGCGGAAGTTCGGGTCCATAGAGCGGCGGAGGATCGCCTCGAAAACGCGGCGGTCAAAGAGCGATTGAAAGCGCGCGCCAACGCGGGCCAGCACACGGCCGCGGGCGTAATCCATAAAGCCCATCATCGCGTAGAGGAAAATCACGAGGCCAAAGAGCGCGACGAGCGTTGCCTCGGACCGGCTGGAGAGGACGCGGTCATAGACCTGCAGCATGAAGATGGGGCCGGTGAGCATCAGCAGGTTTGCGAAAAAACTGAAGAGGCCAACCCAAATGAACAGGTGACGCGCCTTGCGCATCCCCGCTTTCAATTCCTGACGGCCTTTTGCGTTGTCTTGCTCTGCCATGCGATGTTCGACCGTAGCCTGCGCCCGATACCCACTCAATTATCGTGGCCTGTAAGCCACGTTTTTGCGACCCTGTATAGTATCGTGCGCAATGACGTTTATTTCATGTGCTCGGCGGGGCATAGACCCAACACATTCTCAAGGGCACGCTGACAGAGCGCCAGCGCGAAGGTTTCGATCCCATGAACAGCCGCAACACGTCTTGGATGCGACCCGTCTTCGCGCCGCTTGTTGTGGTTTGGCTGATACTCGGGGCCGGCGCTGCGGTAGCGCAAGACGAGCTGTTGCCTGACCCGCTGGAACCGGTGAACCGGGTCAGCCATGTGATCAACAAGCAGCTGGATCGGTTTTTCCTGCGCCCCCTCTCTGAGTTGTGGGAGGAGTATGTGCCGGAGCCTGCCAAGGTCTCGATCCTCAGCTTCAACTCCACCTGGGGGCTGCCCGTGCGGGGGATCAACTCAGCCCTGCAAGGCAAACCCGAAGAGGCCGCAACGAGTTTTGGGCGCTTTGGGCTGAACTCTACGCTTGGGCTGCTGGGCTTCATCGATATCGCATCGGAAGCCGGGCTTGCGGCCAACGACTCCGGGTTTTCAGAGACAATGGCCGTTTGGGGCGTAGGTGAGGGGATTTATGTGGAGCTGCCCGGGCTCGGCCCCGGTTCGTCGCGCGACATGGTGGGGCGCGTCGTAGATCTCTTCGTCAACCCGTTCTCGGCGCTGAACCCAACGCCCGGATACGTGCAGACCAGCGCCACGGTGCTGGATGTGATGGACACGCGCGCCTCGTTTGGGCCGACCATCGACAACGTCTATTACGAAAGTGCCGACAGCTATAACGCTCTCAAGCTGATCACAATTCAGCAATCTCGGCGCTCTGCGGCTGGTGGTGTGGCTACCGAAGATGATTTCATCGACATATATGCAGAGTAACACCTCCGACTGGGACAGGAGATTCGCATGATCTGGCTGATGACACATCTCAAACGGCTTGCCGTCGTTTTTGCCTTTGTCGGAGCAAGCTTGAGCCCCGCGCAGGCCATCGAGCCTGGTGAGGCAGAGGCCCTCGCGCAGGAGATCATCTCAGAGATGCTCGTCTTCATCGACAGCGATCGGCCGCTGACGGAGAAGATCGAAGAGTTTCGTCTGCTCATCAATGTGCGCGCCGATATGCCTGCGATTGCGCGGTTCTCTCTCGGGATTGCGTGGCGCGAGGCGAGTGAGGCAGAGCGGGATGCGTATCTCGACGTGTTCGACGACTATATCGCCACGAAATACGGTCGTCAGTTCACCCGCTTTGACGGGCAGGTGATGACGGTCACTGGCAGCCTTGATGCAGGGCGACGGGGCACGGTGGTTTTGACCGAATTTGACCAGAACGACGGGTCAGAGCCGGTTCGGGTGGATTGGCTGTTTAATGACCGCTCTGGCAGCGCGCGCATTGTCGATATTGTGGTGGAGGGCGTGTCGCTTCTCTCGTCCGAGCGGCAGGAAATTGCCGCGCGCCTTGATGAAGTGGGCGGCGACATTGACCGGCTGGTGGAGCTTTTGCCAGAGCTGGTTCAGCTCGAGGGCTGATTGAGCTTTTCGTTGATGGCCTCGGCAAAGCCCGCTGGATCATCAAACACCAAGCGCACCGGCAGCGTGAGCACCTTTTTGCGAAAACTGAGTGGCAGGCGCACCGCGTCTTTCTCTGTCGTGACAAGTTGAGCGCCGAGGTCTTTGGCCGTGGCCTCCAACCGTGTGAGCACCATCGGCGCGTAGGGCTCATGGTCATCAAACGCACGGGTGCCGCGAAGGTCTGCCCCAAGGCTGCGCAGGGTCGCGAACATCTTTTCAGGCCGCCCTATGCCAGCGAAGGCGAAGACCGGCATTCCCGACCACGGCATACCGGTGGCGAGCGGTGTGAGCGCGCCGGTGAAGACGGGTAATTTTGAGAGCTCGGGGGTGACGTTTTTGCACGCGGTGCAGGCCTCTGGCGATCCGATCAAAACCACGCAATCGGCGCGCGCCAAACCCTCCGGCACCGTCTCTCGCAATGGGCCCACAGGCATAGCATTGCGGTTGCCGAAGCCGATGTCGGCATCGATTACCACGATTGAAACGGTTTTGGTGAGGCTCGGGTTTTGGTGGCCGTCGTCGAGGATCACGATGTCCGCGCCCGCCTCTTGCGCGGCTTCACCCCCGGTCGCCCGGTCTTTCGCAACCCAGACCGGCCCAAAGGCCGCGAGGAGCAGCGGCTCGTCGCCCACATCCGCAGGGCTGTCGGTGTCTTGCACGCGGTGGGGTCCCTCCAGGCGACCACCATAGCCGCGGCTGACCACATGAGGTTTCAGGCCTGTGGCAGTGATCATCTCCATCAACGCGATGGCCACCGGGGTTTTGCCCGTGCCGCCTGCATTGAGATTGCCGATGGAAATGACTGAGATCGAGAGCGTATGCGGTGTGCTTTTGGCGAGGCGTCGCCGGGTGCCGAGAGCGTAAATGCCTAGTGGTGCGAGCATCCGAGAGAGGGCGCTTGGCGGGCGGTTCCAATAGCGCGGCGGCTTCATTTGGGCGCGTCCAAGGCGTCAAGCCTGGCGGTAATTTCAGCAAGGCATGTGTCGGTTGCATCTGCGCCCTCAGAGGCCAAATCCCAAGCCTTGGCGGCGAGGGTTGCCGCCCGGTCGGGGCGGAGGGTGTCTACGAGGGCAGTTGACAGCGTCTCTGTGTCTTCCACCCGGATCGCTGCTCCGGCGGCGGCCAACCGAGCATAGGCGCTCTCGAAGTTCTCCACATGCGGCCCGTGCAAAATCGCAGAGCCGAGGGCGGCGGGCTCGAACGGATTGTGGCCGCCGATCTGCATCAGCGATCCTCCGACGAGCGAGACCGGAGCGAGGCGATACCACAGCCCCATCTCTCCGAGCGTGTCGGCGAGGTAGATCTCAGTCTCTGTCGAGATCGGCTCAGAGGCGCTGCGTTGGGCGACGGTCCAACCAGCTATTCGCAGAGTTTCGGTCAGCTCGTCGCCGCGCTCTGGGTGTCTGGGCACTAGGATCAACAAAGCGCCCGGATAGGCACGCTGTGCGGCGCGGTGCGCCTCTGCCGCGATGTCTTCTTCCCCTGCATGGGTGGAGGCGGCGCACCAGACCCGGCGGCCGTTAATCGCGCCGCTCAGCAACTTCAACGCCAGCGGATCATGCGGCAGCGGGCGCGCGCCCTCTTTCAAGGAGCCAGTGGTGAGCACGCGGTCTGCGCGTGCCCCCAAGCGGCGGAGGCGGCGCGCGGTCTCTCCGTTCTGGACCAAAAGCGCGTCAAAGCGGTGCAGGATGGCGCGCGAGGTGAGCGGAAACCAGCGCCAGTTGCGGTAGCTCGCGCGCGAAATACGGCCGTTGACCATAAGCACCGAAACACCGCGTCGGTTGAGCGCGCGCAGGGTGTTGGGCCACAGCTCAGACTCTGTCCAGATCGCCAGATCGGGGCGCCAATGGTCGAGAAAGGCGCGCACGACCGCTGGGGCATCAAGCGGGGCGTATTGGTGAAAGGCCGTGGGAGGCAGTCGCTCTTCCATCAAGGTGGCCGAGGTGCGGGTGCCGGTGGTGACGAGCAGCGAAAGCTCGGGGCGTTCGTCCGCGACCCTACGGATGATCTCTAGCAGAGAGAGGCTTTCGCCCACGCTCGCGGCATGTAGCCAGATTAGGCGACCGTCGGGCCGCTCTTTTGTGATCTTGCCGAGTTTTTCTCCGATGCGTGCCGGGTCTTCCTTTCCGCGCGCAATTCGGCGGCGGAGGTGGCGGGGCGCGTAGAGGCCGAGCAGGCGCGAGACCAACGCGTAGAGCATCAACGGCCAGGTCATGCGGGTGCGGCCTCAAACGGGACTTTTCGCTTGGTGATCTCATCCGCGCGGGCTTGGGCGGCTTGCATGCCGGACTGAATTTCAAGCCGATATGCCTCAATCGACGCGCTGGTCACCTTAGCAGGCGGGCGAACCGGGTCGCCCCAGACGATCGCGTAATGACCAAAGGGGAGAGGTATGAGGAACCTGTCCCAGCTTTTGAACTCGATGCCAAAGCTCGTGGAATACCCCAGCGGAATGACCCATTTCTGTGCTGTCGCCGCGATGGTTGCGATGCCGTGTTTGCACCTACCGCGCGGGCCACGCGGCCCATCGGGTGTAATTGCAATGTAAGCTTCAGGATCCGCGTTCAGCCAGTCAATCGCACCTTGCAGCGCTTCAGTGCCACCTTTGTCTTTGCCGTTGCGCTTTGAGGATCCGCGAATTGCGGAAAGGCCAAAAGGGGCAATGATATCGAGCGCGAATTGGCCGTCGCGAGACTTTGAGGCGATGATGGCGGGGCGCATACCGTGCAGCCCCTCAACGAGTGACAACATTAAACGACCGTGCCAAGCGCCGATGATCCCACCCGAAGGATTGGCGATTTCGCCGTTCCGCAGGTCTGCGTTGACGACAGTCATTCGGCTCGTGAACCAGACAAACCGCATGTACAGATACAAGAGGCGGGCGGCGATTTTGCCGGTCACGTTTGAGAGCCGAATGCGCCGCTCTGCCATTGTGTTAGCCGTCGACCTCTTCGTCTCTCAGCCGGTGTAGATGGGCGATGAAGTAGCGCGTGTGTGCGTTGTCCACAGTGCGTTGGGCGGCATCTTTCCAAGCGTCATACGCGGTGGCGTAATCGGGAAAGATGCCGACGATATCGATCTCATCGACGTTGGCGAATTGCGTGGTCTGGGGATCGACGAGTTCTCCACCAAAGACCAGATGAAGGCGTTGGGCCATTGAGGCACTCCTGACAGCGGGTTTGCGCGCACCCTAGGCAGAGGCAGAGTGCCGTCAAGACCGGGGTGGTCGCAGGCTAACCGAGCCGGTGAGAGAGAAGCTCTGCGTGATAGCCGGGTGCGGCGGCGATTAGGCCCGGATGGCGCGGGTCTGGCTGGTTGTAGCGCAGGGGTGCGCCGTGGCCGTCGGTGATGGTCGCGCCTGCTTCCGAGAGGATCAGGCTGCCGGCGGCAACATCCCACTCCCAGCTTTGGCGGAACGTGAGGCTTGCCGCAAAGCGCCCTTCGGCGACGTAGCAGAGCCGTGCGATGAGGGAGGGGCGATACGCGCGGTTCACGCGCGGTGTGCCGCCAGGCCAGTGGAAGCTCTCAAGCATGTTGCGGGTGATCAGAACGTCAGGCGGCGTGGCGCAGGGCTCTTGGGCGTGGATGGGCGCGCCGTTGAGGGTGGCGCCGTGCCCACGTGCGGCGGCGTAGGTGCGTTTGAGCACCGGGAAATGAGCGGCGGCCGCACTCACACCCTCTGCATCGACCACGGCGAGGGCGTGGCAAAAGCCTCGCCCCCCTTCGATATACGCGCGGGTGCCGTCGATGGGATCGACGATAAAGGTTTGGCTCGCAGAGAGCCGCGTGCCGTCATCTGAGCTCTCTTCCGACAGCCAGCCATAGCCAGGGCGCGCGCTCGTGAGCCGCGCGCGGAGCATTGCGTCAATCTCCAGGTCGGCGGCGGTGACGGGGCCTTGGCCATCTGGCTTTTCGGTGGTGTTGAGCGTTTCGTTGTGGCGGTGTTTGAGGGCAATTTCGCCAGCGGCCTCAGCCGCCTCAACGAGGAGCGTCAGGTCATCCGCCGGCAATGGTCAGGCCTTCGACACGCAGGCTTGGCACAACGCGGGAGAGATGCGGCCGCGCATCGTTTGCGGCGGTGAGGGTCATCAGCATTTCACGCAGGTTGCCCGCGATGGTGCATTCGTTGACCGGGTAGGCGATCTCTCCGTTCTCGACCCAAAAGCCGGAGGCCCCGCGCGAGTAGTCGCCGGTGTTGGGGTTGATGGAGGAGCCGATGAGCGAGGTCACAAGCAGCCCCTCGCCCATTTCCTTCAGCAATTCCTCGCGAGATTGGTGCCCTTGGGTCAGGCTGAGATTGCTGAGCGACGGGGAGGGCGTGCCGCCAACGCCGCGGCTGGCGTTGCCGGTGCTCTCTAGACCCAATTTACGCGCTGTGGCGAGGTCAAGCACCCATCCCGTGAGTTTGCCCTCATCGACCCACGCACGGTTTGAGACCGGCAAGCCTTCGCCATCAAACGGGCGGCTGCCGCCGGTGCGTGGGCGGTTTGGTTCTTCGATGACTGAAAAATGCGCAGGCAACACCTGCTCGCCCATCGCGTCTTTCAGCCAAGATGCGCCGCGTGCAATCGCGCTGCCGTTAATTGCCGACATAAGGTGCCCGACCAGCCCGGAGGAGACGCGCTCATCATAGAGCACAGGGTAAGCGCCGGTTTTGGCTTTGCGGGGTCCAGCACGCTCTGCTGCGCGGTCGCCTGCGCGTTTGCCGATCTCCTCGGGGGCGGTGAGGTCGGCGTGATGCATGCGGCTGTCGAAATAATAATCCCGCTCCATCTCTAGCCCAGTGCCAGAGATTGCGACGCAAGAGAGGGAGTGGGAGGTGCCGGAGTAGCCGCCCTCGAACCCGTTCGATGCGGCGAGGTGGAAGGTTGAGCGGCCGTAGCCACCCCCGGCAGATGAGACTTGATCTACACCCGCGACGGCGAGGGCAGCTGCCTCCATCGCGAGGGCGGCCTCTTCGAGCGCTTTGGGCTCGGGTTCATGCGTGTCTTCGAGGTCTAGGCCCGAGGCATCGCGCACGTCGCTCAGCGCTGCGGCATCGGCAAGCCCGATGAATGGGTCATCGGGGGCGAGTTTGGCCATTTGCACGGCGCGCTCTGCCATCGTTTCCAACCCATCCGGGGTCAGATCAGAGCCACTCACGGTCGCCTGTTTCTGTCCGATGATCACGCGCAGGCCTACATCGGTGCTTTCTGAGCGTTCGGCTTGCTCCAGCTCGCCCGCGCGCACACCGATGGATAGGCTGTCGCTGATCGCGGCAACAGCATCAGCGGCATCGGCGCCATGGCGTTTGGCGGCGGAGAGGAGGGTCTGGGTGAGATCGGAGAGGTTCTGTGACATCCGCCTCACTTGGTTTGCAACGGTGCGGCGGTCAAGCCTTTGCTCTGTGCGCAGGCTCACCAGTGTGCGATGACCGCGTGAAGACGACGGGGAGCGCATACCATGACCACCTTCGCAGGACAGTCCGTTTTGATCACCGGCGCGAGCCGTGGGATTGGGGAGGCGACAGCCCTTGCCTTCGCAGACGCAGGCGCGCATGTGACCCTCGCCTCGCGCGGAACTTCGGCGACGCAGGCGATTGCGGAGCGGATCATCGCGTCGGGTGGACGCGCGCAAGCAATTGCCTGCGATGTCTCGGATTACGCGCAGGTAGAGGTGGCCGTTTCGGCGGCAAGTGCCGAGACGGGGCGTCTGGATGTGCTTGTCAGCAATGCCGGGGTGATCGAGCCCATCGCGCGGCTGGAGGAGAGTGACCCTGCCGCTTGGGCGCAGGCGTTTCGGATCAATGCAGAAGGTGTGTATCACGGGCTCAGGGCTGCTTTGCCGCGCATGCGGGCTCAGGGGAGTGGGGTGATCGTCAACATTTCTTCGGGAGCTGCCCACAACGCGCTGGAGGGCTGGTCGCATTATTGCGCCTCCAAAGCCGCCGCCGCGATGCTGACGGAGGCTGCGCATAAAGAGGCCGGAGATGTTGTGCGCGTGGTCGGCCTTTCACCCGGAACCGTAGCCACAAACATGCAGCGCGAAATTGCGGCGAGCGGTGTGAACCCGGTCAGCCAAATCGCCTGGGACGATCACATCCCGCCCGAATGGCCCGCCCGTGCGATCCTTTGGCTCTGCGGCCCCGAAGGCGCGCGCTATGCTGGCCAAGAGGCCAAGCTGCGGGATGACGACTTGCGGCGGGAGATCGGGCTAATCGGCTAACGTCGTCGCTTTCGCCCCCGCGTGCTACGGGAGTGAAAGCCTGGATCTTTCTTAGCCACCCAAGCGACGAACTTTGCGAGATGCGGATGGCTGCGGAGCTTTTCAGGCGTGTTGTACTCGTCTGCAAGCTCGCGCTCGGTCAGCGCGATGTGAATCTCGTTGTGGCAGATCTGATGCAGCAGCACCGTCGGCCCATGCCGCCCACCTCGAGATTTTGGAATCAGATGATGCAGCGACTGCCGCGCCCGCTTGGGAATGGGGCGCAGGCACAGTGGGCAAATCGGAATCTCATCAGGGGGCATGGCCATCGCGGGGTAACTAGTGCAGTTTCGCTTTCCGGAGGGTGTTTCTTGCACTATCTGCTGGGAGACACAGGCGCGACAAAACTCTGCGCGCTGACATGGGGGGTGGCATGAAGCGTAGACATTTTTTGACGGCAACATCCACGGTAGGCGCCGCAGCTCTTGCCGCGCCGGCGTTGGGGCAAGGCCGTCTGTCGATCTCAATCGGTAATGTGTGGTCGCAGCAAACTGATGGCCGAGGGGAGCTCGCGGCGCGATTGGCCGCTCGGATTGAGGGACTCTCCGGCGGGACAATCACGGTCTCGACCCGCGAGTTTGGCGGCCTCGCCTCGGACACAATGCTCGCCGCACTGCGCGCTGGTGAGGTGAACGCGGTCTTGGGCGCTGAAGAAAACTGGATGGAACTGCACCCCGCATTTGGCGTTTTTACATCGCTCCCCGGCGGTCTGGTGGAGCGCGAGCTGGAGGCTTGGTTCCGCGTCGGCCGCGGGCAAGACGCTTGGGATACCTTCGCGGCGGAGTATGACCTCAAGTCCCATTACATCGGCGACACCGGGGCGGAGTACGCTTGGACGCGCGCCGCTCTGACCGGCACCGCGATGCTGGATGGCTTGACCGTGGCAACCCGCGGGTTGGCAGCGGACATCTACAGTGCTTTGGGCGCGCGGGTGCGGCCTCAAGCTGCTGGCGTCGTCAATCCGGGCGATGTTGAGCTGGCTGAGACCGGGCCGGTGGCGGACACTGCTCAACTTCCGACGCTTGGGTTTGGGCATTTGACACTTGCCACAGCCACGCGCCCGTCATCAGCGCTTTCACTGACGTTTACGAAATCCAGCTGGGATGGGCTGACCGAAGAGCAACGCCGCATCCTCGAGGCCTCCGCCATGGCGGAAAGCCACATTGTCGCCGCGCAAGGGATGAAGAGGAACGCAGTCTCTAAGCAGATCTTCCGCCTCGTGAACTCCGTCTCCGTCACTAACGCCCCACAGCCCGTGTTTGACGCCATGCTAGAGGCTTCCCGCGACCGCTTTTCAGAGCTTGAAGGGCAGGATGACGCCACGCGCAGCTTGCTCCGCGAGTACCGCAACTTCGGAGAGGCCGTGCAGGTCTGGACTCGGGTTGCCGACGCGCCGTTCACGCTATCTCGCGCACGCAACGCGGCAGCCGGTTGAGGAGACATCAGATGAGCAACACAGTTTCCCGCCGCACCGCCCTCGCCGCCACCGCTGGCGCCGCCGCCGCTCCGCTTGCGGCACCCGCCTACGCCCAAGGGCGCCGGGTGTTGCGTATGGCAACGTCTTGGCCTGCCGATCTCGCGCTGTTGTCGGATGCCGCTGCGAATTCGGCCGCCACCATCTCTGCGCTGTCGGATGATCGGCTGAGTGTTGAGGTCTTCCCCGCGGGCAGCCTAATGGGCGCGTTTGAGGTGCATGATGCCGTCGGCAACGGCGATATCGAGCTCTACCACACCTGCGAGTACTATTTTCAGGGCAAGCACCCCGCGATGAACTTCTTCACCTCGGTGCCGCTGGGCCTGTTGATGCCCGAGCAGCACGGTTGGTTCCGCTATGGGGGCGGGCAGGAGCTTTGGGATGAGCTGAACGCCCAGTTTGGCGTGCGGGCGATTGCCTGCGGCGGCACCGGTGTGCAGATGGGCGGCTGGTTTGAGCAGCCCATCACCTCGGTCGAAGACTACCAGTCGCTGACGATGCGCATTCCCGGATTAGGCGGAGCCGTGTTGCGCGAACTGGGCGCGCAAACTGTCGTCACACCCGCAGGGCAAATCGTCGATGCACTCTTTGCCGGCGAGATCAACGCGCTTGAATGGGTCGGCCCGAATGATGATCTGAACTTCGGCTTCCCTAAACTTCTCGCCAACTACCTCTATCCGGGCTTCCAAGAGCCGGGCACAGTCTCCTCCCTCGGGATCACCCGCAGCCTGTGGGACAGTCTCGACGACCGTGACCGCCTGATCATCGAGACGGCGGCGGACATCGAAAACTCCCGCACCTGCGCGCGCTACTATGGCAACAACGGATTGGCGCTGTTCCAGATGCAGCAGGAGTTTGGCACGCGGCCCACGCGCCTGCCGGACGAGGTCTTCGACGAGCTGGCGCGAACAGCCTTCCGCGTGCGGCGTGATGTGGCCTCGGTCGATGACATCGGCAGCCGGGTCTATAACAGCTTCACAGAGTACCAGCAGGGCCTTGTGGAGTGGAATGCCGAGAGTTTCGCCGCGTATTTCGAGCGCCGCGATGCGCTGAGTGGGGCCTACGAGCAGCTCTTCTGAGCGCAGGATCCCTCTTCATCTTGACTTAAATACCTGCGGGGTCCGGGGCGGCAGCCCCGGCTGTCCCCAACTGGAGGAGGGGCCGTCAGGCCCTAACGACGGGCGGGAGAGGGCTTTGCGTTTGCTCCCCTCAACCGGGTGCATCGCGGGACGTTTTGCCGATGCCGGGGTTAAAGGTGTTGGTCGGGTCGAGCCCTTCGTAGTGGGCTTTAAGAGCCGGAGGGGCTTCGTACAGGTGGCCCACATTGTGCTCTGACGGGTATTCTCCCCCGCGCGATTGCAGCAATGCCATCAGTTTGGCCTTTACCGCTTTCGGGTCACGGCCCTGTTTCACCAGATAATCCTGGTGGAAGGCGTGGCACATGAAGTGGCCGTAGTAGAGCGCGCTGACGAGGTCTTTGGTGATGTCCTTGGGCAGTGTCTCGAACCAGTCGGTGTCATTGCGGCGTAGGGCGAGGTCGAGGGCGATCACATCCTCCACTTCGCTGGGGCTGACGGCTGTGTAGCGCACGGCGGCACCCGCGGCCGCGAAGCGGTGGAGGAAGGCTTTCGCCCCCTCTTCAGCGCTGCATTTGCGGACTTGTTCGGGCTTCAAGACCCGCGCGAGGATCGTTTCGGCCTCTGCAATCGCGTCATCCTCGACCTTCAGGATCAGGTGGTGCTCATAGCGGTCCCGAAATTGGCGCAGAAACTTTGGCAGGTGTCGGGGCATGAGCCGTGCGAAGATTTGCATCATCACGTCGGTCAGGTTCGAGGGCGTGAAAGGCAGCCGCCGCCAGATCGCGTCCATCTTGCCCTTTAAGGTAAAGAACATCGGCAGCCGGTCGGTGCCGAGCCATTTGATGAGGAGGTAGGTGTCTTTGCCGTGCGTCTCTGCGATGTTGAACATGCCGCGGTGCATGTACTCAGCGAGCACTGGGAGCTCAGTCATCTCCGTGAGCAAAGCCCGGCGCAGGGTGGTGAACTCACTCGCGTCGTTGGAGCCGATGTAGAACACCTGAGAGGTCTTAGGCTCCGCGAAGGTATCGAGCCGCACGGCAAACACGCAGACCTTTCCGGCAGAACCGGACGCTTCATAAAGGCACCGCGGATCGGCGTTGTAGCGCGCAGGCGTGTCCGCATCGACGTCGCGGATGCGCATAGCGTAATCCACGTCGGAGGCTTTTTTGGTCGTCTCGTGGACTTTCTTCCACGTTCCGTTCTCGACATTGGTGAGGATCTCTTCAGGCGTCGTGCCGAGGTCAATGTCGAGGTTGTTGACCAGCCGCAGCGTGCCATCCGCCATCCGCTGGGCATAAAGCGCAAGCTCGGTATAGGCGACGCCCCGCTGCACCAGCGCACCGCCGGAGTTGTTGCAGATCCCGCCAATGACCGTCGCGCCGATGCTGGAGGAGCCGATCACGGAATGCGGCAACCGCCCGCGGGCTTTCAGCTCCTTCTCAAGCGAAAACAGGGTCGTGCCGGGCAGGGCGACGACCTGCTCATCGCCAGGCAAGACATGCAGGGCATCCATACCCAGCGTGGAGACGATGACGACGGGCCGGTCATAGCTGCCTTTGGGGGTGGACCCTTCGGTCAGCCCGGTGTTGGCAGCTTGCATGATGATGATCGCGTTCGCCTCAACGCAGGCCTCAAGTACGCGCCAAAGCTCAACCAGCGTTTTTGGGAAGACAACCGCAGCGGCCTCCCCCTCACCGGACCGAAACCCCTTGCGGTAGCGCTCGGTTGCGCTGGGGCTTGTGAGCACCTGGCTTGCGCTCAAAGCCGACTTGAGGGCCGTCACGAGATCTGTCGTGGGTGATGCGTCCAACATCTGCGTTCCTCCGCTGATGGCCTATCAACGCAGGGGGTTATCGGTCTGTAAATGTGACCAATCGGCCTAATTGAGCGCTACTTGAGTGCCGGAACGTGATCGCGCTCTCTAATGAGTCGTTTTTAGACTTGCAGGCGTTTGAGAGAGAGCCGATCCCGAACACCACCGGTCACATCTGCCCCCTTATGCTGACCAGTTAACTTTAGAGGAGAGCTTCATGCGTATTGGCTGCATGTTGTCTTTGATCCTCTGCGCGGGGGCAGCGCAGGCGGATATATCGGTCAAGTTCGAAGAATCCTTTCCCGTGGATCGCTTCGTGTTCCGTAATGTTGGGTCATGCAGCACCGGCGCGGTTGCTCTGTCGATCGAGCTCGCAACCGCCAACGGCAAGTTGTTGTTCGACACTGAAGGAACCGGCCCCGGCGTCGAGAGGTTCGCCGGATTTGCTGCGATTGAGAACGCGGCTCGCGTTGTGGGCCGCCCGTTCGTGGCGGATGGCTCGACCAAGGCGGCTGTGGTGCTCAGTGATCTTGCGCCCGGCGATGTCTTTAGCTTTTCGATCGATATCGACGACCAAGAGGTCAATGGCGCGCTCGGTCAGACGCAAATCAGCCGCAGCGAGTTGCAGGGGGCCGAAGTGATGCTGTTTCGCGCCGATGGCAGCGAAGCTGTGAGCGCCTTTGGGGAGACGCCCGATGCGCTGCTTGTCTATGACTTTTGTGCGCATCTCCGGTCAGGCTGAGACCACCCGCTTCGCTTTGCGTTCCCGCTCGCTGGCAGATTTGAGCTGACCGCAGGCAGCCATGATATCTTCCCCGCGAGGTGTGCGCACCGGAGAGGCATATCCCGCTCGGTTCACGATCTGAGCGAAAGCCTCAATCCGGTCCGGGTCTGATCGCTCATAGGGAGAGCCGGGCCAGGGGTTGAACGGGATCAGGTTGATCTTCGCCGGAATGCCGCTGATTTGCTTCACGAGGCGCCGGGCATCTGCGTCGCTATCGTTCACCCCTTTTAGCATCACGTATTCAAAGGTGATGCGTTCCGCATTTGAGAGGCGCGGGTAGGCGCGGCAGGCCTCCAGCAACTCGGCGATGTTCCACTTCTTGTTGATCGGAACGAGCTTGTCGCGCACCGCATCGGTGGTGGCGTGGTAGGATATCGCGAGCATGCAGCCGATCTCTTCACCAACGCGGGCAATTTCGGGCACCACGCCGGAGGTGGAGAGGGTGATGCGCCGACGCGAAAGGGCCAGCCCCTCGCCATCCATCGCGATCAGCATCGCGTCACGCACATTGTCGGTGTTGTAGAGCGGCTCGCCCATGCCCATCAGCACGATGTTGGTGACCCGGCGGCGCCCCTCGGCGGCGGCTTGCCAATCGTCCAGATCATCGCGGGCGACCAGAACTTGTCCCACGATCTCAGCAGGGGTCAGGTTGCGCACCAGACGTTGCGTACCGGTGTGGCAGAACGAGCAGGTAAGCGTGCAGCCGATTTGGGAGGAGATGCAGAGCGTGCCGCGATCTGCATCGGGAATATAAACGGTCTCAATCTCTCCTCCGCCTTCGACGCGGAGCAGATACTTCCGGGTGCCGTCGTTGGAGACTTGGCGGGTGACGACTTCTGGCCACGCGATCCGCGCATTTGCAGCGAGATCGGCGCGGATCGCCTTTGACAGGTTGGTCATCTCTGCAAAGTCGCGCACGCCGCGAATGTAGAGCCATTGCCAAATCTGGCTGACCCGCATTTTGAGCTGCTTTTCGGGCAGGCCGATGTCACGCAGGAGCGATTGTAGCTCCTCGCGTTGCAATCCCACAAGGTTGGGGAGGGCCTCCGGCAGTTTGCGGGGCAGTGTCAGCACATCTTGCGTGACCGGAGCGGTCGGCTGGAAAGCGTCGTCCATCATGTTCACCTTGCAACAGGGAACGCCGCCCGGACGGGGCGGCGTTTTGCAGGGGTATAGGGGGGCAGGTCGGGTTTGACCAGCCTTAGCGCGCTGGGACGAAGCGCTCTATCACCAGCCGGGTGCGCATCGTTCCGTCATCTGCGCCGAGGTCTGTGACCGCGAGCAGATAGGTGCCGCGCCCGATCACAGCTGGGAGGAGCGCATTGAGGTCATCGCCTGAATCGTCGTTGCTACCCTGCTCGCGCCCAAATTCATCGAAGAGCCGCACAAGCGGGTCGCCATCGGTGAGGCTTACGGCGGAAATCAGCGCCAGCCCGTCCTCCGGCATGTCAAAGCTGATCCAGGTGGCGGTCGGAGTGATCCGAAGATCGCGGCGCAGGAGGGAGTCCAGTGTGCCCAGATCCTCAACCGGGTAGCTGCCATCGAGCGGCGGAGCTGTGTCCCCCCGATCATAGAGCGCGCTGAGGAAGCTGGCTTCGTCATAGGCCTCCAGCCCAAAGGCGATGGGCACCGTGTCATCGCCCAAGGCCGTGATGCTCACGCAATAGGTTCCGGCGGCGAGGCCCTGATCGAGATCGATGCGCGAATTCAGTCCGTCGAAATCATCGTTCATCGCAATTTCCATCCCGTCATTGTTGAACAGGCGGAGAACCGGATCGGCGGCAGGGTTTTCGGCGGTGAGAGTGATTGGCGTCGTTTCAGCGAGCGTAAAACGGTAGAACGGCGCAGAACCTGCGCTCGCCACGTTTTGGAACGGTCCCGCTTCCAGCATCGCACTGGTGTCACCTTCCGAGACGAGAATCGCCTCGGTGGTCGGGGCGCAGGTTGGGTCATCAACGACAACTGACCCTTCGGTAATCGCGTCATGCTCCATCCGCCCGATGCGAAGGGCGGCGGAGAACGTCTCTGTCCCGAAGCCCGCGACCGCTGCGCAATAGGTACCGGGCTGGAGTTCGACCTCTAGGCGCGAATTGAGCGCCCCGCCGCTGTCATCGTCGAAATCGATCTGCAAGCCGTCTGCGTTCAGGAGCGTCAGGGTTGGATCACCCACGAACCCATCGACCCGCGCCTCGATCCGAGCAAATGTCGGGGCGCTGACGCGGAAGGCGCGCAGCGCACGTATCTCGCCCGAGGCGTTAACCTCTGCGTCCATCGGGAAGGGGACGAACGAGAGGTCTGCCGTCTCGCTGCTGCCGGTGGCCCATTCGGTCGAAGGGTCGCCACAAATATTTGCCGCAGAGGATTGCGCCTGGGCCGTGCCTGCCACGGCGCAGACGGCGGCACTGAGCAAAAGGGTCTTGGATATCGATGTCATTGGCGGCTCCCCGGTGTTTTTGGTGTTGCCGCGCGGCCTTAGTTGCAGCGGCGTTCGGCATCTCTGAGGGCGGCGGTGAACCCGATCGCAGAGATGGTGTCGATCGTGGTGGTACCGCGGCCAGAGACGCCCGTCACTTCAGCACTGCCCGCCCGGAGCATGGCATTTACGATCTCAGCATCCACCGCGGGCGTTGCGGGCCAGGCCCACTCCCCTTCGGTGAACATCTCAAAGGTGGTGCCCCTGATCTCCATCTCGACGCGGCTGTCCTCGCGGTACGGATATCCGCCGGTAAAGCTCACCTCGTTCGACACACCTTGCTGGGGGCGGAAGCTCACCATCATGCGGATGTCGCCGCGGCGAACAGAGACGGTCTGACCACCTCTCCGCGCGACCGACTCAGTGGCTGCAGAGGCGATCCAGCACTCGCGGGTGCCCTCGTTCGTTTCAAAAACGCTCCAATCATCATGGAACGCAACCGCCGCGACCTCTTGCTGTGCGGTGGCGCTTGTCGCAGCCGCTGTTGCGATAATCGCTGCCAGTGCGAATTTCCCGGCGCTATTGTTCAGGATTTTCATGCTGCTCCTCCGATCGGGGACTGCCTCAGGCGGCCTAACATCTTGTTTAGAAACTATTTTGTGTCAGGTCCGGCTTGTGTTTCGTGCTCAGAATGGCCTTATATTAAGTGCACTCTGCATGCATCCGCCAGCCATTTTTGAACGGTGGTCTGCATCAGAGAGCGGGAAAGAGAGTCGCGTGGGCCATATCGAGACCACACCCCCGGCCCCGGCGCCCGTGCCTTACAAGGACATGGCGGACGCCGAGCTGATTTCGCTGGTCGCGGAGACTGACCGGCAAGCGTTCGTTGAGCTCTTCGGACGGTACGCAGGGCGTGTGAAAGCTTTCCTGATGCGCTGGGGTATGCCTGCTGACCAAGCCGAAGAGGCAGCGCAGGAGGTTATGGTCTCGATCTGGCGGCGTGCGGCGCAGTTTGACCCGGCGAAGGCTGGCGCGACGACCTGGATTTTTGCGATCGCACGAAATCGGCGTATCGACATGATCCGCCGCGCCACCCGCCCGGAGCCAGACCCGAACGATCCGTTGTTTGTGCCCGACCCGGAGCCCGGCGGTATGGAGGTGCTTTCGGCGCAAGAGCGTGAAGGTGCCGTGCGCGCCGGGATCGCGGAATTGCCAGAGGCGCAACAGGAGATTTTGAGGCTGTCATTTTACGAGGGTCTTAGCCACGGCGAATGCGCCGAGCGTCTGGGTGTGCCATTGGGTACCGTGAAATCCCGAATTCGGCTTGCGTTCAGCAAACTGCGCGACATCCTCGGCGATGATATCGCTGAGGAGCTTAAGGATGACTGACCACACAACTGCCTCGCCTTTGGTCGAAGTGATCCGCGGGGACTTTATCGAGTCGGTGCACTTCGGCCATGCGGTGGTGGCGGATGCTTCTGGGCAGGTGATTGCGGCTTGGGGCGACCCCGACGCGATCATCCTGCCGCGCTCATCGTGCAAAATGATCCAGGCGTTGCCGCTGATCGAGAGCGGGGCGGCGGATGCGTTGGGCCTGACGGCTGAGCATTTGGCCTTGTCGTGCGCGTCGCATCAGGGGGCGGAGATCCACCGCGCGCGGGTGTCGCGGTGGTTGGGTGATCTCGGCATGTCGGACGATGATCTCCGCTGTGGGCCGCAAATCCCGAATGATGCGACTGAGCGGCACCGGCTGCGGGATGCCGGGGAGCATGCCTGCCAACTGCACAACAATTGCTCTGGTAAACACTCCGGGTTCTTGTCTCTCAAAAGCCATATCGGCGGTAACGCGGAGTATGTGGAGCCGAGCCACCCGGTACAGATTGCGGTGTGTGCGGCGTTCGAAGAAATGACCGGAGAGACGTCGCCCGGCTACGGCATCGACGGGTGCTCTGCGCCGAATTTCGCCTGCTCAATCGCTGGGCTGGCGCGGGCTGCGGCGCGGATGGCGCAACCCAGTGGCCTTGGGGCGTCACGAGAGCAGGCGGCGGAGCGGCTTGTGGCGGCGATGATGGCGCATCCGGAACTGGTGGCGGGTGAAGGTCGTGCTTGCACCGCCTTGATGCGCGCCTTGCCCGGTGTTGCGGCGGTCAAGACTGGGGCTGAGGGTGTGTTCGTCGGCATCCTACCTGGCAAAGGGTGGGGCATCGCGGTGAAGATCAGCGATGGCGCGACCCGGGCCGCAGAGCTCGCTATCTCTGCGCTGCTGGTGCAAGCCGGCGTGGCTGATCCGGCTGACCCTGAAATTGCGCGCTATCTGTCTCCACGCGTGCTCAACCGGCGGGACATCGACACCGGATACATGCGCCGCCACGCAGGTTTTGCCGCAGAATTACTGTGATTTTGCAGGGTTTTCGTAGCGTTAGAGCACGAAACCACCCCTTGCGATTCAGCCTGTGACTTGCATGTTGTTTGCAGTCTTTGCGCGGCCCTCTGCGCAAATCCTACAGGGAGATAAACCATGAAATCGCTTCTTGCTGGCGCGGCGGTTGTCGCGCTTTCCACCACCGCTGCATTCGCTGGCGGTCACGGCCCGGTCAAAGTCGGCGTGATGCTCGGCTTCACCGGCCCGATTGAATCGCTGACACCCGATATGGGTGCGTCTGCTGAGTTGGCATTCGCCGAGGCCTCTGCCTCTGGCGCGTTCCTCGACGGTAAAACCATCGAGCCGGTGCGGGCTGACTCCACCTGCGTTGACGCCTCTGCTGCAACCGCGGCGGCTGAGCGCCTGATCACCTCGGACGAAGTTGTGGCCATCATGGGCGCAGATTGCTCTGGCGTGACAACGGCCGTTGCCAACAACGTGGCGATCCCGAACGGGGTTGTGATGGTGTCGCCGTCCGCGACCTCTCCCGCACTCTCGACCATTGATGACAACGGCCTCTTCTTCCGCACCGCACCGTCGGATGCGCGTCAGGGTCAGGTGATCGCCGAGATCCTCGGTGAGCGCGGCATCTCTGAGATTGCAGTGACCTACACCAACAACGACTACGGCAAGGGTCTCGCCGATGCGTTTGCCGCGGCATTTGAGGCGTCTGGCGGCTCTGTTGCAATCAGCGCGGCACACGAGGATGGCCGAGGTGACTATTCCGCTGAAGTAGGCGCGCTGGCCGCTTCGGGTGCCGACACACTCGCCGTGTTTGGCTATGTCGATCAAGGTGGCCGCGGCATCATCCAGTCGTCGCTCGATACCGGTGCGTTTGACATGTTCGTGCTGGGTGACGGCATGATCGGCTCCTCGCTGACGGATGCCTTCGGTGGCGACATCGACGGTACTTTCGGCACCGCTCCGGGCTCTACTGGTGAAGCCTTCGATACGTTTGAAGGTCTGGCGCAAGTGGCTGGTATCACCGGCGATGGCCCGTATCGGGGCGAGAGCTACGATGCGGCCGCGCTGATCGTGCTCGCAATGCAGGCCGGCGGTGAGGCGACGCGTGAAGCGGTTGCTGCGAACCTGCTTTCTGTTGCCAACGCACCCGGCATGCCCATTGGCCCCGGTGAGCTTGCCAAAGGCCTTGAGATCCTCGCCTCCGGTGGTGAGATCGACTACCAGGGTGCGACCGGCGTTGAGCTGATCGGCCCCGGCGAGGCGGCAGGTGCCTATCTTGAGCTGGAAGTGCAGAGTGGCTCTTTCGAGACCGTGGCGACGCGCTAACACTTGCCTCTGATTAACGCACGGCCCGGGGAGATCTCGGGCCGTTTGCATAAAGGCCCCAGCATGATCCGTGTCGAAAACCTCTCGATGCAATTCGGCGGCATCCGTGCTGTTGATGGCGTGACGCTGGAGATCGCCGACGGCTCGATCACCGGGCTGATTGGGCCGAACGGGGCTGGGAAGACGACGCTCTTTAACGTCATCGCAGGGCACTACACGCCAACGCGCGGGCGGGTGCTGCTGGGCGGGGAGGACATCACCGGCCTCAAACCGCATCAGCTGTTTCACAAAGCGCTGCTGCGCACCTTCCAGATCGCGCATGAGTTCTCGACGCTCACCGTGCGCGAAAACCTGATGATGGTGCCGGGCGCGCAGGCGGGGGAAGGGCTTATCTCGGCGTGGTTTCGGCAAGGCCAAGTGCGCGCGGAGGAGGCAGCACTGCGGCGTAAGGCCGATGAGGTGATCGAGTTTCTGGAGATCGAACGGGTGGCCGATGAGTTGGCCGGGAACCTTTCGGGTGGTCAGAAAAAGTTGTTGGAATTGGGCCGCACCATGATGGTGGATGCGCGGATCGTATTTCTCGATGAGGTGGGTGCAGGCGTGAACCGGACGCTCTTGAATACGATCGGTGATGCGATCCAACGTCTGAACACAGAGCGCGGTTACACGTTTTGTATGATTGAGCACGACATGGCGTTTATCTCGCGCCTCTGCGACCCGGTGATTGTGATGGCCGAAGGGCGTGTGCTCGCGGAAGGCTCTGCCGCGGCGGTGCAGGCCGATGAGCGGGTGATTGAGGCGTATCTGGGCACGGGCCTGAAGAACAAGGCGGCGGCGGGATGAGCAGGATTGGCGGAGCGCGCGTGCCGCGCGCAAGACTTTTGTCAGATGCGCTCGCCGCGCAGGCAGGTATTTCTGTCAAGATGAAGGGGGCGGCATGGCCTTCTTGATCGGGGACGCGATGACCGGCGGCTATGGCGCTGTCGATATCCTGCACGACTGCACCATTGCGGTGGAGGAAGGCGAGATTGCGGTGATTGTAGGCCCGAATGGGGCGGGCAAGTCGACCGCGATGAAGGCGGTGTTTGGGATGTTGCCCTTGCGCGAAGGGGCGGTGCAGTTGGCGGGAGAGGATATCTCTGCCCTGTCGCCGCAGGAGCGGGTCGCCAAAGGCATGGCCTTTGTGCCCCAGACGCAGAACGTCTTCACCTCGATGACGGTGGAAGAAAACCTCGAGATGGGGGCGTACCTGCGCCGCGATGGGATCGCGGAGACGATGGAGCAAGTCTATGCGCTGTTTCCGATCCTCGCCGAAAAGCGGCGGCAGGCAGCGGGGGAGCTTTCGGGCGGGCAGCGCCAGCAGGTGGCTGTGGGGCGTGCGCTGATGACGAAGCCGAAGCTCTTGATGCTGGATGAGCCGACGGCGGGGGTCTCCCCAATCGTGATGGATGAGCTTTTTGACCGGATCATCGAAGTGGCGCGAACTGGCATTGCGATTCTGATGGTCGAGCAGAACGCCCGGCAAGCGCTGCATATCGCTGATCGCGGCTATGTGCTGGTGCAGGGGCGCAATGCCTATACCGATACGGGGGAGGCTTTGTTGGCTGACCCTGAGGTCCGGCGAACGTTTTTGGGGGGGTGATGGAAAGCTTGCTCAACGCTCTGGTCTTGCTGACCAACTTCGTCCTGCTGCCTGGACTGGCCTATGGCGCGCAGCTGGCGCTGGGCGCTTTGGGGGTCACGCTGATCTACGCGGTGCTGCGATTCTCGAACTTTGCGCATGGCGATTTGATGGCGTTTGGGACGATGTGCACGATCCTTGTGACCTGGGGGATGCAGGCGGTTGGGCTTGGGTTGGGGTTTTTGCCGACCGCCCTGCTGGCGTTGCCGTTTGGCATCGCGGCGGCGGCGGCGCTGAGCCTTGGGATTGATCGATCGGTTTACAGCTATTACCGCGCGCGGCGGGCGCCTCCGGTGACGTTTGTGATCGCCTCGGTCGGGGTGATGTTTGTGCTCAATGGCCTCGTGCGGTTGATCATTGGGCCGGATGATCAACGATTCCTCGACGGCGAGCGGTTCATCATCCGGGCGCGGGAGTTTCGCGACATGACAGGCCTTGATGAGGGGCTCGCGCTGCGCACGACTCAGGTGCTGACGGTGGTTGTCGCGGTGATCGCAGTGATCGCGCTGTTTCGATTTCTCAACCACACGCGCACCGGCAAGGCGATGCGGGCGTATTCGGACAACGAAGATTTGGCGCTGCTCTCTGGCATTGACCCGAAGCGAGTGGTCTTGATCACCTGGATCATTGCGGCAGCACTCGCGACGCTGGCGGGGGTGCTTTACGGGCTCGATAAGTCCTTTAAACCGTTCACCTACTTCCAGCTGCTCCTGCCGATTTTTGCGGCGGCGATTGTGGGTGGCATTGGCAATCCTGTCGGAGCGATTGCGGGCGGGTTTTTGGTGGCCTTCTCAGAAGTCACGGTGACCTACGCGTACCGGCGTTTTCTGGGGCATTTGGTGCCTGAAGACGTGATGCCTGAGGGCCTCGTGCAACTCCTGTCGACCGATTACAAATTCGCGGTGTCCTTTGTCATTTTGGTGGTGGTGCTGGTGTTTAGGCCAACAGGGCTTTTCCGGGGGCGGGTGATATGACGGGGCGGATACTTGGGCTTTATGCAGCGATGGCGCTGGCATTGGCGGCGGTTGGCGTTTTTCAGTCGCCGACGACGGCGCTGGCTATCCTGAACCTCTGCTTGATCTCGGCGATCATGGCGCTGGGTGTGAACATTCAGTGGGGGTATGCGGGGCTGTTTAACGTTGGCGTCATGGGCTTTGCGGCGTTGGGCGGTGTGGCGGCGGTGTTGGTCTCGCTGCCAGTGCGGGGGGACGCCTGGTCTGCGGGTGGCCTTGGGTTGATCTCGGCGGCCTTTGCGCTCGCGGTCACTGCGATGCTGGTCGCCTTTGTGCGGCGGCGGATGGCGAAGGGGCGGTTGCGGGGGATCGTCACGACCGTTTTGGTGGTCGTCGGGTATTTCTCGATGCGGCAGGTGTTTGATCCGGCCGTAAACGCGATTGAGGCGATAGATCCGGCGCAGTTTGGCAATATCGGGGGGCTTGGTCTGCCGATCATCGTTAGTTGGGCTGTGGGCGGCGTGTTTGCCGCTGGGATTGCCTACATCATCGCCAAGATCGCGCTGAAGCTGCGGTCGGATTATCTGGCGATTGCAACGCTTGGGATCTCAGAAATCATCATCGCGGTGCTCAAAAATGAAGACTGGCTGAGCCGGGGTGTAAAGAATGTCACCGGGCTTGACCGGCCCGTGCCCTATGAGGTGGACCTGCAGACAACGCTTTGGGTGATCGAGGCGGCTGAACGGTGGGGGATGAGCGTGCAAGAGCTCTCATCGATCATCGTACGCGGCTCTTATGCTCTGCTGTTTATCGCCGTGCTTTTGGTGCTCTTGTGGCTGTCAGAGACGGCCTTGCGTTCCCCCTGGGGGCGGATGATGCGGGCGATCCGGGACAATCGCGATGCCGCCGCCGCGATGGGCAAAGATGTGACGGCGCAGCATCTTCAGACGTTTGTGCTGGGCTCTGCGGTGGTGGGCGTTGCCGGTGCGATGCTGACAACATTGGAGGGGCAGTTCACGCCCGGGTCGTATCAGCCGTTGCGTTTCACGTTCCTCATTTGGGTGATGGTGATTGTTGGGGGCTCAGGCAACAATTTTGGTGCGATCTTGGGCGGGTTCTTGATCTGGTTCGTTTGGATTCAGGCCGAGCCCGCTGGCGGCTGGATGATGGCGACGATCACCTCCGGCATGGCGGACGGCAGTGCCTTTAAGGACCACCTTCTAGATGCCGCGCCACATATGCGGCTGTTCCTGATGGGGTTAATCCTGCTGATCGTGATGCGCTTTGCACCGATGGGATTGATCCCCGAGAAGGTGCGGCGCTAGCGACCCGAAAACACCGGTGTGCGCTTTTCCGCTTTCGCTTTGACGCCCTCCTGATGGTCTGCAGAGGCAAAGCACTGGTCGATGCGGGCTTGTGCATCGGCGAAGTCTTGCGGGGTGGCGCCGTCGCTGGCGGCGACGATGCTGGCCTTCATGCCTTGGACGGCGAGGGGGGCAAGGGAGGCCAAACGCTCGGCTTTTGCGGCAACAGCGCTGTCGAGGGCCTCTGGCGCGACGAGATTATCGAGGAATCCTGCGCCCAGCAGGCCCGTGTCTGTGAACCGCTCTGCATCTAGGAACACCCGTCGTGCGATCTGGCCACCGAGTTTTGCGACGACGCGGCCGATCCCAGCCTGGGTGTAGTGGATGCCCAGCTCAGACGCAGGCACCGCCGCCTTCATCCCCTCCACGCCGATGCGGTAGTCGCAAGAAAGGGCAAGCTCGACCCCTGCGCCGAAGACACCGCCTTGCAGGGCGGCGATGGTTGGCAGGCGGAAGCTCTCAAGCCGGTCACAGAGGGGGGAGAACGGGTTCTCGGTCAGCCCGCCATCGCCCAGCTGATCAAGCCGAGCACCGGCGCAAAAGCTGCGACCTGTGGCAGCAAGGATCAGCACACGGGCGTCCGACGCATCAACGTCATCAAGCGCAGCCATGATCTCAGCAATTGCGCCGTGGTCGAGCGCATTGTGGCGCGTCGGGTCATCGAGGGTGATACTGGCGATGTGGCCTTCGATTGTGTGGTGGATCATGGCTCAACGTCCAAAGTGATGAATACGGGCGCGTGGTCGGACGGTTTCTCCCAGTCGCGCGCGTCATCCAACACATGTGCCGAGCCCGCCACGATGGGCAGGTCCGGTGTCGTCCAAATATGGTCGAGCCGCCGGCCTTTGTTCGAGGCGCGCCAGTCTTTCGCGCGGTATGACCACCAAGAATAGAGCTTTCCTTCGGGGATGTCGCTGCGCACGGCATCGACCCACTTGCCCGCAGTTTGCGCGGTGTTGAGGCCCTCCACCTCGATCGGATTGTGAGAGACGACCTTCAGAAGCGCCTTGTGCGACCAGACATCATCCTCAAGCGGAGCGATGTTGAGGTCGCCGACCATGACTGATTTTTGGGGTGGCGCTGCCACGTACCAAGCCCGCATCTCTTCCAGAAAGTCGAGCTTGTGGCGGAACTTCTCGTTCACCTCCGGATTAGGCTCATCGCCCCCCGCCGGCACGTAGTAGTTGTGGATGGTCACCCCTGAGGGCAGCGTCCCAGCCACGTGCCGTGCATCGCCCTTTGCACAAAAATTATGCGATCCCGCATCTTCCAGCGGATGGCGGGAGAGGATCATCACCCCGTTGTAGCCCTTTTGCCCCCGCGCCACCGCATGCGCATAGCCCGCATCTGTAAACCGCTCATAGGGGATTTTCTCGACCGGTGATTTGGTCTCCTGAAGGCACAGAACGTCAGGGGCTTGTTCACCCAAAAGCCGTTCAACGAGCTCTGCCCGCAGCCGGACGGAGTTGATATTCCACGTGCAAATCTTCAGCGCCATAAGACCTCCAGAGTTGTGCGGAGACTGCCGTTTGAGGGCATCGCCGACAACCCGAAACTCGGCCCGTAGAAATGGAGACGCCTGGCTCCGGGGGAGGAACCAGGCGTTAACCCAGAGGGTAGCCACTTTGGAGGGGGGTAAAGTGGCGCACAACAGGTCGTATTTGGGGGGGACCTGCTGATGACCAAAAGCTATGGCGTCAGCACCTCAAACGCAAGCAAGTTGCCAAACTTGCAAACGTATTCGGTCAAATTTCTGCCAAATTCTTACCCAACCAGCCTATATCCGCCCGCTTCAGTGACCAAAAGGGTTGCATTCGAAGGGTCGGATTCAATCTTTTGGCGAAGTCGGTAGATGTGAGTCTCTAGCGTGTGAGTCGTGACAGCGGCGTTATATCCCCAAACTTCATGTAAAAGGACATCGCGCGGGACGACACCATCGTTGGCCCGGTAGAGGAACTTCAGAATATTGGTCTCTTTCTCGGTGAGGCGGATTTTCTTTTCGGCATCGTCCACTAGCATTTTTGCCGACGGTTTGAAGGTGTAGGGGCCAACGGTGAAGACCGCGTCCTCCGACTGCTCGTGTTGCCGCAGCTGGGCACGGATACGGGCGAGGAGCACCGGGAATTTGAACGGCTTCGTGACGTAGTCGTTCGCGCCTGAATCGAGGCCCAAGATCGTGTCACTGTCGGTGGTATGCCCGGTGAGCATCAGGATCGGGCATTTGACGCCTTGCTTGCGCATGATCCGGCAAAGCTCTCGTCCATCCATATCGGGAAGGCCGACGTCGAGTATGATCAAGTCGTAGTGACCATGTTTGATCTTCCCCAGCCCCTCTGCGCCATCGACGGCTTCAAACACGTCAAAGTCATCGGTCAGCACAAGCTGATCTGCCAAAACCTCCCGCAGGTCAGCGTCGTCATCGACAAGAAGGATGCGCTTAAGGGTGCTCATGGAAGTCTCTCCCGTTGTTTGAGGAGGACTTGCGGCCTGCGCCGGAGTGGCTCAAGAACTGTGGCACATCTCTCACGCATCTGTGTTACGGACGCGGCAATTGTTTCAAGAAAGGTCGCCGATGGCGCTTTCACCGCAGCCAGAAGAGGAGATCGCCCGCGCGCGCAATGAGCTGCGCATGGGGGTTCCGATCGCCTTTGAGGCTGGGGGGGAGACGGTTCTGGTCGCGGCAGTTGAAACCTTGCGACCAGATCGATGGGAGGCGTTTCAGGCGCTGGATGCGCCGGTTCTTGCCGTTACGGCGCGTCGCGCCGAAACACTCCGGGCCCGCGCCTATGATGGGGACCTTGCTCGCATCGCTGTGCCAGAGGGTACTCCGGTTGTGTGGTTGCAGAGTGTTGCAGACCCGGCGGCGGATTTGGCCTCTCCGATGAAAGGCCCGTTTGAGACGTTGCGCGGTGGCAAGGCTCGGGTAGAGCGGGCAGCGCTGGTGCTTGCCCGCCGCGCGTTGTTGTTGCCAGCTGTTGTGACGACTTCGGTCGATGCGGCGCCTGCGGGTGTTCAGGTTTTTGATCTGGAGCGCGTGGAGGCGCTGATCTCGTCTT
The DNA here is from genome assembly GCA_038526735.1 of Pseudomonadota bacterium. GTDB lineage: Bacteria > Pseudomonadota > Alphaproteobacteria > Rhodobacterales > Rhodobacteraceae > Rubricella. The sequence continues at coordinate 125,643 of JBCBGM010000001.1, read as the reverse complement.
GGAGTGCATTCACGCAGGTCTCCTCTGCCCGCGTGCCTACTGCACTTGCCGGGGCTGGCCGGGTTACGGTGTTTCGCAGCGCTGACGGGGCCGAAGAGCATTACGCGGTTGAGGTGGGCATGCCAGATCGCGCTGTGCCCGTGCTGTCTCGGTTGCATTCGGCCTGCTTCACCGGAGACGTCTTGGGCTCGCTGAAATGCGATTGTGGACCGCAGTTGCACGCTGCGTTGGAGGCAATCGCAAAGACCGGCGCAGGGGTTCTGCTTTATCTCAACCAAGAGGGCCGCGGGATTGGTCTTGCCAACAAGATGCGCGCCTATGCGTTGCAAGACCAAGGGTTTGATACGGTGGAGGCGAACCATCGCCTTGGGTTCGAGGACGATGAGCGCAACCTTCGGGTTGGTGCGGAGTTGCTGCGGGTTATGGGCATATCATCAGTCAGGCTCATGACGAACAACCCGCGCAAGGTCGAGATGATGCGCGCCGGTGGGGTGGATGTGGTAGAGCGTGTGCCGTTGAGCGTTGGCCAAACCGCCGAGAATCGCGCCTATCTCGCAACCAAGCGTGACCGCAGCGGCCATTTACTGTGACATCGGATGACTTGGTCGTCGGGCGATGGTCTGCGCGGTTTCAGGGCCGCGTCTTTCGGTGCGCCGTGGGGCGGGGTGGAGCTGGTGTGAAGCTTGGGGAGGGCGACGGTGTTACCCCGGCGGGCGTTTGGCGGATCACCGACGTTTGGTCTCGTCACGATCGAGGATGCGCCCTCGGGCGGCCAATTGGGCCTTGGGACCGTTGGTGCGATGATCCTGAGCGTCCCTCTCTATATAACCAGCATTTTCGTAGCATTTGGCCCAATGTCAGTGCTGAGCGGATGGCGCGGGCGGACCCGCTTTATGATCTGGTGGCTGTGTTGGATTTCAACCGCGAGGGCACGCCGGGTGCGGGGTCTGCGATTTTTCTGCATGTCTGGCGCAAGCCGCGGCACCCGACCGAGGGCTGTATCGCCTTTTCGCTCACAGATCTTACATGGATCTTAAATCGCTGGACGCCGCGCAGCCGGGTGATCGTTCAGGCGTAGACCCGCGCACCGAAGATCGCTGAGCCGACGCGCACATGCGTTGCACCCAGTGCAATCGCGCTTTCAAAGTCGGCGGACATCCCCATCGAGAGGCCGGAGAGGCCATTCCGCTCCGCCAGCGACTTGAGCAGGGCAAAGTGCAGGCTCGGTTCTTCATCGGCTGGAGGGATACACATCAGCCCAACTACGGGCAGGTCCATTGCCTTCGCCTCAGTAACAAACGCATCGGTCTGTGCTGGAAGTACGCCCGATTTTTGCGGCTCCTCCCCGGTATTCACCTGGATAAAGAGCTTTGGGCAATGTCCGAGCGCTTGGGCTTGGTCTGCCAGCTTTCGGGCGAGTTTTTCCCGGTCGAGGGAGTGGATGGTGTCGAACAGCTCCATCGCTTGTTTGGCTTTGTTGGTCTGCAGTGGGCCGAGGAGGTGCAGGTCGACGCCGTGGTACTGCTCGCGAAACGCGGGCCACTTACCGGCGGCCTCTTGCACCTTGTTCTCTCCAAAAATGCGGTGACCCTGCTGCAAGACCTCTTCTACGCGCTCGTTGGGCTGCACTTTAGAGACTGCGATCAGGTTCACAGTGTCGGCAGAGCGCCCGGCCTTTTTACAGGCGGCGGTGATGCGGTCTTGGATGTCTGAGAGTGGCATGGGCGCTCCGAGGTCTTAGATCGCCCTCTCATTTAGAGCAGGCCCAGAAATGAAAAGAGCGGGCAAAAGGCCCGCTCTTTCCGATAAGGTATGGCGTTCGATTAGAACGACGCGGCGAGAGACACACCGTAGTTGGTGGCTTCTGCCTGGTCCTGGCCGAATGCAGCGTTCAGGGTCACGCCGCCGCCGAGGCCTTGCGAGTAGAACACGGCAAAGCCGTTGGTCTCTGCTTCGAGGTCGGTCACGAACTGAACACCCACGGTGTTGCCGCCGAGGTCTGCAGCAGCAGAAGCGTCGAGATTCGAAATGGCGTTGCCAGCTGCGTCTTCACCGGTCTGGAAGGCAACCTTAACGTCTGCCGGGCCAGCGCCGAGGCCAGCGGACACACCTGCGAGGCTTGCGTCGCCGAGCTGCGAGAAACCACCACCAACGCTGATGCCGCCGAGGGACAGGCTTGCACCTGCGCCGAAGCCAGTCTCACCGGTGGTGTTCTCTGCGGAACCCTCAAGGGAAACAGAGACATATGCGGTTGCGCCGCCGAGGTCAGGCGAAGTGTAGAGCAGCGGATCTTCACCAACGGAAGCGTCTGCACCAGCAAGGTCTGCTGCGCCGGAGGTGGTGTCACCGCCGTCGATGCCGCCCATTGCTGCGTCAAGTGCGTCGTCCTCATCGCCGAATGCGATCGAGCCGAAGCCGCCGGACACGGACACGGACGGGGAGGTCTCGTCGTCTGCGTTACCGGAAGCAGCAACAGTCAGGCCGCCGTCGGTGACGGTCGAGCCGGACCAGGAAAGGTCGTAGTCATGGCCAAAGCCGTTGACGCCGTCCAGGCTCTCAAAGCCGATGTCTGCGGAAAGCGAAACGGAAACACCACCTTCGTGGCCGTCTGCGTATGCGGAGCCTGCGGCTGCCACGGCGACCAGAGCGGTGGTCGCTACGAGAATCTTTTTCATGTTGTCCCTCATGTGTTGAGCTGCGGCCGACTGTAGAAGCCAGCCGGGCGCGGCAAATGTCCTACATGGGCGAATTCGGTCAAGGTCAAACAAAGGTGATCAAGCGTGACCTCGGTCACTGTGATGCGTGTTTGCAACAGAATACGCGTTACACCCGGTTTTTCAGGTATTTCGGGGCTGATGATACTGCCTTGCCACCCCTTTGGCCGCTGAATAAGACACCTTATGGTCGGAGGCACCGGGGGCCACAGGATGACATATTTATCTGGCAACTTGAATCGCTTGCTGGCTGTTTTGGCCGCTGCGGTTTTCCTCTCGGCCTGCACCGTCGAGGAGGGTTTCTTCCGGCCTGTTCGTGAAGAGCCCGAAGAGCCGTCTGGGATCAACGTGACGGAGCTTTTGAACGGTGGCCTCAATCAAGGGGCGCGGTTGCCGGTCAATCAGTTCATTTGGCAGGCCTCTCTCGATACGGTTGATGTGCTCCCACTGGCTGCGGTTGATCCGTTCTCGGGGGTGATCGCGACGGATTGGGGCTCTGCCAATGCTTCCACACAAGAGCGCTACCGGCTGAACGTGTTTGTCACCAGCGTTGAGCTGACCGTCGACAGCTTGCGCGTCGCTGCCTTCCGGCAAGAGTTTCGCGGTGGGCGTTGGGTGGATGCGCCGCTAGACCCCGAGGTGGCGCGCTCTGTCGAGGATGCGATACTCCTGCGCGCCCGCCAACTGCGGATCGCTGAGAACGGATAAAGATATGTCGAGACTGAATGCCCGCGTGGTTGAGCCCAAATGGCAAAAGGTTTGGGACGAGTCGCAAACCTTCAAAGCGACCCGCGATGAGGCGAAGCCGAAGTATTACGTGCTCGAGATGTTCCCGTATCCGTCAGGGCGCATCCACATGGGCCATGTTCGCAACTACACAATGGGCGATGTGGTGGCGCGGGCGAAGCGCGCACAGGGCTTCAACGTCTTGCATCCGATGGGGTGGGATGCGTTCGGGATGCCTGCCGAGAATGCCGCGATGGAAAAGGGCGTCCATCCTGGCGACTGGACCTACCAGAACATCGCCGGCATGCGCGACCAGATGAAGCCGTTGGGCTTCTCGCTCGATTGGACGCGCGAATTCGCGACCTGCGATCCGGAGTACTACGGCCAGCAGCAGGCGCTGTTCCTCGATATGCTTGAGGCTGGTCTTGTGACCCGCAAATCGGCGGTGGTGAACTGGGATCCGGTGGATATGACCGTGCTCGCGAATGAGCAGGTCATCGACGGTAAGGGCTGGCGCTCCGGCGCAAAGGTTGAGCGGCGCGAGCTGACGCAATGGTTCTTTAAGATCTCCGACATGGCAGATGAGCTATTAGAGGCTATTGAGGGGCTGAAAGATTGGCCTGAGAAAGTGCGGCTGATGCAGTCGAATTGGATCGGGAAATCTCGCGGCATCGAGATCCCGTTTCATCCGGTGGACGGGGGCGAGCCGATTGTCTGCTATTCCACCCGGCCGGACACGATGCGTGGCGCGAGCTTTATCGCGATTTCGCCGGAGCATCCGGTCTCTCGCGCAATTGCGGAAGATAACCCGGAGCTTGCTGAATTCATCCTCGAATGCCGCAAGATGGATACCACCGAGGCTGCTCTTGAGACGGCGGAGAAGAAGGGCATTCCGACGGGCGTTTCGGTGAAGCATCCGATCTATCCGGATCAGGAGCTGCCCGTTTGGGTCGGGAACTTCGTGCTGATGGAGTATGGCACGGGTGCTGTTTTTGGCTGCCCTGCGCATGACCAGCGCGACCTCGATTTTGCGCGCAAGTATGATCTGCCGGTCTTGAACGCGTTCCACATGCCCGGCGATGACACGCCGGTCGGTGATACGGCGCTTGTTCCGGCAAAGACCGAGACCGTGGTTTATATCGACCACTTCGCCGGTATCGCCGAGGCAACCAGCCAAGAGGGCATCGACGCGACGATTGATTGGTTCGAGGCGCGTGAACTTGGCACGGGCATCGAGAAATTCCGCCTGCGCGACTGGGGCATCTCGCGGCAACGCTACTGGGGCTGCCCGATCCCTGTCGTGCATTGTGAGAAATGCGGTGTGGTGCCGGAGAAGAAAGAGAACCTGCCGATTGAGCTGCCTAAGGATGTCTCTTTCGACCGGCCCGGCAATCCGCTCGACCGCCACAACTCGTGGCGTCAGGTGCCGTGCCCGAACTGCGGCAACGGCGCCCGGCGCGAGACCGACACGATGGACACGTTTGTCGACTCGTCTTGGTATTACGCCCGCTTCACGGCCCCGCGCGCTGAAACGCCCACCGAGATGGCCGATGCCAAATACTGGATGAACGTAGACCAGTACATCGGTGGGGTGGAGCATGCGATCTTGCACCTCCTCTACTCCCGATTTTTCGCCCGCGCGATGGCCAAGACCGGTCACTTGCCCGAAAGCGCGATTGAGCCGTTCAATGCGCTCTTCACCCAGGGCATGGTCACGCATGAGACGTATTCGACGACAGCAAATGGCCGCCCGGTGTTCCACACCCCTGACGATGTGATCCGCGAAGAGGGTGCGGCGCGGCTGAAAGATGGCACTCCGGTTGAGATCGGCCCGGTCATCAAGATGTCGAAGTCAAAGAAGAACGTCGTCGATCCTATGGATATCATTGAGCAATACGGGGCTGACACGGCCCGGTGGTTTGTGATGTCCGACAGCCCGCCCGAGCGTGATGTGGAGTGGACGGCGGCGGGTGCAGAAGCGGCGTGGAAGCACCTCCAAAGGGTCTGGCGATTGGTGGCGGAGGGCGATCTTGCGCCAGGAGAGGCCGGGGCGCATGCGCTGGTGAAAGCGACCCACCGTGCGATTCACGAAGTTTCTGACGGGATCACGCAATTCCAGTTCAACAAGTCGGTCGCGGCGCTCTACACACTGACCAACGCGATCGCAAAAGAGAAGGGCGCGGAGCCCGCTGACCAGGCCGCACGCCATTTTGCACTCACGACCATGGCGCAACTCATGCAACCGATGACCCCGCATCTCGCCGAAGAAATGTGGGAGGCGCTGGGCGGTGAAGGTCTGGTCGTAGATGCGCCGTGGCCCGTCGCCGATCCGACCCTGCTCGTCGAGGACACGATCACTCTTCCGGTACAGGTGCAGGGCAAACGTCGTGCGGAGATTGAGGTCGCCAAGGATGCCGCGCAGGCCGATATCGAGGCGATTGCCCTAGCCCAAGAGGCGGTGCAGCGCGCGATGGATGGTAAGCCCCCCCGCAAGGTCATCGTGGTGCCCGGTCGGATTGTGAATGTCGTGGTCTAGCCGCAGAGGCTTCGTCCTCGGGGCGCTCGCGCTCTCAGGCTGCGGGTTTCAACCGCTCTACCAACGTGGGCAGGCGGCCTCTGAACTGCGCAACCAGATCATGGTTGAGCGCGTTTCTGGCCGCGAGGGGTTCTTCTTTCGCGAGAAACTGCGTGAGCGACTCGGCGCGCCCACCGACCCGATCTATCGTTTGAGCGTGCGCATCGACACGGCTCAAACCGGCCTTGCGATCACCCAGACAGCGGATGTTACGCGCTATAATATCAACGGCACCGCGCGGTTTCAGCTGGTACGGTTAGGCGATCGTGCCTCAGTCCTGCGCGGCGATGTGCGGGCCGTGGCGGGCTACTCGGCAACCGGTTCGGCCTTCGCAACGCAGGTGGCCGAGCGCGATGCGCGGGAGCGTTTGGCGACGACGCTGGCCGAAAAAGTCGCCAGCCGTGTGCTGATTTCTGCCGAGGAGATCGTGACGCCATGAAGCTCTCAAAGCAGGATGCACAGCGGTTCATTCAGCAACCCAACATCCAGTTCGCGGCGATTCTGCTCTATGGGCCCGACGCGATGCGCGTGGCCCTACAGCGGCAGGCTTTGGTGAAAGCGGTGGTTGGGCCAAATGCCGAGGAGGAAATGCGGTTTTCCCGGATGACTGGCGCGGAGTTGCGGTCTGATCCGGCCCGCCTGCAAGACGCCCTGCGCGCGCGCGGGTTCTTCCCCGGCCCACGCGCGGTATTGTTGGAGGAGGCGACTGACGGTTTGGGGCCGGTGCTGAAAGAAGCGCTGGAGGCCGCATCGCCAGATGATGCATTTCTGATCGTGACAGCGGGCCAACTCACCCCGAGAGGTGCTCTGCGCAAGCTCTTTGAGCCAGCTAAAAACGCCTACGCCTATGCGATCTATGACGACCCGCCGGACCGTCGCGACATTGAGCGGATGATCGCTCGCGCAGGCCTCCCGCCCCTTTCGCGCGAGGCGTTTGGCGATATCGAGACGTTGGCGCAAAGCCTTGATCCCGGCGACTTCGAGCAGTTCCTGAACAAGCTTTCGCTCTATGCGCAAGGCGTGCCCGAGGTGAGCGAGGAGGATGTGGCGGCTGTTGCTCCGGTTTCCACGGAGGCGGATTCGGATGAGGTGGTGAGCGCTGTTGCGAGTGGGCAGACGGGGCGGTTGCCAGTGCTTATGTCCAAGATGACCGCGCAGGGGGTGACGCCGATTAGCCTCCTCCTCGCGGTGACGCGCCATTTCCGGCAGTTGCACCAAGCGGCAAGTGCCGGAGGGCCGCCGGATGATGCACTCGGGCGTTTGCGTCCACCGGTTATGGGCCCAAGGCGGCGGATGATGTCGGAGCAACTGCGTCGCTGGTCTCTGCCACAGCTGGAAGCTGCGCTCGAAACGCTGATCGATATCGACCTTGGCCTGCGCTCTGCCCGAAACCTCCCCGACACAGCGTTTCTGGAGCGTGCGTTGGTGCGGATTGCGATGATGACCGCTCGCAGATCGGCAGGCCGCTGATGAGTTCTTCGTTACCTCCTCTTGCGACTCTCTGGCTCAGCGGCGCGCTCTCACCCCTTGAGCGAAGCTGTCTGCGTTCGATGCTCGCGCAAGGGCACGAGGTGCATCTTTATAGTTACGGTCCATTGGTCGGTGTTCCGGAGGGTGTCATCCAATGCGACGCGCGAGAGATCTTTGATATTGGCTCTTGGCGTGAGGGGATGACCCTCCCCGCAGCGATGATTGCGGATATTTTTCGGCTCAACCTCTTTCGGGTGTCAGATGCCGTCTGGGTCGATTCCGACGTATTTTGCGTGGCGCCGATCCAGTTTGAGCAGCCTTATGTGATGGGCACGATTGTCTCTGGTCGGGTCAATAATGCGGTGCTGCGACTTCCGTCTGATGCGCCTGAGATCGGTGCGATGCTCGGGCATTTTGAAAGCGTGCGTCAAACGCTTCCGGGTGCAGGGCCAGAGGCCACTTTTGCGGATTTCGAAGCGATCATGGGTCGCATTCAAACCCGAGAAATGAACCGCGGCGACTTTGGCCCGCGCCTGTTGTCAAAGCAGTTGCGCCGGAACGCTCGCGCCGACTTGGCGATGACGCGCGCCGTGTTTTATCCGGTCGATTTTCAGGAGGCGGTGGCACTCATCCGCCGTGACGGTGCGCAAGTCGTTGAGACGATGTTCACCGACAATACGGTTGCGGTGCATCTTTGGGCATCAGCGTTGCGGAAGTTTTCTTTGAAGCCTCGATTTGCGGATATGTCTGGCAGTTATCTCGACATCGCCTTCGCGCGGTATGGTGAGCGTTGGCAGGATTGGGCGGATCCCGCCTAGCCCGTGGTTGAGCGTTGCGCTGCCTCATAGGCTGCTTGCCACTGAGCGGCGGTTTGCCGAGACGCGCGGAGGGCTTCCATCGTGGCTTCAAGCTCGGCGTCTTTCTCGCGCAGCTTTTGCTCCATGTCTGATTGTGCCGTTAGCAGTGACGCTTGCGCTTCAGCTGCATTCTCTTCTGCCTCTGCCGTGCGGTTTTGCAGCTCTTCGATTGTATCGACACTCGCGGTCGACGCGACGGCAAAACTCCCCCAGATCCACCGCAGGATCCAGCCAAGAAGCATCGCGCCAATAAGCCCCAGTGTGATGATGATTTGCAGTTCCGAGCCTGTCATCACAGCCCTCCGATTGCGCTAAACTCGATGCGGCGATTTTGAGCGCGCCCGGTTTCGGTGTCATTGTCAGCGATAGGGCGCGCTTCGCCAAAGCCGCGAGCCTCCATCCGGTTGAGGAAGATGCCGCGTGCCAGCAGCGCGTCGAGCACGCTTTCCGCCCGCGCAGTAGAGATTGCCAAGTTGATGTTCTCAGACCCACGGCTGTCGGTATGCCCTTCGATCCGGAATCGCGCCGACGGGCAGCTTTGCATGATCTCCGCCACCTGATCGAGCAGCGCGCCGCTCTCGGTGTCGATCACCGCCGAGGAGGGTTGGAACGTGATCCGAGTGCGCCGCTGCACCGCGTCGATGTCAGCCTCACACCGGATCGCGCTAGGCTCCGCTGGGGTGCCATCCTCATCGCGCCATGGGGCAATGTCGAGGTCGCGGCGCAGGGCCTCGGGCGAAGGCAAAACCGGAGCAAGGGCACGCAGCAGGCGCGCCTCGATATCGAAGCCATGCCCGGTGGCGGAGCCTGTTACCGTGACCGCGCCGTCGAACAGAGTCACGTCTCCCTCATCGAGCACGGCTGCGGCCTCAAGCAGCGCCAATGACGTAGCGAGGCTGGTTTGCGACATGGGGCTAGGGACGCGGGCGTCGGTGACTGCGTTTTCTCCGAACAGCGCCTGCGCGTAGGTAAAGATCGCACGATCTGACGAGGACGTCTCTCCGCCCTGAGAAAACCGGGGCCCTGCCAGCGTAACGCTGCCATCAGAGCTGATGGTGACGCGCGGCGCTATTTCTGCGCTGTTGGCCACGGTAGTGTCCGCCGCACTCTCTTTGCCGGCCTCGATCAACCGCAGGACAAAGCCACTGGGCATCTCATCTTGGATGGTGGTGCGCACGGTGTTGAGCCGCGCATCTGAGATCGCGCTTGTGGGTTGCACGGTCAGAATGCGATCTTCGGTTGTGAGGGCGGCATCATCGAGCGCGGCCAACCCGGTGAGACCCGCGACCACCATCGCTGTCCATCCATCAGGCGCCGCTGCGAAGCGGCCGGTTGAGACGCAAGCCAACGGGGGCTCGCCGCCCAGCGCTTTGATCATACGATTGATGCTGGCGAGCGCCTCTGCATCTGGCAGCGCGCAGGCGGTGACCTCCAGCTGGCCAGCGGTTCGTATCGCTTGAAAAATTGCCGCTTGGGACGGGGCCTCTGGCGCGCGCAGGTCGAGATCGGGCAGAACCTCAAAATGGAGTGCAGAGGCTGCAAGTGCTGCGGACTCGAACGTTTGACGTGCCGTCTCATTCGGAAAGCTCGCAGTGATGCTAAAGCGGTTGGGCAGCAGCCGTACAAGGCCCTGATCAAGCTGGGTAGCCAGAAATAGGGCGGTCTCGCGCCGTTGCGAGAACTGCTCCGGCTGGATTGAAGGTTGCGGCCGCGTTATGCGCCGAACGATTCCTTGAGAGAGGCTTTCCGGCAGGCCGTCGATCACATTTTGCTCAATTGAGGCCGGCAGAATCCCCCCGATCGTGGTCAGCTCACCAAAGCGGCCGATCTCTAGAAACGCCTCCGGCAGCGGTGCCTTGCGCCCGAGATCCGGCACGCTGACCCGGTCATTGATAGAGCTTGCACCGACCGCGAGGCTGGTCACGGCAAAGGCGCTGTCGCGGGCCTCGATGCTAGGTGCCACTCCGGAGAGAGTGATACGCAAGCCATCCGCCTCGACCCCGACCCAGTTTTCACCGGCGGCATTGAGGGCAATCGCGATGCGCTGCGCGGCGCCCCGCTCAATCGCGCCGACCAGTTGGCCCGACATGTTGATCGCGCCCCAAATGGCCACCAACCATCCTGCAATAACGAAGAGCGCTGCGATCTGCTTCATGGCGTGGCGTTAGGCGAGGGTGGCTGCAAGGGCAAGAGCGAGCGCGAGGATCAGCCCTGCGTCGCGATTGGTGCGAAAGAGCTGAAGGCAGATGGCAGGGTCGGTAATGTGTAGCCGCTTGAGTTGCCAAGCCAAATGTAGCCCCATGCCCCAGGCCCCAACGAGTGCCGCCAAAAGCACCTGCGTCGGGGCTGCGATCAGGTCAACAATTAGCGCGGAGGCTGTCAGCAGGACGGTCACTACGAGAAAGCCAAACAGCCAACGGGGCGTACGCTCTCCAAACAGGCGGGCGGTGGATTTGACGCCGATGATCGCATCATCCTCGGTGTCTTGGAGTGCGTAGATCGTGTCATAGAACAGGGTCCAGACGAGGGCTGCGAGGTAGAGCATGATCGCGCCGCTGCTGATCGTGCCCGCCACGGCCGCAAACCCAAGCAAGACGCCCCAGTTGAATGCAATCCCCAAAAAGACCTGAGGCCACCATGTGAAGCGCTTGGCGAACGGGTAGATTGCCACCGGGAGGAGTGAGGCGATGCCAAGGGCGATCGCGAGGGGTGGCAGCGTTAAGAGAATGCCAAAGGCGATGAGCGCTTGTGCGACCAGCCATCCGAAGGCCGCGCGCCGCGAGACTTGGCCAGAGGGGAGCGGGCGAGAGCGGGTGCGGGCGACCTGGGCGTCAAACTCCTGATCGGTGAGGTCGTTCCAGGTGCACCCCGCGCCGCGCATCAGGAATGCGCCGAAAAAACAGGCTGCCATCGTCCACAGCGCTGTGGGGGACCATCCCCCGCTTTGCGCCGCCGCAAGCGCCACGCCCCACCAGCAGGGGATGACCAGCAACCACGTGCCCGCGGGGCGGTCAGCGCGTGAGAGCCGCAAGTAGGGGCGCGACCAACGCGGGGCGAACCGGTCCACCCAATTGAGGTCGGTTGCGTCGGCAACTCTTCCATCATCGGGTTGAGACAGTTTATCAGACGATTGGCTCATCGGAGACTTTCATGCCGCAGGCGCGCCCTAAGATACGACTGTATGTAGAGGCCCCTTTCGCCGAAGGACAGGCCATCGGGCTGAGTGTCGCGCAATCTCATTACCTCGTAAACGTCATGCGCCAGCCGGTTGGGGCCGAAGTCTTGGTCTTCAACGGTGCGGATGGCGAGTGGCTGGCAGAGATTGTGACGGCGCATAAGAAGGCGACGGTCCTGGTCGCGCGGTCTCAGGTCAGGGCGCAGACGCAGGTTGCCGATGTGGAGCTGATGTTCGCCCCGATCCGCAAAGAGCGCACGCAGTTTATCGCGGAAAAGGCGACGGAGTTGGGCGTGCGAGCGCTGCGGCCTGTGATCACCGAGTTCACCAACGCGGATCGCGTGCGCACTGACAAGATGACCGCCCATGCGATTGAAGCGGCGGAGCAATGCGGTGGGCTCAGCGTGCCTACCGTGCATGAGTCCACACGATTTGCAGAGGCTTTGGCCGCTCTCCCCGCAGAGCGGTGGCTGATGTTTTGCGATGAAGAGATGTCGGGTGGTGTGGGTGTTGCCGCGTTGGCCGGCCATGTGAGCAGAGCTTGGACAGTGCTCATCGGCCCGGAGGGTGGATTTTCTCCCGCAGAGCGTGAGATGCTGCTCGCCCGCGCCAACACCGTCGCCGTCACGTTGGGGCCGCGCATCCTCAGGGCGGATACAGCGGCGGTGGCGGCGTTGACGATATGGCATCAAGCTCTGGGAGATTGGCGCGCATGAGCGATTTCATCCGTCCCGAGGTAAAGGTCTGGTTTGAGCGCAACCAAGAGCTGCTGTTTGCAGTGTTTCTGCTCATTCTGGGCCTCATCGGGATCGGTCGGGGCGTGTTTCTGGGCGCGACCCTGTCGCTCGCCGTCGGGGGCACATTGTTTCTGATCGCCCTGCCACTCATCAGGCGCTCCGCGATGCGGCTCAAACTCACCCGTGGTCAGGCGGCTGGGATTGTCCTGATCGATGAGCGGCGGATCGGGTTTTTGGGCCCAGACGGTGGGGGCTTTCTGGAGAGCGATCACTTGCACGGCGTGGATTTGCGCATCAGCGATGGCGTCGCCACTTGGACGCTGATCGGCGAAGAGGGGCAGTCCCTCATGGTGCCGGTGAAGGCCAAGGGGGGCGAGGCACTTTATGACCGCTTCACCAGCCTACCTGGGTTTAGCCTTTCGACAGCACTCGACCTGATCGAAGCCAACGCCGAAGGGTCTCACCGGATTTGGCGCAACCCCGATCTAAAGGCTGGCAGCGCGGCGCTTCTCTCTGGCGATAATCCGTAGGCGCGACTCGAGCTCTTCGCGCTCAAGATAGCACCCGCGCAAATGCCGCCCTCCAGTGGAGAGGTCATAGGCATTGCGCCCGTGCAGAACCCGCCGGTTGTCGAAGGCGAGCATATCCCCGGCGTTGAGCCGCTCAGTCACCATCATCTCGGGCGAGATGCCCAGCGCGAAGACTTTGCGCAGGGCCGAATAGAGCGCGTCGGTGTCTTCAAAGCTTCCCTTGAAGGGGCCGCGCAGCCATGTGGCCCAGCGAGAGCCAGTGACTTTGCCGCTCGCGTCCACCTCAAAGAACGGCGCATCGACGCGGTAATCGGTGGTTTTGGCGGTGTTGGCGAAGGTGATCGGGAGGGTTGCCAATGTGTCGAAGGCGTCTTTGTCGTGGGTCTTGAGCGCTTCGCCGATCCTGCGCGCATCCGCGAGGGTGCTTTCTCCGCCTTGTGCGTCGTTTTGCAGGCAATGGAGGAATTGCAAACCGGGCATGTATTCGCGCGTCGGCAGGTCAGTGTGCAGCGGAAGACCTAGCGTGGTGTAGGCGTTGGAGTCCGCGTCGGGCTTGTTGATGACGTCAAAGAACATCCCGAAGTTGGTATCTCTGATCGGGCCGATCTTTCGCGGAAAGGTCTCGATGGTCGTCTCGGTGGCGGGCAGCCCTTCGACGATGGCAGCACCCCACACATGCAGCGCGGTGCAGAACGCCTCGAACCCTTCAACGGTGTCCTCCACATCACGCGCCGCAAACCGCGGCACGCGCATCCCATCGGTCCAGACCTGCCGCTCGGGCAGCGAAAACGCCTCAGCGCCCGGAGCGAGTGCGGACAGCCAGCCAGGATCAAAGCATGTCGGGTTGCCCCAGTTCCAACTCACCTCAAGCAGGCCATCGGCGGTGATTCTGGCATCAATGGCACTGACGTCTTTGGGCAGGTCGAGCAGGTTGATGACTTGCTCGCGGGTCACCGGATGGGTCGTTTCAGCCTCAGGCGCGTTTTCCCGCAAAAGCTCAGCGTGATAGCGGTGCTCGGTGCCGTCACTCCAAGCGACATAAACCGCGCGACCCTCTGAGCGCACTGTTTTGAGTGTGCGAGAGACAGGGTAGGTGTCGAAATCCGGAACGTTCTCGGGTTTCGAAAACTGCAAAGTGTTGTGTCCATCCGCCATCACAATCTCCTGCGCTGCCCAGACAGGGTTGCGTTTGGCGTGCCCCGCGTCTTGTTTAACTGCGACGTTTCGCATGGCCGCTTTCAGCCGTCGCTTGCACCTTGCCGCTGGCACGGTTTAGGTGGCGGTCCGACCGCAAGCTAGGAGTGCCGCGCATGTCTATTCCCCAGTCCGGCGGCGGGCCGATTGAGCGTTATGAGCAACTCGCAGAGTATCTTGAGGCTGGCTGCAAGCCTGCCGAGGACTGGCGCATCGGCACAGAGCACGAGAAGTTTGGCTATCACCTCAACATCCACGCACCACTTGCCTATGAGGGTGACGTTTCAGTGCGGGCGATGTTGGAAGGTCTGAAAGAGGGCTTCGGATGGCAGCCACTGGTTGAGGGTGGGAACCTCATTGGGCTGGAAAAAGACGGCGCTAACATCAGCCTCGAGCCCGGAGGGCAACTGGAGCTCTCTGGCGCGCCGCTCGAGAACATCCATCAGACCTGCGACGAGGTGAATGAGCATCTGCGCCAGGTGCGCGATGTGGCGGATCGTTTGGGCGTGGGCTTCATCGGGCTTGGCGCGGCCCCGGAATGGGCTCATGACGACATGACCATGATGCCCAAAGGCCGCTACCGGTTGATGACCAGCTACATGGATCAGGTCGGCACCCAGGGCAAAGAGATGATGTACCGGACCTGCACGGTGCAGGTGAACCTCGACTTCGCCTCTGAGGCGGACATGGTGCAGAAGTTCCGCGTTGCCCTTGCCCTGCAGCCTATTGCGACGGCGCTTTTTGCCAATTCGCCGTTTTTCGAGGGCAAGCCGAACGGTGAGCTCTCTTGGCGTTCAAAGGTATGGCGCAACCTCGATGCGGATCGCACTGGCATGCTGCCCTTCGTCTTTGAGGATGGCATGGGGTTTGAGCGCTACACCGACTACGCCCTCGATGTGCCGATGTATTTTGTCTATCGTGACGGCACCTACCACAACGCGCTGGGCCAGTCGTTCCGCGACTTTCTGAAGGGGGAGCTGCCCGCTTTGCCGGGTGAGACACCCACGCTGTCTGATTGGGCTGACCATCTGACCACGATCTTCCCAGAAGCGCGGATCAAGAAGTTCATGGAGATGCGCGGCGCTGATTCTGGCCCCTGGCGCCGGCTTTGCGCGCTCCCTGCGTTCTGGGTCGGGCTGCTCTACGATCAAACAGCCCTCGATGCCGCGTGGGACCTTTGCAAGGGGTGGACCACTGAAGAACGCGAGGCGCTGCGCGCGGATGCAGGACGGCTAGGCCTGCGGGCAGAGATCGCGGGAAAATCTGTGCGGGATGTGGCGCGTGAGTGCTTGGCGATCGCTCATAACGGCCTTAAGGCGCGCGCGCGGCAAGGTGCTGGCGGCATGCTCCCGGATGAGACGCATTTCCTGAACGCCCTGCATGAGATCGTCGAAACTGGCGAAACTCCGGCGGACGAGTTGCTTCGGCGCTACGAGACCGAATGGCAAAGATCCTTCGCGCCACTCTACACCGAGTATTCCTACTAAGGCCGAACCTGCACAAGCTGCCCGCCGGGCGAGACGAGGGTCTTGGCGTCGGCGATATAGGCCGGTGGCGCGATCACGACGTCGAAGCTGCCATGCGTGAATGGGGCGACGTCACTCGCGACATGTTCGTCGGCGTCGCCGTTTGGGATCTCATCGGGTTTGGTCAGAACGGTCACATCCACCGGGCGCTTGAGCTTTGTTAGAGCGCCACGCGCGAGCCGCACATCCGGGCCAATGACGAGGGCAAAGAGAGGGCGGGTTGGGGTGTGGTCGAACATTTTGCGCCTCCGAGCGTTGGTCTCGGAGGATCGGGCGCGATGGGCGCGTGGCGCTCAATGCTTTTTCAAAGAATGATCCGACTATTTCAGGATCGATCAGCGTTTGAGCGCAACGAGAGCTGTATCCAGCGCCTGCAAAAATCGGGATCGATCTTGTTTTGTGAACGGCTTTGCCCCGCCGCTTGTGATTTCTCCGACACCGCCACCGCGCAGGTCTGCCTTGATCGCCCGCACCGCGAGCGCTCCGCCGATATTGCCCTCGGTCCAGGCGTGGCCATTGGGGCCCAAGGCTTTTGCGCCTGCTTTTAGCACACGATCAGCGAGCACGATGTCGGCGGTGATAACGAGGGTCGTGGGACCAGCGTGGTCGGCAATCCAGTCATCTGCGGCATCGAACCCGTCAGAGACAATCTGGCACGTGATCAAAGGCGTGTCGGGTGTGCGAAGGAACTGGTTAGCCACAAGCACAACCGGCACCCGGTGGCGCAAGGCGACTTTGTACACCTCTTCTTTAACCGGGCACGCATCTGCATCGACCAGAACACGGGGCGTCATTTCGGGTCTCGGTCGGATGGGTCGGACAATGAGGCGAGCGCTTTGAAAAGCCCCTCAGCTGTGGGTGCATTGAGCGGTTCATCCGGTTCCTCTGGAAGGGCCGGATCGAAGGTGATGCCGGTCAGTTTTTTCAAAGCAACACGGTCCTCTTTAAAGTGCCGGAGAATCTCGAGGCGCAAAACGCGCCCAAGGGCCGTGGTGCGCGGCGCATCTTCGAACGCCTTAAAGATCGCATGTCGTTTCACGGGCAACCCGAGTTTGCGCAGGTGTACAATGGCGGCCGCAGCCTCCATTGGACGCGCCTCGTTGCGGGTGATCGGGTCTTGCCGGATATCGATGCCGGTGAGGCGCTCAAACACAGAGCGCAGACCGTTTTGCTGTACGTCATCATAGCTTGCAGCACGCACGGTGCTGAACGCTCCGAACTCCTCAACCAACTGCGCCCAGCGGCCCAGCGGGTCGCGCTTGGGGGTCAGCCGGAAGCGCACAAACTCCTCAACCGTTTCATCACAGGTGCCGCCGACCATTTTGACGTCCTGGTTCCAGCGGCTCTCGTAAAACTGGTCTTGCCGGCGGAAAAACACCACCGTTTCGATGTCTGAAAAGCCGTTCACCAATGCACGCAGACCTTCACGGTTGTGGGGTCCGGGCAGCGAGAATGTCTCATTGCTGAGGATGACCGTATTCGCGCCACTTTCGTCGATTTCGCGCGTGATGTTGCCCCAAACTTCGGTCAGAAGATCGCCGCCTTGCACCAACGCAACCTGCAGCGCCTTGTGCTTGGGCCAGTCGCGCCCCTCGATGGGTTGGCTGGTGGGGTATAGGATCCCGTCCTGCCGCAGCGCTTCACGTTGCTCCGACAGCACATGCTGCAAAGCCGTGCTGCCGGTTTTCATTGTGCCGATGTGCAGGATCAGTCGGGGCATCGGGGGTGGCTAAGGATTATTGCCTTGTCCGCGTAGCACGCGTCAGGTGGCAGAGCCACCCACCGTAAGGCCGCCGATCAACAGCGACGGCTGGCCAACACCCACAGGCACCCACTGGCCATTCTTACCGCAATTGCCCATGCCCGGATCAAGCAACATGTCGTTGCCGATGGCTTTGACCTTTTTCATCGCCGTGGGCCCATCGCCGATGAGCGTAGCGCCTTTCAGCGGCTCGCCGATCTTGCCATCCCGCACGCGATACGCCTCGGTACAGTTGAAGACGAACTTGCCGTTTGTGATATCGACCTGACCGCCTGAAAAGCCGGGTGCGTAAATGCCGTCTTTGACCTCGGCCACGATCTCTTCGGGCGTGGCATCGCCACCGAGCATGTAGGTGTTGGTCATGCGGGGCATGGGGATATGCGCAAACGACTGCCGCCTCCCGTTGCCCGTTGCGGTCACGCCCATCAGCCGCGCGTTCTGCCGATCTTGCATATAGCCGACCAAGACGCCGTCCTCGATCAGCACGTTTTTGCCAGAGGCCGTGCCCTCGTCATCGACGGTGATAGAGCCACGGCGGTCGGGGATCGTGCCATCATCAAGCACGGTCACGCCTTTCGAGGCGACCTGCTGGCCCATCAGACCGGCAAAGGCAGAGGCACCCTTGCGGTTGAAATCGCCCTCAAGGCCATGGCCCACCGCCTCGTGCAGCAACACGCCCGGCCAGCCAGGCCCAAGGGCGACGTCGAGCACACCTGCAGGAGCCGGCACCGCATCGAGGTTGACGGTGGCCACGCGCAGAGCCTCGTCTGCAACGCCTTGCCAATGGCTGCGGTCCATGAGTTTCGCCAAACCATGACGCCCACCGCCCCCGGCTGAGCCGCTCTCGCGCCGCCCATCCTTCTCAACGATCACAGAGATATTGAGGCGACACATTGGGCGGATGTCGGTGGTCAGTTGCCCCTCAGGTCGCAGGATAAAGACCTCTTGCAAGCCCGCCGCGACAGTCGCGCTGACCTGCACGACCTTGCTGTCTTTTTCGCGCAGATAGGTGTCGATCTCTTGCAGCACCTCGATCTTGGCGGGGAACTCGGCGTCCGCAATCGGATCAAGATCGCTGTAGAGCTTTTGGTTGGTAGGCTGCGGCGGAGCAGCCAAAACGCCGTTTGTGCTGCGCACTGCGAGGCGTGCGGTTTGAGAGGCGCGCTTCAGTGCCGCTTCCGACAGCTCAGTCGCGTGAGCATAGCCCGCCCGCTCACCGTCCACGGCGCGCAGGCCGAAGCCCTCAGCGGCGGTGTAGTTCGCCGTCTTCACCCGGCCATCGTCAAACACGAGCGATTCGTTCCGCCGACGCTCCAAAAACAGCTCTCCGTCCTCCGCTCCGGCCACTGTTTCGCGCAATAGCGACAATGAGGCGTCGAGGTCGAGATCTGTTTCAAAGGGGCGAAAAGGGGTGTGCTGAGTGGTCATCGAACGCTCTTCATGTTGGATTTCAACGCAATATAGTGGCCCACACGCGCTTTGCGACCAAGGGTGCCTTACCGATCACGCGCATTTTGATCAGCCGCGAGGATGGAGGGCGTGCCGCTGGGTGAAAAAGGGCTACGTTCGTCCTTGGTTGCGACGGAATGTGTCAGCGCACTGCGCACGACGGTATGCGATTACACCCTTGATCTGGGTCAAACAGCAGGCTTGCACGCGCAGAACTCGCGTCGCCGCGTCGAAGGAAATAACTATGATCGGAACTCGCCTTTTCGCCAGTCTCTCAGCGCTCGCGACCGTTGTGCTTACAACCGCCGCACGCGCACAGGACGAGGTGCTCAGCCCGCTCCCAACGATTGGTAAGCCAACCCCGGGCGGGATGGGCTTTCAGCCGTTCGTGACCGAGGTAGGCCGCGATATTCAGTTCCTCGATACGTTCCTTCTGGTCGTTATTACCGTGATCTCGCTCTTTGTGACAGCGCTCCTGGTGTGGGTGGCGATCCGCTACAACGCCAAGCGCAACCCAGAGCCCGCGCGCTTTACTCACAACACCACAATCGAGATTGCGTGGACGTTGATCCCGGTTTTGATCCTGATTGTGATCGGTTCACTGTCGCTGCCGGTGCTCTTTAAGCAAATGAACGTGCCAGAGCCTGACCTGACCGTGAAAGTCACCGGGTTCCAGTGGGCCTGGGCCTATGAGTATCCGGATCACGGCATTTTCTACGAGAGCTACATGCTCGCTGAGAACCAACTGGAAGAGTTCGGCTACGCGCCCGACGAATATCTCCTCGCGACAGACACCTCGGTTGTCGTACCCGTCGATGCGGTTGTGAAGCTGCAGATCACCGCCTCTGATGTCATCCACTCTTGGGCCATCCCCTCCTTCGGAGTGAAGATGGACGCGGTTCCTGGGCGCTTGAACGAGACTTGGTTCAAGGCAGAGCAGGTGGGTGTCTACTTCGGCCAGTGCTCGGAGCTCTGCGGCATCAACCACGCCTACATGCCGATCACAGTGAAGGTGGTTCCGCAGGAAGAGTTCGACCTCTGGATTGCAGCAGCCCAAGAGCTTTACGCGCAGGGTGAGCCAGTCACGGGTGCCTTCCAAGTCGCAGCCGCCAACTAACGCCTCTTTCGGAGCCCGCACGCCATGAGCGACGCCAGCTACAGTTCTTACAGCCAAACGCCCGAAGCGGGTGTGCGCGACTTCTTTGCGCTTCTAAAGCCGCGCGTGATGTCGCTGGTGATCTTGACTGCAGCAGTTGCGCTGCTGGTGGCACCGGTTGATGTGCACCCGATTGTGGGCTTTGCGGCAGTGTTCTGGATTGCCGTGGGCGCGGGCGCATCCGGTGCGCTCAACATGTGGTGGGACGCGGATATCGATGGCCAGATGGCCCGCACAGAGGGGCGGCCTATCCCGGTGGGTAAGGTTAAACCCCAAGAGGCGCTGGGCTTCGGCCTGTTCTTGTCGATCTTGTCGGTGATGATGCTGTCGCTTGTCGCCAACCCGCTCTCTGGAGCGATCTTGGCGTTCACCATCTTCTTCTACGTCGTCGTCTATTCGATGTGGTTGAAGCGCTCGACGCCGCAGAACATCGTGATCGGTGGCGCGGCGGGTGCGTTCCCCCCGTTGATCGGCTGGGCCGTCGCGACCGGAGGCATCTCGCTTGAAGCGGTGCTGATGTTCGCGCTGATCTTCATGTGGACGCCGCCGCATTTTTGGGCGCTTGCGCTGTTCCGTAACGAAGACTACAAGCGCGTCGGCATCCCAATGCTTCCCGTGATCGCAGGGGATCGCGCCACGCGGGTGCAGATTTTTATCTACACAGCTCTCCTCGCACCGGTCGCTATCGCTCTCTCGTTCTCAAGCGTCGGCGGTATCCTGACCTTGATCGTTGCTGCAGCGCTTAACTTGCGCTTTCTGGTCGGCGCATGGCGCATTTTGCAGCGGAATGAGGCGCAGGCGCAGGCGGATAAGCATAAGGTCGAGGTGCGGGTATTCCTCGAATCCATCGGATATCTGTTTGCCCACTTCATCGCGATGGGGCTCGACTATGGCTTGCGCGAGTTTGGTTGGGCGCCGGCATGGCCGGTTCTGTTTTAAGGGGGTGTGAGCATGGCAATTAACGCACCAAAGCATGAGATCTACACACGGCGAAAGTCTCGCAACCTCGCCGTGATGGGCTGCTGCATCGGCATGGCCGTGATGGTCTTCGCCGTCACCATTGTGAAGGTTCAGAACGGCGGCATGGTCGAGGGCTTTGACCACACTTACCGCGCCTCTGTGCTCCCAATCACGGAGCCTGTGGAATGACCCCGATCCGCCGCACAGCCATCCTCTACGCAGGCTTTGCCGCGATGATGCTGTCACTCTCGTTCGCAGCGGTGCCTCTCTATGATTGGTTCTGCCGCGTCACCGGCTACGGCGGCACTACCAGCGTTGCCTCTGGTGACGATGTGGAGCCGATTGATCAGGTGATCCGCGTGCGTTTTGACGCCTCAAAGGCGCGGGGGATGGAGTGGAACTTCAACCCGCCTGAGGAGCGCACCGTAGAGATTCGCATGGGTGAAACCGGTCTCGCGTTTTACCGCGCCCACAACCCGACAGATCGCCCGATTGCTGGGGCTGCGTCTTATAACGTGGCGCCGTTCTCGGCCGGCGAGTACTTCGTCAAAATCCACTGTTTTTGCTTTGAAGAGCAGCTCTTGATGCCCGGAGAGACCATCGAGATGCCGGTGACGTTCTACGTCGATCCGGAGATCGTGTCGCACCGCGAAGCAAAGTTCGTAAATGAAATCACTTTGTCGTATACCTTCCACGAGCTCGACCTGACGGAAGAGCAGCTCGCCATGTGGGCGAGCTTGAACAACCCGACCCCGGTGAACTGACCGTTCGGAGAGACCTAATGGCCCACGCAAAAAACCACGACTATCACGTTCTGCCGCCAAGCATCTGGCCATTCCTCGCGGGAATCTTCTCGTTTGTGATGCTGTTTGGCGCGGTGATCTGGATGTCACCCAACATCAGCAACAACCACCCTTGGCTGTTTTTGATCGGCTTCGTCGGCGTGCTTTACGTCATGTTCGGTTGGTGGTCAGACGTTGTGTCTGAAAGCCAGGCTGGCGATCACACACCAGTGGTGCAGATCGGCCTGCGCTACGGCGTGATCATGTTCATCATCTCCGAGGCGATGTTCTTCGTTGCTTGGTTCTGGTCGTTCTTCAAACACGCGCTCTATCCGATGGCCGGTCTGGGCCCGGACTTCTTCCCCATCGCGGATGAGGGCATCTGGCCGCCGGTCGGGGTGGAGACGTTTGACCCTTGGCATTTGCCGCTGATCAATACGCTGATCTTGCTGCTGTCTGGCTGCGCAGCAACTTGGGCGCACCATGCGATTGTCCACGACAACGACCGCAAAGCGATGGCGCAAGGTTTGGTGATCGCGGTGGTATTTGGCCTGATCTTCACTGGGATGCAAGCGTATGAGTACACCCACGCGCATTTCGGCTTCGCCGGCGACATCTACGGTGCGAACTTCTTCATGGCGACGGGCTTTCACGGCATTCACGTCATCATTGGAACGATCTTCCTCTTCGTGTGTCTGATGCGCGCGTATCGCGGCCACTTCACCGCTGACAAACACGTCGGCTTTGAGGCGGCGGCTTGGTACTGGCACTTTGTGGATGTGGTGTGGTTGTTCCTCTTCGCCTCGATCTACATCTGGGGTCGCTAACCCCCTCTCAACGCTCTACATTCAAACGCACGGGGCCACGGCTCCGTGCGTTTTTCTTTTCGGGGAGCAGACTTTGAAACGCTGGATCATGGCATTGGTCATCGGGGCCTGCGGCACGCTGGTGCTGATCAGCCTGGGGCTCTGGCAGCTTCAACGTCTGGCCTGGAAAGAAGAGATCATCGCGCAGATCGAGGAGATGGCCACCTCAGCGCCTGTGCTTATCCCAGACGCGGCAAATGAGTCGGAGCATGAATATTTGCCCGTGCGCGCCTCAGGGGTGTGGCAGCTGGGCGAGGCGCATGTTTTGACGTCCGTCAAAGGCGAGGGGCCGGGCTACCGGATCATCGCGCCGTTTCGGATCGCGGACGGGCGGCGCATTTTGGTGGACCGTGGCTTTGTGCTCGAAACCGCGAAAAACGCGCGCCGCCCTGTGGGTGGGGCGGAGATTTCGGGGCATTTGGTGTGGCCCAACGAGGTTGACAGCTTCACGCCTGACCCTGACCTTGACGCCAACATTTGGTTCGCCCGCGATGTCGCGCAACTCGCTCAAACCCTCGATACGGAGCCAGTCATGATGGTGGTCGCGCGGTCGTCCTCGCTGGGTGGGCCGCGCCCGATCCCGGCGAATGTGGCGCTGCCAAACAACCACCTCAGCTACGCGATCCAGTGGTTTGGGATGGCGGCGGTCTGGGCAGCTATGACACTGCTCTACATCCAAAAATCCCGACCCTCCGCAGCGAGCAAGGACACTCCATGAGTAAAGTTGCGATCATCACCGGGGCGGGAACAGGGATTGGCGCGGTCACCGCGAAAGCGCTGTCAGCCAAAGGTTGGAAGGTTGCTCTTATCGGCCGACGGCCCGGCCCTTTGGAAGAGACTGCGAGCGCTTGTGCCGAAGCACTGGTTCTCCCGCTTGATGTGACCGAGGCGGAGGCCGTTGAGGCTGGTTTCGCCCGCGTGGCAGAGCATTGGGGCCGCATCGACATGCTCTTCAACAACGCCGGTCTTTTCGCACCGCAATCCACGATTGACGAAATGCCTTTAGAGACTTGGGGCACCGTTCTCGACGTCAATCTCACCGGCTCCGTGCTTTGCGCCCGCGCCGCGTTTGCGCAAATGCGCGCGCAATCCCCGCAAGGCGGGCGGATCATCAACAATGGCTCGATCTCTGCGCACGCGCCGCGTCCGGGCTCTGTGCCCTACACGGTGACAAAGCATGCGATCACTGGACTAACGAAGTGTCTCTCGCTCGATGGCCGCGCTTACAACATTGCTTGCGGGCAGATCGATATCGGCAACGCAGAGACGGTGATGACCGCCGGAATCGCCAAAGGCGCGGCGCAGGCGGATGGCTCTGTGAAGGCCGAGCCGGTGATGGATGCAGACCATGTGGCCAACGCGATTGTCCAGATGGCGGAATTGCCGCTCGATGCGAATATTCAGTTTTTGACGATCCAAGCCCGCGACATGCCCTGGATCGGGCGCGGCTGAAGCGGCGCGGGCACGTTACTGTACTGATCTACAACTGAAAATGGATCGCGCTTTACTGCTTTGGTCGCGACTTATTCGCGCTTGCCTTTCAACAGCGTCTCACCGTTTGCCCGTCCCTGAGTTGACAGAACGTCGCAGCAAGACACCTTCTCCAGCATAGCAAGGAGCGTCGTCATGCTGAAACGTCTGGTTGGTCCGCTTTTCCTCGTCGCCGCGTTTATCGCGGGGTTCACGACGGGTATGCCCAAAGAAGCTCAGGCCGATGGCAGTGCCATCCGCGATGTGATTGCCGCCCAGCTCGACGCTTTCCAGCGAGACGATTTTGACGAGGCGTTCACCTATGCGTCCCCCATCATCCAGCACGTGTTTCGCAACTCAGCGCATTTTGGCGCGATGGTGAAGCAGGGCTACCCCATGGTTTATCGCCCCGAGGGTGTGCGGTTTGGCGACTCCTCGGAGCGCAATGACGTGCACTACCAACTTGTGACCTTCTCAGACACCAACGGTCGGGCCTATGTCGCCGAGTACGAGATGCTTGAGCTTGATGGCGCGTGGAAAATCAACGGCGTGCGCTTGTTGCAAGACGTCGGTCTTGGTGCCTGATTAACCGTCCTTTAACTCTGAACGCGTAGCGCCGCCGCCAGTGCCGCGCCTCGCGGCTGGGAACACGAGTGTAACCCGGCCTGCGTTTGCCACTTCATGCGTCGTGTCAGCCATCCGGGTGAGGATGGAAACATGACGATTGAAATCACCGACGGCATTACCTTGATGCCCACCCCTTTTGAGCAAGGCCTGCAGAACTTCTCGTCCGAGAACGGGCGTCCGGGCGATGCGACCTACAACGGTGCTGCAAATGCGGTTTTGGTCGCGGGGGACAATGACTTCGGAACCTGTGCCGAGTTTCACAAAACCGAAACCACTCAGAAAATCCGCTACGTTGGTGAAACTCCGATCCTGCAGGGCACCTATTTGCGCTTCACCGCGCGGGTGAAAGCGGTGGGCGGGCCCCGCCCCTCTGCGCGGATTTCCTGCTATCCAGGTGCCAGCAACGGCAGCAAGGTCAATGACGTCACCTTCAAGACCGACAATGTCTTTCTCGAAAACTACAACGTTCCCTACGAGCTGAGCGTGATCATCGGCGTCGGAAACCGCCCCGGCGTTGATTTCGCTTGGGGCACTGAGCCGGTTTTCACGCATGTCGGGATCGAGCTGACCGGAGACACCAACGGCTTTGTCCGCGTCGATGATTTCGTCGTGGAGGACGTTACCTCGATCTTTCACACCAAACTCATCAGCCGTGTCGATGTGCGAGATTTTGGTGCGCTCGGAGACGGCGTGACCGATGACACCATCGCTTTTGTCACTGCTGATGCCCATGCTGCGGCCTTGGGGAAAGAGCTGCTTATCTCCGACGGGGAGTACTACATCGCCTCCGACCTCACGCTTGATGCGCGGTGCCAATTTGAGGGAATGATCGCCCACAGCTCCCCGGCGATTATCGCGTTCACCCGGTCCTACAACCTCAACACCTACATCGACGCGTTCAAAGATGAGCAAGAGGCGCTCACCCGTGCTTTGGGCGCACTCTTCAACTACACCGACCATGAGAGCCTTGACCTCTGCGGCAGGCGCATCGGGCTTACCGCCCCGATTGATGTGCATGCGGCGGCCAAAAATGTGACCACCTTCGCCGTCCGCCGGGTGATCCGCAACGGGTTGATTGAGTCGCGCTCAAGTGCGGCCTGGGACGATGACGTCGTGACGGCTGAGGCGTCTTATTCCGGCTCCAACACCTCGAAGCTGACCGGTATCGCGAACGCCTCCGCCATTCCTGTGGGTGCGCGGATCACCGGCACAGGTGTTGGGCGTGAGGTGTATGTCAAAGCGGTCGATCCCGCCGCCGGGACGATCACCCTCTCCAAACCCCTGTACGGTGCACCCGCGAGCCAGACCTACACCTTCACCCGCCACAAGTTCATGCTCGACTTCTCAGGTTTCCAGAGGCTCAGCCGGCTTGTGTTTTCGGAGATTGAGTTTCTGGGCGGGCGCAATGCATCTGCCATCATGCTGGCCCCTGACGGCATTGCTTGCCACGTGCATGACTGCTGGTTTGTGCGGCCTAAGGACAAAGGCATCACCTCCATCGGTACGGGCTGCAACGGGATGACCATCGAATCGAACGAGTTCATCGCGCCCGATGACACCGAGCCGGTCGCGGATCGCGCCTCTATCTGCTTCAACACCAACAACAACGACATGAAGATCCGCAACAACCGCGCGCTGCGCTGGCGACACTTTGGCGTTATGGCAGGAGGCGGGCACCTGATCCTCGGCAATCACTTCTTCCAAGGGGATGAGACTGGCACGAACGCTGATCGCACCGCCGGGCTCGTGCTCACCCAAGGCAGCAGCAAAACCACGATCAGCGGAAATTACATCGACAACGCCTGGATCGAGCTCAACAACGAGCATGATGCGACGCCGTCCACCGGCAGTTCCTTTGGCAAGCTGACGATCACCGGTAACATCTTCACCTGCTCGGACGTCTCGCTCGATTTCACCTATATCCGCCTTGCGCCCCATGCTGCGAACCTCGCGGTCGAGGGGCTGAGCGTAACGGACAACGCGTTTAAGACCATCGGGGGGGATGTGATCCAGCGGATTGAGAGCATCGACACCTCTCGCGGTAGTATCGACCTTTCGACACTGCGCAACATCACCTTCACCGGCAACAGCTACGAGGAGATTCTGTTCCGCACCGAAAGCCCGCTGGTCGCAGACCATGTGCAGGTCTCTGAGGCCTCAAGCTGGACGGTCGGCCACGGTAATCGCCTGCCGTTTGGCGCGCGGGTGTTGTCGGCCCATGGTGTTACACCCATCGGCGCGGTCCGGGATGCGAACAACACCACCGTCTATGCGCTTCCGTGGGCAGAGCTTGAGGCCGGGTCCGGCGGCAGCGCATTGAAGCTGCACTGGTCGAAGGCTGTGCGCGGGCGGGTGATGATCACCCTGCGCTGTGACACCGCCCACTAGCCGCTTGCTTTTGATGCCGGGCGGGCCATCTCGCCCGGCATGAGCCTCCCGGTTGAAAACGTCCAAGACTACCCGCGCCCGCCCGCCTTAGAGATTGTGCCACAACATCTTTCTGCGTGGTTTGCGGACACTCAGATCGTCGCGACAAACCGCGCTTACCGCGTGCTCGAAACCCACCACGCGCCCACCTACTACATCCCCCTCTCTGACGTGTCAGAGGGGGTGTTGCAGCCCGTACCCGGTCGCAGTTTTTGCGAGTGGAAGGGGATGGCGTCGTATTTCGACCTCGTGCTAGCGGGACGGCGGATGCGCAAGGCTGCATGGACGTACTCCTCCCCAACCGCGAAGTTTAGCGCGCTGGTGGATCATGTCGCGATCTACGCCCACGCCCTTGATCGCGCCTTTGTTGGCGAAGAGTTGGTCACGCCGCAGCCTGGGGATTTTTACGGCGGCTGGGTGACCTCGAACCTCAAAGGCATCGTCAAAGGCGGACCGGGGACGGAAGGCTGGTAGCCCTCAAAAGCGCTGCCACAGGCTGAGCGACAATGCGAACCGTTCACCCTCAAGAATATCTTGCGCCAAGCCGACCTGAACTGTGCGCCCACCGCCCAATGGTGCTGCCACTGAGGGTGCGAAGGTGACAATCTCGTTGCGGCTATCCTTTTGCCAGCGCAGTTGCGAGATCAGCATCCGCCCATCCTCAACTGTTACGCCTACTGTCGCGACGGCCTTGGACGTGGGTATGTCGCTGTGCTCGAACTCAAAACTCATCCACCCGCCGTTATCGCGAAACGGAAACCCGCGCCCGACGGCGACAGACGCAAACGTCCCAAACCGCTCGCCGTCGTAGATCCCACCGCTTGAGAGGGAAGAACGCCAGTCCCCGATCTGCTCCCCGAGCGGCACTTGCGCGGCAAAGGTGGTGGTCTGCGTGCCCGCCTCGTTTTGGCCAAAACTGCCACGCAGCGTGAGCTTTTCGTTATAGCCATACTCCGCGAACAGGCCGAGGAACTTGCCCATCGGGCCGTCGCGCTCCTCCGCCGTTGCAAACGGATGCGGATCGCTTGAGATGATGGCCGTCGCCGAAACAAACGTATCGCCGACACCGCGCATCCATGCTCCGGCGAAGACGGTCGAGGGGGAGAGGAACAAGAGTGCGAAGACGAGACGAAGCATACCTCCGGGGTCGCCGGATATGCTTAATCAAAGGTTAACGGAGTGAGCGCGTCAGACGCCCGGCGCCTGAATGCAGGCCTTAAACGCCTCAACCGCAGGGGCGGCACCCATCAGACCCACACTCACCGAGCGTGTGCCCAGAAACGCTGTCGCTGTCGCGTTGAATTGCAAGCCGTTGAGCACGTTTCCAAAACCGCGGTCGCGCACGATCACCGTCTTGCCGTCATCCGACAGAAAATGCGCCCCGGTGCGGATCGTCAGCGGATCCCCGCCCTCAAACCGAATGCCAAATTCGGGCGCGGCTGCCCAAGAGGGTGCATCGACGGTGATCGCATAGAGGGCCGAGCGCGGGTCATAGGTGATCCGCCAATCCCCCGCGCCCGCTTCGTGGCGGATGGTGCAAATCGGGTCTGCGGTGAATTCCCAGGCGAAGGCTGCGGTGGGCACGGAGAGGCCCAGCAGCGCCACAAAAATCCAGAAAGCTCTACGCATTCTTCCGCCCCCGGCGTTTGTGATTTCCGCCGCGCATCCCGCCGCGACCCGCTGTTGAGCGGCCCTCTTTTTTCTTAGCGTCGGCAACGGCCTCTTCCACCACTGACTGCCGGGCGAGCGGATCATCGGCCACGGCGAGGTCAACCGCTTCGAGCCGTTTGACCTCATCGCGCAATCGCGCTGCCTCTTCAAACTCCAGGTTTTCGGCGGCCTTCATCATGTCCTGGCGCAGGCCATCCAGATGCGCCTGCAGGTTCGCGCCCACATTGGCCTTATCGACCTTTGTGGTGATGCGAGACTGGTCAGTGTCGCCCTGCCACAGACCCTCAAGTACATCCTCGACGTTTTTGCGCACCGTTTCGGGTGTTATGCCGTGCAGCTCGTTATACGCCATCTGCTTTTCGCGTCGGCGGTTGGTTTCGCGCAGCGCGCGCTCCATCGAGCCGGTGATCTTGTCGGCATACATGATCACCCGCCCGTCGGCGTTGCGCGCCGCGCGCCCGATGGTTTGGACGAGCGAAGTTTCGGAACGGAGGAAGCCCTCTTTATCCGCATCCAAGATCGCGACCAGCCCGCACTCAGGGATATCGAGCCCCTCGCGCAGCAGGTTGATCCCGATCAGAACGTCAAATGCGCCAAGCCGCAGGTCCCGCAAAATCTCGATCCGCTCCACCGTGTCGATGTCCGAGTGCATGTAGCGCACACGGATGCCTTGCTCATGGAGGTATTCGGTGAGGTCCTCAGCCATCCGCTTGGTCAGTACCGTCACCAGAACCCTGTGGCCCGCAGCGGCCACGATCCGGATCTCATCCAAGAGATCATCCACCTGCATTGAGACGGGCCGGATCTCTACGGGCGGATCGAGCAAGCCCGTGGGTCGGATGACCTGCTCCGCAAAGACCCCGCCCGATTGCTCAAGCTCCCACGCGGAGGGCGTGGCCGACACAAAGATCGACTGCGGACGCATCGCGTCCCACTCCTCAAACTTCAGCGGGCGGTTGTCCATGCACGAAGGCAGGCGGAAGCCATGCTCCGCCAGCGTAAACTTGCGCCGGTAGTCGCCCTTATACATTCCGCCGATCTGTGGCACCGAGACATGGCTTTCATCCGCAAACACGATCGCGTTGTCGGGGATGTATTCAAACAGGGTGGGCGGTGGCTCTCCGGGGGAGCGGCCCGTGAGGTAGCGGGAGTAATTCTCGATCCCGTTGCAGACGCCTGTCGCTTCCAGCATTTCCAGGTCAAACTGCGTGCGCTGCTCAAGGCGCTGCGCCTCCAGCAACCGCCCTTCTTCCTCCAGCTGTTTCAGCCTTTTCACGAGCTCCGCTTTGATACCTTGCGTTGCCTGCGCCATGGTCGGGCGCGGCGTGACGTAGTGCGAGTTGGCGTAAACGCGAACCTTCTCCATCTCGTCGGTTTTGTGGCCGGTGAGCGGGTCAAACTCTGTGAGGCTCTCCAGCTCATCCCCAAAGAACGACAGCCGCCAGGCGCGGTCATCGAGGTGGGCGGGCCACAGCTCCAGCGAATCGCCGCGCACGCGGAAAGAGCCCCGCTGAAACGCCGCATCGTTGCGCCGGTATTGCTGCGCCACGAGGTCTGCGAGCAGTTTGCGCTGGTCGTAATTATCACCGACGATGATGTCTTGCGTCATCGCCGTGTAGGTTTCCACCGAGCCGATACCGTAGATGCACGAGACCGAGGCGACGATGATCACGTCATCCCGCTCAAGCAGCGCCCGCGTGGCCGAGTGGCGCATCCGGTCGATCTGCTCGTTAATTTGGCTCTCTTTCTCGATGTAGGTGTCCGAGCGCGGCACATAGGCCTCGGGCTGGTAATAGTCGTAGTAGGAGACGAAATACTCGACCGAGTTGTCCGGAAAGAAGCCTTTGAACTCCCCATAAAGCTGGGCGGCGAGGGTTTTGTTGGGGGCGAGGATGATCGCAGGGCGCTGCGTCTCTTCGATGATCTTGGCCATCGTGAAGGTTTTGCCGGTGCCGGTTGCGCCCAGCAGCACTTGGTTTTGCTCACCCGTGGTGATCCCTTCGGCCAACTCCGCAATCGCTGTCGGCTGGTCACCTGCAGGCTGAAACGGCGTGTTCAGGACAAAGCGCTTGCCCCCTTCGAGCTTGTCGCGGTCGGGGCGGCGGACTTCGGGAAGGGCGATATCTTCGGGCATGGGCGGACGGTTCTCTAATAACTGGCGGAGATATGGGCGTGCGACTCGCCGTCGTCAATTTGTACCGTATTTGTTCTCACCCGTTAACCATGCATTTACTCCGCACGCCGTAAGCCAAGCGGGCAAGCAGCTCCCCCGGCGGGGGGTGGACCACCCACCCACCCTCGTTCCCCACTCTCCGCCGGGCACTGCGCTTTCTCCCAATGATAAGCTTGGCGACAGAAACGCTTGAAAGCGGCCCGCGCTCGCGCGATATCTGTCGGCGCAGGGAACACAGGACAGCCCCATGACCGCCCGCATCTATCGACCCGCCAAAACCGCGATGTCCTCTGGGCAGGCCAAGACCCATGTCTGGGTGCTTGAGTTTGAGCCCTCCGAGGCAAAGAGCATCGATCCCTTGATGGGGTGGAACGGCAATGGTGACACCGACGCGCAGGTAAAGCTCTCGTTCGAGAGCAAGGAGGCGGCCATCGCCTATGCCCGCAAGCATGGCATCCCGTTTCAGGTCTTTAGCCCGCAAGAGCGCAAGCCCACTGTGAGGCCCCGCGGCTATGGCGAGAATTTCTCCTACAATCGGCGGGGCGCGTGGACGCATTAACCCTCCGCCACGCAACGGTTAACGAGCCAGCGGTCGCGGCCCTCCTCGGGGCACATGCGGAGCATTCCTCGACCAACTATCCGTCGACGAGCTGCCATACCCTCTCGCAGGAACGACTTGGCGCGGATGCGGAAATTATCTTGACCCTGTGGAGCGCGGAAAAGGTGCTCGCGGTCGGCGCGCTTGTGCCCTGTCCTCCCGATGGGCTGGAGCTCAAATCCATCCATGTCGCCGAAGCCGCGCGCGGGCAGGGCTTTGGCGGCAAAATAACCGATGCGCTGATCGCAGAGGCGCGGGCCCGTGGCGCGCGCGCATTGTGGTTGGAAACCGGCGCCTCGCCCGCCTCAAAAGCCGCAAGAGAGACCTACGCCTCTCGCGGCTTTTTAGTCTGCCCGCCGTTCGGCTCATATACCGAAGACCCGCTTAGCGTTTTCATGACTCTGCCGCTCTGACCGGCTTGCCCCTTCCGCCAAAACCCACGACAAAGCGCGCGTGGCCCCGTAGCTCAGCTGGATAGAGCAGGTGACTTCTAATCATCAGGCCGAGGGTTCGAATCCTTCCGGGGTCGCCACGCCTGCTTGGTGGAGAACGACTAAGCAGCCTGCGAGCGCTTTGGGCGGCGTCCGGTTGCAACGGCTAAAAGGGCAAAGAGCGCCGCTGCAATTCCAAACGCCATAGAGGGTTCTACGAACGGTGGGCGCTTACCTTCGGGGATGACCAGCGCCTCACCCGGAGCCCAGTCCGCGTTCCACGCGTCTGTAAACTCGCCGTGCTCGAACATCCGCACATTAACGGTGCTGGGGGTGCCAAGCCCGACGGGCCGCCCCAAGACAACCTCAGCGCTGGTATTTTCGGTGTAAGCGACAAAGCCCGCATACATCTCGAGGTCGGCCAGAGTGATCTGCCCTTCGGGCGTCGGCACGGTGCAAATCTCGATGGAGACCAACCCATCAAAAGGTGTCGCAAACGGCAACGGTGCCTCGACCGGATGCACCATCAGCGAAATCGTCTCAAGAGCCGCCGCTTCGCCATCAAGCGTGGCGGAGACGTTGGCAAACATCGCGTCACCGATATCCGCCGTGCCGACCTGACGGAAATCATCGAAGCGGATTTCACCCTCAGCGTCCTCAAACGCTGCGGGGGGCAGATCAAAAACACTCTCCGCAGCCGTTGCGGGCCCCCGGAGGTACAGCTCGACGCCGTAGGGCACACGGTCCACAATCAGCTCAAGCGTGTCTGCTTGTGCTGACCCGCCCCACGAGAGCGTGCCCATGAGAAATGGTGTGGCGAGTGCCAGTGTTGCAAACGTTGCTCGCATGCGGCGCAATATAGCCTCCTCCACGCGCAGAGAAAGGCCGTTGCGGCCACGCTTGTGTGAGGTTTTGCGGCTATTTCAGCGGGGTAACGCGGTTTACGTGCCCCATCTTCCGGCCCGGACGCGTCTCACCCTTTCCGTAGAGGTGGATCGCAGCCCCTTCGCTCGCGAAAGCTGGTAGGCGGTTCATGTCGTCGCCGATGAGGTTTTCCATCACCACATCCGCGTGCCTGACACCATCGCCCAAGGGCCATCCAGCCACCGCCCGAATATGCTGCTCAAACTGGTCAATCGCGCAGCCGTTTTGCGTCCAGTGACCCGAGTTATGCACCCTCGGCGCAATCTCGTTCACAATGAGGCCGGCACGGGTCACGAAGAGCTCCACCCCGATGACACCCACATAATCGAGCGCAGAGAGGATGCGCCCCGCCAGCAGCACCGCGTCCGTACGCAGCGACTGTGGGATTGGCGCGGGCACGGTTGTTTTGCGCAAAATTCCGTCCGCGTGCTCGTTCCAGCCGGGGTCAAACGCAGCGACGGCACCATCCTGCGACCGGGCGGCGATCACCGAAATCTCGCCGCTGAACTCAACAAACCCTTCGAGCACCGCAGGGGCCTCTGCAACCGCCTCCCACGCAATGGCCGCGTCGCCGTCAGCCTTCAAGCGAGCCTGACCCTTGCCGTCATACCCAAAGCGGCGCGTTTTGAGGATCGCAGGGGTTCCGATGCTGGCCACAGTGGCCTCTAGCTCCGACAGTGAATTCACCACTGCAAAGGGTGCCACGCGCAAGCCCAGCCCTTCCAAAAAACGCTTTTCTGTCAGCCGGTCTTGCGCTGTTTCCAAAGCCCGGCGGTTCGGATGGATCGGAGCGATCGCCTCAATCGTATCGAGGGCCGAGACGGGGATGTTCTCAAACTCATACGTGACCACATCGACTGCTTCGGCAAAGCGCTTGAGCGCCGCGTCATCGCTCCAGTCGGCAATGGTGGCTGTGGTGCAGACCTGCTCTGCCGGGCCGCCGCGCACTGGATCAAACACATGCGTTTGCAAACCCAGCCGCGCCGCCGCGACCGCCATCATCCGGCCGAGCTGACCACCACCCAGAATGCCGATACACGCGCCCGGCGCGAGGGGTTCAGCCATCGGAGGGGCTTTCGGGGATGGAGGCCGAAAGCGCAGCGCGCCACGCCTCCAACCGCTCAGCCAAATCAGGATCAGAGAGGGCCAGTATCCCCGCAGCCATCAACCCCGCATTGCTCGCACCCGCAGCCCCAATCGCCATGGTCGCTACGGGAAATCCACGCGGCATCTGCACGATGGAGTAAAGGCTATCGACACCCGAGAGGGCCGCCGTTTGCACTGGCACGCCAATCACCGGCAGCCGTGTCTTAGAGGCCATCATCCCCGGCAAATGCGCTGCCCCTCCCGCGCCTGCGATAATCACCTGCAAACCACGCTCAACTGCCTCGCGCCCGTAGCTCCAGAGCCGATCTGGCGTGCGGTGGGCAGAAACGATGCGGGATTCGTACCCCACACCCAATTCGCCGAGAATTTCAGCGGCGCCCTTCATGGTGGCCCAGTCAGACTGGCTGCCCATGATAATGCCAACGGGGGGAGTGCTCATCGCAAGCCTCGTCACTGTGAGCGCGCGACTATAACTTTCCGCAGCGTGGTCGCAACCGGATCAGGCGATGATATCGGGTGTAATCTTATCCTCGACCGCGCGCAGGCGATCTTTGAGCAGAAGTTTTTGCTTTTTCAGGCGGCGGATCGTGAACGGATCGCCCGTACCCTTCTCCTCCAGCGCAAGGATGGCGTCATCCAAGTCGCGGTGCTCCTGCATCAGAGCATCTCTTTTCACACGCAAAATATCCTGGCTGTCGAGCTTAGGAAGGTCTTTCATTAAAGCACCTGGTTCTGACTGCTTGGTAAAAGATAGGCGGCAAGTGGCGTCTTCGCAACAAAGTGCTGTTGTTATGGTGACTGTCCCGCCTTACCTACCGGCGCATGACACGCATGATTGACCGCCTCACCTTCTGGAAATCCAACCCGCCGACCGTTTCGGTCGTGCGCCTCTCGGGCGCCATCGCGGGCGGAGGGCGGTTTGGCGGGGCTGTGCTGAACGACCAGAGCACCGCTGGCCTGATTGAGCGCGCGTTTAAGCGCGGCAAACCGGCGGCCGTGGCGCTGGCGATCAACTCGCCCGGCGGCTCGCCGACGCAATCGGCGCTGATTGCAGCCCGCATCCGGCGGCTGGCGGATGAAACCGACACGCCCGTCTATGCGTTTTGTGAAGACGTGGCCGCGTCGGGCGGATACTGGCTCGCGACCGCAGCGGATCACATCTACGCCGACGACAACTCCATCCTCGGTTCCATCGGCGTGATCTCTGCCGGGTTTGGCTTTCCGGAGTTTATCGCGAAATACGGTATTGAGCGGCGCGTCTACACGGCGGGTGAGAACAAATCGACGCTCGATCCTTTCAAGCCCGAAAACCCCGAAGACATTGAGCGGCTCAAAGAGCTGCAACTCCACATCCATGAGAACTTCAAAACCCAAGTGCGCAGCCGCCGAGGCGAGCGTCTGAAAGAAGACACACCAGAGCTCTTTTCGGGCCGCATCTGGGTGGGCCAGCAGGCCGTGGATGTGGGCTTGGCCGATGGGCTAGGGCACCTGGTGCCGAAGATGAAAGAGATCTTCGGCGACAAAACCCGCTTTGCCGTCTCTGCACAGAAGCGCAGCCTCTTCCAAAGGGTTGGGGCACCCGGCGCGGAAGAGTTGATGGATGCCATCGAGACCCGCGCCCAATACGCCCGCTTTGGCCTCTGACACATGCTGCTCAAGACCGTCAGCCTTTTTCTGATCTTCATCGTGGTGCTCGCGATGTTTGGAAAGCTGCGGACTGCGGCACGCTGGGTTGGGCTGACAAAGCGCAAGCCGCTGAACGAACCTGAAAAACCAACGAAATGCCCAAAGTGCGGCGCCTTCCGTGTTGGAACGGGCGACTGCCCCTGCGGCTCTCCGCGCTCCTAGGCCAAGGATTACAACCGCATGGACCTTCTGATCGCTCTGGCAGGACTGGTTATTCTTGTCTTTGCAGGGGACATTCTGGTGCGCGGCGCGGTTGCGCTGTCGTTGAAGGTCGGCATCCCGGCATTGGTGGTGAGCCTGACAGTGGTCGCCTTCGGCACGTCAGCGCCTGAGCTCTTGATCGGCATCCGCGCCGCGCTCGAAGATGCCGACGGCATCGTCTACGGCAATGTGGTTGGCTCGAACATCGCCAACATTTTGCTGGTGATAGGCGTGCCGGCGCTGATCGCCACGATCCGCACACAAGAATGCGAGACGCGGCGCAGTTTTGCGATGATGATCGGCGCGACGCTCCTGTTTATTGCGCTCTGCTTCTTTGGCCCGCTCACCTATTGGCATGCGGCAGTCATGCTGGCGGTGCTCGTCTTCATCCTCTTTGACACCTACCGAAACGCAAGCCGCCACATCGAAGAGGTGCATGCGGATCCTCTCGATGAGCTTGAAGACGCCGACCCCGACATGGCTTGGTGGAAAGTCAGCACCTTTATCCTCATCGGTCTGATCGGTCTCCCGCTCGGTGCGAACCTGCTCATTGAGGGGGCGCAGGCTGTGGCCCTGAAGCTCGGCGTGTCTGAGGCCGTGATCGGGCTCACGCTGGTCGCCGTTGGAACCTCGATGCCCGAACTGGCCACCACAGTGATGGCCACGATACGCGGAAAAGCGGATGTCGTGCTCGGCAATGTCATCGGCTCAAACCTGTTTAACCTCTTGGCGATTATGGGTGTTTCGGCTCTCTTCGCACCGCTCGCAGTGCCTGCCGGGTTCTTGAGTTGGGATCTTTGGGTGATGCTCGCCGCATCCCTCGCGCTCGTCCCGTTCGTTTTGCATTGGACGAATGTCACGCGGCTCTGGGGCTTTGTGTTTGTCGCCCTATATGCGGGCTACATTGCGCATCTCGTCTGATCTCCAAGGAGAATACCATGAAACCAGGAGCAGCCCTCGTCACCGGGGCGGGCAAACGGCTGGGCCGCGCCATGGCGCTTGATCTGGCGGCCATCGGGCACGCGGTGGCGGTGCATTACAACAGCTCCGCGGCAGGTGCTGAGGCGGTTGTTGCGGAGATCACGTCAGCTGGGGGCAAGGCGGTTGCAGTGCAGGCTGAGCTTCTGGACTGGGATGCTTCCGAAACACTCGTGCCCCGCGCTGCAGAGGCACTGGGCCAGCCGCTCACGATCCTGATCAACAACGCCTCGATCTTCGAATACGACACGGTAGAGAGTTTCACCCGCGACAGCTGGAAGCGTCACATCGGCTCTAACTTGCGGGCACCCGTGCAGTTGATCCAAGCCTTTGCCGATCAAGCGCCCGAGCCCGCGATTGTCGAGGATGAGCCGGTGGCCCAAGCGGCGATCATCAACATGATCGACATGCGCGTGCGCAAGCCCACGCCTGAATTCTTCACCTATTCGATTGCCAAGCACGGTGCTTGGGCGATGACCCAGATGGCCGCGCAAGCGCTGGCCCCGAAAATCCGGGTCAATGCAATCGGTCCGGGGCCGACCATGCAGGGCGGTAGACAAACCGCTGAACACTTCAAAAAACAACGCGCGGCGACAATTCTGCAGCGCGGGTCAAATCCATCCGAAATTGTTGCTGCGATGCGGTATTTACTCGCCGTAGACGGTTTCACTGGCCAACTTTTGTGCCTTGATGGTGGCCAGCATTTGGCTTGGGAAACACCCGACGTTCTGGGGGTGGAATGAGCACTCCTGACGCGACACGACCTGATTTTTCCACCTGTCACATCTTCGTCGTCTAAGCGTTTGGTTTTTGTTAACAAATTCAGAACAGTAACTTTTCAAAAGAAAAAACCTAATGAAATCAATGGGTAGATTATGTGCCTAAATTTTGACCAATTCGTAAAATCCCCTGAGATGCAACGGAAATTTCCGCAGGCCCAAGTTTTTTGCACCGACTTATCCACAGAAACCGTGGATGTCTTTTTGCTTGAAGCAGTGTTGCAACCGGTGCAGCGATAGAAGGGAATCAGGCATCGTCAAATGAACACAGTGTCCACGCGCTCCGAACAGCAGCCCGAGTTCGACGAGGAGGGTAAGACCTCCCTCGCGGAGGCCAATGGTGCGACCGGGCATGATGTGATCCGGGGCTATTTAAAGACGCTGAATGACAGCCCCGGCGTCTACCGAATGCTCGATGAAAAGTCCGATGTGCTTTATGTCGGCAAGGCGCGCAGTCTCCGCAAGCGCGTCGCCAATTACGCCAACCCGCACGGCCACTCTGCGCGGATCTCTCGGATGATCGCGGCTACCGCCTCGATGATGTTTCTGACCACAGAGACAGAAACGGAGGCGCTGCTCCTAGAGCAAAACCTGATTAAGCAGCTCAAGCCCAAATACAACGTGCTCTTGCGGGATGATAAGTCGTTCCCCGACATTTTGGTGACGACCGCGCATGGCTATCCCCAGATCAAAAAGCACCGCGGCGCGCGCAAGGAAAAGGGCCTCTACTTCGGCCCCTTCGCCAGCGCTGGTGCAGTGAACCGCACGCTCAACCAACTGCAAAAAGCGTTTCTGCTGCGCAACTGTTCGGATTCAATGTTCGACAGCCGCACCCGCCCTTGCCTGCTCTACCAAATCAAGCGCTGCTCTGGCCCCTGCGTGGACCTGATCTCTGAAGAGGATTACGGCGCGCTCGTCACCGACGCGACAAAGTTTCTTCAGGGCAAATCGACCAAGGTCCAGGAGCAACTTCGTGAGGGCATGGCTGAGGCAAGCGAAAACCTTGAGTTTGAGCGTGCTGCTGCCCTGCGCGATCGCCTCCGCGCGATGCAGCATGTGCAATCCACCCAAGGCGTAAACCCCAAAACCGTTGCAGAGGCGGATGTCATCGCTCTCCACACCCAAGACGGCCAAGCCTGTGTTGAGGTCTTCTTCATCCGCGCGAACCAGAACTGGGGCAACCGCGCCTATTTCCCGCGCACTGGCGGCTCTGACGATCCGGCAGAGTTGCTGGAGGCGTTCATGGGCCAGTTTTATTCCACCAAAGAGCCCGCCCGCCAAATCCTGATGTCTCATCCGCTCGAAACGCCTGAGGTGATGGCCGAGGCGCTGGGCGAAAAACTCGGCCGCAAGGTTGAGATCTTGGTGCCGCAGCGGGGCGAAAAGCACTTCCTCGTCGAGCAAGCCAGCCGCAATGCCCGCGAAGCACTCGCACGGCGGATGTCTGAGTCCGCCGCCCAAGGCAAATTGCTGCACGGGCTCGCGGAGGCGTTCGATCTGCCCGATACGCCGCAACGCATCGAGGTCTACGACAACTCACACATCCAAGGCACCGACGCGGTGGGCGGCATGATCGTTGCCGGCCCCGAGGGTTATCTCAAATCGAGCTA
Source organism: Pseudomonadota bacterium (assembly GCA_038526735.1). Taxonomy (GTDB): domain Bacteria; phylum Pseudomonadota; class Alphaproteobacteria; order Rhodobacterales; family Rhodobacteraceae; genus Rubricella. The sequence goes on along the minus strand of JBCBGM010000001.1, from coordinate 86,482 downwards.
CCGCAAGTACAATATCAAGGGGACAGAGCTCACCCCCGGCGATGACTTTGGCATGATGAAAGAGGTGCTCGACCGTCGCTTTGCCCGCCTTATGAAGGAAGACCCCGACCGCAAATCAGACCAATGGCCCGATCTGGTGCTCATCGATGGCGGGGCAGGGCAGGTGAGCGCTGCCGCTGATGCTCTCGCCGAACTCGGCGTTGAAGACGTAGAGATCGTGGGCGTCGCCAAGGGCACCGACCGTGACGCGGGCAAGGAAGAGTTCTACCGCCCCGGCGTCTCCCAACCCTTCGCGCTACCGTTCCGCGACCCGGTGCTTTATTTCGTGCAGCGCCTACGGGATGAGGCGCACCGCTTTGCCATCGGCACCCACCGGGCCAAGCGCGCCAAGGCGACCACCCGTACGCCCCTTGATGAGATCCCCGGCGTCGGCCCCGGCCGCAAACGCGCACTGCTGACGCATTTCGGAAGCGCCAAAGCCGTCACCCGCGCGGGGCTGGCGGATTTGAAGGGCGTCCCCGGAATTTCAGAAGCAATGGCCGAAACCATCTACAACTTCTTTAACGGCGAGCGTTAACGCGCTAAGCGACGCCATGCGTTGGACGATCCCGAATATCCTCACCGTGATGCGCGTGCTGGCGGCCCCTGGCATTGGTCTCTGCTTTCTGCTGTTTGACCGTCCCGCCGCCGACTGGATCGCGCTTACCCTGTTCGTTGTGGCGGCGTTAACCGATTACGCCGACGGCTGGATCGCGCGGCGCTTCAACATGGGAAGCGCCTTCGGGAAAATGCTCGACCCGATAGCTGACAAGGCGATGGTGATCATCGCGGCGGCTGTGATCTTACAACTCACAGGCCTCACCCCTGCGATCATGATCCCAATCCTGTGGATCCTTTTGCGTGAGGTTTTGGTCAGTGGTCTGCGGGAGTTTTTGGGTGATGTGAAACTCGATGTCACGCGGCTGGCAAAGTGGAAAACGACCGTCCAGATGGTGGCAATCGCGGTGCTGCTGGGGGCGGGCGCCCTCGCAACGGAACATGAAAGCTGGCGCCAAGCGCTGGGGCCGCGCCTTTACCAAGGCCTCGCGTCTGGCGAGATCGCAGACGACATCGGCCTTGGCCGCTTGATTTTTTTTGAAAACCTAACCTTCACCTTCGGCGTGATCTTGCTTTGGATTGCAGCACTCCTCACAGTGCTCTCAGGTGCAGATTATCTGCGCAAGGCAATGCCTTACCTGGAGGAGCGCTGATGCAGATCCTGTATTTTGCCTGGGTGCGAGAGCGGATCGGCGTGCCACGCGAAGAGGTCGAAACCTCCGCCGCCACGGTTGCGGATCTCGTCGAAGAGCTCAAAGCTCGCGAAGAGCGTTATGCCCTCGCCTTCTCCGACACTCGCGCGCTGAAGGTGGCCCTCGATCAGGAAGTCACCGATTTCTCCGCCCCCCTCGCAGGCGTGCGCGAAGTCGCCTTCTTTCCACCAATGACGGGCGGCTGATGGCCCGCGTCGCTGTTCAGGCCGAAGACTTCGACATTAGCGCCGAGATCGCCGCGCTGACCGCAAGCGATGGCGACATCGGCGCGGTCGTGAGCTTCACCGGTCTCGTGCGCAACACTGGCGGCGTTGCTGAGATGGAGCTGGAGCACTACCCCGGCATGACCGAAGCCGCCCTAGAGCGCATCGCTGATGAGGCTGACAGCCGCTGGCCCTTGAACGGCATCCGCATCATCCACCGCTATGGCCCCCTCGCGCCCCAAGACCGCATCGTGCTGGTTCTGACCGCCTCCCGTCACCGTGCTGCGGCCTTTGAGGCGGCGGAGTTCATCATGGACTACCTCAAAACCCGCGCCCCGTTCTGGAAGAAAGAGACTACACCAGAGGGGGCCTCCTGGGTCGACGCCCGCGAGGCCGACGACACAGCCGAGGCCCGCTGGCGCACCTCAGACTAAGCAACTCTGCCGCGCTGCGCTTGGCGATAGCCGGGGGCGCTGCCCCCGGACCCCCGGCATATTTGTGGACCATTGAAAAAGACGATCTCGCTTCAATGGTCTCGAAATATGCCCGGGGGAAACCAGCCGGCTGGCCGAAGGCGAGGTGGCTGGTGGGGGCAGAGCCCCTATCCAAGCACGGCAGAGACCATCGCACCCGGATGCCGCTCCACCTGCCCGTTGAGCTCTAAGTCAGTGAGCGTCGACAGCACCTCCGCGGCAGGGCGCCCAAGCGTGCGGATCAACAGATCCACCGGCGCGGGTGCCCCGCTCAAGAGCCCGAGGATCTGTTGCGCGAGTGCGCCGGGCAGAGCCTCAGGGGGTGCGGCGCTTTCAGTCTCCACGATCGCCGGAACAGGCTCATCCCGAGGCATCTCAAGCGCTTCGACGATGTCAGCAGCACAGCGCACCAGCACTCCGCCATCCCGGATGATCCGGTTGCACCCTTCAGAGCGCGGATCGAGCGGGGAGCCTGGCACTGCCATCACCTCCCGGCCTTGATCAAGCGCCGTACGCGCTGTGATCAGCGAGCCCGAGCGCGCTGCCGCCTCGATCAGGACCACCGCTTTTGACAGGCCGGAAATGATGCGATTGCGCTTTGGGAAGTGACGCGCGAGCGGCTGCAGGCCTGGCGGCTCTTCGGACAAGAACAGGCCAGAAGCGTTGCGGATCCGGTCCGCAAGGTCAGCGTTCTGCGTCGGATAAATCACGTCGATCCCGCCCGCGAGCACGGCGATTGTGCCATGCTCCAGCGATGCAAAATGCGCGGCGCGATCGATGCCGCGTGCCAGCCCAGAGACAACCGAAAATCCCGCCTCCCCAAGCCCCTCGGCCAGCCGCGCAGCCATCCTCTGCCCAAGCGCGCTGGCGTTGCGTGCGCCAACGAGGGCAACCATTGGCTGGTCAAGCAGCCCAATTTCTCCGAGCGCCCAGATCACGGGCGGGGCGTCGCTGAGCCCAGCAAGCATCTCGGGGTATTGCTCGGTTCCCAGCACCAGCGGTTGTGCGCCAAGGCCGAGCGCGCGCTCAATTTCACTGCGCACCTTGCCCGGGTCTGCGGGCCGGTAGTCATTAATTCCTGTGCTTTCCGCATGCGCGGGCAGATTCTCGAGCGCTGCCTCTGCCGAGCCGAGGCGCGACACCATTTTGCGCCAGGTTACCGGCCCAATTCTGGAGGAGCGTGCGAGGCGCAGGCTGTGAAACAGCAGCGCGGGATCAACAGAGCAGGGCGAATCAAATGCGGGCATGGGGCCTCCCACCTTCACTGCGCCGTCAATTTGGTTAATCGAGTGTTAAGCCTTCTTGGCTCCGATACGCGGCTCCTCGCCGCGCAGAAGCCGTTTGATGTTCTCCGCATGGCGAATCCACACCAGAACTGCGAGTACGATACACAGCCAAATCGCCCCCTCCGCACCCAAAACGCCCATCCAAACGGGGGACAAGGCCAGCGCCACGAGCGCGGACAGGGACGAGATTCGGAACACGGCGGCGATGAACAACCACGTCAGGCACGTCGCCAGCCCGGCCCAAAATCCGAGCGCTAGAACCGTGCCCAGCACCGTCGCCACACCCTTACCGCCGCGAAATCCGAGCCAGATCGGAAAGAGATGCCCCAGCACTGCTCCCAAACCTGCCAGCTGCGCCGCGGTGAACCCGAACAGCGACAAGGCAATCAGCACCGCCGCCGCACCCTTCCCACTGTCGAGAATAAGTGTCGCGAGCGCGGCAGGCTTGTTGCCAGTGCGCAAGACGTTGGTTGCGCCTATGTTACCCGAGCCGATGCTGCGCAAATCGCCCAGCCCGAACACCTTCGTAATCACCAATCCGAAGGGAATGGACCCCAGCAAATAGCCACCCACAAACGTGCCCAAGAGCCACGGCCAGGCCACGCCCCAGCCCATGATGTCGGGCAACCACGCGCTCACAACGCGGCCTCTTTGCCGTCGATCCAAACCCGGCTGACTTTGCCCTGCATGAGCCGCTCATCAAACGGTGTGTTCTTGGACTTTGACGCCAGCTCAAAGCGGTTCAGCCGATAGGGCACATTTGGATCAAACAAGATCAGATCCGCCGGTGCTCCTTCCGACAGTCGCCCTTGGGGCAAGCTCAAAAGGTTGGCCGGATTGAGCGACAACGCGCGGAAGAGCGCGGGCAACCCCAGATGCCCGGCATGGACCAGTTGCAGCGCAGCCGGAAGCAACGTCTCGAGGGCCACAGCGCCAGAGGCCGCCTCTTCAAACGGCAGGCGCTTGCTCTCTTCATCCTGCGGGGTGTGCATGGAGGAGATAATGTCAATCTGTCCATCCGCCAGCGCCTCGACCAGCGCCAGCCGATCATCCTCGCTGCGCAGCGGGGGTTTGACTTTAAAGAAGGTCCGGTAGTCGGCGACATCCAGCAGGTTCAACGTGAGATGGTGGATCGACGTGCCGGCGGTGATTGAAAGCCCCGCGTCCCGCCCGCGCTGTAGCACCGGAAGAGCTGCAGCACAGGTGATCTGATCGGCATGGTAGCGCACGCCTGTCGCCTCCACCAACGCCAGATCCCGCTCCAGACCCATCCTCTCGGCGAGCGGAGAAACTGCGGGCAACCCCAGTTGAGAGGCATACTGCCCCGAGGTCATCGCCGCCCCTTTCGAGAGGATCGGCTCCTGCGGATGCCCGATCACCAAAGCGCCCAGCCCAGCTGCATAGGTCATCGCCCGCGAGAGGACTTTGGTGTTGGTCACCGGCGCATCGCAGTCGGTGAATGCCGCAGCACCCGCATCCTGCAAAAACCCGATCTCGGCCATTTCCGCGCCGGCGCGCCCGCGCGTCAGGGCGGCCATGGGCAGCACCTTCACCGGCTGCGCAGCCTCGGCACGGCGCTTTTGGAACTCCAGCATCTCGGGCGTGTCGATTGTTGGCTCAGTGTCGGGCCGGGTGACAATCGTTGTGACCCCCCCGCGCCGCGCGGCAAGGCCCGCAGACCCAAAGCTCTCTTTATGCCGCTCGCCCGGCTCGCAGACCTTCACCCCGATATCGACGATCCCCGGCGCGAGGCACAGCCCGCCGCAGTCAACCACTTCGGCCACACGAGGCTCTGCATTGCGGGCCATGATCTTGCCGTCGTCGATGACGAGGGAGCCAAGTTCGTCCGTCCCCGCCTCCGGGTCGATCAGCCGAGCATTGGTCAGAAGGAGCGTCATGGCCTGCGTCTTAGACGGGAAAAATCGCAGCGCCTAGGGGGCATGATTGATTTGCGGAGGTCAGATCTAGGCCGAGCTCTTTGCCGTCCAGATGACCTCTCTCAGCAACAGCGGCGCGCGCATATGCGTCAGCGTGAGTGTTTCACCGTCGCGCCCGTGTAGCGTCAAGGTGCCAAGAGCCACGGTGATGCGATCGAGCTGCACAAAATCCATTCGCCCGCGCTCAGTCTCCACCCCTTGGGTGGTGATCAAGAAATGCGTTCCCTCCGCCAGCCGCGCGCTCAACCAGGTCAGCGCCAGCGGCACCAGAACTGTGCCTACCAGCGAAGCGATCTCCGCATGCACTTGGCCCGAGACCAGCAGGACCAGCTTGAAGAGCATCAAGAGCCCCACCACTGCGAGCCCCTCAGTATAGAGCCGCACATGAAAGCTGCTTGACCCCTGCACCAGCGTGTGCGGGCGGATTGGGCAGATGCGCCGCTTAACGGTGCGCCCCTCGCCCCAGATAAACACGTCTGTCATCGGTTCACTTTGCATGGGCAAGAGTGTGGCGCGCCGCCGCACCTGAATCCAGCCTAAATACAAACTCGTGATCGTCAGGAAGCGCCGGTTGCGCGTTTGAGCGCCGCCACCGTCGCCGCCGGATCGCCCTGATACTTCAGCAAATGCTTGTCGCCTGCCTTGGTGATGATCTGCACCGCCGAGCCCAGCGTGCGGACGGTTGTGATCTGCCCCAAGTCTACGGCGCGGGTTTGCGGGCCGAGCAACCGCTCCGTCGTCAAATCCCACCGCGCCTGCATCTCGTCTGAGGCAACATAGAACGCCCGCACCGCTACCGCCGCCAGCGCCCCCACCGCGCCCGTCCAGGCATGCGCATTTCCCATCGCCCACAAAATGCCCATCCCGGCGGCCATCCCAAACGCCGCGAGCCACGCATTCGACCGCCAATACGCCTCCTTCGAGGCCTGAAAAGACTGCACCACCCGCTCCCCGTCGCGCAGGGCCGAGGTGGGCGTCATGGAGGGGGAGAATGGATTGGTCATGTCGCCTCTTCCTTTACCCGGTCGCGCGCCTCTCGGATGATTTCAAGCGCTGTGCGGGCAGACGCATCCCACAAAGGCCAAACCCACTTTTTGGCGCCGGGACTGTTGATGGTCAGACCTCGAGCCGTTTCAACGACTGTGAGCTCTGATGTGATTGCTTGCCTGCGAGAGAGCTGTTTGGTTGAGTAATTGTACATGAGCAATCGATTGCTTGTGACCGCAAAAACAAAACCCTCCTGTGCGACACCATTTAAGTAAGCGTCGCTTTCGATAATTTGGCGCAACAGGCGAGTGCCAGCAAAATTAAAAATTATTAAATATAAAAAAGCCGATCCACCTATGAATCTTTGGTTTGAGGCTTCCATATAAACCAAGAATATCAGGTAAATTGCCAAAACGAGTATCCACATTTTCTCAAAACCGTGAATGCTAGTCCACCTATCTGCTGGAGCTTGAAAATCGAAAGGAAACGAACGGTCACGAGAGCAAAACCCCTCCCACAACAGCTCCTCACCGTCCTCCAGATACGCCTCAAAAACGCTCTCTTTCATCTCATCTCCCGCGCCACCCAAGGCCCTATCCCACCTCTACATCAGTCATGCCGCCTCAGCCTTCATTCGGTCACGGGCCTCGCGGATAACTCTAGTTGCTTCGTCTGCCGAAGTTCTATCGAGCGGCCAAACCCAAGCGGTGGCGCGCGAGGCGTCAATCGATACGCCTCTCACCGCCGGAATAGCGGTGAGCTTGGAATGAATGTGCAGCTCACGGAACACACGCTTCGATGCGAAATCATACGCCAGTAACCGGCGGCTCGTCACGGCATAGGTAAGCCCTTGTGTGGCCTGACCTCTCTCATACTGCAATTGTCGAAGGAATATGACGTTATCAATTTGCCACAAAATAACAAAGATTGTGCTTAAAGTAAAGCCCAATAGGATCTCAGAAAACTTTAAATCTGTGAGGTGAAAGAATATAATTATAGTGCCAATCTGCGAACCTATAATTAGACGCAGATAGAGTGACATACTAAAAAGTTCTATCTTCTTCATCAAGCTCGGTGTGCTATCAAAATCTCTGATGGACACAGTCGCGCAAGAGTAAAATCCCTCCCACAACAGCTCCTCGCCGTCCTCCAGATATGCCTCAAAAACGCGCTCTCTCACGCCCGCTCCATGTTTCCAGCCAATAAATCCATCGCGGCCATGCGCACCGCGACGCCCATCTCCACCTGCTCTTGGATCACCGAGCGGTTAAGATCGTCGGCCAACTCCCCGTCAATCTCAACCCCGCGGTTCATCGGGCCGGGGTGCATGACAATCGCATCGGGTTTCGCGGCAGAGAGCTTGTCGGCGTCGAGCCCGAAGCGGTGATTGTACTCCCGCATCGAGGGGATAAAGCCGCCGTCCATCCGCTCTTTCTGCAAGCGCAGCATCATCACCACATCCGCATCGGCGAGGCCTTCGTCCATGTCCTCGGTCACCTCCACGCCCATCTGCTCCACGCCCGAGGGCATCAGCGTGCGCGGCCCCACCAGCCGCACCCGGTTCTCCATCTTGCCCAAGAGCATGATGTTTGAGCGCGCGACCCGGCTGTGCGCGATGTCTCCGCAAATCGCCACCACCAGCCGCTGCAACCGCCCCTTGCGCCGGCGGATCGTGAGCGCATCCAAAAGCGCCTGCGTCGGATGCTCATGCCGCCCATCGCCCGCGTTCAGCACAGCGCAGTTCACCTTCTGCGCCAAGAGCGCGACCGCTCCCGAATGCGGATGCCGCACCACCAGCAGATCGGGGTGCATCGCATTCAGCGTCATGGCGGTGTCAATCAACGTCTCCCCCTTGCTGATGGAGCTGGCCTGCATCGCCATGTTCATCACATCCGCCCCAAGCCGCTTGCCCGCGATCTCAAACGAGCTCTGCGTGCGGGTGGAGTTCTCAAAGAACATGTTGATCTGGGTGAGCCCCCTCAGCGCCTCGCCCGTGCGCTGGGTCACGTAATGGTCGGCGCGGTCCAACAGCGTGGTGATCTCATAGGGGCGCAAGTGCTCAATCCCAAGCAGGTGGCGATGGGGGAACATGGGCAGCCTCCGCGGAGTGTTGGTTTCAGGTCGCCTACCCCGTCCGTCGTCGGTTTTCAAATATTCCGGGGGGGAGTGGCGCAGCCGCGATGGGGGCAGCGCCCCCAAGTCCTTACGTGAAATAACAAGGTCATTCCATCGACCGCATTGACAGTACCGCCCCCCAAACCCATGTTCGCCCGCCATAAGCGAGCAGGAGTTCTCATGGCCGTTGTGGTCGTCGAATCCCCGGCGAAAGCCAAAACGATCAACAAGTATTTGGGCAGCGGGTTCACCGTTCTGGCCTCCTACGGCCATGTCCGCGACCTGCCGCCCAAGGATGGCTCTGTCGATCCTGAGCATGGCTTTGAGATGAAGTGGGAGGTGGCCTCCGACAGTCAAAAGCACGTCCGCGCCATCGCCGATGCGCTCAAGGATGACGACACGCTGATCCTCGCCACAGACCCCGACCGCGAGGGCGAGGCGATCTCCTGGCACCTGCAAGAGGCGCTCACAAAACGCCGCGCGATCAAGAAAACCACGCAGGTCAGCCGCGTGGTGTTTAACGCGATCACCAAGTCGGCGGTGACCGAGGCGATGAAGGCCCCGCGCACCGTGGATATGGAGTTGGTGGAGGCCTATCTCGCCCGCCGCGCACTGGATTACCTCGTGGGCTTTAACCTCTCGCCCGTGCTCTGGCGCAAACTGCCGGGCGCAAAGTCGGCGGGCCGCGTGCAGTCGGTCACTCTCCGCCTCATCGTAGAGCGCGAGATGGAGATTGAGGCGTTCAAGCCGCAGGAATATTGGACGGTCGCCGCGACGTTGGAAACGCCGCGCGGGCAAAGCTTTGAGGCGCGGCTCGTGCGCCTCTCGGGCAAGAAGCTCGACAAGTACGACCTCGGCACGCAGGTCGATGCAGAGTTGGCGGTCGCCGCCATCACCTCCCGCGATCTGGTAGTAGAGAAGGTCGAGGCCAAGCCTGGCACTCGCAACCCCTCGCCGCCTTTCATGACCTCAACGCTCCAGCAAGAGGCGTCGCGCAAGTTTGGCTTTGGTGCGCGCCAGACCATGCAAATCGCCCAGCGTCTCTATGAGGCCGGGCACATCACCTATATGCGGACCGATGGCATCGACATGGCGCCAGAGGCAGTGCACGCCGCGCGCGATGCGATCAAAGACCGCTACGGTGACGCTTATGTACCTGAAAAACCGCGGTTTTATAAGAATAAAGCAAAGAACGCCCAAGAGGCGCATGAGTGTATCCGCCCCACGGTCCTCTCCAATTCCGCTGATGACCTCGGCCGGTTGGAGCCCGAGCAGCGCAAGCTCTACGACCTGATCTGGAAGCGTGCGGTTGCGAGCCAAATGGCCCCGGCCAAGCTTGAGCGCACGACTGTCGAGATCGCCTCCCCCGACGGCGAAGTGGGCCTGCGCGCAACGGGCCAGGTCGTCACATTCGACGGCTTCATCAAGATCTACGAAGAGGGCCGCGACGACGACGGCGATGACGACAGCCGCCGCCTGCCGCAGATCATGGAGGGCGAAAAGCCCGCCAAAAAAGCGGTCACGCCTGAGCAGCATTTCACCCAGCCCCCACCGCGCTACACCGAGGCGACGCTGGTGAAACGGATGGAAGAGCTCGGCATCGGCCGCCCCTCGACCTACGCCTCGATCGTCACCACGATCCAGGACCGCGAATACGTCCGCAAAGACAAAAACCGCCTGTTCCCTGAGGATAAGGGCCGGCTCGTGACCGTGTTCCTTGAGAACTACTTCCGCCGCTATGTCTCTTACGATTTCACAGCGAAGCTGGAGGAAGAGCTCGACCACGTCAGCGCCGGCGATGAAGACTGGCAAAAGCTTTTGGAGCGGTTCTGGAAAGACTTTCGCGCCGCCCTCGATGAAACGTCAGAGCTGCGCATCACGGACGTGCTCGAAAAGATCAACGAGGTGCTTGAGCCGCATCTCTTCCCCGAAAAGCCGGATGGCTCTGACCGCCGCCTCTGCCCGAAATGCGGCGAAGGGCGTCTGAGCCTGAAAACCGCTCGTTCCGGCGGCGCCTTTATCGGCTGCGGCAACTATCCAGACTGCCGCTACACCCGCCCCCTCGGTGGTGAGGTGGAGGGGCAGGAGCTCGACGGCAAACTCCTCGGCCATGACCCGGAGACCAACCTGCCCGTGACCCTCCGCGCTGGCCGCTTCGGCCCCTATGTGCAGCTGGGCGATGCCACCGAAGAGGTGCCCAAACCCAAACGCGCGTCTCTGCCCAAAGGCTTGGCGGCAGAGGACGTTACCCTCGAAAAGGCGCTTGAACTGTTGTCGCTGCCCCGCTTTGTCGGCGACCACCCGGACGGTGGCCCCATCGAGGCCGCGATTGGCCGCTACGGCCCCTATGTGCTGCACGTGAACAGCGAGGGCAAAAAGGTCTACGCCAACCTGCCGGAGGTCGAGGAGGTGTTCACCATCGGCCTCAACCGAGCAGTCTCTCTGATCGAAGAAAAACGCGCCAACCCGGGTCGTGGGCGGGGCCAGGCAGCTGAGCCGATCAAGGTGCTGGGCGATCATCCGGATGGCGGGCAAGTGGCGGTGATGAAGGGTCGCTACGGGCCCTATGTGAAATGGGAAAAGATCAACGCGACCTTGCCCAAAGACGTAGAGCCAGAGGCGATTGCGCTGGATAAAGCCTTGGTCTTGATCGCTGAAAAGGCGGCCAAGGGCGGTAAGAAAAAGACCACTCGCAAAAAGGCGGCACCAAAGAAGAAAGCCGCACCAAAGGCCGCCGCGAAATCTAAATGAGCGCTGCGCGCACGCTGTTTGTGTAAAGGGGGCACTGCCCCCGGCCCTGCGGGCCACCCCCGAGGTATTTCTATCAAGATGAAGGGGTTAGAGCGCGCGGAGGTAGACCTCGAACTCCACATCCGTGACGCGGGCGCGCAACATCTCAACCTCTTGGTGTTTCATCAGCGCATAGACGCGTTGGAACTCGGTGCCGGTTGTCCGGGCGACGAAGTCTGAGCCCTCAAAGGCGCGGATCGCGGCGGGCCATTCGGTTGGCAGCATCTCTCCTTGGGTTTCATCCGCCTCGCCGATGATGGGCGTGCCCGGATCGCCTTCTGCGTCAATTCCCTCAAGGATGGCCTGCAGGATGAGCGCAAGCGCGAGGTAAGGGTTGGCGTCGGCCCCGGCGACGCGGTGCTCAAGTCGGGCGTCTAGCCCGGTGGTGGCGGGCACACGCAGCGCCACCCCGCGATTGTCGAGCCCCCAGGCTGCAATGACCGGCGCATAGGTGCCGGGGGCGAGTCGCCGGAAGGAGTTGAGATGCGGCGCGAAGGCCAGCGTGCTCCCGCCCATCGTATTTTTCAGCGCCGCAATCGCCCCGGCGAGGGCCGGGTTCGGCGCGTTCGGGTCATCATGGGAGAAGACATTGCGGGCCCGTGCATCAAGCACAGAGATGTGGAAGTGCAGCCCCGACCCAGCCTGATCGCCGTAGGGCTTGGCCATAAAGCAGCCTTCCATGCCGTGCTTGCGCGCGACACCTCGGATCGCGTGTTTCAGCAAGATCGTCTGGTCGGCGGCGGAGAGCGCATCAGGCGTGTGCTCAAGGTTGATCTCGAATTGGCCCGGTCCGAATTCGGCGAGGGCCACATCCGCTTGAGCGCCCAAGGCACGCGCCGCCGCGCTCATCTCGTCAAGCACATCGGCGAATGGCTCATACACGCTGGTGCGGTAGATTTGGGCCCCCGCGAGTCGCTCCCCATCGAGCGGAGAGAGCGGCGGCTGCCCGCGTCCATCCGCGCCCAAAGCGGCGTCCATCAGATAAAACTCAAGCTCCGGCGCCACCACGGGCGTGAGGCCGCGTTCGGTAAAACGCTCCAGAACGCCCGCCAGCACTTGTCGCGGGTCGAGCGGGTTGGGGGCGCCGTCGAGCGTTTCCATGGTCATCAGGGCAACGGCCCGGTCGCCATCGCGCCACAACGCTGGGCCGAAGGCAATGACTTGCCCCGCGCCATCCGGATCTCCGGCGTCAATCGCCACGCCAGCCGCGGCGGTATCCTGGCTGAAAATGTCGAGCTGATAGGAGGACAGCGGCAGCCGTGCCTTGCCGAACATCTTGTTGGCTTGCTCGACAGGGATCAATTTGCCGCGCGCCACCCCGTTCATATCCGGAAAGATCAGCTCAATCGTTTTGATCTCTGGATAGTCGAAAAACACCCGCGCGATGTGGCGGTGCAGGTCGCTGTCGGGCTCGATCATAGGGGCAGTCATGCGCGGGCCGCCTTTCGCAAGAGTGCGTTGCAGATGAACGGATGCGCGAGGCCCACCGGCAGCATGTAAAGTCGCCCGACCCAGTTGCGGTTCCACACCCGTGTGGTGAGGGTAACCAGCGCTTCGCCCGGTGTGGGGCGGGCTAGGTCAACCTCCACGGTCAAATGATGATCGCTGGCGGAAACGCGCAGCCGCGCATCATCCACATGCTCTACGGTGAAGAAATGCGCATGCGCCCCGGGCGTGAGCAACATCTCCCCCCCAAACCCGCGGATTGGTTGCAGGCCAAACGGGCGGCCCAGCGTGTCGCGTAGCCAAAATGCTGCGGTCAGCCATCCGGGAGAGGTGTTGGTCGCACGGCGGTAAATCTCAGGCACGCTCAGGTCAGGCGCGATCTCGGCGCTTTGTTGGCTGACGTAGTCTGGCGGGCTCATCGCGGCGCCTCCGCATAAAGGCACAAGAGTTGCAGGGCGATCGTGGCGCCCGCGAGCGCAGTGATCTCGGCCACGTCATAGGCCGGGGAAACCTCCACCACATCACCTCCAACGATATTCAGCCCTGCAAGCCCGCGCAGGATGGTCAGCGCCTGATGTGTGCTGAGGCCGCCCACCACAGGCGTGCCGGTGCCAGGGGCGCAGGATGGGTCGAGGCCGTCTATGTCAAAGGTCAGGTAGCAGGGGCCGTTGCCCACGCGGTCTCGGATTGCGGCGATGGTCTCCGCCAGCGGCGTCTCCTGCACGGTGATCGCGTCTCGGATTTCGATGCCCATCGCGTCATCATTGGTGGTGCGGATGCCGATCTGAATCGAACGGGCCGGATCAATCAGCCCTTCCTTCACCGCGTGGTAAAACATCGTGCCATGGTCAATGCGCTTGCCGTCATCGATCCAGGTGTCGGTGTGTGCATCGAACTGGATCAGCCCAAGCGGGCCGTGTTTGGCCACATGCGCTTTGAGCGACGGGTACGTGGTGAAGTGATCGCCACCGAGCAACAGGACCCGAGGGCCTTGCGCCAGCACGCTCTTAATTGCCGTCTCGATCTCTTCCGGCACCGTTTCCGGTCGGCCAAGGTCAAAGTGAATGTCCCCCCAATCGCCCACCGCCAGCCGCTCAAACGGGTCAAACGGTGAGGGCCATGCCCGCGACCACGCCAGATTGCTGGAGGCTGCACGAATGGCCCGCGGACCAAAGCGCGTTCCGGGGCGATTGGTGACCGAGGTGTCAAACGGCACGCCCATCACGGCGACATCCAGCTCCGCCACATCCCGCGTATAGGCCCGCCTGCAAAAACTGAGCGCGCCAGAGAACATAGGCTCATCATGGGTCACGGCACCCGGACCAGTGGCGGTGAAAGCGTAGTCTTTGCGGGGGTCGGTCATCGGCACTCCTTGCTGCGCGATGTGAGCGATTGGGCGCGGCAAGGTCAAGCGGTGTTGACGTGGGGCTTTTTTGTGATCACAAAAATCCCATGACACCCACAAAAGACACCACCTCCCGCGCCCACGACCGGGTCTTCAAAGAGCTCCGCACCCGCATCTTACAGGGCGGGTTCGAGCCGGGGCAGGCGCTCACCATTCGTGGCGTCGCCGAGGAGATGGGCGTGTCGATGACACCGGTGCGGGAGGCTTTACGGCGGCTCGCTGCCGAGGGCGCGCTCACGGTCAGCAAATCTGGCCGGATCAGCACACCGGAGCTCAGCCAGGAACGCATCGAAGAGCTCGCCGCCATCCGCGCACTCCTGGAGCCAGAACTCGCCGCCCGTGCATTGCCCCGCGCGCATTTCGCGCTGATCGAACGATTGGAGCTGATTAACCGAGACATCGCGCACCTGATCAGCGAGGGCGCACGCTCGGGCTATGTGCGTGCCAACCTCGAATTCCACCGCACCCTCTACCTCCGCGCCCAAGCCCCCGCGATGCTGGCGCTGGCAGAGACCGTATGGCTGCAATCCGGCCCAACTCTGCGGATGACCTACGCCCGCCAACAGCAAACCAAGGCCGTAGAGGCGCATCAGAAGATCATCGCAGCCCTCAAAGCGGGGGATGAGCCTGGCCTACGCATCGCGGTGCGCGCCGACGTAACCGGAGGCCTTCGGATGCTCGTGGCGTAAGGGCCCGCCCTTGCAGGACGGGTCCGTTCAGGGGCTCTGCCCCTCTGCCGGGCTACGCCCGCCATTCACCCCGGAATATTTCGAAACCGACGAAGACGTGAGTCGGGGTTGGGTCAAGGGCGGGCGCAGCCCGGCAGCGCATGCTGCGGACCCTTGACCCAGACGCGACTCACAACCCCACACTGGAGGAGGCGACTTGAGGGAGCAGGGCCTCCCTCAAGCGCCTCTCAACGAAAAAGCCCACCGCAGGTGCTCGGCCCAACGGGAGGAGGCGTGCCGGAAGGCACATCGACGACGTGCGGGAGGACTTTTTACCCGACCTCCGGCACAAGGATCTCTCGTTTGCCGACCTTGTTGGCCTGGCTGACGACGCCCTCGTCCTCCATCTGCTCCACAAGCCGCGCGGCTTTGTTGTAGCCAATCGCGAGTTTGCGCTGGATGTAGCTGGTGGAGCATTTGCGATCGCGCGCGACGATCGCGACCGCCTGATCGTAGAGCGCGTCCTCGCCGCCCGTGTTGCCGCCCAATCCAAGCACCAAATCGATGTCAGATTCGGTGTCGTCATCCGGCCCTTCGACCACGCCGGCTACATAGTCTGGCGCACCGAGCGTCTTGAGATGCGCGACCACCTCTTCAACCTCTTCATCCGTACAGAAGGGCCCGTGCACGCGGGTGATCTTGCCGCCATTCGCCATGTAGAGCATGTCACCCATGCCCAAAAGTTGCTCTGCCCCTTGCTCGCCCAGAATGGTCCGCGAGTCGATCTTTGAGGTGACCTGGAAGCTGATCCGCGTGGGGAAGTTGGCCTTGATCGTGCCGGTGATCACATCGACCGAGGGGCGCTGGGTGGCCATGATCAGGTGGATGCCCGAGGCGCGCGCCATCTGCGCGAGGCGCTGGATGCAGGCCTCAATCTCTTTGCCGGCGACCATCATCAGATCGGCCATCTCATCGACGACGACCACGATGTAGGGCATCTTTTCGGGGGCAAATTCTTCGGTCTCAAACACCGGTTCGCCTGTGGCATCGTCAAAGCCCGTCTGCACCGTGCGGGTGAAGGCCTCTCCCTTCGCCAGCGCATCCGACACGCGACCGTTGTAGCCGTCGATGTTGCGCACGCCCATTTTGGACATTTTGCGGTAGCGCTCTTCCATCTCCGCCACGACCCATTTCAGGGCGACCACTGCTTTTTTCGGGTCAGTCACCACCGGTGACAGAAGGTGCGGAATGCCGTCATAGACGCTGAGTTCCAGCATCTTGGGGTCGATCATGATCATCCGGCATTCATCCGGCGAGAGTTTGTAGAGAAGCGACAGGATCATCGTGTTGATCGCCACCGACTTACCAGAGCCCGTGGTCCCCGCGATCAACAGGTGGGGCATTTTGGCGAGGTTGGTGATCACCGGCTCGCCGCCGATGTCTTTGCCAAGTGCGAGCGGCAGGCGCTGCGCCCCGTCGCCATAGGCGCGGGTGGAGAGCAGCTCGCGCAGATAAACTTTCTCGCGGCTATCATTGGGCAATTCGATGCCGATGATCTTGCGGCCCGGCACGGTCGAGACGCGCGCCGCCAGTGCAGACATTGAACGGGCGATGTCATCTGCAAGGCCAATCACGCGGGAGGCTTTCAGCCCCGGCGCGGGCTCAAGCTCATACATCGTGACCACGGGGCCGGGGCGCACGGCGGTGATCTCTCCGCCGATGCCGTACTCATCAAGCACCGCTTCCAGCAGCTTTGCGTTTTGGCTGAGCGCTTCGTCGGAGGCACCCGTGCGGCGGATCTCCATCGGGGTTTGCAAGAGCGACAAAGATGGCCCGTCATAGGGCTTATGCTCCGTCTCCAGTGCCAACCGGGGCTGCGCATCAGAGCGGGCCTGCCGGGATTGCGTAGGCTTTTTGGTAGCGTGCTGCACACGCGCCAAATGATCTGGGATCGGCGTCGCGTCAGGCGCCTCGAATGCTTCGAACGGATCATGCTCGATCGTGTCATCGTCGAGCGGCACGTCGGAGCGCTCTGACTTCAGCTTGGCGAGGCCCGAGGTCAGCCGATCCATCAGCCTGGCGCGACCATCTTCATCTTCGTTCCAATCGGCAATGGGCGTGTCGGCGGTCAGCGGGGCAGGGCTATCAGTGGCCCAAGGGTCGCTCTGGGCGGCAAAGCCCGGCTCCAGTCGGTCAGGCTCTTCGACGGTGTCATCAGTGACGCGCTGTCGCCGCGCGATCAGTTGCAAGACCCAGTGCATGAAGGCCCCGAGCAGAAGCCTGGCCCAAGTGCCAATCCACTGGCCTAAGATGCGCAGAACCGTCCCGAAATGGCGCAATCCCCAGAAAGCAGACCCAAGCCCGCGCCAAAAACCACGCAAGCCCAAGCGCGCCTCCGCCGCATCCACACCAAATGCGAGCAGCGTGGTGGTGATCGCCGCCAGCCCCAAGGCAATCGTCAGAACCGGCATCAAAAGGGCGGCGTTACTCGCCACCAGTGGGACAAGGCGCGTCAGCAAGTCATCGCCCAGAATACCTCCGAGACCAGTCGCAAAGGACCAGCTCGCAGAGGGTACGTGGGCTGCTGCAAATACCGTGAGAACGGGTGCCGCCAGCGGCAACATCAAGATGCGCGGCCACCGGTCCGCACCATTCAGCGTTGCAAAGCGCGCGCCCCATACCAGCGAGGCCACAGGCCAAACCCAGGCCGCCCAGCCAAAGACGCGCAAGAGAATGTCAGAGCCATAGCTCCCCAGCGTGCCCAGCGCGTTGCTCGGCGCGTGTGACACCGCGTTAAACAGCGACGGATCGCCCGGCGCATGGGTCGCGAGCATCAGCGTTAACCCAAGCCCCAGCAGCACCAGAACCGCACCCAAACTGCGCACCGCGGCGGATCTGAGAGCGGCAGTGAGGCGGGTCTCTGCGACCGGTTCGGGCGGGGTGTTGAGGGCAAAGAACGTCATGGATGATCCTCCGGGGTGAGGAGTGTTTCTGCAATCGCGGAGAGGCCGCGGTCTATCTCAGGAAGGGGGGCAACGAGTGCCACGCGGATATGCCCCGCACCCGGATTGCCGCCGCCAAGCGCGGGGTCTGTGTCACGGGCGAGATACCGGCCAGGCAACACCCGCACGCCATGCTCCGCCCAAAGCTGCTTGGCCATCGCTTCGTCATCATCGACAGGCAACCACAGAAAGAACCCGGCCTCGGGTGAGGTGTAGCCCGGCACGTTGCCCAAAATGCGATCCGCCGCCTTAAACTTGGCCCGGTACAGCGCCCGGTTCGCCTCGACATGCGCCTCATCCGCCCAGACGGCAGCGGCAGCAAATTGCGCAGGCATGGGCAGCGGAGCGCCGGCATAATTGCGCAACTGCTTCATCCTCGCGATGGACTGCGGCCCACCAGCTGCAAAGCCAGAGCGCAAGCCCGGCAGGTTCGACCGCTTCGAGAGGGAGTGAAACACAACGACCCGCTCCGGGTCTCCGCCCGCCTGCAATGCGCCCGCGGGAGGGCTGTCGCGATAGATCTCCGCGTAGCATTCATCCGCAAAAACCCGCGCGTCGATCTCTTCTGCGAGGGCCACTAGATCGCTCCAGTACTCTGGCGAGGCGACCGCGCCCTGCGGATTGGCGGGCGAGCACATGTAGATGATTGCGGCACGGTCGAGCAACGATTTGGGGACAGCGCGGAAATCCGGCAGGTATCCGGTGTCGCGCGTTGCGGGCACAAACACCGGCTCCGCACCCGCAGCCAGGGCGGCCACGGCGTAGCACTGATAAAACGGGTTGGGGATCAAAACCGTGGGCTTTTGCCGGTTCTTCTCTTCCGGGCAGAGCGCGAGGCAGGCGTTAAAGAGCCCCTCCCGCGTGCCGTTCAGGGGCAGGACGTCGGTGGCAGGGTCTTTCTCGACACCATAGCGCCGTTTCAGCCATGCACTGATTGCCTCGCGCAGCTCCGGCACCCCGTCATTCACCGGATATTTACCATAGAGATGCGCGGTCTCAGTCAGCACCTCCGCCACCATCGGGGGCAGCGGATGCGTCGGCTCACCAATAGACATGGCAAGCGGTTCACCGCCCGCTTGGGTGGTGTCGAGAAGAGCCCGAAGGCGCGGGAACGCGTATTCGGGCAGGTCCGAAAACCGCCTAGGATACTGCATCACTGCCTCATCGACCGGAGTCTAACGCTCCGTGTTCGGGTGAAGGATAGCCGGTAAACAGCTGATCCGTCCAGTCTTTCTCGAATCAGTGCGGGGAGGGCTGCGGAATGAGCGTTATCGCTCCGCTCAGCAAAATATCGAAGACCCGTCCCGGACCCGATCCGCGAACTCGCAGAGCGATGCGAAACAGCAGGCCTCGCCCTCCTTCGGGCGGGCGTTTCGCAAGCGAATAGCTGCGCGTTTTATCGCTCAAATCCGCATGAGGTCAGAGCAAGGACCAACCAGAGTAAAGCGCCCTCCCATGGGGGAGGGAGGGCGTGGCCGGAGGCTGGTCGCCTCCAGCCTGGGAACTTCCCGGCCTTGAGCCGGGACCTCGAAGACCAACGCGAAACGAAGAGCCAGCACCGACCACCTCATCGAGGTCCCCGGATCACGTCCGGGGCGACACCCCTAACCCACCCCTAAAGCCCCTTCCAACGCCGCGCCCACCCGCAACAAATGCGCTTCGCCAAACGGCCGCCCCATCGCCATCAGTCCGCAGGACGGCACGCCCGTGGGCAAGGTCAGCGCGCAGAGGCCCAGCAAGTTCCCGATCCGCGTGTTCCGCAGCGCCATCAGGTTGCGCTCCACGAAATACTCCGGCTCTGCCAACAACCGCGCCGCATCTGGCGGCAAGATCGGCCCCGAGGGCACCAACACTGCGTCAAACCCGGCCGTCTCCGCCGCATAGGCCCGCCGAAACCCCCTCAGCGCCTGCCATCCGCGCAGATAGTCAATGACCGAGACATCGCGCCCCGCTCGGAACCGCTCCAGCACCATCGGATACATCTTTTCCGGTGCGGCCTCGATCACCTCGCCGCAGGTTGCATAGGCCTCGGGCGTATAGAGCACTCCCGACAGGCCCATCGCATCCGCCACACTCGGCACCTTGGCCCGCACAATCTCTGCCCCTGCCGCGGCCAACCGGTCCACTGCATCCTCAAACGCGGCCAGCGGCTCCTCCTCGACATCATCCAATGCAAAGGTCTCGCAGACCAACAGCCGCAAATCCGCCGCATCGGCCCCGGTTAGATCCACCGGCACGCTGTCACTCAGCACTGCATGCAAGAGCGCCGCGTCCTCCACCGAACGCGCCAGCGGCCCGACCGTGTCGAACTTCGGGCAGAGCTTCACGACCCCTTCGAGAGAGATCAGCCCCGCCGTCGTCTTCAACCCAACTAGATCATTCCAGGCCGCCGGAATGCGCACCGACCCGCCCGTATCAGAGCCGATCCCCGCCGCAGCCAACCCCAGTTTCGTTGAAACGGCGGCACCCGAACTAGAGCCCCCTGGCGCACAACCCTCGCGCACAGCATTCGGCGGCGTGGCGGTCACCGGGTTCATGCCCAGCCCCGAAAACGCAAGCTCGGTCATATGGGTTTTGCCGAGGCACACCATCCCGGCCTGAGTCGCTCTCTTCAACACCAGCGCATCGCGGCTGGGTACGCGACCCTCCAACAACGCAGACCCAGCCTCCGTCGCAACGCCCGCGCTGTCATAAAGGTCTTTCCAGGAGATCGGCACACCATCGAGCGGCCCGCGCAAGGTGCCCGCTTTCGCGCGCCCCGCAGCCGCCTCTGCCTCTGCCCGCGCGCGCTCTGGCGTGGTGCGCGCATAGATGTCGCCTGCGTCTGGGTGCGCGGCAATCGCCTCCAGAAATGCCTCAGTCACCTCCACCGCATCCGCTTCCCCTGCGCGGATCGCTCGGCCCAGCTCTGCCGCGCCCATCTGTCTGATCTCCATCCCGTCCCCCGAAACTTGAGCCACCGCGACACGCTATCGCCCCGCCCCGGCATGGACAACGCCCCCCGCCGCCCCCACAACAACCGCATGACGCGTGACGCAGATATCTTGATCGTCGGCGGTGGCCTCAACGGCCCCGCCCTCGCCCTCGCCTGCGCACAAGGTGGGTTGACGAGCATCATCCTAGACGCAGGACCGTTGCCGGCGAAAAAAGCACCAGACTTTGACGGCCGCGCCTATTCCATCGCGCTCGCCTCCCGCCGGATGCTGGAGGCGCTGCACATCTGGGATACCGTCAGCGGCCACGCACAACCCATCCTCGACATCGTCGTCTCCGATGGTCGCCCGGGCGAGGGCGCCTCTCCTCTCTACGTGCATTTTGACCACCGTGAGATCGAAGAGGGCCCCTTCGGAGCGATGCTGGAGGACCGCTACCTCCGTGCCGCCCTTCTGGGCGCGGTCGAGGCCGAAGATCGCATCACCTACCGTGCCGAGGCGCGCGTGGTCGCGCAAACCCCTGATGACAACGGCGTCGCGGTCACGTTGGAGAATGGCACAACCCTGCGCGCGAGCCTGTTGGTGGGCTGCGACGGCCGCGGTTCTGGCACCGCCAAACGCGCGGGCATCACCTTCCACGGTCACGACTACGATCAAACCTCGCTTGTCTGTGCAGTGGACCATGAACTGCCCCATGAGGGTGCCGCGCATCAGATGTTCATGCCCGCTGGCCCCCTCGCGATCCTGCCGCTGCCCGGCAACCGCTCCAGTGTGGTTTGGACCGAGCGGAGAGACCGCGCCGCCGCGATTCAGGCGATGGATGATGCAGGTTACATGCAAGAGCTCCGCGCCCATTTCGGCGCGTTCCGGGGTGAGATCGCACTGGTAGGCAAACGCTACGCCTACCCGCTGAACCTCATCCTCGCCCACCACTTCACCGCGCAACGCACTGCGCTTGTCGGGGACGCCGCCCACGGCGTGCACCCGATCGCCGGGCAGGGCCTCAACCTCGGCCTACGCGACGTCGCCGCCCTCGCAGAAGTCCTGATCGAGGCCCGCCGTCGGGGCGAAGACATTGGCCGCCCCGGCACGCTTGAGGCCTACGCCCAATGGCGCCGCTTTGACACGGCCCTGCTCGCGGGCACCACCGACACGATCAACCGTCTGTTCTCCAACGACAATCCAGCCTTGCGCGTTGCACGTGACGTGGGGTTAGGCATCGTCAACAAAACCCCCGCCCTGCGCCGGTTTTTCATCCGCGAAGCCGCAGGCCTCTCCGGCGACCTCCCCAAACTCATGCAGGGCCGCCCGCTCTAGGAGCACTCCCGACCGTCGTTGATGCGCTGCCGCGCATCGCCTCCCGTTGGGCCGAGCACCTGCGGTGGGCTTTTTCGTTGAGAGGCGCTTGAGCGAGACGCTGCTCCCTCAAGTCGCCTCACCCATAGTAATATGTGAGTCGCGCCTGCCTCAAGGTTTCGCAGCTACGCTGCCGGGCTCTCGCCCGCCCTTGACCCAGCCCCGACTCACGTCTTCGTCGGTTTTGAAATATTCCGGGGTGAATGGCGGGCGCAGCCCGACAGAGGGGCAGAGCCTCTAGGTGTCCAAACGTCGGGCGCCTGTCACCGGACCATCGCCTTGTGCCTCGATCCGGTCCCGCGCGAGGTCGAGCGGCTCATAGGTGCAGGCCATATGAAACGCGTTGGCGTGGAGCAGCGTCGAGGCGTCAGACATGATCCCCACATGCCCCTTCCAGAAGATGAGATCGCCGCGCTTCAGCGCCCCATCCGGGTCAATTTCCTCACCCACCCCCGCCTGCATGTCGCTGTCGCGCAGGCAGTCAAACCCTGCGCCCATCCGCGCCAGTTGCACCACTGCGGAGCAGTCGAGGCCTGCGGGCGTGCGGCCGCCCCAGAGATAAGGCACCCCCAAAAAACGCTCGGCCACACCAACCCAATCCGCCGCATCGGGCGTGCCCTCGCGCAAATGCCGCCCCGGAATCCACCAGCGCCCATCAATCTCCAACCAACGCCCTTGCTGCGCGGTGACAGTGCAACTGGAGAGATACGGGAGTGCCGCCAGTGGCCGAGACTTCACCTCTGGCTCGGCATAGACCAACGCCGTCAACAGAACGACGTGATGGGTGGTCTCTTGACGCGGCCCCAACCCACCTTCCGCAACCCAGCCCACATATCCATCTGCGCTTGATTGCCCCCATGCGAGTCCATCCTGCCGGTCATAAACCGTGAAGGGCTCGCCGTAGAGCAGTTCGCTACCATAGCTTTGCGACGCATCAGGTCGGGAGGTCAGCGGCAGGCTTGGCGTGATCACTTGAAGCGGTTCACCCTCGATAAACCGCTCAGCCTCTACTTGCCCCCGCAAATGCGCGGCGGCGAGGTCTGGGCGCGCGGGCGTGAGGCGTGGGTCGAAGTTCACCCCAGCCCCTCAAGCACATCCAGCACCGCACGGATCGTTTGTGCCGCGCCGCCTTTTGGGCGCGCAGGCGCGGTGCTTTCTTGCCACCCAGCGATGTCGAAATGCGTGAAACTCCCCGCGTCCTCCACAAAACGCCGCAGGAACAGCGCCGCCGTGATCGCTCCGGCGCGGCCACCTTTGGGCGCGTTGTCGAGATCAGCGATCCCCGGCTCGATCAGCCCCTCATACGCCTCCCAAAACGGTAGGCGCCAGAGCGGGTCTGCCACGCGCGCGCTGGCCGCCGAAAGCGCGCCCGCAAGTCTGTCATCGGTACAAAAGAACGGCGGCAGGTCAAAGCCCGTGGCGACGCGTGCGGCGCCAGTGAGCGTGGCAAAGCAAAAGAGATGCGCGGGCGCCTCCTCATCCGCGAGGGCCAGCGCATCTGCCAACACCAGCCGCCCCTCTGCATCGGTGTTGTTGATCTCGACACTCAGGCCCTTGCGGGAGCGCAGGATATCGCCGGGCCGCATCGCGCCAGGCCCGATGGCGTTTTCAGCGCAGGGCACCAAGAGGCGCAGCCGCACCGGCAGACCCAGCGCCATGACGACATGCGCCAGCCCAATCGCATTTGCCGCACCGCCCATGTCTTTCTTCATCGTCCCCATGGAGCCGCCAGGCTTGAGGTTCAGCCCCCCCGTGTCAAAGACGATGCCCTTGCCCACCAGCGTGATTTTCGGATGGGTTGGGTCGCCCCACACAAGGTCCATCAGTCGGGGCGCCTCACTTGCAGCACGCCCAACCGCATGGATCATGGGGAAGTTCTGCGTAATCAGATCTTCGCCGCGGGTCACCTTTAGAGCTGCCGAAAACCGCTCCGCCAAAGCCGCCACTGCCCCCTCCAGAGCAGTGGGCGTCATGTCGCCTGCGGGGATGTTGATGAGGTCGCGGGTGAGCGTCACACCCGCCGCAATCGCCTCGGCCCGGGCCGCATCGACACCCTCGGGCGCCACGAGTTTCGCGATGGTTTTTGGCGAACCCGCGTAATCGGTGAAGCTGTAGTCGCTCATCAGCCAACCGAGCGCCTCAAGGCTCGCATCAAAACCAAGAGGCATGTTCTCGAGGCGGTAGTCCCCCTTGGGCAAATACGCCGCATAACTCGCCAGAGGAAACCGCCCGCGCGCCCGTGCTTTCGCATCGCCCCAGCCGAGCAAAACACCCTCAAGTTGACCCTGCGCCCCCGGCAGAAGGCATTTTTGCCCCAGGGCTCCGGTAAAGCCCGACGTCTCTGCCCAGTTAACCTGCTCCGGCGCGGCCTTCTCTTTCCAGGTGGAGAGCCCATCGGCCTCCAAAACGTGCAGAGGCACGGCATCCGTGGCGGTGGAGAATGTGGGCGCTGGGGTCATGGGCTCGCTCCGATCTTGCTGCAATGGGTATCGGGGCGGGGAGCCGGTGCAAAGTCTATTTCTGCGCAGGTCTCAGAACCGGTACCGGTGCAGCCTGCTCCCCTCGCGCTTGAGCCAGGCACGTTGACGCTCAAAATCAGGGTAGAGCTGGGCGACCACGGCCCAATAGGCGGGGGAGTGGTTCATCTCCGCCAGATGCGCGACCTCATGCGCCACAACGTAATCAAACACCTCCGGCGGCGTCATGATCAGCCGCCAAGAGAGCATGATCCCGCCATCCGATGTGCAAGAGCCCCAGCGCCCACGCGTGTCTCTCATTGTCAGGCGGGAATATGGGCGACCGAGGCGGCTGCAATACCGCCCTAGCGCGATCCCGGTCCGCTCGCGGGCAAGGGTTTTTAAGACGGCGGCCACCTGAGCGCTGACCCGCGTCTCTGGGCCGCGCACATTCAGATGTTCTCCGCTTACGCCCATCGGCCCGTTCGAAACCGTAACCACGCGCAACGCGCCCAGTACCGGGATCTCCGTGCCCTCGGTCACCGCAATCGTCTCTGGCAGCCGCCCCAAGGCACCCGCAATCCAGGCCTGCCGCTCCTCGACAAAGCGGGTGACCTGATCATCCGACACGAAAGGAGGCGCCGTCACCACCGGCCCTTCGCCGGTCGTAGGAACGCGCAAGGTCAGCCGCTTCGCAGCCCGGTGACGGCGGAGTTTTACGTCCACCGGTGCACCGTCCAGCGTTACCGTGACATGGGTTTTCAGGCGCGCACCGTTTTGCGGTGGGTGCGCATGAACTCGCGCACCCGCGGCTGAATCTGCTGCCGCCACCGCGAGCCGTTAAACACCCCATAATGGCCCACTTTCTCTTGGATGTAGTGGGTCTTTTTGCTGTCGGGCAGGTTTGGCGTCAGCGTCAGCGCTGCCTCAGTCTGGCCAAGGCCGGTGATGTCGTCCTTTTCACCCTCAATCGTCAGGATCGCGATGTCGGTGATGTGGCCCGGATCGATGCGGTGACCGCGGTAGTCATACTCGCCGATGGCCAACAGCCGCTTTTGGAAGACCCGCTCAATTGTTTGCAGATAGAAATCTGCCGTTAGATCCATCACCGCGAGGTATTCGTCATAGAACGAGCGGTGCGCCGCCGCCGAATCGCCATCGCCTTTGATCAGGTTGCGGTATTGGCGGACATGGGCGTCCACGTGCCGGTCCATGTTCATCGACATAAAACCGGAGAGCTGCAGGAACCCAGGATACACGCGCCGCAAGAACCCTTTGTTGGGGAAGGGCACAGTCGCTACCACGTTGTTTTCAAACCAGGAAAGCGGCTTTTCCATCGCCAGCTCGTTTGGCTGCTTTGGGTTTTGCGCGGTGTCGATGGGTGAGCCCATCAAGGTGATAGACGCCGGGCGTGCCGGGTCTTTCCGCTCTGCCATCAAAGACGCCGCCACCATCATCGGCACACCAGGCTGACAGACCGCCATCACATGGCACCGGTCCCCCTCTTGCGCGAGGAATTGGCTAAACTGGATCAGATAATCCACGTAGTCATCAAGATCGAACTTGCCCATCGAAAGCGGCACATCCCGCGCGTCGATCCAGTCGGTGATATAGACCTCATGCTCTGGCAGCATCTTCTCAACCGTGCCGCGCAAGAGCGTTGCGAAGTGGCCCGACATTGGCGCCACGATCAGCACCTTGGGGTCGTTCCGCGCCTCTGCGATGATCGAATCGCGCTTAAAATGCAGGAGGTTACAGAACGGAAGTGCCAGCACCTCCTCCTCCACAATCGGAACCGACTCACCCGCAATCTCAACATCGGCGATGTCGAAAGACGGCTTTCCGTAGCGCCGAGTCGCGTTGATAAACATCTCGAACGCCGCTGCCGTGGCGCGGTTGCCATAGAAGTCAGAGAACGGATTGAGGGGCGAGGTCAGCATTTCCTGGCCCATCTGAGCGGCCTGACGCATGGGCGTGATGGCCGCGTGGGTGACTTCGTAGGCGTGGTAGAGCATCGTTCAGTCCTAGTATAAAACCAAGTGAGCATGTTTAGTATTCAAAGCCGTTGTGCTGCGCAATAAAATTTCGGTTTCTGAATGCAATAAATGCTGCGTCGCAGAAATTTCTGCTGCAGCCGCGTTGGAAATCTGCGCTCAAACCCCCATTTGACACGGCCCGGATGCTGTGGCACCCGGCGCGGATTGTTCCCGCAGAATTTCTCGGAGTTCTCACCATGGCCGAAGCCGACCTGGGCGTAAAACGTCTTTGCCCCACCACTGGGAAGCGGTTCTATGACCTCAACCGCAGCCCGATCATCAGCCCCTACACGGGTGAAGAGGTGGTTCTCGAAACCCCCGGCAAGCGCGCCTCTGCCGAGCGGAAGGCCGCTGCTCAGAAAGCACCTGTTAAAGAAAGCAAAGATGTCGAGGATGCAGACGTTATCGACGAAGAGTCCGATGACGTCGATCTCGCCGATGACACCATGCTCGACGAGGACAACGACGAGGACACCGTCAGCATCGACGAGATCGCCGATGTTTCAAACGACGAAGACGACTGATCCTTTTGGCTTGAACCCGGTGAGCGGCGCCGTTAACACGCCGCTCACCACGCCTTCGGGCACTGTGGGGCCTTAGCTCAGCTGGGAGAGCGCTTGCATGGCATGCAAGAGGTCACCGGTTCGATCCCGGTAGGCTCCACCACCCCCCCGATCTTTCGATCAAATCTCTCATCTTGATGATTTTCGGCCTTAATCTCGCCCGAGAACCGCTCTAGGCCTGCGCCAGCGCCAAAGGGGGCGGCGGGAGAAGTGTGTGTCGGTCTTTGACGGTCCTGAGAAAGGGGTTGCGTCCCAAAAGCAGACCGCGTCCGTGATCAGCGGAACGCGCCGCGATGACGTGCTCACCGGCACAAACCGCGCCGACACGCTTGCAGGGCTCGGAGGGGACGACACGCTCACCGGCCGCGGCAAGAAAGATCGGCTTGATGGCGGCGCAGGTTCTGACGCGCTCAATGGCGGCGGCGGCAAAGACACGCTGGATGGCGGACGCGGCGACGACACGCTCACCGGGGGCGGGGGCAAAGATACGTTTGTGCTGTCAGAAGGCGCGGACCGGATCACCGATTTCAGCGTCTCAAAAGACCGGCTCGATCTGTCGCAACTCGATCTGACCTACGCTCAAGTGCAGGCTGCGCTCGACGGTGCCACGCGCGTTGATGGCAACCTGGTGATCACCTTTGATGACGCCACCAGCCTCACGCTGGAGGGTCTTCGCCCGCGTGACGTTGCGTCTCTCAACCTGATCCTTCCCCCCAAACCCGATATTTCGGGCCGCCTTACACGCGAAACGGATGAGGATTCGGACAAAACCCTGAAAGGCCGCGTCCGGGTAGAGTTTGACGACGGTAGCAAGGGAGACTTCGCGGCCGTGGAGCCAGAGGCACTCACAGGCCTCTTCGGAACGTTCTCGTTTAACGAAAGCAACGGTCGGTGGCGCTACACCCCCGACACCTCGCTCACCCAGGCGCTCAAAGACGGAGAGACCGCCACCGAAACCCTCACCATCACCGATGAAACGGGTGCCGCTACCGCAGAGATCACCGTCACCCTCACCGGAGAGAACGACGCCGCCACTATCGGTGGAGATACCCGCGCCACCCTCGCGGCAGCGGATGAGGACACCAACGTCTCCGGCACCCTGACAATCCTAGACCCCGACGCAGGAGAGGCCGCCTTCAAGGCCCTTTCCCGCAGCGAGCGCACCGGCGACGCGGGGCGGTTTGTCTTTGATGAAACGACGGGCGAGTGGACCTACCGCCTCGACACCACCAGCGATGCCTTTTCAGACCTGAGTGACGGCGAAAGCCTCACCGAGCGGCTGCGGGTTGAAGGCGTTGACGGCACCGCCCAGCAAAACATCCGCGTCACCGTCACCAAGGATTCCGAAACCTCCCTCAGCGATGTCGCGTTCATCGGAGAGAGCAACGGCTTCCTGAAAACCGACCCGCCCTCGATCACGCTCAAGGCAGAGGCGGGCGCGCAGTTGCAGATCAACTGGGGCGATGGCGAGGGGCTCACGGATGCGGGCACCGCCACCGGGCAGACGCAAACCATCACCAAACCCACAGCCTATAATGAGGAGGGCGCGCTCACGGTTGTGGTCGTCGTGACCGATCCTGCGGGCAATTCAGAAAGCGCCACGTTAGAGACCACGCTCGATGCCTCCGCACCCACGGCCCCGACGCTCACCAGCATCACGGTGGATAGCGGCAGCAGCGATAGTGACTTCATCACCGCCGACCGAACCCTTGTGTATCTCGGTACCGGAGAGGTCGGCTCCGCCGTTCGCCTGTTTCTGAACGACAGTGAGGTGGGTGTCGCGGCCGTGGGCAGCACCGGGCAGTGGCAAATCGATCAACGCGGCGTGCCGCTGGATGAGGGCAGCTACACGCTACGCCTTGAGGCTTTTGACGCTGCCGCCAACACCACCGCTGCCGTCAACCTGCCCACCCTGACGATCGACACCAGTGACCCAGCCGCCCCCGTAATCACCGGGATGAGCGATGATACCGGCACCTCAGACAGTGACCGCGTCACCAGTGACGCAACCCCCACCTTCACCGGAACCGCGGAGAGCGGCGCTGCTCTGCAGCTTTTGCGCGACGGCGCAGTGGTTGTCAGCGGTACATCCACCGACGGCACCTTCAGCCTCACCGTGCCAGAGATGCTCAGCGACGGTCAGCACACCTTTACCGTTCGCGCGACCGATGCTGCGGGCAATTCCTCAGAGAGCGCGGGTTTTACGATCACCACTGACACCTCCGCCACCATCGTCGGGCCAGACCTGCGCGGCTCGTCGGATACCGGCACCTCGACAACCGACAACATCACCTCTGATACGACCCCAAGCTTCAACTACACCATCGAGGCCGGATCGACGGTTGAAGTCGATTGGGGGCAGGGGGCAGGCTTTCAGAGCGTTGGGGTGGCCACCGGTGCGCTGCAAACCCTCACCGCCCCCGCTGCTTTTGGCGAGGGCACGTTCACGGTGCAGCTCCGCGCCACAGACATCGCGGGCAACACTGGCACCGCCAGCCTGCCCATCACGATAGATACCACCGGCCCGGCTGCGCCCACAATCACGTCGATCACTTCAGACACGGGCAGCAGCGAAACGGACTTTGTCACCTCCGACACCACGCTGATTGTTTTCGGAACGGCGCAACCCGGCCTTGTCGTCTCGGTCTTTGACGACGGGGTGCTTTTGGGCACGACGACCACCGCCACGGGTGGGGTGTGGCGCCTCGATATCAGCGCGACCAACCTGAGTGAGGGCGTGCGGACGCTTACGGCCACCGCAAGCGATGCGGCGGGTAATCCGTCTACGGCGGCAAGCCAGACGCTTAACATCGACACCACCGCAGTGATCAGTGACATCACCCTCACGCCCACGTCGGATACCGGGTCGTCCAGTACCGACGGCATCACCGCGCAAACCACACCAACCATCCAGGTCACCGCTGAGGCGGGCGCGGTTCTGGAGGTCAACTGGGGCGACGGCTTGGGCTTTGTCGCCGCGGGCACCGGAACCGGAGCCGCCCAGCAACTCACCGCCCCGTCCCCCTTTGCCTCCGACGGGGATTTCACCGTCACCGTGCGATCAACCGATGCGGCCGGAAATACCGCCTCGAAACTTGGCACCGTCACCATCGACACAACTGCCCCCGCCGCCGTGGGCGTGACTGACGCCACCTCGCCCGGCGGCACCCTGACCTTTGTCACCGCAGACACAACGCCCCTGCTGCGCGGCACCGCAGAGCCTGGCGCGACGGTGACGGTGTCTGACGGAGTGAATCCGGCTGTCACCGCCACGGCCAACGCGGGCGGCTCTTGGTCTACCCCGCTCGACAATGGCGGCGCCGGCTTCGCGAGCGGAGACACCGCCCTCACCCTGCAAGTTACCGATGCTGCAGGCAACGCAGGCCCCCAGACCAACCTGACCTTGCGCATCGACCTGACCGCGACGCTCGAAAACCTCGCCCTGACCTCTGGCAGCGACACTGGCCTCTCCACCAGCGACCGCATCACGAACGACACCACGCCAACCCTTTCCTTCGACACCGAGCAAGGCTCGACGCTTGAAGTGGATTGGGGGGATGGCTTCGGGTTTATCGCAGCGGGCACCGCTGCCTCGGACAGTGTGACCGTTACCAAACCCAGCGCCTATGGCCTTGACGGCAGCAAGACCATCACCGTGCGCAGCACAG
The DNA here is from genome assembly GCA_038526735.1 of Pseudomonadota bacterium. Taxonomy (GTDB): domain Bacteria; phylum Pseudomonadota; class Alphaproteobacteria; order Rhodobacterales; family Rhodobacteraceae; genus Rubricella. The sequence goes on along the minus strand of JBCBGM010000001.1, from coordinate 55,848 downwards.
ACCCGGTGGGCAATGTCAAAACCGAGAGCGTCGCCATCACGCTCGACACTGTCGCTCCGGGCGCGAGCTTCTCGGGCATCGCCGCGCAGTCCACCCCTGTGACCATCGCTACCAGCGGCTCGAACACCGATGAGCGGGCCGAGATTGCACGGCTCAGCGATGACAGCGGGGTGATTGTCCGCGCCGTCAAAACCGATAGTGGCGGCCCCACGCAGAACGCCATCGCCGTGCGCATCGTTGACGGGAGCGGCGCTACGCAAGGCAGCGAGCTGTTGCTAGACTTGGGCAACTCCGGCCCCGCCAACCCGAGCGTCGTAGCCCTCACCGGAGGAGGATTTGTCGTCACCTGGCAGAGCGCGGCGAGTGGCGGCAGCAACGTCCTCGCTCAGCGCTTCGATGCGAACGGAGATACAGTGGGTGGCACAATCTCGGTAGATGCGAACTCGGGTACACAGTCGGTGCCCATCGTCTCTGCCCTGCCGAACGGCGGCTTTGTGATCAGCTATGAGACCTCTCAACTCGCCGCGACACCCTTCGGGCAAGAGACGCGCTACGCTTTTTTCGATGCCGCTGGCACCAAGGGCGCGTCCGCGGGGATCAACCTCAACACGCTCAACGATCAGATCGACCCCTCCATTGCCGCGCGCGCCGGAGGCGGCGCTGTCGCGGTCTATGCCGATGAGCATGTCGTCAACCTCGCGGGTGGCCCGAGCGACGACAATGATGTGAGCGCAATCTTCCTGCGTGAGATCACCAGCGGCGGCAGCACCGGAGACACGGTTCAGGTCAACGTCACCGGCACGGGCTTTCAGGGCAATCCGGTGATCGAGCCGCTCTCCACGGGTGGGTTTGTGGTGGCTTGGGTGGATGGCTCCACGTCTGCGAGCAGCATCGGCGGCAACGCCATCCGGTATCGGCTCTTGACCGATGACGGCACAGATGTGCGCCCGTCTGGCGCTGAGTTTGTCATCCCGACCATCGGCTTTGACATGTCCAACGACAAAGAGCCGGGTTTTGTGCCGTCGGTCGTAGCGGGCCCAAACGGGACCTTCGCAATCGTGTGGGCGGAGTTTGAGCGCTCCAACATCTCCGGCACCAACACGCTCAATTTCAGCGACGGCACCATCCGCGCGCAGCTCTTCAATGCGGATGGCTCCGCCAACGGCGCGGCGTTTGAGGTGGGCACAACCGGCAATAACAATGTCTTCCCCTCTGCCGTGTTCCTGTCCTCCACCGAACTGGCCATCGTCTACACCGATGACGACGCGAACGCGCACCGCTTTCAGGTCTTTGATGTGGCAGACCCCGAAGCAACCACCTTCCGCCTCGCTGCCAGCTCTGACAGCGGCACGTCAAACTCCGACAGGATCACCAACGACACCACGCCCACGATGGAGGTGCAGACCGCCACTGGCTTTGGGTTGGAGATCGACTGGAAAGACGGCAACGGCTTCATCGACCACGGCGTTGCCACTGGCGCATTGCAAAGCATCACCATCCCGTCTGCCTATACGAGTGACGGCACCTTTGCGGTGGAGTTGCGAGTGACGGACGTGGCGGGCAACACCGCCACGGAAGCGCAAAACATCACCATCGACACGGATGCAGGCGTCAGCGGCAGCTTCACCACCGCCACCAACGCGGGCACCGAGACACTGAGCTTTACTCTCACCACACAAACCGACACGACCTTTGACTTCCTGGTCGCCGAAACGATCAACGATGCGGGTACCGAGTTCGATTTTGTGCAGACGCCTGGGGTGGAGATTTCAGACAGCGTGATCCGCAACGCCGCCAGCAGCGACCAGTTCTTCCTACGGATAGAGGATACGGCGGGCAACCAAGAGCACCTCGCCCTCAGCGGCGCAGGCGACACGTTCGATTTCTAGGTCTCGTCCCGGTAGCGTTTGTCGGCGCGCCGGTCCCCAAGCAATTGCCGCTCTTCCAGATGTGCGCGCTGGCGGGCGTAAAAGGCTTCAAGGAAGGCCTCAATATCCGCCTTATCGACTTGCGCCTCAAAGCCGATCCGCTCGCGAATGCGCTCGGCAATTCGCGCCCTCCGCTCGGCCTGTTGTTTGCGCGCGGCATGGCCAATGGGCCGCTCGGATTGCAGCACCTCCTCCAGCACTTGCAACTCGTAGGCGCCGTAGTGATCGAGCTGGTCGAGGGTAAACTCAAACCGGCTGCGCGACCCTCGCACCGACAACTCCGGCAACAGCGCCGCTTTGGGCTGAACGATCACCAACGTCCGCGCCGCCAAATCCCCGAGCCGCCGGTTGCGCTTGTTGAACAGGGGCACCGCAAAGACCATCAGCACCCAAACGAGGTTGATGATGTTAGAGATGGCCCCACCCCCAAACCCTGCGATCAAGATCGTGATGGGCACCAGCACCTCCGCCTCCCGCATCAGGTTGCGCACCCAGATTTGATGTGGCGTCAGGCTCTGCCCATCCGCGCTCACCACTCGGATGCCCACAATCCGCTTGCCCACTGTGGTGCCGTTCCAAAAGAGCTCGGTCAGCGCATAATAGGGCGTCCGGATTAGGAAAAACGCGAGGGCGAAGAACCCGTTGAACGACTGCCGATCAAGGAGGTCAGATTGCGCAAGGATGATCGCCAGCGCGATCACCGGGATGACGGTCACCAGCAAATCCCACAGCTGCGCGGTGAAGCGCATCGCAAGTGCTGCAATCTCAAAGTCGAGCTCCACCCCTTCGGACGTTTTGAAGCGGTCAGTCTTTATGCCGGGCTCGGCCATGCTCATGCCCTGCGCCCTCCGAGCAGCGCCCACAAAAGCCATAGCGCGCCCACCCCCCAGCCAATCGCCAGCCGCAACTCGATGCTTTGCACAAGCTGCCGCGCAAACCCCTCCAGCAGGGCCGCCACCATCAGCATCACCGCTGCCACCAGCGCCAGTGCAACGGCATCTTTCGAGGCTTCAAAGAGGGCATCCACGCGCCGCCGCTCTCCGGGAAACAGCGGCGCAAGGCCCATCATCATGCCCGCGCCAGAGGCAATGCAGATCGCCGCAAGCTCTGTCACACCATGCACCGACAGCCAGGCGAAGATATCGAGGCCCAACCCCCGCTCCATGTGCAGCGCCACAAACGCGCCAAAGATCAGCCCGTTGTAAAACGTCAGCATAAAGGCAGGTGCTGCAAGAAACGCGCCCAGCCCAAACACCATGACCGCGATGCGGGTGTTATGCGCAAACAAATAGGTCGCAAATCCGCCGAGCCCGTCGGTCTGGTCGCCGTAGATCACATCGAGCAACGTCTCTGTGCTCGCGCCCAAATGCCGGGGCCCCGCAAGGCCCGACGGCACGAAGGTGCCGTACCACGCCTGATCCTCAAAATAGAGCGTCGCGCCGAGCAACGCGCCAAGCGCCAACGCCAGCACGCCCAGAAGGATATACCAAACCGATCGCCGCAGCGCGCGCGGTGCGGTCTGTCTGAAAAACCGAGAGACGAGCCCCGCAAGGCTCCCCTGCGGGGCATAAACCGCCAGATACGCCCGCGCTGTCAACGCCTCCAGATACCGCAAAAGCCCTGCATCGAGCGAGATATCCCGCGCAACCGCCAGTGCTGAGCTGGTCTGCCGGTAGAGCGTCGCCAACTCGCGCGCCTCGTCAAACGAGAGCGAGCGCGGCCCCGACTGCTCCACCCGCTCCACGAGTTTGCTGAGCGCCTTCCAACCCGCCTCCCGTTCCTGCCGAAACCGCGCGGATCGAAGCCCTGCATCCTCCATCACACAACCTCCCGCGCTTTAAGGTCGAGATAGACCGACAGGAGCTTGCCCGAGAGCATCTCTGGCGTCGTATCGAGCACGCTGATCCCGGTGTGACGCAGGCGTGCGAGCACAGTCTCCCGCTCGGTCAACTGATCCGCCTCTGCGACCGCCTCAGCCAGCGCGAGCATCCCGTCGGAGTGCTGAAACGCTGGCCGCTCTTCGGGGCTCAAGGTCACAAACACCACCGCATGACGGCGCACGAGCAAGGTCAGCGTCTCAACCATCAATTCCGCCGAAGTCGTGTCGAGAAATTCTGAGAACACCACCACCAGCGCCCGCCGGCGCAGGCGGTTCAACAGCGATGTCATCCCAAGGGTAAAGTTCGTCTCTTGCGCGCGCGGCTGGAGCTGTGCGGTCTGCTGGCGCAACATCTCAAACGCGCGCTTGCCTGGCTCGGGTGGCACATAGAGCCGGGGCACCGCGTCAAAAGCAAAAAGGCCCGTCCGGTCCCCAAGCTGCGCGCTGCCCCAGCCCAAAGCGAGGGCTGCGGCGAGCGAATGGTCGAACCGGCTGATCCCGTTCAGCCGCTCCTCCATCAGGTAGCCGGTGTCCATCGCCAAAATGAGGTTCTGGTTGCGCTCAGTCTGAAGCTCCCGCGCAACGAGAGCGCCCACCCGCGCCGAGCGCTTCCAGTCGATGAGCTTTGGCTCCATCCCGGCCTGATATTCGCGCAGCTGATGAAACTCCGCCCCCTCGCCGCTGCGCCCCACGGGCTTGCCGCCGCCCAGCACTTCGCGCAGGCGCGTATCCACCTCGCCGGAGCGTAGCGCGCGCAGGTCGGGCAAGACCTTGATCTCGCGCGCCAGCGGCACCTTGGCAACCTGTTCCACCAACCCCAGCCGCGACGGCCAGCGCAGATAGAGTGTCGGCAGCGGCCAGGTGCCCCGCGTTAGCCCGCGCAGCGTGACCGAGGTCTCTGCCCCCATCTCAAGCGCGGTGTCACCCGACAGCCCCTCGCCCCAAGCAAGGCTTCCGCTCACCTGCTCCGGCATATTTGCTGAGCGCAGCAGCAAAACGCTTTGCGCCCCCACATCAACCTCAGACGGGCCCTCCACCTCAATCACAGGCGCTGGGCGCAGGCTGATCGCACAGTCCACTGCCACAGAGAGAAACAGCAGCAGCCACAACCCAGGCACCACCAGCCCCGCCTCAAGCCCCGTCGCCACAGCGAACACGCTCAAGGCAAAGAGGCCCAGACCCAGCTGCACAGCGCTCTTGGAGGGACGGATCAGCGCGGAGCCTCCACCCGGTTGAGGATCGCGGCCAGCACGCTATCCGCCGTCCGCCCCTCGATCTCTGCCGTGGGGCCGACGACCACCCGGTGGCGGTACGCAGGCGGGATCAGCTTTTTGACGTCATCGGGCAGCACATAATCCCGCCCGTCCAGCGCCGCCGCCGCCCGTGCGGCCATCGCCAGCGCATCTGCGGCGCGGGTTGAGGCGCCCTCCAAGAGGTCCGGATCGCTGCGCGTCGCGCGGGTTATCTCGACGATGTAGCGCAGGATGGGCTCTTCGAGCCTCACAAGCGCCAGCGCCTTGCGCCCTTCGATCAGGGCCTCACCATCCACCACGGGGTTTGATCCGATCAAGGGCGCTCCGGTCTGAGTGCGCTCGGCACTGCGCCGCAAAATCTCCACCTCTGCCTCCGCCTCTGGAAAGTCGATCAGGAGCTTAAAGAGAAACCGGTCGAGCTGTGCCTCAGGGAGAGGATAGGTGCCCTGACTCTCCAACGGGTTTTGGGTGCCGATGACGGTAAATGCCTCTCCCAGCGGATAGTCCGTCCCATCGAGCGTCACCCGCCGTTCGTTCATCGCCTGCAGCAGCGCGGCTTGCGTTTTGGGCGGGGCGCGGTTGATCTCGTCGGCGAGCAGCACCTCGGTAAAAACCGGACCCTTGGTCAGCGCAAACGCACCGGTGGAGAAGTTGTAGATATTCGCGCCAAGCACATCGCCGGGCATCAGATCTGGCGTGAATTGAATGCGCCCGAAATCGAGCCTCAGCGCCGCCGCGAGGCTCTGAACCAGCAGGGTCTTTGCAGTGCCGGGCGGCCCTTCGATCAAGACATGGCTCCCCGCGAAGAGCGCAGTGAGCACAAGGTCCACCGCCTCATCCTGGCCATGCACGGTCTTTGCAACTTCGCCTTTGATCGCGGCGGCGAGCGCCCGCAGGTCATCAAGTGTCACGCAATATCTCCCTCAGCGCCGCATCAAACCGATCGGTCGCAGCCACAACCTGTGGCGTTGGCGCGGCACTGTCGAGGGCATTGATCTGCTCTAGTGCTGCGCGCAGCGCAGAGGTGCTGCTCGGATCGCGCGCCGCGAGACTGTCAAACAACGACCGCCCCCCGGCCCCCTGCGGCCCAAAGATGCGCCGCTCTAGCGTGAGGATACGCGCCTGCGCATACGCCTTCGCCACCTCGGCACCGTTGCCCGACAACGCCATCAACCGCGCCCGCGCCCCGCGCGCGACAGAGCGGGCGGTTTCTGGCGCGCGGCCATACCCCACCACCGGCTCCGCCCCCCGGATCGCCCCGCGCCAGAGCGACAAGATCGCCATGCCCACAAGTGCGGTCCAGATCAGCGGGAAGGGAGGCTCCAGAAACCGCGCCCAGTCGGTGAGGTCGCGCGGCTCGGCCATCGGCGCGCGGCGCTGCACGATCCGAAACCCATCCGAGCGATCAATCACGATGTCCCCCTCGCCGCGCAGGGCCTCAAGGAGGCCCAAAGCAATCGAGGCATTCTCCCCCTGCGCCAGCCCATGGTTGGAGAGGAGGTCCGGGTCGGGGATGAGATAGAACCGTTGAAACGCGTTGATCCAACACATCAGGATCACACGGTTGCCGCGGTCTTCTGGGTCAAATCCGGTGCAGTTCGTGCTGCGAACACTCTGGCGATAGTGCAGCTCTAAGCCATCAGTCTGCGTGACTTGATCTTCGGCGCTCTCGCCTCTTGAAATCCGAACATCCCGCAGCCGCATCGACTCCAGCAAGGCCTCAATCCGCGCCTCTGGGATCAGCAATTCCGGATGCGCCTTGCCCGTCAGCCGCACGCCCGACCGCCACTTCGGGAGGATAAACACCGGGCGCATGTCGCGGGTGCTTTCGCCAAAGACAATCGCCGTGCGGTCGCGCTCATCGATGTTAAAGAGCCACTCCTCCCCCGTCTCCGGCACCTCGCGTTGCGCGCCCGGAGAGGTGTCAAAGAGCGGGATCACCCAGAGGCCGATGTCCTCGGCAAAGAGGTCTCCGTACCCCACATACCATCGCACTGCCAGGTCCTCGTCCTGCAGCATATGAAACAACCCGCGAAAGCCAGTGGCGGAGCTGTCGAGATCACCTGAATTGCGCTGCAACCATGCAAACACCCCGATGCCCATGACCGCCACCAAGAGCAGCACCGCAAAGATGCGGGTGTAATCCGTTGGAGGGGCGCGCTCACTCATGATGCGGTCTGCGCCAACAGGGGCGCGATGCTTGCCTTGTGATGGCGCAAAGTCATCGACCGCACCGAGACGCCCGCAAACTGCGCTGCCTCCGCCCGCTCTGCCAACGCATCCAGCGGGGCACGGTGGGGCAAGTCCTCGGGCAATCGCATCAGCACATCGCGCGCCGTCCAGCCCCGCCGAATGGTCAGCCGCGCCACCTGTGCTGCCGCTACAAGCGCCGCGCGATTCAAAGCGATCAGCGCTGCGGTTGGGTCGGGGTCATTCAGCATCTCGGGGCTGGTTTGAAACTCCTCCGGCAAGTCCACCTGCCGCCTGGAGGTCTCCGTTGCCCGCCCGATGCCACCGAGCCCGCCATATCGTAGGGCAGCCACCGCAACTGCGATGATGATCAGCACCGAGATGACGACGAAAAGCTCTGTCGGAACGGTAAAGCCTAATGGCGAAGACTGTCGCTGAGCACGCTCCTCCGCCGGCTCTACATCCGCACCGTCCTCAACCACGGGCAACTCCGACGGAGTGGTGTCGCGGCGAGAGATATCCTCCACCGTCGGCACCGGATCATCTGCATCGAGATACTCGATGGCATAGTCGATCCCGTTCCAACGCGCTGTGTTCTGGTAGTCTTGCGCAACGACTGGAGCAGAGAGCGACAGAGCCCCCGAAAACAGAACCAAAACACAGACCATCCGCATGATCCGAGAGGGTATACCGCCGCTCTGCAGTGTCCACCTGATTGTCATGCTTGCAGCGTTCCCGGCGGCACCTTAGGCACAGAGCAAAACAGGGTGGACACCATGGATCAGTCTTTAGGCGCCGCCGCGCCGTCGCCGCAGCTCACGCTCTTGCGCGAGATGTTCACCGCCGCCGTCAATGCCGCCGATCCGATGCTGTGCGTGCCAGTGCACCTGCCGCCCAAGCCTGAGGGCCGGGTTGTGGTGATCGGCGCCGGCAAAGCCTCCGCCCGGATGGCTGAGGCGGTGGAGGCGGCGTGGGGCCCCTGCGAGGGCTATGTCATCACCCGCTACGGCTATGAGCGGCCCTGCGCGCAGATCGAGATCGTCCAAGCCGCCCACCCCGTGCCCGACCAAAACGGAGAGGCGGCCACCCGCACCCTTCTGTCACGCGTCGCACCGCTGGACCAAGGAGACTTCGTGCTGAGCCTGATCTCTGGCGGAGGATCGGCACTTCTGTGCGCCCCGGCGGGTGACATCACCCTCGACGAAAAGCGCCAGCTCACCGCTGACCTCTTGGCCTCGGGCGCGCCGATTGGGGTGATGAACGGCATCCGCAAACAAATCTCAGCAGTGAAGGGCGGCAAGCTGGCGGCAGCGGTTTATCCGGCGACCTTGCTGTCACTGATGATCTCCGACGTGCCCGGCAACGCCCCCGGAGACATCGCCAGCGGCCCCACGGTCGGAGATATCGGCGACGCCCAGAGCGCGCTGAACGCGCTCGCGCGCTGGAACGTCACCCCGGCCCCCTCGATTAAAGCTTATCTTGAGAGCGGCGGCGCGCCTGTCAGCCCTGACGACCCGCGCCTCTCCACCACCCAAAACGTCATCATCGCGGCCCCCGCGCAATCTCTGACCGCTGCCGCGAATATCGCGAAAGGGCAGGGCTTCTCCGTCCGCATACTCGGCGACGCACTGGAGGGAGAGGCCCGCGATCTCGCCGCCGAGCACGCCGCCCTCGCGCTGCAAATTCAGTCAGAGCTCGCGCCCGGCGACGCTCCGGTCGTGCTGCTCTCGGGCGGTGAATGCACCGTCACCCGGCGCGGCGAAGGTGTGGGCGGCCCCAATGCGGAATACACCCTCGCGCTTGCCTGCGCCCTGAACGAAGCCCCGCGCCTCTACGCCATCGCCTGTGACACCGACGGGGTGGATGGCGCTGCCGAGGTTGCGGGTGCCACCTGCGACCCGACAACCCTCGCGCGGGCCACGGCCAAGGGCGTCAATGCCCATGCCGCGCTGAACGCCAATGACGCCCATACCTTCTTCGAAAAACTCGGCGATCAGGTCGTGCCTGGCCCGACCTTGACCAACGTGAACGACTTTAGAGCCATTCTCATAGAGCCGCGCCCCGCCGCGTGATCAGCCAGTCTTTGCCGATCCGCACGCCCAAACCCTTGGCCTGACCCGCAAAACTGCGCGCGAAACCCCTCTGCGCCGACGCGCCCTCTTTCAGAGGATCACCACCACCGCTATGTGATCGCGACACCGCAAAAGGACGCCGCCTTGGCCCAGTCGCCCGAAAAACCCATCACGCTCTGGTCCGCGTACAAGCGGTTCCTGTGGGTCTGGATTTGGCCGCACCGGGGCAAATTCATCACCGCTGTGGTGCTCGCGATGGTCGTGGCGATTGCGACGGGTGCCTTTGCGAAGGTCACGCAACAGATCGTCATCGCACTGACCGAGCCTGAGCAGGCGGCCTTTCCGCTCGCATGGGCCCCAGCTGTAATCATTCTTTTGGCGGTGGTGCGCAGTTTTGCGACTTACGCCAAGCAGATCTTGATCAACGCTGCGATCACTGGCGCGGCGCAGCAGATGCAGATCGACCTCTACAAAAAGTTCCTCTGGGCCGATATGGCGACGCTGCAGGACGAGGCCTCTGCCTCCTCCGCCGCGCGGTTCAACAACGATGTGAACATCGCCACGGGCTCTGCCCAGGTGGTGTTTCGCGGCTATTCGATGATGACGATCATCCTCTCGACGCTCGCGTTCATGGTCTCGATCAACTGGCAACTGACCCTCGCCTTTGTCGCCGTGCTGAGCCTCGCGGTCGGCCCAATCCTGCAAATCGGCAAGCGGATGCGGCGGCTCTCGTCTCGCAATCAGGCGCAAGTGGGCGTGGTGACGGCGGGCGTGGCGGAGGGGCTGACGAGCATTCGGCTGATCCGTACTTATGGGCTGGAAGACCGCGCGCTGGATGACGCCAGCGAAGATTTCGCGAAGCTGCGCAAACTCAAACTCAAGCAGGTGGACGCGACCGCCCGGATCATTCCGATCACCGAGCTTTTGGGCGGTGTGGCGGTTGCCGCCCTGCTCACCGTGATCGTAATTTTCCTCAACGAGGACGAAAACATCATCGCAGATTTCGTAGGTCTGCTTGCCGGAATGGGCCTGATTGCGCCGCAATCTCAACGACTTGGGAAGATCTACACCAAGATGCAGCAAGGCGTGGCGGCGATGGCGCGGGTCTATGCCGTGCTCGATGAAGAGGCCGAGATCGTCTCAAAACCCGGCGCGGAACCGCTGGTCGCGACGCGTGGCGAGGTGGTGTTTGACGGCGTGAGTTTTGCCTATCCGGACGGAACGCTTGCGCTCGACAGCGTCAGTTTCACGGTCAGCACGGGCCAAACCGTTGCCTTTGTGGGGCGGTCCGGGGCGGGCAAAAGCACGGTCTTTAACCTGATCCCACGGCTCTATGATGCCACCCAAGGCCGGGTGCTGATCGACGGCCAAGACGTGCGCGATGTGACGATTGAGAGCCTGCGCGAGGGTCTTTCGCTGGTGTCACAGGACTCGGTTTTGCTCTCCGGCACGCTCGCCGACAATATCCGGTTTGGACGGCCGGGTGCCGATGATGCTCAGGTGATCGCAGCGGCTCAGGCGGCCTCTGCCGATGCATTTATCACAGCGCAGCCAGAGGGTTACGCGACCAAGATCACGCCAGAGGCGCATGGCCTCTCGGGCGGGCAACGCCAGCGGATGTCGATCGCAAGAGCCATGTTGAGGGATGCGCCGATCCTGCTGTTGGACGAGCCAACGTCCGCGTTGGATGCAGAGGCGGAGGCTGCGGTGCGGGCCTCTCTTGACCGGTTGACCGAGGGCAAAACCACCCTCGTGATCGCGCATCGGCTCGCCACGATCCTGTCGGCGGATCAGATTATGGTGATGGACGCCGGAAAAATCGTAGAGCGCGGCACGCACACCGAATTGCTGGCGCTGGGCGGCATCTATGCTGGCCTCTTCAAGCTGCAATTCGAAGACGCCCAAGCCAGCGCGCTTTAGCTTTTTGCAGCGGTGGGGTAGGTCACAGGCAGGAGGGTGCCATGACCGATTTCACACAGACCCGCAGGCTCTTTCATCTGCCAGAGGGGATGATCTACCTCGACGGTAACTCTCTGGGACCATTGCCAAAAAATGCGACCGCACGAGTTGCGGAGATGATGCAAGAGGAGTGGGGCACGCTCCTGATCAAGGGCTGGAACGATGCGGGCTGGATGAACCTGCCGGCGCAGATTGGCACTCGAATTGCTCGGCTGATTGGCGCTGAAGAGGGCTCTGTCGTGGTCGGCGATACGCTCTCGATCAAGGTGTTTCAGGCGCTCGCGGCAGCCTTGAAGCTCAACCCTGACCGGCGGGTGATTTTGTCGGATAGCGGCAATTTTCCCAGCGATCTCTACATGGCGCAGGGGCTGATTAGCCTTATGCCAGAAGGGTATGAGCTGCGGGTTGTGGCGCCCGAAGAGGTTGCGGATGCGTTAACCGAGGAGGTAGGCGTGTTAATGCTCACGGAGGTGGATTACCGCACCGGGCGCCTCCATGACATGGCCGCGTTGACCCGCCTTGCCCATGAGAAAGGCGCGCTAACCGTCTGGGATCTTGCGCATTCTGCGGGCGCGATTGAGGTCGATCTTGCCGGTGCGAACGCGGATTTCGCGGTCGGCTGCACCTACAAATATCTTAACGGCGGGCCGGGTGCCCCGGCGTTTATCTATGTTGCCCCCCGTCACGCGGAGCGGGCGGAACCCGCGCTGGCGGGTTGGCTCGGCCATGACGCCCCCTTTGCTTTTGAGCCCGCGTATCGCCCCGCCGCCGGGATTGACCGGATGCGCGTGGGCACCCCGCCGGTGGTGCAAATGGCGGCCTTGACCGCGGCGCTTGATGCGTGGGACGGCGTCTCGATGCGGGATATTCGGCGCGCCTCGATCGCTTTGTCGGAGCGCTTTCGAGAGCAGGTGGCCGCGCAATGCCCTGAATTGACACTGAAATCTCCGCTCGACCCAAAGGCGCGCGGCTCGCAGCTCTCCTTTGCCCATCCGCAGGGATACGCGGTGATGCAGGCCTTGATCGCGCGCGGTGTGATCGGTGATTTTCGCGCGCCCAACCTCCTGCGCTTTGGGTTTACGCCGCTCTATCTGAGCGTTGACGAGGTGGATCAGGCTGTGGCGATCTTGGCCGAAATCCTCGCCACGCGGTCTTGGGATCAGCCGCAGTTTCATGCGCGCAAGGCAGTGACCTAGGGCGCCCCGGCATTGCATTTCTGCAGGACCTCAACCGGTTGTTAACCGGGTATCGTGCGTTTTTGCAGTGCTTCGGGGGCGGTTAGTCCGAAATCGTACTATAATTAGTCCGAAGTCGCACTATTTTGGCGGCATCTCCGGGCGCGCGATCACGGCTTGCACCGGCGGGCGCTTCTGGCTAGCACACCGTCAACGCGGGCATGGTGAAATGGTATCACACGAGCCTTCCAAGCTCTTGGTGCGGGTTCGATTCCCGCTGCCCGCTCCAGACCTCCCCTCAAGTTGAACCGCAGTTGAGTAGACAGGGCGCGTTTTCGTGGCCATGTACGGGGAACAATTTGCGGAGAGACGGATGCGCCGACCGGGTGCGATTTTCGGGATGATCCTGCTGGCGCTTTTGGCGGCCTGTTCCGATCCGGAACCGCCTGAGCCGGGTCTCGGTATGTTTGCGCGCGGCTACACGGTTGAGGCCTATGAGCTCGTGTTTGACCCCAGCGAGCGGCGCGGGGGGATCGGCAACACCAGCGTGGAGTTTGCGCAGTTTGAAGCGGCGGTCCGGCGGCAACTCGACAACCGGCTGCGGATTTTGCCCTCCAGCGGTATTCCGGTGACGTTGGAGATTGACCTCACCGGCTATTCCTTCGCCACCGATGACGGGCACGCCAAGCGCGGGGCAGACAGCTTTTTGCAGGCGAATGTGGTGGCGCGGCTGCCCGATGGCTCTGTCTTGGGAGAAAAGTCTGGTCTGGGCGCGCGCATCGAAGGGCAGCATGAGCACAACAACTCCGGCGTGCGCTTTGGGGTCGGCAGCGGCCCGGATGGGGAGATACCGTGGGGCTTTATCGCCCTGATGCTGGTCGCGGAAACTGTGATTGAGCAACGCCAGGCACAGCAGGCCACCACCTCGGTGGAGCGCGCCAACACGCTGGGGCAGGACTTTACCAACGACATCTTTGAGTGGCTGTCTTACTGAGTTGCGGGTTGCGGGTGCTTGCAACCGGATGAGCAACACCCTACCTAGCGCGCGGACGAATCTGGCCGCTGTGTCGCGGCCCTCAACTCAGGAGCCTGGGCCCACATGGCGAAGGAAAAGTTTGAGCGGACGAAGCCGCATGTGAACATCGGCACGATTGGTCATGTTGACCACGGCAAGACGACGTTGACGGCTGCGATCACGAAGCAGTACGGCGAGTTCAAGGCCTATGACGAGATCGACGGTGCGCCGGAGGAGAAGGCGCGCGGGATCACCATCTCGACCGCGCACGTCGAGTACGAGACCGAGAACCGCCACTACGCCCACGTCGACTGCCCCGGCCACGCGGATTATGTGAAGAACATGATCACCGGTGCGGCGCAGATGGACGGCGCGATCCTGGTGGTGAACGCGGCTGACGGCCCGATGCCGCAGACCCGCGAGCACATCCTCTTGGGCCGCCAGGTGGGCATCCCGTACATCGTCGTGTTCCTCAACAAAGTGGACCAGGTCGATGACGAGGAGCTCCTGGAGCTCGTCGAGATGGAAGTGCGCGAACTCTTGGACAGCTACGAGTACCCCGGCGACGACACGCCCATCGTGGCAGGCTCTGCACTCGCAGCGCTTGAGGGCCGCGATGACAGCATCGGCACCGAGAAGATCGCCGAGCTGATGGCCGCCGTGGATGAGTACATCCCCGACCCTGAGCGCGCCGTTGACCAGCCGTTCCTGATGCCGATCGAAGACGTGTTCTCGATCTCTGGCCGCGGCACGGTTGTGACCGGCCGCGTGGAGCGTGGTGTGATCAACGTGGGCGACGAGATCGAGATCGTCGGCATCCGCGACACCTCCAAGACGACCTGCACGGGCGTTGAGATGTTCCGCAAGCTCTTGGACCGCGGTGAAGCGGGCGACAACATCGGCGCGCTTCTGCGTGGTGTGGACCGTGAAGGTGTTGAGCGGGGCCAGGTGCTCTGCAAGCCCGGCTCGGTGCAGCCGCACACGAAGTTCGAGGCGGAAGCCTACATCCTGACGAAGGAAGAGGGTGGCCGTCACACGCCGTTCTTCGCGAACTACCGCCCGCAGTTCTACTTCCGCACGACGGACGTGACCGGCACGGTTGAGCTGCCCTCGGGCACCGAGATGGTGATGCCGGGCGACAACCTGAAGTTCAACGTCGAGCTGATCGCGCCGATCGCGATGGAAGAGAAGCTCCGCTTCGCCATCCGCGAAGGCGGCCGCACCGTCGGTGCAGGCGTTGTGTCTAAGATCATCGAATAACAAACCCGACGGGCCGGGGGGATCGCTCCCCGGCCCGGCTCTTTGACAACCACGAGATCCGTGAGGCGACCAAAATGAACGGTCAGAATATTCGCATCCGCCTCAAGGCGTTCGACTACCGCGTGCTCGATACTTCGACCCGCGAGATCGTCAACACCGCCAAGCGCACGGGTGCACAGGTGCGCGGGCCGATCCCGCTGCCGAACCATATCGACAAGTACACGGTTCTGCGTGGCCCGCATGTCGACAAGAAATCCCGCGAGCAGTTTGAAATCCGCACACACAAGCGGCTTTTGGACATCGTGGACCCCACCCCGCAAACCGTGGACGCGCTGATGAAGCTCGACCTCGCGGCGGGTGTGGATGTTGAAATCAAGCTCTGAGGAGGCGCGGACAATGCGTTCCGGAGTTATCGCAAAGAAGCTGGGCATGACCCGGCTGTTCATGGAGGACGGACGGCAGGTTCCTGTCACGGTCCTTCAGATGGAAAACGTGCAAGTGGTCGCGCAGCGCACCGCTGACAAGGATGGCTATACGGCTGTTCAACTCGGCGCGGGCACGGCCAAAGCCAAGAACACCACGCAGCCGATGCGCGGGCATTTCGCCGTGGCTAATGTCGCCCCGAAGCGGAAGCTGGCGGAGTTCCGGGTGTCTGAGGACAACCTGATTGATGTGGGCGCAGAGATCACTGCCGACCATTATCTTGAGGGTCAGTATGTGGACATCGCCGGCACCTCGATCGGTAAGGGCTTTGCCGGCGCGATGAAGCGGCACAACTTTGGCGGTCTGCGGGCCTCCCACGGTGTGTCTATCTCGCATCGCTCGCACGGCTCGACCGGCCAGTGCCAGGAGCCGGGCCGCGTGTTCAAGGGCAAGAAGATGGCAGGCCACATGGGTGCCGCGCGGGTGACCACGCAGAACCTTGAGGTTGTGCGCACCGATGCCGAGCGTGGGCTGATCATGGTCAAGGGCGCTGTTCCAGGCTCCAAAGGTGGTTGGGTGACGATCAAGGATGCGACGAAGAAGTCGGCGCCTGATGGTCTTCCGATGCCGGCGGCGATCCGGGCGGCTGTGGCTGAGGCTGCAACCGAGGCACCGGCTGCCGAAGCGCCTGCCGAGGGGGGTGAAGAATGAAACTCGATGTAACGACCTTGGAGGCCGGTGAAGCGGGCTCTATCGAGCTTTCGGACGATGTGTTCGGCCTTGAGCCGCGCGCGGACATCCTGCACCGCGTGGTGCGCTGGCAGCGGGCGCGTGCCCAAGCCGGCACCCACAAGGTGAAGACCCGCACCGAGGTGAGCTATTCCACCAAGAAGATCTATCGCCAGAAGGGCACGGGCGGCGCACGCCACGGCTCCCGCAAGGCGCCGATCTTCCGCAAGGGTGGTGTGTACAAGGGCCCCACGCCACGCAGCCATGCGCATGACCTGCCGAAGAAGTTTCGCGCACTCGGTCTACGCCACGCTCTGTCTGCAAAGGCGGGTGCAGGTGATCTGATCGTGATCGACGAGGCGAAGCTTGCTGAAGGGAAGACCAAGGCGCTTGCCACGGCTCTCACGAAGCTCGGCCTTGGCAAGACGCTGGTGATCGATGGGGCGCAGGTGGATGAGAACTTCGCCCGCGCTGCTCAAAACATCGACGGCGTCGATGTGCTGCCGTCGATGGGGGCCAACGTCTATGACATCCTCCGCCGTGAGAAGCTGGTGCTGACCAAGGCGGCTGTCGAAGCGCTGGAGGCGCGCCTGAAATGACCGCGAAATCTGCACTCTATGATGTGATCCGCAAGCCGATCATCACCGAGAAATCCACCATGGCATCCGAGCATGGCGCGGTGGTATTTGAGGTGGCAATCGATGCCTCTAAGCCGGTGATCAAGGAAGCGGTGGAAACCCTCTTCAACGTCAAGGTGAAGGCCGTGAACACGTCCGTCACCAAAGGCAAGGTCAAGCGTTTCCGCGGCATGCTGGGCAAGCGCAAGGACGTGAAGAAGGCCTATGTGACGCTTGAAGAAGGCAACACGATCGACGTGACCACGGGGCTGTAAGGGCCGCTGGTTAGGTGAGAGATTGAAAGGCCCCGCGGAGACGCGGGGCTTTTTGTTTGCCGGATTTGATGAAGGCAGATTTGACGGTAGGCCGCGCCCTCCCTCGGGTGGGCGTTTCGCGCGCGCTGAGTTGTTCAGTTTATCTCTCAAAAATGCATTTGGTGTGATCAATGAGCGCCGTTGGTAAAACGCCCTCCCATAGGGGAGGGAGGGCGTGGCCGGAGGCTGGTCGCCTCCGGCCGGGGCGTCCCGTCCCGGACGTGATCCGGGACCTCGACGAGAAAGGCGGAACAGAGGGCTAGCGCCGGGCCGGGGTTTGGCGCGCTGAGGTTTGACCAACACAGTTTATTTCTCAAAGCCGCACGCCCTTAGAGCGGTATCCAAACCAACAAAGCGCCGAACCAGCGGTCCGGTCCGGCGCTGGCTCGGCGGCGCTGCGCGCCTTGTTCCGGGCAGAATGCTTCAACCAATAGATTGAGGCCCTGAATCAGTTCCGGGGCGTCGTGTTATCACCTCCCCCTCCCCTTGACCCTCCTGACCCTTCCCACTACGAGGCACCATCCGCAAAAGCCCCGGATTCGTCCGGGGCTTTGTGGTCGTTCGTCAGAACGTTTTCGCCGGGGGCGTCAGGCCCCCATCCAGTTTAGGCCGGGCCCAGGCTCGGCGAGACCAAACGGAAGACAGCAAGATGGCACTCAAGTCGTATAAACCGACGACGCCAGGCCAGCGTGGGCTGGTTCTGATCGACCGTTCGGAGCTTTGGAAAGGGCGCCCTGTCAAGTCTCTCACCGAGGGTTTGACGAAGAAGGGCGGCCGGAACAACACCGGACGGATCACCATGCGCCGCAAGGGCGGGGGGGCAAAGCGCCTCTACCGGATTGTGGACTTCAAGCGTCGCAAAATGGACGTGCAGGGCGCAGTGGAGCGGATCGAATATGATCCCAACCGGACGGCGTTTATCGCACTGATCAAATACATGGATGGCGAGCAGGCCTACATCCTGGCACCGCAGCGCCTCTCGGTGGGTGACATGGTCGTCGCCTCCGCCAAGGCCGACATCAAGCCGGGCAACGCAATGCCCTTCACCGGAATGCCTATCGGCACGATCGTTCACAACGTAGAGCTGAAGCCGGGCAAAGGTGGGCAGATCGCGCGCGCCGCAGGCACCTACGCCCAGTTTGTGGGCCGCGATGGTGGCTACGCGCAGCTGCGCCTGTCGTCGGGTGAGCTTCGCCTTGTCCGTCAGGAGTGCATGGCCACAGTTGGCGCCGTGTCAAACCCTGACAACTCGAACCAGAACTTCGGTAAAGCCGGTCGCAACCGCCACAAGGGCATTCGCCCGTCTGTGCGCGGTGTTGTGATGAACCCGGTCGATCACCCCCATGGTGGTGGTGAGGGCCGGACGTCGGGTGGTCGTCACCCGGTGACGCCATGGGGCAAGCCCACCAAGGGCCGCCGCACGCGCACCAACAAGACCACCGACAAGTTCATCATCCGTTCGCGTCACGCGAAGAAGAAATAAGAGGGGCACAGCGACATGGCACGCTCAGTATGGAAAGGCCCCTTCGTCGAGGCTTCGGTCCTGAAAAAGGCCGAGAAGGCTCGCGAGAGTGGTCGTAAAGACGTCATCAAAATCTGGTCGCGGCGGTCAACGATCCTGCCGCAATTCGTGGGTCTGACCTTCGGTGTCTACAACGGCAAGAAGCACATCCCCGTGCTCGTGTCCGAAGAGATGATCGGCCAGAAATTCGGTGAATACTCCCCCACGCGGACCTACTACGGCCACGCGGCGGACAAAAAAGCGAAGCGGAAGTAAGACATGGGTAAGGAAAAGAACCCGCGCCGCGTCGCGGAGAATGAAGCAATGGCGATGTCCCGGATGCTCCGGACGTCCCCACAAAAGCTGAACCTGGTTGCGGCGATGATCCGCAACAAGCCGGTCGACAAGGCGCTGACCGATCTGACCTTCTCCAAGAAGCGGATCGCGCAGGATGTGAAGAAAACCCTTCAGTCCGCGATCGCCAACGCTGAAAACAACCATGGTCTCGACGTTGACGAGCTGGTGGTTGCAGAGGCGTTTGTCGGCAAAAACCTGGTGATGAAGCGCGGGCGCCCGCGGGCGCGAGGACGTTTTGGCAAGATCCTCAAGCCGTTCAGCCAGATCACCATCAAGGTCCGTCAGGTTGCAGACGAGGAGACCGCGTAATGGGACATAAAGTAAACCCGATCGGTCTGCGCCTGCAGATCAACCGCACCTGGGACAGCCGCTGGTATGCCGATGGTGAAGAGTACGGCGATCTACTGCACGAAGACATTGCTGTGCGTAAGCACATCAAGGCGCGTGTCGGTCAGGCCGGGATCTCCAAGATCATCATCGAGCGCCCGCACCGCAAGTGCCGTGTCTCTATCTATGCTGCACGCCCTGGCGTGATCATCGGCAAGAAGGGTGCAGACATTGAAGTGCTGCGCAAAGAGCTTGCCGCGCTGACGGATAGTGAGCTGCATCTCAGCATTGTTGAAGTGCGCAAGCCCGAGCTCGACGCGCAACTGGTGGCCGAAAACATCGCCCAGCAGCTTGAGCGCCGGGTCTCGTTCCGCCGTGCGATGAAACGTTCGGTGCAAAACGCGATGCGCATGGGTGCTCTGGGCATCCGGGTGAACATGGCGGGCCGTTTGGGCGGTGCAGAGATTGCACGGACCGAATGGTATCGTGAGGGGCGGGTGCCGCTGCACACACTGCGTGCGGACATCGACTACGCCCATGCCGAGGGCCTGACGGCTTACGGCATCATCGGCGTGAAGGTCTGGATCTTTAAAGGTGAGATCATGGAGAATGATCCCCAGGCCCGCGACCGCCGCCAGCAGGAACTTCAGGAAGGGGGCGTGCGGCCAGCCCGTGGCTGACGCACCCTTAAGGGAGAGATGACATGCTTCAGCCGAAGCGCACAAAATTTCGCAAACAGCACAAAGGCCGTATCCACGGCCTCGCAAAGGGCGGCACCGATCTTAACTTTGGCTCCTTTGGTCTGAAAGCGACCGAGCCCGAGCGGATCACCGCCCGCCAAATCGAAGCCGCCCGCCGGGCTATGACGCGCCACATGAAGCGTCAGGGTCGGGTCTGGATTCGGATCTTCCCGGACCTTCCGGTCTCCGCCAAGCCCATCGAAGTGCGTATGGGTAAAGGTAAGGGCTCGGTCGATCGCTGGGTGGCCAAGGTGAAGCCGGGCCGCGTGATGTTCGAGATCGACGGTGTCTCCGAGCCGATCGCGCGCGAGGCCCTGCGCCTCGCTGCGATGAAGCTCCCGGTGAAATGCCGGTTCGTGCAGCGCGAAGACTGGTAAGGTCAGCGCGAAAGAAATCGAAAAGCCCCGGCGGAAACGCTGGGGCTTTTTGCGTTTTTTTTGGGGGGGGGGGAGTTCTGGCGCGGAATAAAGGGCGAAGCGCCGCCGCGCGCCAGAGCGACCGTCAGGTCTGGCGCATTGGAGGGTGAGCGCTCTCACTTAACGCGAATGCGGTTTTGTGGGGATAAAGTGCGTTGTTCGCGAGATGGCTGCACCACACCTCGGTCTGGCGCGTGCTCCGTTTTGATGTGCTCTGCGAGGTCCCGGATCACGTCCGGGACGGCGACTTTTCGGTCGGAGGCGACCAGCCTCAGGCCACGCCCTCCCTCCCCCTTGGGAGGGCGTCTTGCTGACGTCTTTCATCACATAAAGCGAATGCAGTTTTGAGGCATAAACTGCGCTGTTCTCATCTTACGAAACGCCCACCCGAGGGACGGCGTGGCCTGCTGTTTCGCTATGCTCGGCCAGGTCTCGTATCACGCCTGGAACGGGTCTCACGAACTTCACCCGTTCCATTCCCCTCTCACCTCGGCTACCTCTCGCACATGAGCCAGATCCAGTCTTATTTCGCCACGCCCATCTATCGCGCCAAGCTCAATGAGCAGGCTCCGGCTGTTGATTCCGCCGAGCTCGAGGCTTCTTGCCTCTCCATCGCCGAGGATGACGAGGCAGGGCAGGCGTGGTGCGAGGAAAACCAGTATCCGGGGTATACCAGTTATGCCTCGCTGGAGGATCTCGGCTGGCGGTATTCGATTTTTGCGCAGGTGACCGAGGCGCTGGACAAGCATGTTGCGGCCTTTGCGGAGGCGCTGGAGTTTGATCTGGGGGACAAACCACTCAAGCTGGAGAACCTGTGGATCAACATCCTTGTTCCCGGTGGCGTGCACACAGGCCATCTCCATCCGCATTCGGTGATCTCAGGCACCACTTACGTGGCGATGCCGGAGGGCGCTTCGGCGATTAAGTTTGAGGACCCGCGGCTGGCGCGGATGATGGCTGCCCCGCCGCGCCGCAAGACTGCCGCGCCAAGCGCACAGCCGTTTGTCTATGTCGCGCCCGAGGTGGGCGATGTGCTCCTGTGGGAGAGTTGGTTGCGCCATGAGGTGCCGCTCAACTGGGCCGATGAGAACCGGATCAGCGTGAGTTTCAACTACAGCTGGGGCTAGAGCCGGGCGAAGAGGACGATGCCTTTGGTTCGGGTCTCGTAGCCACGGGATTTGAGCATCGCCTCGATCTCTTCGATGGGGCTTTTGCCGTCACGCTCTGGCGAGATGTCCACGGCGATTTTGGTGGGCTGCATTTCGCCCAGCCCCTCGATGATCTCGGGTTCAACGCCCTCGGCCTCGACCTTCACAAAGGTTGGGGGCGCGATGCCGAAGGTCTCCACCAGAGAGTCTGGGCGGTGGACGTCGATGTTGATCGCCTCCGCGACGACCCCGTTGTCGGGGGCGAGGAGGGAGTGCTGCGAGGTCTCATCGGAGATGTTGAAGGTCAGGGTTTGGCTCTCGTTATAGAGGCCGATTTGCAGGGCGCTGGCTTTCTCGAAGGCGGCGAGATTTTGCTCGACGCATGAGAAGTTCAGCGGTGCAGGCTCGATGGCATAGGCGCGGGCGCCTTGCAGGGCTGCGGCCATGGAGAACCCTCCGGCGAAGGCGCCGCAATCGAGGACGACGTCTGAGGGGGCGATCTCAACAAAGCCGGGGCAGGTGTATTTCTCGTGGAGTGCCTTGAGGTATCCACCGAGAATTTGGCGCAGTTGGGTTTTGCCGGCGTATCCGGGCAGAACGAAGGTCAGGTCGAGCTGCTCAACCTTGGTGCGGTCGCCGAGATCGGTGATTTTTGAGGGCACAAAGCCAGGTTTGTGGCTGAGCCAGCGCGAGTATGCGAAATAGCGGACCGAGAGGGGCAGGCGATGCGTGAGGTTGCGCATCTTTTTCTCACGTCCGAGGTGCTCGGCAGACAGGGGCGGGATGTTTAGCGTGGGGTGCACGGTTGCTCTCTCGGCATCTGATTGCGCCTGTGCTTATGGGGTGACGTGGCGAATGTCACCCGTGCTAACGCCGCGCTCTGCGGCCAATTGCGCGGCAAAAGTCGCAAGTTAGGGCCGGTTTAAGGGTGTTTTCGGCCCGCAGGCGGTTGCCACGCCCGGATCATGGGCCTATACGGCGCGCTCATCCACGATCTCCATCGGAATCAGGGTGACCCGTGTGGGCCCTCCGATGACTGTTGAAAGGAAGACCAATGAGCGCCACTGAGCTGCGCGATAAAACCGCTGACCAACTCAAGGAAGAGCTGGAGACCCTCAAGAAAGAGGCGTTCAACCTGCGCTTTCAGTCCGCCACGGGCCAGCTTGAGAACACCGCCCGCATGCGCACCGTCCGCCGGAGCATCGCGCGGGTGAACACTGTTTTGAACGAGAAGGTCGCGGCAGCGGCCTCTGCTGAATAAGGGAGCTGAGAGCATGCCCAAGCGTATCCTCCAGGGTGTCGTCACCAGCGACCTGAACGACCAGACCGTCACCGTGCTCGTTGAGCGCCGCTTCACCCACCCGGTGATGAAAAAGACGATCCGGAAGTCGAAGAAGTATCGTGCGCATGATGAAGCCAATTCTTTCAAGAAGGGTGACATCGTTCGCATTCAGGAGTGCCCACCGCGCTCCAAGACGAAACGTTGGGAGGTCGTGACTGACGCCGCTGAGGCGTAAGCGACCCTTCAACAGTAATCGAAACCGCGGGGAATGGGCCCCGCAGGTCGGGAGAAACAAAATGATCCAGATGCAGACGAATCTGGATGTGGCTGACAACTCCGGCGCACGCCGGGTGCAGTGCATCAAGGTTCTGGGCGGCGCGAAGCGGAAATACGCAAGCGTCGGCGACATCATCGTGGTCTCTGTTAAAGAGGCAAGCCCGCGTGGTCGGGTTAAAAAAGGTGATGTGCGCAAGGCTGTTGTGGTGCGGACCGCCAAAGAGGTGCGCCGCGAGGATGGCACCGCCATCCGCTTTGACCGCAACGCAGCCGTTATCCTCAACAACAACATGGAGCCACTTGGCACACGTATCTTTGGGCCGGTGGTCCGTGAGCTGCGCGGCAAGAACTTCATGAAGATCATCTCGCTCGCGCCGGAGGTGCTCTGATGGCTGCTAAGCTGAAAAAGGGCGACAAGGTCGTCGTGCTCGCGGGCAAAGATAAAGGCCGTGAGGGTGAGATCACCGCAGTGATGCCGAAAGAGGGCAAAGCTGTCGTGGATGGCATCAACATGGCTGTACGCCACACCCGCCAGAGCCAAAACTCGCAGGGTGGCCGCATTCCAAAAGCGATGCCGATCGACCTCTCCAACATCGCACTGGTTGACCCCAAAGAGGGCGGCCCGACGCGCGTTGGCTTTAAGATGGAAGACGGCAAGAAAGTGCGTTTCGCCAAGAAATCGGGGGAAGTGATCGATGCTTGATACCGCAGACTACACCCCGCGCCTCAAGACGCTCTACAAAGAGACGATCCGGGCCGCGCTGAAAGAAGAGTTCTCGTACAAGAACGACATGATGATCCCCAAGCTTGAGAAGATCGTTCTCAACATGGGTGTCGGTGAAGCGGTTGCTGACTCCAAAAATGTCAAAGCTGCGCACGACGATCTGATGGCGATTGCAGGCCAAAAGCCGGTGATCACCAAGGCGAAGAAATCCATCGCGGGTTTCAAGGTGCGTGAAGGGATGCCACTGGGCGTGAAGGTCACGCTGCGCGGCGACCGGATGTACGAATTCCTCGACCGTCTGATCACGGTGGCGATGCCACGCATTCGTGACTTCCGCGGTGTGTCTCCGAAGTCCTTCGATGGGCGCGGGAACTACGCCATGGGCCTCAAGGAGCACATCGTGTTTCCGGAGATCAACTTCGACAAGATTGATCAGTCCTGGGGCATGGACATCGTGATGGCGACCTCCGCCGAGACCGATGCAGAAGCAAAGGCATTGTTGAAAGCCTTCAACATGCCGTTCACGAGCTAAGGCCGGAGAAACATTATGGCTAAAGTTGCAATGGTTGAGCGGCAGAAGAAGCGCGAGAAACTCGTCGCCAAATATGCTGCTAAGCGTGCCGAGCTGAAGGCTCAGGCACTGGATGAAAACCTCGAGATGGCGGAGCGCTTCAAGGCACGCCTGAAACTGGCAAAACTGCCGCGCGACAGCTCTGCGACGCGCTTGCACAATCGCTGTCAGGTTTCGGGTCGCCCCAAAGCCTACTACCGCAAACTCAAGATGTCGCGGATCGCGCTGCGGGATCTGGCCTCGTTTGGTCAGGTGCCCGGCATGGTCAAGTCGAGCTGGTAAGGGAGGGCTGAGATATGAACGATCCTCTCGGCGATATGCTCACCCGTATTCGCAACGCTCAGATGCGGGGCAAGACCGATGTGGTCACGCCTGCCTCTAAGCTGCGCGCCTGGGTGCTCGATGTGCTCCAGACCGAAGGCTACATTCGTGGCTATGAGGCTGGCAAAGACGAGCGCGGCCATCCGCAGATCCGCGTTGAGCTGAAGTACTACGAAGGCGAGCCCGTCATTCGTGAGCTTAAGCGCGTCTCCACCCCAGGCCGTCGGGTCTATAAGGGTGTCAAAGAACTTCCGCAGGTCCGTCAGGGCCTCGGCGTTGCCATCGTCTCCACCCCCCGGGGTGTGATGTCGGATGCAGCAGCACGCTCCGCCAATGTTGGTGGCGAAGTGCTCTGCACCGTGTTCTAAGGAGGGCTGGATGTCTCGTATTGGTAAACGACCGGTCGAGCTTCCGGGTGGTGTGTCCGCCCAGATCTCTGGCCAGACGATTGAGGTGAAGGGGCCGAAGGGCGTCTTGAGCTTCACGGCAACCGACGATGTTGACCTCGCGGTCGAAGACAACGCTGTGACGGTCACGCCGCGCGGCAAGTCAAAGCGCGCGCGCCAACAGTGGGGCATGTCCCGCACCCAGATCGCAAACTGCGTGACCGGTGTGAGCGAAGGCTTCAAGAAAGAGCTTGAGATCCAGGGCGTGGGTTACCGCGCGCAGGTTCAGGGTTCTGTGCTGAAGCTGTCGCTGGGCTATTCGCACGACGTGAACTTCGACATTCCGAAGGGCATCACGGTCACTGCACCCAAGCCCACCGAACTGATCGTCGAAGGGATCGACGCGCAGGAAGTGGGTCAGGTCGCGGCGAACATCCGCGAATGGCGCCGGCCTGAGCCGTATAAGGGGAAGGGTATCCGCTACAAAGGCGAGTACATCTTCCAGAAGGAAGGCAAGAAGAAGTAAGGACGCGACAGATGGCGAACAGCAAGTACAAACTGTTCCAGAAGCGCCGCATGCGCGTCCGGAACAAAATCAAGAAGACCGCGAACGGTCGCCCGCGCATGTCGGTGCACCGCTCGGGCCGCAACATCTCTGTGCAGATCATCGACGATGCACAGGGTGTTACGCTAGCGGCAGCTTCCACTCAGGAAAGCGCGCTCGGAATGGTCAACCAAAAGAACGTCGCTGCGGCCACCAAGGTGGGCGAGGCAATCGCAGAACGGGCAAAAGCCAAAGGGATCGAAGAAGTCTATTTCGATCGCGGCGGTTTCCTCTTTCACGGGAAGGTCAAGGCGCTCGCCGATGCCGCTCGTGAAGGTGGCCTGAAGTTTTAAGGGAGCCGCGACATGGCAGAACGTGAGAACCGCCGGGATCGCCGCGACCGCGACGAGGCCCCGGAATTTGCAGATCGTCTGGTGGCGATCAACCGTGTGTCCAAGACCGTGAAGGGGGGTAAGCGCTTCGGCTTTGCAGCCCTCGTGGTTGTGGGCGATCAGAAGGGCCGGGTTGGCTTTGGCAAGGGCAAGGCCCGCGAAGTGCCCGAGGCGATCCGCAAGGCGACCGAGCAGGCCAAGCGGCAGATGATCCGCGTGCCGCTGCGCGATGGCCGCACGCTGCACCACGACATGGAAGGTCGCCACGGTGCGGGCAAGGTTGTGATGCGCACGGCACCGCAAGGTACCGGGATCATCGCAGGTGGTCCGATGCGTGCGGTGTTTGAGATGCTGGGCGTTCAGGATGTGGTGGCAAAGTCCATCGGCACCCAGAACCCCTACAACATGATCCGCGCCACCATCGACGGGCTGACGAAAGAAAGCTCGCCGCGCAATGTGGCCGCCCGCCGGGGCAAGAAGGTCGCCGAAATCCTGCACCGGGATGAGGCACCTGCCGCAGCAGAGACCGTGGAGGCCTGATCATGGGAACCATCGTTGTAAAGCAGGTGGGCTCGCCCATCCGCCGCCCCAAAGACCAGCGCGAAACGCTGATCGGCCTGGGCCTGAACAAGATGCACAAGACCCGCGAACTGGAGGACACCCCTTCGGTCCGCGGCATGGTCAACAAGATCCCGCATCTGGTGCAGATCATCGAGGAAAAGGCCTGATCGGCTGATCCGTTGAGATGAGAGTTAGAGCACCCCGGTTCGCGAGAGCCGGGGTGTTTTGGTTTTTGGGAGGAGCGCTGATTGAAGCCCCATCCCGGACGTGATCGGGGACCTCGAAGAGTCTTGCGCTGTTTAAGCGAGGCCCCGGATCAAGCCCCGGGCGAGGTATCCCTAACGGCAGGCCGCGCCCTCCCATGGGGGAGGGAGGTCGTGGCCGGAGGCTGGTCGCCTCCGGCTAGGCGAGCAAAAACTCAATCGTCTGTGTCTTTTGCTTCGATTGCTTTCTGCCGTATCGCGTCTGCATATTTTTGCTTCATCTCAGAGATTACCCCGCGTACGATTTCATTCTTTGTGAAGCCCTCGACTTTCGAGTCGATCATTTGGTGTACTTCACTAATTGCGTTCTCAACGCTTTCTGAGTTCGAAGGGTCGAAAGAAACCTGCCCTATCTGCCCATCGAGTTTCGAGACTGCAGATTGGATTTCATCCAATTGTGCTTTCATTTCGTCTAAGCCCGAGATTTTCGGCATGACGATCTCCATTATAGCATGATCATGTTTTGTTCTCAATACAAAAGGGAAAGAACCCACCGCCCGGAACAAGGGCGGAGCCCGCCGGGCGCGCGCCTGCCTGTCCCTGCAGGCTGGCGCGTTTGGGCGGTTTCGAGGCGCTGCAAACTCATGCGGGATTGAGAGATAAACTGCGCGGCACCGATGATAGCGCGCCACCCTCCAGTCAGGCGCGCGCCCGGCTTCACTCACCCCACTTGCCCCCCTCCGCACTTCCCCCTATACGCCGCCGGTGGCCAGCCTTTGGGCTGAGTCTCGACAATTGAAACCCGTGTCCGACCTCACTTCGCTTCGGAGGTCGCGTCCGGAAAGGAGAAGCGACATGAAACTCAATGAATTGCGCGATAACCCGGGCGCCACCAAACCGAAAAAGCGGATTGGTCGTGGGCCTGGCTCTGGCACCGGTAAGATGGGTGGCCGGGGTATCAAAGGTCAGAAGTCCCGCTCGGGTGTGGCGATCAAGGGCTACGAGGGTGGCCAGATGCCGCTCTATCAGCGTCTGCCCAAGCGCGGCTTCAACGTGCCGAACCCCAAATCCTATGCCATCGTGAACTTGGGCCTGATCCAGAAGTTCATCGACGCAGGCAAGCTGGCCGCTGGTGACCTCGATGAAGACGCGCTGGTCGCCTCGGGCCTCGTGCGCCGCAAGAAGGATGGCGTGCGCATTTTGGCGAAAGGTGAGATCACCGCAAAGGTCAATCTGACGGTCACCGGAGCCTCCAAAGGCGCGGTTGAGGCTGTGGAAAAGGCCGGCGGTTCGATCACAACTGCTGCACCAGCGGCGGAGTGACCCTTGTGCGGCCTCACCGCACTACATACTAACCTCACAGTAACGGCCCGCGCCGCCGACCACGCATGGTCAGGCGGCGCAACCCTTGGAGGCACCGCATGGCATCCGCAGCGGAACAAATGGCAGCAAACCTCAGCTGGTCGAGCTTCGGCAAGGCGAAGGAGCTGCAAAGCCGCATCCTCTTCGCGCTGGGGCTGCTGATCGTCTACCGGATCGGCACCTACATTCCTGTGCCGGGCATCGACACGATCCAGTTGCAGCAGTTCTTTGAGCAGGCGGCCTCTGGCATCGGCGGCATGGTCAACATGTTCACCGGCGGCGCTGTCGGGCGGATGGCGATCTTCGCGCTGGGGATCATGCCCTACATCTCGGCCTCGATCATCGTGCAGCTCTTGGCGTCGATGGTGCCGCAGCTTGAGCAGCTCAAGAAAGAGGGTGAGCAGGGTCGCAAGAAGATCAACCAATACACCCGTTACGGCACGGTAGTGCTGGCGGTGTTACAGGGGTATGGTTTGGCGCTCGGGCTTGAGAGCCAGGGGCTCGCGGTTGATCCGGGCTGGTTCTTCCGCGCCTCTACGGTGATCACGCTGGTGGGCGGCACGATGTTTCTGATGTGGCTGGGTGAGCAGATCACCGCGCGCGGCATCGGCAACGGCATCTCGCTGATCATCTTTGTGGGTATCATTGCAGAGCTTCCGGCCGCACTTGCGCAGTTCTTTGAGCAAGGCCGTCAGGGTGTTTTGTCGGTGCCGGTGACGCTCGGGATCATCCTCATGGCGGTGGCTGTGATCATGTTCGTGGTGTTTATGGAGCGGGCATTGCGGAAAATTCACATCCAATACCCGCGCCGTCAGGTTGGGCAGAAGATGTATGGCGGCGAGTCCTCGCACCTGCCGCTCAAGATCAACCCCTCGGGTGTGATCCCGGCGATCTTTGCCTCGTCGCTGCTGTTGCTGCCGCAGACTGTGACTACGTTCTCTGGCGCTGATGGCGGGGGCGCGCTGTCTTGGATCGCGGTGTATCTCGGTCGTGGCCAGCCGCTGAACCTGCTGTTCTTTGGCGCGATGATCGTCTTCTTCGCGTATTTCTACACGGCGAACGTCTCGTTCAAATCCGAGGATGTGGCCGACAACCTCAAAAAGCAGGGTGGGTTTGTACCGGGCATTCGTCCGGGCAAGCGGACGGCGGAATATCTAGACTATGTGGTCGTCCGCCTGCTGGCGGTGGGTTCGGCCTACCTCGTGGCGGTCTGTTTGCTGCCGGAGGTGCTGATCAGCCAACTCGCGGTTCCGTTCTACTTTGGTGGTACATCTTTGCTGATTGTTGTGTCGGTCTCTATGGACACGGTCAGCCAAATCCAGTCTCATCTGGTGGCGCATCAGTATGAAAGTCTGATCGAAAAATCAAAGCTGCGGGGCAACCGCGGTAAGGGACGGAAACCCGCGCCGGGGAGGCGATAAATGAACATAATTCTGCTGGGCCCCCCAGGGGCCGGTAAGGGCACGCAGGCCGAACGTCTCGTTCAGAGCCGCGGCATGGTGCAACTCTCCACCGGTGATATGCTCCGCGCTGCGGTCGCTGCGGGCACCGAAGTGGGCCAAAAGGCAAAAGCCGTGATGGATGCCGGTGGCCTGGTTTCGGATGAGATCGTGATCGGGGTTGTCTCTGAACGGTTGGATCAGCCGGATATCTCGGGCGGCGTAATCTTTGACGGCTTCCCGCGCACCTCGGCGCAGGCGGAGGCGCTGGATGGGCTGTTGGCCAACAAAGGCATGACGCTCGATGCGGTGATCGAGATGCAGGTCGACGACAGCATTCTCGTGGACCGCATTTTGAAGCGTGCGGCTGAAAGCGGTGGAACCCGCTCTGATGACAACGCAGACACGCTGAAAGATCGCCTCGCGGTCTATCACGAGAACACCGCGCCGCTGATCGACTACTATCGCGGCACGGGCGCTTTGAAGTCTGTAGACGGCATGGCCTCGATCGATGACGTCTCTGTGGCCATCGCCGGGATTTTGGGCTGAGCTTCCAGTCTTAAAAAAATATCTTGACAGAAGCGCGTCTGTACCCATTGACGCGCCCCGCTTTCTGCTTATATCTCGCCGCTCACCCAACACTTGGGAGAATCGGGCGGCGCTCGCCCACAGGGCCATCGGGCCAAAACCGGTGGCCTTTCGTTGTGAAAAAAGGATCTGGAACCACGGATCCGCAACAAGAGACTGGAGACGACCTTGGCGCGTATTGCAGGTGTCAACATCCCCACCAACAAGCAGGTCGGCATTGCACTGACCTATATCCACGGCATCGGCCGTGCCTCCGCCACCGAAGTGCTCACCGCGACCGGAATCGATGCGACCCGCCGCGTGAATGAGCTCTCTGACGCCGAGGTCCTGAAAATCCGCGAGCACATCGACGCCAACCTGATGGTTGAGGGTGATCTGCGCCGCGATGTCAGCATGAACATCAAGCGTCTGATGGACCTGGGCTGCTACCGCGGCCTGCGCCATCGTCGTGGCCTGCCTGTGCGCGGTCAGCGCACCCACACCAACGCACGCACGCGCAAAGGCCCCGCTAAGGCCATCGCTGGCAAGAAGAAGTAAGAGGCAGGGTTATGGCACGCGATAAAATCCGCACGAAGAAGAAGGTTAGCAAGAACATCACCTCTGGTGTTGCGCATGTGAACTCGACCTTCAACAACACCAAAATCCTGATCTCTGACGCGCAGGGCAACGCCATTGCATGGTCGTCTGCCGGCACGATGGGCTTCAAAGGCTCGCGCAAGTCGACGCCTTACGCCGCTCAGGTCGCAGCTGAGGACGCGGGCAAGAAAGCCCAAGAGCACGGCATGCGCACCCTCGATGTTGAGGTGCAGGGTCCGGGCTCTGGCCGCGAGAGCGCGTTGCGCGCACTGTCGGCCGTTGGCTTCACGATCACCGCGATCCGTGACGTCACGCCGATCCCGCACAACGGCTGCCGCCCCCCAAAGCGCCGCCGCGTCTGATCAGACGAGCACAGGTTGCACCGCCCCCTTGGTTTTCGGGGGGCGGTTTTCGCGTTGAAAGACTTCCTCGGGCGCCCTTCGCCCTACGGATCCAGAGCAAGGGCAGGAATGGAGGACCGAATGACGATCCAAAAAAATTGGCAGGCACTGATTCGCCCAACGGCGTTGAACATCAAGCCGGGTGCAGACCCGCGCCGCACCGCGACGGCTGTCGCAGAGCCGCTTGAGCGGGGCTTTGGCCTGACGCTGGGCAACGCGCTGCGCCGCGTGCTGCTGTCCTCGCTGCAGGGTGCAGCGGTGACCTCAGTACAGATCGACGGTGTGCTGCATGAGTTCTCATCCGTTGCGGGTGTGCGCGAGGATGTCACTGACATCGTGCTCAACCTCAAAGGTGTCTCGATCAAGTCTGAGGCAGAGGGGCCGAAGCGCTTGTCGATCTCTGCAACTGGGCCGGGTGTGGTGACGGCGAGCCAGATCTCTGAGAGCGCGGGCATCGAGGTTCTGAACAAGGACCACATCATCTGTCACCTCGACGATGGAGCCTCCGTTTACATGGAGCTGACCGTGGAAAGCGGGAAGGGCTATGTGGCCGCTGACAAGAACCGCCCCGAGGATGCGCCGATTGGCCTGATCTCGGTCGATGCGCTGTTCTCGCCGGTCAAAAAGGTCTCTTACAAAGTGGAGCCGACCCGCGAGGGCCAGGTGCTCGACTATGACAAGCTGACCCTCAACGTTGAGACCGACGGTTCCCTGACGCCCGAAGATGCCATCGCCTATGCCGCGCGCATCTTGCAGGATCAGCTGGGCGTGTTCGTGAATTTCGACGAGCCAGAGGTTGGCGGTCGTGCGGACGAGGAAGACGATCTCGAGTTCAACCCGCTTCTTTTGAAGAAAGTGGACGAGCTGGAGCTCTCGGTGCGCTCTGCCAACTGCCTCAAGAACGACAACATCGTGTATATCGGCGATCTGATCCAGAAGACCGAAGCAGAGATGCTGCGTACGCCGAACTTCGGTCGCAAATCGCTCAACGAGATCAAGGAAGTGCTGGCACAAATGGGCCTGCACCTTGGCATGGACATCATCGACTGGCCGCCAGACAACATCGACGACCTCGCGAAGAAGTTCGAAGATCAATTCTAAGCGTTTCGCGCCCCTGAAACAGGGGCGCGCGACACCTAAAAAGACCGGGCAATCCCGCCCCAAGGAGAGGGGTGCCACACGCATGGCGCCCCCGGACAAAGTATAAAGAAGGACCGAAATCATGCGTCACGGACACGGATACCGTAAGCTCAACCGCACCCACGAGCACCGCAAGGCGATGTTCGCCAACATGGCAGGCTCGCTCATTGTGCATGAGCAGATCAAGACGACCCTCCCGAAAGCCAAAGAGCTCAAGCGTGTCATCGACAAGTTGATCACGCTGGGCAAGCGCGGCGACCTGCACGCACGCCGTTTGGCCGCGTCTCGTCTCAAGGACGACGCAGCGGTGGCAAAGCTCTTTGAAACGCTGGGTCCGCGCTATGCAGAGCGCTCGGGTGGCTATTCCCGCGTGCTGAAGGCGGGCTTCCGCTATGGTGATATGGCGCCGATGGCGATCATCGAGCTTGTTGAGCGTGATGTGGATGCGAAAGGTGCGGGCGACCGCGCACGTGTTGCCGAAGAAGAGGCGCTGGCCGACGAAGAATAAACGCTACCCACCTTGGGAAGAGCGACGGGCCTGCCGGAAACGGCGGGCCTTTTCTTTTTTGGTGTAGGAAACACAGTCCCGGCCCTGAGCCGGGACCTCGATGACTGTCTCGCAATCACTTGCGCGGAATCGAGGTGTGCAGCGCCGCCGCGCGCGCCAGACCGACCGACAGGTCTGGCGCATGTGGAGGGTTGTTCTTCATAGTGAGTGCGGTTTGGCGGGGATAAATTGCGTTGATTAGAGCGCAGTTGTGCCGAACACCGGTCTGGCGCGCGCTATGTTTCGAATTGCTCATCGGGGTCCCGGATCACGTCCGGGACGTAGCCCAGACGGAGGCGACCAGCCTCCGGCCACGCCCTCCCTCCCGAACGGGAGGGCGTATCACACTGGTTGGTCTTCACTGGGATGTCGTGCAGGCCTGAAAGATAGACTGCGACGCTCACCTGTTCTGAAACGTCCACCCGAGGGACGGCGTGGCCTTTCGTTTTGCAGTCTTTTTCTAGCTCCCCGATCACGTCCGGGATGGAAGATTTTGGCCCGGAACAAGGCGCGTAGCGCCGCCGGGCCAGCGCCGGACCGGACCGCAGGTTCGGCGCTTTGAGGGGGTAGGCTTTGTGGTGATGGCGTGCAGTTTGGTGAGATAAACCGCAGTGACCGACCCGCCGCGCGCCAAACCCCGGCCCGGCGCTGGCCCTTCGTTTCGCGTTGCCCTTCGAGATCCCGGATCGCGTCCGGGGCGATTGCGCCTTTGATCGCGCGTGCATCTCCGGTGGTGCGGCTTTAGGCTCGCGCACATGCCCGACCTCTTCGATAGCGCCCCCACGAATGACGGCCCGCGACCGCTGGCGGATCGGTTGCGGCCGCAGACGTTGTCGGATGTGATCGGGCAGCAAGCCGCAATCGGGCCGGACGGGCCACTTGGCGCGATGCTCTCTGCGGGGCAGCTTGGCTCGCTCATTTTGTGGGGGCCGCCGGGGGTGGGCAAGACCACTATCGCGCGGCTCCTCGCAAAAGAAACCGACCTCGCTTTCGTCCAAATCAGCGCGATTTTCAGCGGGGTGCCGGAGCTTCGCAAAGTGTTTGAGGCGGCAAAGCTGCGCCGCCAACAGGGTCGCGGGACGCTGCTGTTTGTCGATGAAATCCACCGGTTCAACAAAGCGCAGCAGGACGGATTTTTGCCGCATATGGAAGACGGCACCATCGTGTTGGTGGGCGCCACGACCGAAAACCCCTCCTTTGAGCTCAACGCTGCTGTCCTGAGCCGCGCGCAGGTGATTGTACTAGAGCGGCTCTCGACTGCCGCGCTCGACAGGTTGATCAGCCGCGTTGAGCAGGCGGAGCGTGCGCTCAAACTGTCGCCAGAGGCGCGGCAGGCGCTGATTGATATGGCCGATGGAGATGGGCGGGCGCTGCTCAATCTTGCGGAGCAGGTGCTGAGCTGGGGCCTCGGCGCGGTCGACCTTGAGACGCTGCAGAGCCGCCTCGCGGCCCGCGCGGCGCAATACGACAAGTCGGGCGAAGCGCATTACAACTTGATCTCTGCCCTGCACAAATCAGTGCGCGGGTCAGACCCGGATGCGGCCCTTTACTGGTTCGCGCGGATGCTGACGGGGGGTGAGGATCCGCGCTATCTCGCGCGCCGTATCACCCGGATGGCGGTGGAAGATATTGGGCTGGCTGACCCTGGCGCGCAACGCCTCTGCCTCGATGCCTGGGCGACTTATGAGCGACTTGGCAGCCCGGAGGGGGAGTTGGCGCTGGCGGAGGCGGTGGTCTATCTTGCGCTCGCGCCAAAATCGAACGCGGCCTACGTTGCCTATAAAGCGGCGATGTCGGCGGCCAAGCGGCATGGGTCAGAGCCGCCGCCCAAGCACATTCTCAACGCGCCAACGCGGATGATGAAAGATCTCGGCTATGGCGCGGACTATGCCTATGACCACGATGCAGAGGACGGATTCTCTGGGCAGAACTACTTCCCAGACGGAATGAAGCGCGGGGTCTATTACACGCCCGTGGACCGTGGGAACGAGCGGGAGTTGGCCAAGCGCGTGGCGTATTTCGCGAAGTTGCGGGCGGAAAAAGCGCGAAACTGACGCGATAAAATTGCGTCTTATAAAAAAACTTACTAGTATCAGGTAGCGCGGCCGCAGCCTGCCACCTCGCGCAGTACCCTGCAAGGACACCCAACGTGGCGAAACTCTACAGCCTGATCTATCGCAGCTACGCACGCCCCCCTTGGATCGGGGATAAGTCGCTGCAGGAAATTGCCGAAGAAGCCAATGAATTCAATGCGGCAAACGACATCAGCGGCCTGCTGATCCTGTCGAATGGTGTGTTTATTCAGGTCCTTGAAGGGGAGACTGTGCAGATCCTTGAGCTGACCGCGCGCATCGCCGCGGACCGGCGAAATGAGCGGCTGAGGGTACTCTGGCACTCGCTCATTGACGTGCGGCGATTCCCCAAATGGTCGATGGGCTGCTTTGATGTGAGCGATCTTGGCTCAAAAGTCGGCGCTGTGGCCGATGCGATTTCCACGCCCATTGGGCTAGAGCCGGTGTGGACGGAAGGGATGACCCAAGAGCTCATCAACTTCTACCGCGACAACGAAGTGGCGGGCATTACGCCGGTCTTCAATGTGATGCGCCGGATCGTTTGACCGGCGCTTGACAGTTGCCCGCCCTCGGGTGAGGCAACGGGCATGATCACACTCTTTCAAGTGGCTTTGGGTGGCGCGATTGGCGCCATGTTGCGCTTTGGCGTGGTGAGCGGTGTTGCGCGGTTTGCGGGGCAGGGCTTTCCGCTTGGCACGCTGTCGGTGAACGTGATCGGCTCGCTCTTGATGGGCGTTGCGGCGGTGGCGCTGGGGCCGCGCCTGTCGCCTTTTGTGATGACGGGCATCTTGGGCGGCTTCACGACCTTCTCGGCTTTTTCGCTCGATGCGATGCGCTTGATGGATGACGGGCGGATGGGCGCGGCGTTGCTTTATATGCTGCTCAGCGTCTCGCTTTCGGTCGGGGCGTTATGGATTGGGATGCTGTTTGCAAAGGCGCTGAACGGATGAGCGGTGTGCAGGTTCTTACGCTGGATGCAGAGGCAGAGGGGCAGCGCCTCGACCGTTGGTTTCGCAAGCAGTTTCCGCAAGTCACGCAGGGGCGCATCGAAAAGATGTGCCGCAAGGGGGAGATCCGCCTCGATGGTGGGCGGGTGAAGGCATCTGACCGCTTGGCCGAGGGGCAAAGCCTGCGCGTGCCGCCGTTGCCCGATGCGGCGGCCCCGGCGATTAAGACCGCGCCAAAGATCAGCGATGCGGATGCCGAGATGATCCGCGATACGGTGATCTACCGGGATGCCTCGGTCATCGCATTGAACAAACCCGCCGGTTTGCCGGTGCAAGGCGGCTCAGGGCAGGCCGGGCGGCACGTGGATGGGCTCGCGGCAGCGTTGGCGTTTGAGGGGGCCGCGCCAAAGCTGGTGCATCGGCTCGACAAAGACACCTCGGGCGTTCTGGTCTTGGGGCGCACCGGCCGGGCGGCGGCGGCGTTGGCGAAGGCGTTTCAGAGCCGTGCTTCGCGCAAGATTTATTGGGCAGCCGTCGCGGGCGTGCCCTCTCCGCAGGCCGGCACGATCCGGTACGGGCTCGTCAAGCAGGCGGGGCACGGGCCGCATGGCGCGGGCGAAAAGATGGTTGCGCTGCACCCGGATGAGGTTGCCAAAACGCCCGGCGCAAAGCACGCAACCACCGATTACACGGTGATCGAGGCGGCGGCGAAGCGCGTGGCCTGGGTGGCGATGGTGCCGGTGACGGGCCGCACGCATCAACTGCGGGCGCATATGGCGGAGCTGGGCAATCCGATTGTGGGCGACGGCAAGTACGGCACCAACGCGCAGGTGAATGATGGTGACGGATGGGGCGCGCAGCTGGGTGGCGCGATCTCTCGCAAGCTGCACCTCCACGCGCGGGGGCTGCGGCTGCCGCATCCAGACACCGGCGCGACGCTTACCTTTGTGGCACCCTTGCCCGACCACATGGCCAAGACTTGGGAGGTGTTTGGCTGGGAGACGCGCATCCCCTTCGACCCGTTTGAGGATGAGGACTGAATGCGCCTAATCATCTTCGACGTTGATGGCACGCTGATCGACAGCCAGGTGCTGATCACCTCTGCGATGACGGCGGCATTCGAGGCGATGGGCTGGGAGGCGCCGCGCCGGGAGGAGACGCTCTCCATCGTCGGGCTCTCGCTGCCGGTGGCGATGCAGCGGTTGCGGCCATCTGCGACTACGGCAGAGATCGAGCGGATGGTTGAGGCCTACAAAGCCCACTTCATCGTTTTGCGCGAAGAGATGGGCGGCGAGGCGGCAGCGCCGCTTTATCCGGGGCTGCGGGAGGTTCTGGAAACGTTGGCGCAGGAGGATGAAACCTTCCTCGGGGTGGCCACCGGAAAGGCGCGGCGCGGGCTGGACCATTTCTTTGCCGCACATGATTTTGCCGGGATGTTCGCCACGCTTCAAACCGCTGACCTGCATCCCTCAAAACCGCATCCGGCGATGATTGAGGCGGCCTTAACGGATGTGGGGGTCGCGGCAAGTCAGGCGGTGATGATCGGCGACACGAGCTTTGATATGGAGATGGCCCGCGCGGCGGGTGTGCGGGGCATCGGCGTGAGCTGGGGGTATCACCCGGTGGCGCGGCTGAAAGAGGCGGGGGCGGATGTGATTGTGGATGACGCGCGCGCGCTGATGGATGCGTTGAAAGAGCCGGCGCTATGAGCGGGTGGTCAGCTAAAAAGTTCTGGAAAGAGGCGAAGGCCGAGGCGGTTGAGGGTGGCTATGCGATTTTGCTCGACGGTCGCATGGTGCGAACCCCGGCAAAATCGCCGCTGATTATCCCGTCCCGCGCGCTCGCGCAGGCGGTCACGCAGGAGTGGGAGGCGCAGAGTGATGAGGTGAAACCCGCCACGATGCCGCTCACCCGCGCTGCGAACTCGGCGATCGACAAGGTGGGCCCGCAGCGTGCCGACGTGGTCGCGATGCTTGCGGAATATGGCGGGACCGATCTGATCTGCTACCGCGCTGAGAGCCCGGTAGCCCTTGCAGCCCGTCAGGCCGCTGCATGGGATGAGCTGTTGGATTGGGCGGAGGAGGTATTTGCTGCGCGCCTTCAGCCTGTGGTCGGGGTTATGTTCAAGTCACAAGACGTCACCGCGCTGTCGCGGTTGCTTGGGGCGGTGGATGCGCATGATGATTTTGAGCTGACTGCGCTGCATGACTTGATCGCTTTGACGGGCTCGCTGGTGCTGGGCCTTGCTGTGTCTTCCGGGAGGCTCTCGGCGGAGGAGGCCTGGCCGCTCTCGCGCATTGATGAGACCTGGCAAGAAGAGCAATGGGGCGTGGATGAAGAGGCCGCCGAGATGGCGTCGCATAAACGCGCAGATTTTGATGCCGCCGCGCGCCTGCTCGCGCTGGTGAGGGAGGCTTGAGCATGACCCAACCGAAATGGCCCGCCGGCCCCGAAGAGTTGATGACCCCGGCGCAGATTGCGGAGCTCTCGGGGCTGGAGTTTATCACCGGCATCAAAGAGGGGCGCTTGCCCGCGCCCCCCATCGCGCGCGCTCTGCACTACCGGATGACCCATGTTGCCGTGGGCCGCGTGGTGTTTACCGGAGAGCCACATTTCGACGCGATGAACCCCATCGGCTCGATCCATGGCGGGTGGTTTGGCACGCTTCTTGACAGCTGTATGGCCTGCGCAGTGCAGACCCATTTGCCCAAAGGGCGCGCCTACACAACGCTGGAATACAAGATCAACATCCTGCGTCCCTTGCGCTTTGACAGCGGCGCTGTGGAGGCGATCGGAGAGACAATCCATGTGGGTCGGCGCACCGCAACGGCCGAGGGCAAAATGGTTGGGGTTGAGGATGGAAAGACCTATGCCACAGGCTCCACGACCTGCATGATTTTCGATCTGTGACGTGTGAAATCGCGAATCATTCTCCAAAAAGACTGCACACCATGGCCTATGATCGATGGGGGCTGCGTTTCTCAGGTCAGAGCGGATTTTTTTGCGTATATTTGCGCCACTAAGGGCGGCATTTTCGGCAAATTCTATGCAGTGACGTGCGCTGTCTATTATTGAGGCATTTTTGCGTCGGCTGGCCTTGACGACCTAGAGAGTGCGTGACCAAATCCCGTCACGGCCCGTCACGGCCCGTGATGGGGCTGATAACCGGGCTGAATGATTGAATTCAGCTTAACGGAAAACAGGGAAGAGGTTCTCAATGAACAAATCCGTATTTCTCGGTGCTGCCACCGTTGCCGCTCTCGTAGCTGGCGCGGCGTCTGCACAGACACTTGATCAGGTCCGTGAGCGTGGTGAGCTGCGCTGCGGCGTGTCCACCGGTCTCGTGGGCTTTGCTGCACCCGACGCATCCGGCGAGTGGGAAGGCTTCGACGTTTCGGTTTGCCGCGCTGTGGCAGCTGCCGTTCTTGGCGATCCGTCGCTCGTCGAGTTCATCCCGACCACTGGTAAGACGCGCTTCACCGCGCTGAACTCCGGTGAGATCGACATGCTCGCACGGAACACCACCTGGACCTTCTCGCGCGATGTCGACCTGAACTTTGAGTTCGTGGGCATCAACTACTACGATGGTCAGGGCTTCATGGTTCCTGGCGATCTGGGCGTGACCTCCGCGACCGAGCTTGATGGCGCCACCGTCTGCATCCAGACCGGCACCACCACCGAGCTGAACCTTGCGGACTTCTTCCGCGCGAACGGCATCAGCTACGAGCCGGTTCCGATCGAGACCAACGCAGAAGCGCAGCAGCAATACCTCGCAGGTGCTTGCGACGTTTACACCACGGACGCTTCCGGCCTGGCCGCAACCCGCGCGACCTTCCCGGATCCGACCGGTCACGTGATCCTGCCTGAGATCGTCTCCAAGGAGCCGCTCGGCCCGCTCGTGCGCCACGGCGACAACCAGTGGGGCGACATCGTGCGCTGGACGCTTAACGCTCTGATCTCTGCTGAAGAGCTCGGCGTGACCTCCGCAAACGTCACCAGCCTGGCCGCGTCGGCAGACCCGACCACGCCAGAGATCAACCGTCTGCTGGGCACCGAGGGCACCCTCGGCGCGATGCTCGGCCTTGACCCGCAGTGGGCGTTCCGCGCGATCTCCACGCAGGGCAACTACGGCGAGATCTTTGAAGGCAACATCGGCGAATCCACCCCGATCGGTCTGGCCCGTGGCCTGAACGCTCAGTGGGGCGACGGCGGCCTGATCTACTCCCCGCCGTTCCGTTGATTTGATCAACTTTGGGGCGCGCCACACTGGCGCGCCCTTCTCCGTTTTACAGCGGAAAATAGTATTACCGACGGGGCACGGCACCTTCTGGGGACATGAGGCGCTCTAAAGACCACCGCGGACCACCCGACAGAGACGAGGAGCGGACATGACCGCTATACCGGACCAGGGCAACGAGCCATTCCGGCTTAGTCAGCTTATCTACGACACGCGCTATCGCGCCGTCACGATCCAGCTCATAGCCATCATTTGTGTGTGTTTGTTTTTCGGCTGGCTGATTTCAAACGCCGTCACGAAC
This sequence comes from Pseudomonadota bacterium, assembly GCA_038526735.1. GTDB lineage: Bacteria > Pseudomonadota > Alphaproteobacteria > Rhodobacterales > Rhodobacteraceae > Rubricella. Next base: position 15,675 of record JBCBGM010000001.1, on the reverse strand, counting down.
CTTGCAGCGCAGGGCCAGGACATCGACTTTGGTTTCTTCGGGGCCCCCTCGGGCTACGATATTTCGATGTCGATGATCGCGTATAACTCGCAATCACCGCATCTGACCGCCGCTTTCGTTGGATTGCTGAACACCTTGCTGGTGTCCTTCCTTGCGATTGTTTCGGCGACTGTTCTGGGTGTGATTGCCGGTATTTTGCGGCTGTCGAACAACTGGCTGATCTCAAAGCTGATGTCATTCTACGTTGAGATTTTCCGGAACGTGCCGCTGCTGGTATGGATCCTGATCATCATCGGGGTCGTCATTAACGTCTTCCCGCAACCGCGCGAGTTTCGTGGCGACAACGCCACAGCCTCAATGCTGTTCAGTGAAAGCGTCGCGTTCACGAACCGCGGTGTCTATATCCCGAAGCCGATTTGGGAGACGGGCTCAGCGGTTGTGGTTGCCGTGTTCATCTTGTCGGTGATCGGCATCTTCGTGTTCCGCCGCTACGCGCGCAACCTGCTCTACCGCACTGGCACCCTGCTGCCCGTGGGTTGGATCAGCCTCGGCATCTTTGTGGTGCCGACCACGCTTGCCTTTGTGGTGATGGGCACGCCGATCAGCCTGGAGTATCCAGCCCTGCGCGGCTTCAACTTCCAAGGCGGGATACAGGTGCTGGGGTCGCTCATTGCCCTGTGGTTCGCGCTGACGGTCTACACCGGTGCATTCATCGCTGAGAACGTGCGCGCAGGGATCCTCGCGATCTCGAAAGGGCAGACCGAAGCGTCGAGTGCGCTGGGCCTGCGCTCTGGCATGACGATGAACCTTGTCATCCTGCCGCAAGCGCTGCGGGTGATCATTCCGCCGCTGATTTCGCAGTATCTCAACATTACGAAGAACTCATCGCTGGCCATTGCCGTGGGCTATCCTGACCTGACGGCGACGCTGGGGGGCATCACGCTCAACCAGACCGGGCGGGCGATGGAATGCGTGCTGTTGCTGATGCTCTTTTATCTGACGATCTCGCTGTCGATTTCGTTCCTGATGAACATCTACAACAACGCCGTTAAGCTGAAGGAGCGCTGATATGTCTGACATCTCCTTCGTACAGAAAGAGCAAATCCCCCCTTCGCCGCCGCCGGCGTCTGAGGCTGGGGTGACGAAATGGCTGCGTGAGAACCTGTTCAACGGGTTCTCGGGCACACTGCTGACGGCTATTTCGCTGGTTGCGATCTACTACATCCTATCGGCTGCGGTTCCGTGGCTTTTCTTTGGCGTGTGGTCGCTCGACACGCTTGATCCGGCAACGAACCCCATGCTCTCAGGCATGGAGAACTCGACACTCATCCAGCGCTGCCGTGTGGTGCTGGAAGGAACGGGTGGCGGCTGTTTTGCGGTGATCGATGATCGCTGGCGGCAGCTTCTTTACGGTTTCTATCCCGCTGACCAAATTTGGCGGATCAACCTCGCCTTCTTGCTGTTGTTCGTCGCGATTGCGCCCGTGCTCTTCAATGCCGTGCCGCGCCAGCTGTTCGCCTTCACTGCAGTCTTCCCTTTTGTGGCTTACTGGCTGATCTGGGGTGGGACGATTTGGGGGCCGATCAGCACGCTGGCGGGTTTTGCGCTGTGGTATGTGGTCTTCCGCTTGATCGGCGATCGATCCTTCGTGCTGGGGCTGATCGGGGGTGCCTTTGCGGGGATCATCTGGTGGCTATTCATCGGCGGCGCGGTCGCTGGCGGATTGTCGAGCGTCTTGCCCATCGGGCTGGAGTCGGTCGAAAGCCGGGACATTGGCGGGTTCACGACCAATTTCGTGATCGGCCTGACGTCAATTGCTTTCTCGCTGCCGCTGGGGATTTTGCTGGCGCTTGGGCGACAGTCGAACCTCTTCATCATCAAGGGGATCTGCGTCGTCTTTATCGAGTTTATCCGCGGCGTGCCGCTGATCACGCTCTTGTTCGTGGCCTCGGTGATTTTGGCCTTCTTCCTGCCGCCGGGAACAAACTTCGACCTGTTCCTGCGTGTGATCATCATGGTGACGATGTTCTCGGCCGCCTATATCGCCGAGGTGATCCGCGGTGGTCTGGCAGCGCTTCCGCGCGGTCAGTACGAGGCGGCGGATGCCATGGGCCTGGATTACTGGCAGGCAATCCGGCTGATCATCATGCCCCAAGCGCTGAAAATCTCGATCCCGGGCATCGTGAACGTCTTTATCGGGTTGTTTAAAGACACCACGCTGGTGTCGGTGATCTCGATGTTTGACATGGTGGGCTTCATTCGCGGCCCACTCCTCAGCTCAACCGACTGGAACGGCATCTACTGGGAGCTCTTCGCTTTCGCGTCGCTGCTGTTCTTCATCTTCTGCTACGGCATCTCACAATACTCGCAGTATCTCGAGCGTAAGCTCGCGACGGATCACCGGTAAGGAGGACTGCACATGACTGATTCAGCAACCGAAATGGAGGCAGCCTCCTCCGCGATGTCGGATGAGGTGGCAATCACCATCACCGGAATGAACAAGTGGTACGGTGACTTTCACGTGCTGCGGGACATCAACCTCACAGTGCAGCGCGGCGAGCGCATCGTGATTTGCGGGCCTTCGGGCTCCGGTAAATCCACGCTCATTCGCTGCATCAATGCGCTGGAAGAGCACCAGCGCGGCAAGATCGAGGTGGATGGCACGATCTTGTCGTCTGACCTCAAGAACATCGACAAGATCCGCTCGGAAGTTGGGATGGTGTTCCAGCACTTTAACCTCTTCCCGCATCTGACGATCCTCGAGAACTGCACTCTCGCGCCGATCTGGGTCCGCAAGACGCCCAAGAAAGAGGCGGAGGAAGTGGCGATGCACTTCCTTGAGAAGGTGAAAATTCCCGATCAGGCACTGAAGTATCCGGGTCAGCTCTCGGGCGGTCAGCAGCAGCGTGTGGCGATTGCCCGTTCGCTTTGCATGCGCCCGCGGATCATGCTCTTTGACGAGCCGACCTCGGCGCTCGACCCTGAGATGATCAAAGAGGTGCTCGATACCATGGTCGATCTCGCGCAAGAGGGCATGACCATGCTCTGCGTGACCCACGAAATGGGCTTTGCGCGCCAGGTCGCGGACCGCGTGATCTTTATGGATGCGGGCCAGATCGTGGAGCAAAACGAGCCGGAGGAGTTCTTCACGAACCCCAAATCGGACCGGACGAAGCTGTTCTTGAGCCAAATCCTCGGTCACTGATTTCAGTCTTGTCTTCAGATGCAAAAAGCGCCCTCCGGGGCGCTTTTTCGTGTTAGGCTTCCGGCAGATGGAAGGAGCCTGCCATGAAAGTGATTGGACATCGCTTTGTACATGTCGCGCCCGCAGAGGATGCGGGCGGGTTTAATGGGATGCTGCAAAAGCTCGGCCTCGCCCCGATGGACTTGCGAGAAACGCTGGGCGACGCCGTCGATGCGTTTGAGGGCGAGTCTTATACGGCAGGTTCTGATGCGAGCATGATCCAGGTTTGGGCAGCCGGTGAGCAGATGCCCGCGGGCACCATGCTGCAGATCATCGTTGATGACGCAGAGGCCTATGCAGAGAATGCCCGCGCCAATGGGCTCGAGCCGCAGGGGCCGTTCGATATGCATGGGGAGCGGGTTTTTATGCTGACAGCGCCCGGTGGCATGCCAGTCTCATTCCAGTCAGCGCTCTAGATCAGTTCTTTTGGCATCACGAAATGCTTGAACTTGGCCTCGCCGAATTTGAGCTTGTCCCAAGACTTTATGTCCGCCTCTAAGACAGCAACGCCCGCCGTCGGAAACTTGCGGTAAGCGCGCGAGAGCGTCTCGCTCTCTTTGCCGTCAGCGAGCTTTCGGGTGGTCGCGCCGATGCCGGGTTGATGGCCAACAACGGCCACAGTGTCAGCCTCGTCATCTGACAGCTTAATGATTTCCAGCGTCGTTTTCGGGTCAGCCATGTAGAGGGCGCGGTGCGTCTGAACTTCGGGCTTTTTGCCAAACTCCACACTCACCCGTTCCCAAGTCTCCTGACAGCGCGTCGCCGGGGAGAGCCAGGTGAAATCGGGCTTTAACTTATGATCCGCGAGCCACGTCCCGATGATGGGAGCGGCGATGCGACCCCGTTGATTGAGGGGACGGTCGAGATCGTCTTGAGCATCGTCCGCCCAGGACGACTTCGCATGGCGAATAAGCACGATTCTTTTCATTGAGGAATTCGGTCGAAGTTTGGTGTCACAATCAAGAGGTTACGGAGCTATTCAGAAACGCCGTCATATGCAACTCGGCTTGCGCGGGTGGGGGGGCGAAGTCTGGTCCCACCGGGCAGGCGGCACGGGCGAGGCACCCTTTGGTGAGGCAGACCTGCCCCGCCGGCGTTGCGATATGCGCGCGGCAACGGTCAGCGTCATAGCGGCCCCCCTCGAAGGCGCCCACCGGGCAGGCTTGGGTGCAGGGCCGTGCGCAGGTTTGGCAGGGTGCCTCTGTCTCGGGTTTCTTGGGGAGCCGTTCGGCAAGAATAAGCGCGCCGCGAAACGAGATCCAAAGCCCGGTTTCGGCTCCCACGAACGGACCGATGGGGGAAGGCCAGACGCTGCCGCTCTCAGATGCCCAGCGCAGAAACGGCGCATAGGGTGGCCCCTCGCACGGGAACACGGGTGTTGCGTTCAGCTGAACCGCGAGGGCTGTGATCACCCTCTTTGACCATCGGTCGAGCGGGTGTGGCGTGCCATCTTTGGCTTCTGGGCTGCGTGAAAAGCCACGCCAAAAGACGCGGTTGTCTGGCCCAAGCAGCACCACAGAGCCCGCACCCTCTTCGGCCACCGCCATGGGCATCAGCCCGTGCGGCGCGCAGAGTGCGGTGATCTGATCGAGGGTCATCGCTTGATGATGGAGCCCGCACCCTGATCTGTAAACAACTCCAGCAGACACGCGTGCGGCGCGCGCCCGTCGAGGATGACCACGGCCCCAACGCCATGGGCGACGGCATCCATCGCGGTTTCGGTTTTCGGGATCATGCCGCCCGCGATGGTGCCGGTGGCAATCATGTCGCGCACGTTTTCAGAGGTCAGATCAGTGATGACATCGCCATCAGCGTCTTTCACGCCAGCCACATCGGTAAGCAGCAGAAGCCGATCTGCCTGCATTGCCCCGGCGATGGCTCCGGCGGCGGTATCTCCGTTGACGTTGAAGGTCTCTCCGTTGCGGCCCATGGCGACGGGGGCGACGACGGGGATAAAATCACTGTCGCGGAAGTTGGTGAGGACGTCTGGGTTGATCTCAACCGGGGTGCCCACAAAGCCCAGATCGAGGACCTTTTCGACGTTGCTGTCGGGGTCTTTGACGGTCTTGGTGGCCTTTTCGCAAATCATCAGCTTGGCGTCTTTGCCAGAAAGGCCGACGGCCTTGCCGCCCTGATCGTTGATGGCCTGCACGATGGATTTGTTGATGCGGCCCGACAGCACCATCTCCACCACTTCGACCGTCGCGGCATCGGTCACGCGCTTGCCGTCGACAAAGCTCGACTCAATCGCGAGGCGCGAGAGCATCTCGTTGATCTGCGGGCCGCCGCCATGCACCACGATGGGGTGGACATTGCATTGCTTCATCAGCACCAGATCACGGGCGAAGCTGGACATCGCCTCCGCATCGCCCATGGCATGGCCGCCAAACTTGATCACCACCGTCGCGCCGTCGTACCGCTGCAGGTAGGGGAGCGCTTCAGAGAGGGTGCGTGCGGTGCCGATCCAATCGCGTTTCATGGCCGAAGACTTCTCCATCTCTCAACTCTCCAGGCGCGCGATGGTGGCGCGCAGATTTGGGATGCCCGCGCCGGTCTCTGACGAGGTGAGCAGCAGCTCAGGGTAGGCGGCGGGGTGTTTTTGTAGGGCAGCGCGGGTGGCGGCAAGGGCTGCCTCCATGTCGCCGCGCTTGGGCTTGTCGGCCTTTGTGAGTACGACCTGAAAGGTCACAGCAGCACTGTCGAGAAGCGACATAATCTGATTGTCCACCGCCTTGGCCCCATGCCGCCCGTCGATCAGCAAAAAGACGCGGCGCAGCGTGGGGCGGCCTTGCAGGTAGGCTTTGAGCAGGGTCTGCCACTCATCGACTTTGGCCTTGGGGGCCTTGGCATAGCCATAACCGGGCAGATCCACCAGGTAGCGCTCAGTGCCAAGGGTGAAGAAGTTGATCTCCTGCGTTCGCCCCGGCGTGTTGGAGGCGCGGGCGAGCGCCTTGCGCCCCGTGATCGCGTTGATCAGGCTGGATTTGCCCACGTTGGAGCGGCCGGCAAAGCACACCTCGACCCGGTCAGCCGGGGGCAGGCCTGACATCGCGACCACGCCTTTGAGAAAGTCTACAGGGCCTGCAAAGAGCTTGCGGCCCTGCTCAAGGCTGTCGGCGTCGGCCTCTGGGGCGATATCGAAGGGCAGGTTCATCGCGCGGGGCTTAGCGGATGCGCGGGGTGTTGCCTAGAGCGTGGCGTCATCGCCGCGCGCGATCTCTCCGGCCTCGACCACGGTGGCGTAGACGCCAAACTCCTGATGGCCAAAAGTTTCAAGCGTGCGCAGTACATCGACATCCGCTTTCCCCGTCTCAGGGTTTCCATGGGTTGCGCGGCAGCGGGTGATGACCTCTTTGACCTCAAGCTTGGCGGTGCCGATGGTGAGGGTCTTGCCCACCCACTCAAACTCTTCCCACAGCGGCAGCCCTTCCAACCAGATGTTGCCGCGAAAGCGCCGCGGGTCGAGCGGAGCGCCCGCGCGTTGGCTAATAGCGCGGAGTGACGCGAGATTGAGAACCGAGACCGAGGGAAAGTCGCTGTCGGTCATCCCACGCCCGGCTTTGACGACGGCCGCGGGGGCCGGGCGGTTGTCAGGATAGAGCGGGCGGAGCCAGTCGATCAGATGCTCGGCATCTTCCTCGGGGTGGAGGGTGATGGTGGGGCGATCCGGGTGCGAGAGCGTGATGCTCTCCCCCTCCATCTGGGCGGTGATCGCCATGAGGGTTTGCGCTTTCGCCCCGCGCACAAAGTTGCGGCAGGGCACCCAAGCGGGGGCGGCGGTGTCAAAATGCGCACCGTCTTGGGCGATGGCCCAGTGCCGGTCGTAGGGTACGCAGTCGCCGACGGTGAGCGCGACCTGGTCTAGCGCCTCGACGCCGATGCCCTTGATTGGGTGGCGGTAGAGCGCGGCGACCTTCATTTGGTCGCCGGTTTCTTTCGTTTTATCCCGGCTTTGATGTTGCCCAAGACATCAACATTCACACCCTGTTGCCGCATGATCAGGTACTGCTGCGCGAAGGTGATGAAGTTGTTGGCCACCCAGTAGATCACCAGACCGCTCGCAAAGCTGCCCAGCATGAACATGAAGACCCACGGCAGCCACGCAAAGATCTGCGCCTGCATCGGGTCAGTCGGGGCCGGGTTGAGCTTTTGCTGCAGGTACATCGAGATGCCCAAGAGCAGCGGCCACACGCCCAAAGCCATGATCTGCGGGATGAAACTCACGTCGTAGGGCAGGGCGCCAAACAGGTTCCAGATCGAGGTAGGGTCGGGTGCGGCGAGGTCATCGATCCAGCCAAAGAAGGGTGCATGGCGGATCTCGATCGCAACGAACAGCACCTTGTAGAGCGAAAAGAAGATCGGGATCTGCACTAAAATTGGCAGACAGCCCGAGGCCGGGTTGACCTTGTTCTTCTTGTACATCTCCATCATTTCGGTCTGGAGCTTTTGGCGGTCATCGCCCGCGCGCTCTTTGATCTTCTCCATCTCGGGCTGAAGCGCCTTCATTTTCGCCATCGACGAGTAAGACTTCCACGCCAGCGGCAGCAGGATCAGTTTGATGATCAGCGTCAGGAGAATGATCGCGACACCCATATTGCCGGTGATGCCGTCGAGCGCGACGAGCGCCCAGTGGATCGGCTTGGTGAAGTAAAAGAACCAGCCCCAGTCGATGGAGTCTATGAACCGCTCAACATTGCGCTCCGTCTCGTACATCGAGATGGTTGCACCCTCTTTTGCGCCGGCAAAGAGGCTTGAGACGCTCTCTGCGGTCGCCCCAGCCGGCACAACGATTGGCGCCATGCGCACATCGGTTTGGTAGGTGTCGCTGGCTTGGGTGTATTTGACGACCGAGGTGAAGGGCAGGCCGGGTGTGGGGATGAGCGTGGTCATCCAGTATTTGTCAGTGAAGCCAATCCAGCCGTTGCTCTCGGTGCTGACGATCTCAACTGCGCCGCCCTCGCGGGGGTCAAAGTCGAAATCGGGCATGTCGTCATAGTCGATCTCGTTGATCTCACCGTCCGACTTGCGCACGACCCCTTCGGGCAGGATGTAAAAGTTGATCCGGTCGTCGGGCAGGCCGTGGCGGGCGATGATGCCGTAGGGGGCGAGGCGCAAATCAGTGCCGGTCTGGTTTTCAACCGACTGGCGCACCTCGAACATGTAGTTCTCATCGACCGAGATGGTTTTGCGGAAGATCAGGCCGGCGCCATTGTCCCAGCGCAGGGTCACGGGGGAGGTCTCCGTCAACTCGCTGCCGCTTTCGACCTGCCACGGGGTGGAGGCGTTGGGCACGCCGTCACGGCCCAGGGCGGCGGTCGGGATCCAGCCGTGGATCGCGTAATAGGCGTTGCCGGTGCCCGCGGGCGAAAGGAGGGTGACCGTCTCTTCCTGCTCGAGCGTGACGAAATAGTCGGTCAGGTGCAGATCATCGATGCGCCCGCCCGTAAGTGCAATAGAGCCTGAGAGGCGCGCAGTGCGGATGTCGATGCGGTCGGTTTCAAGCGCGGGTTCGGCGCTGGTAGCGACGGTTGTGCTGCTTTGGCCTGCCACTGCGGGGGGCGCGCTGGCGACACCGTCGGTGGTCAGCGGCGCGGTGGTGGTGTCGAGGGGCTGGGCCGTTTGGGTGGGCTCAGGCTCTGGCGGTGGAAACAGAACAAACCATAGCAGCAAGACGGCAACGCTGAGCGCTGTCGCCAAAATGAGATTGCGGCTCTCATCGTTCATTATGTCGTCCCAAAGCTTGTCGCTGTCAGTGGATATGGGGACGGGTTCAACAGGCGCTACCCCTGAAGGTCAAGCGGTTTTGGGGCGGCATGGCGGCGCTGGCTGCTGTGTGGAAACGCCCGGCTAGCTGACGCGGCGGCGTTGGCGGGTCTGTTGGTAGAGCTGGTTTTCTGTCAACCAGCCCAGCGTTTCGGCAAAGGGCATGGGGCGGCCGATGCCGTATCCTTGCAGGTCATGCACGCCCATGGAGATGAGGGTTTCCCGCTCGCCCGGCGTCTCCACCCCCTCAGCGAGCGCTTCGATGCCCAGCCCCTCGGCCATTTTGACCATGGCGAGGGTCATTTTGCGGAGGTCGCGGTCGCTGTCGATGCTGGTGACAAAGCCGCGGTCGATCTTGACCCGGTCCACCTTGAAGCGGCGCAGGTTTGAGATTGAGGCATGGCCGGTGCCAAAGTCGTCCAGCTCGATCTGAAAGCCCGCCGCCTTCAGCCTTAGGACGTTTTTGACGACATCGTTGTCGTCATTCTCGATCATCACCGTCTCAAGAATCTCGATGCCCAGGCGTTTTGGCTCAAGATCGAGCCGGTCCACCTCCAGCTTTATATGCTCAACGATTGCATCGTCTTGGAGCTGCCCGGAGGAGAAGTTTACCCCCACCTGCGGCACTGAAAACCCGGCTGCATCCCACCGTTGCAGGGCCTCAAGGGCGCGGCGGAGCACGATTTCACCCAGCCGCATGCCAAGCCCGCCCTCCTCTGCCACGTCAAGAAACTTGAAGGGCGGGATTAGCCCGCGCTCGGGGTGTTGCCAGCGCACCAGCGCCTCAAAGCCAGAGATTGCGCCAGTTTCTGCCCGGATTTGAGGTTGGAAGAAGGGGAAGACATCGCCCCGCTCCAACCCTTCCTCAAGCTCTTGGAGCGTCCTGTCGCGCTCTTCGAGTTCGGTGCGCATGGTTGGGGCATAGACCGTGACGCCCGCGTCATTACCTTTGGATTGCGCGTCATGCAGCGCGATGCCCGCGCTCGTCATCAGACGCTCATAATCCACATGCTCGGCATCTTCCTGCGCGACACCGACGTGGCAGCTGATGCGCACCGAATCGTCCTCGCCGATGGCGATGGGGGCGGAGAGGCTGGTGTTGATGCGATCGCACAGCGCCAACACATCCGCCTGATCCGCGCCATTGGGCAGGACGACGGCAAAGTCATCACCGCCGATGCGGGCGACGATATCGGAGTTGCGCACAATCTCTTTCAAGCGCTTGGCAGAGGTTTTGAGCACCGTGTCGCCGATGTCATGGCCGTGCGTCTCGTTCAGCGTGGCAAAGTTGATCAGGTCGATTTGTAGCGCCGTGACGTGTTGCCCGGGCCGAAACTTGACGCGCTGCTCAAAAAGTTCGCGCACGCCCAACCGGTTGGGCAGGCCCGTAAGGCGGTCATGCTCTGCGGTGAATTTGATCTCATCCTCCGCGTCAAACAGTGCAAGCGTGCGCGTGACTGCCCCTTGCACCAGCGGGCGAAACACAAAGAGGCCCGCGCCGGCGAGCACGCTCAGCGTGGCCCCAAAAAGCCAAATCGCCAGCTCCCCCAACCAACTGACTGCACCATTGGCGCGATCTTCGTGAAACCGAACAACGCGTTGCAGCGCGTTGGGCAGGCTCTGCCCAGCCATCTCAACAATCTGAAAAATCAGATCATCGTTCACCCGCGCGCGAGGGGCGGCGAGCACGAGGTCTGTTAGGCGCACAAAGCGGCGGATCTGAAAATCCACCTGGTCGGGTTGGTCAAAATAGAGCTGCCGCAACTCGGGCGCTGTCATGGGTGGGATGCCAAGCTGCACATCGCCCCGCACTTGCCGCTCATGCAGCTCAAAGACATCGTCACGGGCACGCAGGAGTGCGTTGCGCAACTGCGCCTGCTGCCCAGGCTCCTGCGCGCTTTGATAGCGGGCCGCCAACAAGCCCACTTGCTGAATGGCGGCCTCTTTCGCGCGGGCGAGGTGGAGTTGCTCGATATGAGTGCTTTGATCGCGGATCGCGCCCATGGTCAGGGCAAAACTGGTTGCCGCCAGAACTCCGATCAGCAGAAACGAAAAGCTATACCCGCGCCGGGCTTGGCGACCGATGCGCAGGGCGGCTTCTCGGCGGGGGTCAAAGATGAGCGGGCGCTTGGCCATGGGGACTCCGAGGCAGTGGCCGGAGCATCCCTATCGGCGGTGAATAGAGCGTTAAGGGCCAGGGCGAAGACTGGCGAAATCGAAGAGATCAGGGTCCGCGAGTTGCGAGGGGCGCGCGTTCATCAAGGCGCGGAACATTACCTGCCGCCGCCCGGGGCGGTTTGCCTCCCACTGGTTAATCATCGCTTTGACCTGCTGGCGTTGCAGCCCGTCTTGGCTACCACAAAGATCGCAAGGGATGATCGGATACTCCATCGCGCGGGCAAACGCCTCGCAATCCGCCTCCGCCACGAACGAGAGCGGGCGCAGCACCAGCACGTCTCCCTCCTCGTTCAAGAGTTTCGGCGGCATCGCGGCCAGACGCCCGCCGTGAAAGAGGTTCATGAAGAAGGTCTCAAGGATGTCATCGCGGTGATGGCCGAGGACGACGGCAGAGCATCCCTCCTCCCGCGCGACCCGATAAAGATGGCCGCGCCGGAGCCGCGAGCAGAGCGCGCAGTAGGTGGCCGTCTCTGGCACTTTGTCAGTCACGATAGAGTAGGTGTCTTGGTACTCGATCCGGTGGGAAATGCCGTGTCGCTCAAGAAACGCTGGCAAGACCGTTGCCGGAAACCCGGGCTGCCCCTGATCGAGATTGCAGGCCAGCAACTCCACCGGCAACAGCCCGCGCCATTTGAGCTCGATCAGTGCTGCCAGCAGAGTGTAGCTGTCTTTGCCACCCGACAGGCACACCAGCCAGCGATCGCCGGGCGTGACCATGCCGTAGGTCTCTAGCGCTTCGCGGGTTTGCCTGATGATCCGTTTGCGCAGCTTGCGAAACGACGTGCTTTGCGGCGCGCCAGAAAGCAGCGAGGGCAGGTCGTTATCGTCAAACATGCAGGGTGCGTAAGTGAGATGTGTCTCGCAGGCAAGGACCGCGCTTGAGGACTGCGCCCAGTCAACATACCTTCCGCGCAGCGAAACACCAAGGCTGCGATGCGTTTCAACTCTCTCTCTGGCAGGTTGCTGCTTTTGACGGTCATCTTTGTGATGATCGCTGAAGTCGCGATCTTTGTGCCCTCGGTGGCGCGGTTCAGGGCGGATTATCTGCAAGAGCGACTGGAGCGGGCGCAGATCGCCTCGCTCGCGCTTTTGGCCACCCCGAATGACATGGTCGCCCCCGCGCTTGAGGCGGAGCTTTTGGCCAACGCTGGCGTGATCAACATTGTCTTGCGGCGGAATGCGGTGCGAGAGCTGGTGCTCTCCACTCCGATGCCCGACCCAGTGGCAGAGACCTATGACATGCGCGATGCCTCTCCGATCGTGTTGATCCGCGACGCGTTGATCGCACTCCCTTATGACGATGGGCGCACAATCCGGGTGGTCGGAACGCCCGTGCAGGCGGGGGGTGCCGTCATCGAGATCACGATGCAAGAGGGCCCATTGCGAGTGGCGCTGCGGGATTATGCGCTGCGTATTCTTTACCTGTCGCTGTTTATCTCGGCGGTGACAGCCACGCTGCTCTTTCTCGCCGTGCGCCGGTTTATCACCGCGCCCATTGACCGGGTCGTTCGCCATATGGCGCGGTTTCAGAAAGACCCAGAAGACCCCGACAGGCTGATCGCACCCGAAGCCTCGATCCACGAATTGCAGGTGGCTGAAACGGCTCTGCGCGATATGCAGGAACGGGTGGTGAGTGCACTGAAGCAGAAAGATCGCCTCGCAGCGCTCGGCCGTGCAGTCGCCAAGATCAGCCACGATCTGCGCAACATGCTCACTGTCGCGCAGCTGGTCGCGGACCGACTTGAACAGTCCGAAGACCCCGCAGTTAAACGTTCCGCCCCCCGGCTGGTGGGTGCCATTGATCGGGCGGTGAACCTCTGTGAGGCCACGCTCGCCTACGGTAAATCCGAAGAGCCAGAGCCCGAGCTGCGCAATGTCGCGCTGCATGGGTTGGTGGAGGATGTGCTGGAAAGCGAGCGGCTGGCCAGTGAGGGGCGCGTCTCCTTCGCCAACGAAGTGGAGGCCGAGGCCTTTGCGGAGGCGGACCCGGAGCAGTTGCACCGGGTCCTGCTCAACCTCGTGCGCAATGCCCGCCAGGCGATTGAGGCACAGCCGGGCGGTGGCTGCGTGACGATCTCGTCCAGCGTTGACGGCGCGCAATGCTGCCTGTTGATCCGGGACAGCGGCCCTGGCCTGCCCAACAAGGCACTGGAGCACCTGTTTGAGCCGTTCCAAGGCTCACAACGGCGCGGCGGCGCTGGGCTGGGACTGGCGATCGCCGCTGAGTTGGTGCGCGGGCATCGCGGCTCTTTGGAGCTGTTGGAAACCTCGACGGAAGGCACGGTGTTTAAGATCACTCTGCCCCATCCGGTGACACCTTCGCGCACATCAGGCTGACTTTGCCCCTTGCATCCCAATCCGCAGCACCGTATCCCCCGCGGCTGTGGACCGATAGCTCAGCTGGATAGAGTACCTGACTACGAATCAGGGGGTCGGGGGTTCGAATCCTCCTCGGTCCGCCACCACTCCCTTCCATACATTTTCGATCAATGCCGCTCAGTTGCTTAAAGCACTGACGAGACGAGCTTTTCCTGCCCCGTTCGCTCTGTTTGGTTTTCAGTCGATTGCACCCCATCTTCCACAATGAGTGGTACGAATTGTGGTATGACAGATGGCGCTCAGTGGAAAACTGACACGGCGGTTGGTGGAGAATCTGGGGCCTGGCCGGCACGGCGATGGCAACGGGCTCTACCTCGTTGTGGATTCGTCCGGTGCTCGGCGCTGGATCGTGCGCGTTGTCGTTAAGGGGCAGCGCAACCGAAAAGGGTCGCCGCTGCGCACGGACTTCGGCCTCGGCAGCGCTGATCTGGTCACGCTCAATCAGGCGCGCGACCGGGCCCTTGAGTATCGTCGAATGGCGCGCCAAGGCCTCAATCCCCGGTACAACGCTCAGTTGGCCGTCCCGACCTTTGAGGAGTTCGCCCAGCAGGTTCACCTTGAGCGCTTGCCAACATGGAAGAACGCTAAACACGGCCAGCAGTGGCTCAACACGCTGCGGGACTATGCGTTCCATAAGATCGGTCGCATGCCTGTCAACACGATCCAACAGCCTGAAGTGCTGATGTGTGTGCAGCCAATCTGGATCGAAAAGCACGAAACCGCGAAGCGTTTGCTCCAGCGTATCAAGACCGTCCTCGATGTCGCCCGCTCTAAGGGTTTCCGAGAGGGGGAGAACCCGGTCACCGCTCTTAAGGAGGCGCGCGCTCTTCCAGTCGTTCGAAAGAAAGCGGCCCACCACGACGCGTTGGACTGGCGCAAGATGCCCGAGTTTTTTGCGGCTCTCAGTAAGAGGGAGGCTGTCGCCGCGAAAGCATTGGCATTCACATGCCTCTCCGCTGCTCGGACCGGTGAGGTGCTTGGAATGCGGTGGGACGAAGTGAATTTTGATGAACGTCTCTGGGTCTGTCCCGGTGAGCGGATGAAGATGGGCGTGGCGCACCGCTTCCCTCTTACACCACCGATGATTGATCTGTTGCTTCCCTTGAAAGCGCTTGGGTCCGTGTATGTTTTTGAGGGTCAAAAAAGGCACACGCCGCTGTCAAACATGTCGATGCTGATGCTGCTCAGGCGGATGGATGTTGGCGATGCAACCGTCCACGGGTTTCGCTCAACGTTCAGAGACTGGGCGACCGAGGAGGCCAATGCACCTCGCGAAGTGGCGGAGATGTGCTTGGCGCACCAAGTGGGCAGTGAAGTCGAACGAGCCTACGCCCGATCTGATCTCTTAGACCAACGACGCGCCCTGATGGAGCGTTGGGCGAAATTCGTAACCAAAAGAGTGTAAAGGGCCATGCACCTGATGGAACTGACAGAGCCCAAGGCTCTGTACACCGAACACCTTTGGCTTGCTCTTACGCCTCCAACTCTCGAAGAGCGCCTCATCTCTCTTCGCAAAATGAAAGCTGAGATTTTTTCAATCGGATACGATGCCGCGGCAGATTTCTATGGTGTCGACAGCTTGAGTGCACCTGATAATTTGGAGTTCGCAGTAGCATTTGCCCAGTCGCAGCGCATCCGAAACTCCGAGATTGATAAGGTTGAGGCGATGGTTCAACGGAGTCTCGGAAAGCAACAAAGACAATTGATGGCGGCTGAACAGATCGGATTTCGGGTGGTTCGCGAGATCCATGAAGGGACCTTCGGTGGGGTTCGTACTGACACTGGGATTATTCAGCAGATTTCGGCAGTGACCTGCCCCCCGCGAAATCCCTCACTGTGATGTAGAGTCTGCGCCAACTCTGAAGGAGCAGACATATGCGAAAGAGCCGTTTCACCGAGGCGCAGATCATCGGAATGATCAAGGAACAGGAGGCCGGGATGCCGACGGCTGAGGTGTGCCGCAGGCATGGCCTGAGCACGGCTACGTTTTACAAGCTGAAGGCCAAGTATGGCGGGATGGAGGTGTCCGAGTCTGCCAGACTGAAGACGCTCGAAGACGAGAACGCCAAGCTCAAGCGCCTGCTGGCTGATACCATGCTGGACAACGTCGT